>JBALVY010000011.1:0-137893 GCA_036960375.1 Pseudomonadales bacterium
ACCGCCGACCCTCTGCTTGTAAGGCAGATGCTCTCCCAGCTGAGCTAATCACCCTTGTGCCTGTCAGTTGCGCGCATTCTACGGATTTGCGGTTCTATGTCAAACAGATTTTAGCCTTGAGAAACAATTAATTCACCACTGGTTAAATGACATACAAAAATCAACCATTTGCCGCACCTTTCTTATGAAATCGTCGTATATTAGCCAGCTAGGCCTTAAACCAATAGAATCGAAAACGGTTATCTCTGCTAAATGGCCAATCTTTGCCGCTAGCTCCATCGAGCTTTGTCATCGGCCAGAAAAATTTCGTAAATATTCGATAATGGAAACAGACGAATAAGCCTCTTGCTGCTCAGCTTGAGTACAAAAACATCTGACCGTATCGTAGAAAAGTATTGGATCTAGATAGCAACTACTAACCCATGACCATAGAGAAATTAAGGTTTATTATTTTCTTGCAAAAAGTTTTTTATTCACATCTCTCAGGCTAAAACACATGAACCAATCAGTTAGCGGCATTTATTAAACTAAAATATACGATACATATTCCAAGTGATTGTTTTTTATACCTTTTGATATTATGGTTAGTTTTTAAGCAATCTAACTGTAGCAAGCGAAACACAAGGCTGACAGCACTTGCCCAACAACTTACCCCCAAAGTTATCCACAGAAAATGTGGACAGAACTTGATAGCAGCCTTAGATTTTTTGTTACCTAATAATGATACCGATACGTGTTGTAACAAAATGCTTCCACGGAGGTAATCCTTTATCAATAAACAATGTATTCACTACCTAAATGGGTAGTCAAACCTAATTAGGCAGCAACACAATTTTGCCAGGGATATCGGCACTGTCGATTAACTGATGAACCTCCAGCGCATCGGCCAGTGGACGCCTGCCAGCAATCGCGGGTTTTATTCGACCGGCGGCTAACATAGCAAACAAGCTCTGCAGGTCTTCACTGAATTCTTGTGGATGTTTGAGCCTGTCCTTCTGAATATTGTAGAAAGTAGAACGTTTACCATCAGGAAGTAAACGCCATAGCAACATCAGCTTGGCAAAACCCAATAGCAGAGAAGGCAGCTTCTCCTGACCGTTAGTCAGCTGTAATGCGCCAAAGGCTACCAAAATGCCGCCCTTGGCAAGACACTGATATGAGCGCGACCAATATGCCCCACCGATAGTATCAAGTACAACGTCAACACCTCGCCCCTCAGTATACCGGTCAATAGCCTCGACAAAATCTTCATTACGATAATCTATCGGGCTTGCCTCAAAGCTCTTTACAAGCTCGTGTTTGGCCTCAGATGCCGTGCCATACACCTTCAACTCCATTGCCCTAGCCAAATCGAGTACTGCGGTACCTACGGCCCCACCAGCGGCATGAACCAGAATACTTTGGCCTTTTTTAACTTTAGCCACTCGGGTCAGCATTTGATAAGCCGTGGTGTATGAGAGCACCATAGCTACCGCTTCAGCGGGGTCCAGACCCTCGGGCGCGGGCACCACCTGCTTGGCACTCACGCAGAGATACTGACAATAAGCTCCAATGACTGGCATATCCGCTACCGGCTGACCGATTTCCAATGTATCAACGCCCTCACCTAATGCGTCTATAACTCCATACCAGTCATATCCGGGTGTAAATGGGGGTTTGTCTTTTACATCAACGTATTGCCCCTGCCGAATGATGGTATCGGTAAACCCGGTTCCCGCGGCAAGTACCTTGACCCGCACTTCCCCTGCCGCAGGCATAGGTAGCTCTGCGTCTTCTATTAACTCCAGTACTTCGGGGCCACCAAATTCGGTAATAATAATACGCTTGTTCACATCGAGGCTCCTTAACCCAATTCTTTTCTAATGCCGTCATGGCCTTCATATAGTGATTTTAGCGCAGCAAAATCCGCCTCTTGATCTTGCCCGGCTACAAACGGTTCAGCAATGCCTACTGTCTTGGTCTGGGCGTGCACGCAGAAAGGTAGTATCGGCACACTGGCGCCACGGGCTATATGATAGAAACCGCTTTTCCACTCTCGCACTTTGCTACGAGTTCCTTCGGGGGTAATGCAGAGCAGAATCTCATCCGCCTGATTTACCTTGCTGATCATCTGGCTAACCATGTCGTTTGAAGCACTGCGATCCACCGCGATGCCGCCCAGCCAGCGCATAATAGGGCCCTTCCAGCCGATAAATAGTGCGTCTTTACCAATCCACCGAATATCAACTTTCAGTGTGAAAATAACACCTAGGGTCAATGGCAAATCCCAGTTGCTGGTATGAGGGGCTGCTATAATCACAAACTTACCGGCAGGTACAACGCCGTCGACCTTCCAGCCCCGCAAACGCATAAAAAATCGTGCGACCCAATAGAAAAATGTGGCGAGTACCGGGGTACGAAAAATCGTGCGTCTGTCCGTCACCCTATATGGCCGCCAATAAAGCGCGAACCAACATAACCCACAAGGCAATACAGGAAACCAGATACACAGCAAAGCGATGATCTACATTATTAGAACTACAGTGAACCAGGCTATGCAATACCCGAAAACCAACAAAAACCCAGGCACAGATAACATGTGTATTATCCGCCAGGCCGGTCAGGTACAAATAGAAGCACATCGCCATAAACAGCACTGGCACTTCAAACATATTTTTAAAATTGTAGGCTGACTTGAGCGCCGAAGGTGGTAACAGACTATATAGCTTCTCAGGCGTATCCATGGCGCAAGATTCAATTTTTTCAGCCGCGATGAATTTCAATCGAGTAACAAACATCACGATCCAAACCACAAAGGCCAATAGAATCATTGCTAATACGGGGTGTAAAATTTCAGGGTTAGACATAAATATCCCTATTGTTAGTTATAGTGAAACTCAAAAAATCAGGCATCGAAGTCAGGCTGACTATCCCCTGCCATGAAGGCCTTCTCGGTATCCTTGGCACTCAACATGGCAGAATTCCAGGTAGCGACATAATTAAGACCATCGGCAACCGAATGATCCCGGCTATAAAGCAACATTTCCTTGGTGCCTCGCACGGCCAAGGGCGACTTTGAAGCAATTTGTGCGGCTAAATCGCGAACTCCATCATGCAAAGCCTCCTTATCTTCATAAACTCGATTGACCAATCCGATAGTGAGAGCTTCAGCAGCCAGAACCTTACGCCCCGTCAGCGCCAACTCATTAGCCATGCCGCGTCCAATAATATGCGGCAAGCGCTGCAAAGTGCCTACGTCTGCGGCTAGAGCCAAATCGACTTCTTTGATTGAAAAGTAGGCATCACTACTTGCATAACGCATATCGCAACAAGTGGTCATATCTATGCCCCCACCAACACAGGCGCCATGAATAGCCGCCAGCACCGGTTTGCGACAGACTTCTATCGCCGTCAGGTTGGCTTGCAGGCGTTTTATTGTCGTACGCAACATTTCATTTTTACGAGACTGATCAACATCAACATCCGGTATCGCACCGGTCAACATCGACAAATCTATACCCGCACAAAAGTGCCGCCCCTCTCCGGTTAACATCACCACCCTCACGTCAGGCTCGCTATCCAGCCATTCAAAGCAGTGCTGTAACTCATCCCACATAGCCCGGATCATACTATTGGCTTTATCAGGACGATTCAGGCTAACGCTCGCAATATGATCACTGACTGTCAGGCTCAGCGTCTCGTACTCTGGCAGGAACATCAATTCCACTCCTTTACAAAATCATTGATAACACGTTTGGGCAGAGATTTGGGCTCGCCTTCTCTGGTACCCAGATACAAAAAACCCACAATATGCTGCGCTTCAGTCAAACCCAGACCTTGAGCAAATTGTCGATCAAAAGCCAGACCTCCCGTGCGCCACACTCCGGCGTAGCCCAGCGCATGGGCGGCTATCAACATACTGTGCGCCGCACAGCCTGCCGATATATGTTGTTCTAATATGGGCACCTTTGGGTGCTCACGGGTATCGGCTATAACAACCACAATAAGTGGAGCTCGCAGCGCCTTACTGCGCAGTTTAGTTTCATCTTCTTCACTAAGGCTTCCGCTGGCAAGGCGAATGTTTACCATCAGATCAGCCAGTTTAAGCCTGGCATCGCCCTCTATAGTTAAAAACCTCCAGGGTTTCAGCCATGCATGATCAGGCGCCCTTAAAGCCGCCTGAAACATTAACTCCAGATCATGCCCCTTAGGTGCAGGCTCAGTAAGCCTGGGCGCAGAGTTGCGCGTTAGTAGTGCCTCTATGGCATCCATAAATTAGCCTTGCTGTAGTTGGCGGATAATAGACAGTTGTACATCCGGATCCGGATGATTATAGGTGCATTGCCAGCTATCTACCAAGCCGCCGTAGCGGTCATTTAGTTCAGTGGCAATTTTATCCGGCTCGGCGACAACAGCAAAAGCGTTCAGTATGTCATCCTCTATCAGCTCAGCCATTTCCATCCATTGCCCTGCACGGGACATCGTATTTAACTCTGGCTGTATGTCACCCCA
This sequence comes from Pseudomonadales bacterium, assembly GCA_036960375.1. Taxonomy (GTDB): domain Bacteria; phylum Pseudomonadota; class Gammaproteobacteria; order Pseudomonadales; family CAWVSB01; genus CAWVSB01. The sequence goes on from JBALVY010000011.1 coordinate 4,492, forward strand.
GCCGTGAAGATCCAGCACCGGTTTATAGGCGGGCGTGGAACCATAAAACGCCAGCTGGGTTTTAACCGTTTGTTTATTTGCTGCCATCGCTTCTTCGGTGGTGCCTGATACCACCATAATAGGGCTACAGATATCAAAATCCGAGCGACTCTTGCCTGCCTTTAACAAACCTTTATCCAGCGCCGGCAAACTCACTTCTCGCAAATATTTTGCTGTGGTAAAACCGTGCGCGATCATGCCATCGGCGACTTCACCTGCCACCTGTGTCATAAGAGGGCCCACGGCCGCCACTTTGACCTGGGGCGGCCCAAAGGATAATTCCTTGGGCACAAACATCGGTGTCATTAAGGTGTGCTGGTAAAATTCACCGCGAAAATCCAATGGCACGCCACCATACCAATTGTCCCAGATGGCTCTCATTGCCAAAACAAACTCTCGCATTCGAGCCGCAGGTTTAGACCACGGCATGCTCATACGCTTGGTAATGTGGGGTTTTATTTGCGAACCGATACCCAATACGAAACGCCCCTCAGAGTAGGCATTGAGATCATGAGCCAGGTTGGCCATGGTCATCGGGTTACGGGCAAAAGCGACCGCTATTGAACTCATCAGCTGCACCCGTTGGCTGTGCTCTGCCGCCAACACCAAAGGAAAAAACGGATCATTGCTAATCTCTGCAGTGAAGGCGCCATCGTAGCCCCCCTCTTCCAACAATCGTGCCGCTTCAGGTACCGAAGCCATATCGGTAATTAAACTGCCCAGTACACGCATACACCCTTCCTGAATTCATCGTTGATTGGCCGAAAGGCCATGCTTACATTAACATCACAAGCAGTGAAGCAAATATTTGATGGAGCCAACGAAGCGGCGTGTGCCACCAGGCCGGGTCTTGATTCACCGCCCAGTCTTGCTGGGCCTCTCGCAATACATAGGCTTTAACGGCCAGTGCATCCTGTTCGCTGAGCACATCGTCAAAACGTGGCATGCCGGACGACTCCATTAAACCACCGCGAACCACATCATCAAATTGCACATACCAATGGGAATCCAGCCGACGCAGATCAGGCACACTGCCACCAGACACGGCGGACGCTCCATGGCAGCGGGCGCAAAAGCGCTGATACAGATGTGCCCCCCGTTCAATTTCCTCTGCACTTATATCAGCCGGTACCGGAGGAGGCTTTTCCCACGTCTGTTCAATAATAGGCGGCAACGTATCCGCGCCATCAATTTTGAAGGTCAATACCCGTCGAATAGAAGTGGAAGGAAGCGTATCGAGACCCAGCATATTAATAATCCCTCCTCCCCTCCCTACCAGGATAGTGACATATTGCTCTCCGTCTACGGTATAAGTAATGGGAGCGGCCATGATTCCCTGCTGAGTATCGAAGGACCAAAGTTTGTCTCCACTACGCGCATCGTATGCCGAAAACTGGTTATCCGTACCACCCTGGAAAACTACATCGCCTGCTGTGGCCAATACACCACCATTGCCCAGAGACCTATTGGGCGCACGCCACACTTCCCGCTGCGTTATTGGATCCCAGGCCAATAAGTAGCCCTCGGTCGATTTTCGTAATATCGCTTGGGTCAGACTATAGCCAAAGGGTGATACCGCCATTTCATAGCCGAGATTCCAATGCCGGTCTATAAACTCATAAACCGGGGTTTTTTCCATTGGTGCGGCAAAATTTTGTGCTGGTAAATAAACAAGACCAGTACGAGGGCTGTAAGCCATTGGTTGCCAGTTATGTCCGCCAATACCGCTGGGGCGCAACATAAAGGGCTCGTCCATATAATCCGCATTGGGTGTTTCAACGGGCCTGCCCGTACTCATATCATAATGGCTGGCCCAATTTACCGGCACATAAGGTTCGGCCGACAATAACTCGCCTGTTTCTCTGTCCAGAATAAAAAAGAAACCGTTTTTGGGCGCCTGTAGCAATACCTTGCGCATTTCTCCCTGCCAGAAGATATCCGTCAAAATCATATGTTGAGTAGCGGTATAATCCCAGCTTTCGGCGGGTGTCTCCTGGTAATGCCAAACGTATTCACCTGTCTTTGGTCGAACAGCAACTATCGAAGACAAAAACAGATTATCTCCACCACCTGGGCTGCGCATATCGCGGTTATGCGGGGCGCCATTGCCCACACCGACATATAGCAGGTCCAGTTCAGGGTCATAGGCCAGCGAATCCCATACCGTGCCGCCACCGCCCATGGTCCACCATTCACCACTCCAGGTTTTGGCGGCCATAGCCATCAATTCGTTTTCGAATCCGTCAGCCGGGTTACCCGGCACAGTCCAGAAACGCCAGAGCATTTCACCCGACTCAGCATCATAGCCGCTGACGTAACCCCGGGTACCAAACTCGGAACCTCCGTTACCAATGATTACCACGCCATTGGCCACACGCGGAGCGCCCGTTATGGAGTAATGTTTTGCCTTGTCTATGGTCGGGCTACGCCATACTTCTTCACCGCTAAGCGCATTCACGGCGACAAGGTCACCATCCAATGTACCTATATAGAGTTTGTCAGCCCATAGGGCCGCACCCCGGTTAACTACGCCGCAGCAAAAACTGATTGAACGCCGACGGTCTATTTGAGGATCATAACGCCACAGCTCCCGTCCATTGCTGGCGTCAACGGCGTAAAGCACGCTCCAGTTGCCGGTAAAGTACAAAATACCGTCTTTGGCCAAGGGCGTGGCTTGTAGACCATGCCGATCATCCAGATCCAGATGCCATGCCAAACCCAAAGCTGCGGCATTTTCACGAGATACTTGATCGAGAGGGCTATAGCGGGTCTCGGCATAATCCCGTCCATGCATCAGCCAGTCATTGCCATCAGATGCAGCATCTAACAGCTGCTGTTCGGTGACTGAAAATGCTGCCACGGTGGTGAACGGGAAAAGAAAAACCAGTACAATCAGAGCTAGATTTTTGAACACATCACATCCTGTTTTTATATTTCTAATCAGTGATGTTTATCCTAGCAGCCCCCCCATCAGGGAGGGGTTACATTTTGGTATTATTTTTTTGCTTTTAGAGCCTTAAGTTTATCCGGAGTGACCGGTTCACCTGTCTCATAGTAGGATTTCATTGCGACAGCCACATCCCGCAGGATACTCACCAATGATTTGCGTAGCACGTATTTGTCCAATGCTCTGCCAATACCACCCCAGGGCATCTCATAGGTCATAGATGCATTAAAAATCGTGGTATCATTCGGACCATCTGCAATACTGTAGCGGAACCAGGCTTTGTTAAACACCGGTGGGGTTTTGTCGCCACGATGTAAACGAATCAGAAAACCGTAGCCGTCGGTCCACTCCTCTACCGTTTCATCAATCCAGTCTTTTTTCTGAAAAACACGCCGACTGGCACCGACGCCTTCTCTTTGCTCCGTTCTAATCTCTGTACTCACCAAACCCGGCACATAGTTGTGGGCCAGCGAGATATCGCGCAGTTTCTCCCAAGCCTCTTCACGGGGTATGTCGATGCTTATTTCATAGCTTACTTCATTGGTCATATTAGCTTCCGTAGTCAATATCCACCCACCGGAGATGAATACACACAATAGCCCAATTACGACAGACCAAACAACTTTCCCTTTGTTCATGCTATTTTTTTAACAGTGAGCTAAACGGAGACTCTGTGGGCAACATGATAGGGTTACAGTATCCATCCACCCGTACCGTATCTTCACTCATATGAATATGGGAGTCATCACGTACCTGATGATTAAAGCGGTAGACCACTTCTGCCGTGCCGGCCGTTGCCGCCTTGTCATAAGCATCACTAGCCGATTCAGTCGTCTCGCGCCGCTCCATCCAGGTATGCACGGCCGCTTTGCCATGTTTTTTCAGTAACATTTGTTCTGCAACGTGTGGCCCCAACACTGTCGCCGTCGCATTATTACCACCAAAGCCTTTGGCATTCAAAAAGCTAACATCCATTGCTGTTTGGCCGATATCCTGATGCTGATTACTCAGAGACAGATTGCTACGCTGTACATCATCAGCGGGTTTATCCATGGTTAATATTCCTGGAAGAATGCCATGCCTCCAGGTTCCCAGGCTAGCCATTAACTGATCTGCCCCGGCCACAGCTATGGTATGACCGAGATAACTTTTCACAGCCGCGACAGGCCACGATTCAATTCCAAAAGTTTTCGCTGTTTCATTGAATATCTGTGATTCAGTCACCCGATTTTGCGGCGTGCTGGTGCCATGAGCATGAATAAAGCTGCGCCGGCGCAAGGCTTCTTCACCCACAATGGCGCGCGCCATAGCAACAGATTTTGCCACCGTGATGTAGTTACCTACGCCGGGTGATGAAATAGATTTTTTATATCCGTCGGCATTAACAAACACGTCAGGTACCATCCCGTAGACCTGAGCACCCAGCTCCATCGCCAGTTCGTCATCCATCAAAACGGTATATTGCGCCGCCTCTGCTATGGTGAAACCACAATTGTCGGCAAAAGGTCGTGAGGCACGACGATAATCTGGTTTACCTTCGGTCAAGCCATCAAGTGCCATCAGTGCTTTATCGGTTGCCAGCGCGCCCATCGTCGCATAGCCATCCATAACTTCTGGCGTAATGCCCGCTTCGGAACCACCCACAATGACAACCCGAGCCCGACCAGCAAGAATGTCATGAACACCCTGACGTAAATTATAGTGAAACGTAGCGCATGCTCCCATATTCAGGCCAGTGGTACCTAAATTGCCCAGAATATACGCATTAACAAAATCGGCTGGCATCTCTGCCAGACCTAAAGCCAGGTTTTTTGAACTTACCCGGTCACCGCGATCTCTAGCCGCCAACATGCCCTTATTGCCGTATTCATCTTGCTGCGCCATCGCAGAGCCAGCATAAACCGCAATTTGATCCGGATTTACCGTATCAACAATTGTTTGCCAGGGAATACCTAAATCCCCAAGGGCATCACTAGCCGCATATATCGCCATCTGTAAACCACGAGGGTGACTACGTGCATTATAGAGATCTTCCGGCTTAAACCCGGTAGGCAGCTGCCCCGCTGAACAGACATCACTTTTACGGCGATCTTCCACCAATACATCAGAGATACCGGTAAAATTAACCAGCACATTACCGTTATCAGACTCTTTCACATGCCAGGTATCAGGTAAATGACTGGGCAGTTGACGCTTGGGGATTTCGAAATTAATACCATCACCCACAGGGGATACACGCATTTTGCGATTCCAGGGGATAGCGTGGCCATGGAACAGGTTATCTTCAAGTTCGCGTATCAGGGTATGCTCTGTCATCCATTGAATTTTATGGGCATCTAATGCGCCTTCAATACCCATAATTTGGGCCAGAGACTGCCAGGTTTCATTTGCAGACTTCGCATCAAGCGCATCTATCACCATTCGACGATAGCTGTGAAGGCTTGAGCTGCGTCCTGCAGGGTTAATACCACCAAAACCGACGATAAGCGGCAAACGTGCCATAAAACTCACTCCACGATGAACATTGATAAAAAGAATACGTAGTTTAAGCACTGACCACCAAATGAGTTATGTGTTTATAGACAAGTTTTTTGCTATTATGGCCACATGGCTAAAATCAGATTTCTGGCTTACCCTCGGGTAATGGCCACTAGTATTGCCTTGCCGGCTGAGATGTTTGCTGCGGCAAATGACATCGCCCGTAGCCGATCACGCCGCGAATTGATTCTTGATGTGGGTATCGCGTCGGTAGGCGATGTGGTGATTGGGACTAGCGGCGGTATCAAGCTGGAACCCACTATTCAATTTGCCGACCTGGCATCAACCGATCTTCTCATTCTACCTTCTCTGTGGCGTAATCCACGTCGCACCATTGCAAGATACTTGGAAATCCCCGAATTACTTAAACGCCTGAATGATAGGGGCACAATAATATGCGGAATTGGCGCAGCCAGTGCCTGGCTGGCTGAAGCGGGTTTATTGGACGGCAAACCCGCCACGACACACTGGCATTACATGGATACCTTTGCCCAACTCTACCCCGCAGTGATGTTACAGCGCGAGCATATGACCACAAAAGCCGGCAATATCTATTGCGCCGGAAGTATCAACTCCGGCGCGGATTTAACCACCCATTTTATCGAACGCTTTATGGGGCCTGAAATAGCCAGACTGGTGGAAGCGCAGTTTTCCCCGGAGATACGCCAACCCTTCCAGCGCCATGGATATATACAAGGGGAGATCAATCTTCATGCCGACGAAAGCATCGCCCAAGCTCAAGAATGGCTACACAGCAACTATAACCAGAATATTCATATTCGCGATTTGTGTCAGCAGCTTGGTTACAGCCAACGAACTCTGAATCGCCGATTTCTGACAGCGACCGGGCAATCACCCGGGCAATATTTGATGCGTATACGGCTGGATCACGCAAAAGACCTGTTAGGATCGAGTAATCTGAGTGTAACCGAGGTTGCACAAGCTGTTGGATTTAGTGATCTAAGCAATTTCTCTAGCGTATTCAAAAGAGAATTGGGCTACCCACCGAGTGAATATAGAGCTCAGGTGAGAAGCAAATTATTCTCTGTAGGAAGCTGAGACAGTGCTATTAACCGACAACTCTGACTACTTGTAAGCCTATACCAGCTGTGGCTTAATGCGCGCGTCTTCGCACAGGGCTTGTTTTCCTACCAATTTGGAAAACAAGGGCCATCTGCATAATGGCAATGAACAGAGATGCCCTAGCTGCTCTGCCATTAGAGGACCTTTTACTGCTACACTTCGGTTAATTTTCTCGACTTCGGACAGGACGCCTTTGTATTATGTTTTTAGATCCCTTTTATAGAGAATTAGACGGATTTACCAGAATTGACGCGCAGCAGGCAAGCGATTTCGCCAAGGGTATTTCTGACGATTTCAATCCTATACACGATCCTGACTCACGCCGCTTTTGCGTACCCGGAGACTTGCTATTTGCCATTGTGTTAACGAAATACGGACTCAGTCAACATATGTCATTTCGCTTTAGCGGAATGGTAGGCTCCAATACCCCACTCGCTTTTCCGGTTACCGATACCAGTCATCTAGAAATTGTGAATGACAAGAATAAGGATTGCCTGGATATAGAAAAATCTGGCAGCGTGAGTACCAGACCTGAACTAATCGAAGCGATGATCAGAAACTATGTAGTCTTCTCCGGGCATAACTTTCCCGGCATTCTAGTGCCTCTAATGGCAGAACATGACGTCATGATTAATCCGGCTCGACCACTGGTTATTTATGAGGGCATGTCGTTTAACCTGGATCATCTCGACTTTGACAAGCCGGAGCTGGAGCTATCCACTTCGAGCCTGCAGGTAAATGGCAAACGAGGCGATGCCCAATTACACTTCAATATTATCGCCGATGGACAGACCGTAGGAACAGGCTGTAAAAAACTGGTTTTGAGTGGTCTGCGTCCCTACGAAGAAGACGCAGTACAAGACATGTGTGAGCAATACCGATCCTTTAAGACCAATTACAAAACCTAATATATCTTACTTATGCTTAGCGGAGAAATATAAAGCCCTCCGCTATCCCATGCTACTAATTCAGCCAGTTAAACGCGTGTTAACCTGTTTCGATCTGTATGGTCAAACACCTTGCCATAGATATCTACTACCGTACTCTCTACGTATACCAGCTCGTCGCCATTCACAGTGATAGAGTGGCTGAAACTGACCGTTTTCGCTTTATCTTTCATAAACGGCGATTGAACTATGCCCCAGTCGCCTTCATCGGCAACCGCATTGACCTCTATCATCAGCTCATTTTCACCACTCGTATCGGCTTTACCTCCGGCCAAAACGGCCACTCCGCGCGGAATACTGAATGACTGCATTATCACTCCGCTAGCCGGGTCCCAGCTTAGATATCCGGTTTCATTATGAAATACCTGGTCATTTGTCTTACGGCTGACAACTTGGTGATACCGCAGTACCGAAAGCACCTGAATCTCAGCGTTGGTGACATCACCTATGGGTTCAAACAGCAATGTCTCATAATAGAGGTTTTTTTCTTCGCCTTCGGGCTCAGGTGCTTTATCTACACCCTTATCCCCTTGCCAACTACCCGCCAGAGTAGCTAACGGGCCATAGTCAATTCCGTCTATCATCGTTAAATCAGTCATAATTTCGTTCTCCTAAATCCGTTGGAATGTTTTCAGATGGGCCGAAAAATTACAGAGTGATAAATAAATCGTATTATCGCCAGTCATAGTCACTGGCCACCGGGGTCTTAGTCCAACGCCAGTAATCCAATAGTCGCCAGGGAGAAAGCGTTCGCACCTGCCTGGATCCGTTAAGATAATAACTACTTTTTATACTCGGGTGCAGCCAGACCATATCGCTGATTTCATTCTGTAATTTTTGATTATAGTCATCATGAACTTCGGTTTTCACTTCCATTGACAACTGACCATTAGTCAACAGCATATCCATACTCGCCAGAATATAACTCATCTGACATTCTCCGTTAAAAATCAGGCTGCCGCCAAACGCAAGATTAGTCGCTGGGCCATACATACAAAACAGATTAGGAAAACCAGGCACCGTAATACCTAAATATGCCTGTGGTTCATCGCCCCACTGATCAGCCAAATTCACCCCATTACGGCCAGTAATTTTCATTGGCCAAAGAAACTTATTCGCCTTGAAACCTGTGGCATATATCACGATATCTACATCATGCTGATGATCACCAGCGGTAACAATCCCACCTGTATTGATTCTTTCTATTGGCTCGGTAATCAGTTCTACGTTATCTCTCTGTAAAGCGGCGAGCCAGCTACCATTATCTTGCAATGTTCGCGTACCCAAGGGTACATAATCAGGAATAACTTTTTTTCGTAACTCTTCATCATCACCACACTGCCCACTTATCCAGTCGGTAAATACCTGACGCACCATTTCATTGGTTTCATTAATAGACTGATTTTTTTGATCCCAGACTGGGTCAACTTTTAAGCTCGGCAAAAGGCCGTCGGTTGCAGGCCAAAAAAGTAAAAAACGATACCAGGCTATATATAATGGTAAATGTTTGAGACACCATTTTTTACCCTCGGATACCTCTGCATGGTAATTTTCATTGGGGAACATCCAAGGCGCCGTACGTTGGAATACTTTAACGGAGGTAGCCATTTTCGCGATCTCGGGCACCAATTGAAAAGCGCTGGCACCGCTACCGATTACAGCTACCCGTTTACCCGTAAGGTCTTGACTGTGATCCCATCGTGCCGAATGAAATTCGGCACCATTCAGGCAGCCTACTCCCTCAATATCGGGCATTTTTGGACGATTAAGAAACCCAACGGCACTGACGACAGAACGGGCGCGCAGGACTTCAACTTGACTATCGTGATGTATCACGACATCCCATTGCCCCTCTTCTTCGTTATAGCTCATCGAGGTAACTTCAGTATCGAATTTGAAATGATCTCGTAGCTGGTACTTATCGATACAAGCTTCAAAATAGGCTTGTAATTCTGGTTGGCGGGCATAGAACTGAGTCCACTCGGTATTGGGCTCGAAGGAATAGCAATAGAAATGATTTCCTACATCAACACGACATCCCGGATATTGATTTTCATACCAGGTACCGCCGACCGCCGGATTCTTCTCAATGACGGTAAATGGAATACCCGCCTGCTTTAAGCGGATTGCCGCCAGAATACCTGACATGCCTCCGCCGACGATTACGACAGGGAAGCCAGCTTTATCCTCCTCACTAATTAGACTCAGCGTATTGCCCCTAGGGTCAGGATTCTCTAGCCGCATTTCTTCGAGCATCAGAGGCACATAATCTTCCGGGACTTCTTCAGCAACCATAAAACTCATCATTTTACGGATGGTGTCGTGATCGGGGTTTGGCGGTAGCTGACAATCATTATCGCGATAGGTCTTTATCACCTCAAGCGCCTGCTCTCTTATCGCAGCCTTATCGTCCTCCGACATAAAGCCCTGCACTTCATTCAAATACACCGCTAAAGGCCGTTTATCACTTTCCAGTAATCCACTATCGCCCGTCATATGAATCATCGACATCATCAGCGTGGGTATACTGGCGTCTTTTAGCGCTTGGGCGATAAATGCATCGTCTTCAGTGATTTTTTCAATGCTTCGAGAAGAGATTCCGGACATGAGACTTACCCGTTATTATTTAAGTGTAGAGGCACTCTCATTTATTCACTTTCAATAGACGCAGCCCTAATCAAGGCGCGCCTAATATTTAGTTACTCACCGTTATGTTCTCGAGGGTCGGCTGGAGCAGAGAACTCTTTAACCGCTCGCAATACCTGTCGAACAGTAATTTGCCCTACTAACTTGCCATTTTCCACCACCGGCCGACGCCGATGATTCACACTCAGCATATCAGCTGCGAGATCAACAATATCATCGCCAGGGCTCGCCGTCATAACGTCGGTACACATTACATCAGCGACGAGACCTATCCCCGAATCATTGTAGGTCGAACTTAAAATACCACTCAGGCAATCGATCTCAGACAGCACACCGATAAGGCTCCCATCGTCATCCGTGACACAGAGACCCGATATCTTATGTACAAGGATCTGGTGTATAGCCTCAAACAGGGAGTCAGTTGGCCTCACACAAACCGGGTGGTGTACCATATAGTCTCTAAGTTCGGTTGATCGAAACATAATGCTCCTCCAGACAACAAGCTACTACCTTGTTTTACTATAGCAAACTCCCAAGAAAACGAATGAATGTTTGCGGAAAAATACCCAAATAAATGATACTGCCAGACAGAACCACTACCAGACTGGCATTGCCAAACGACAATGTCACCGGTGAGCCTTCTATTACACCGTCGATATCCCGAAGGGTCATAACAAAAATCAGACGCACATAATAATAGATGCTAATGGCACTACCTATGATTAAGGCCCAAAGCAACGGCCAGGCAGACTGCTCTACCCCCGCGCTAAATATATAGACCTTGCCAATAAAACCGGCGGTCAGGGGGATGCCTGCCAGAGACAGCAATGCCAGCGTAAACATCCCGGCTAAAACCGGTGAGCGCCAAAAAAGGCCTTTTATATCATCTATATGGTCACGCTCCGTTGATCCAGAACAGGAAATAAGACCGATGAGCGTAAAAGCAGCCAATGTGGTTATCATATAGGCAGCCAGGTAAAATGCTGCCGCCTCCAATGCCAGCTCACTTTTGCTGAGTATTAAACTTATGAGTAAATAACCCATATGCGCGATAGAGGAATAAGCGAGTAAACGTTTGATATTCAGTTGCCGCAGTGCCAGTAAGTTACCGACGATCATTGAAAACATTGCCAGTACGGACAGAGCAAGGGTCAGACTAGCGAAATCTGATAAACCGGCGCTCAAATAAAAGCGCAACAAGGCGGCAAATACCGCCGCCTTGGATACAGACGCCAAAAATCCCGTAACGGGTGCCGGCGCACCTTGATAAACGTCTGGTGTCCACATATGAAACGGGACCAGTGATAATTTAAAACCCGCACCCACTAAAATCATCGCGGTTCCGGCCATGACGATCAAACCTTCGCCATTAATTTTCAGTTGTAGACCGATCTCTTCAAAAGACAACGTACCGACGGCGGCATAAAGTAAGGCGAAACCAAACAGCAGTACAGCAGAAGCTGCTCCCGACAGAACCAGATATTTAATCGCCGCTTCCAGCGGTAGATCGCCTCTTTCCGGATAAGCAATTAGTGCATAAAGAGCTACGCCCATTAGCTCAAGCCCCAACAGAAACGAAGCCAGGTGGGCACTGTGAACCAATACAAGAGCCCCTAGTGTCGACAATATCAACAGTAGAAAAAACTCTTCATTCTCACCCACTCGGGTCTGTAGATAACTTGCAGAGACTACCAGTGTGACCAGCGCCGACAATATGATTAGTGCCGAAAAAAACACTGAATATTTATCAACCACCAATATGGCAGTTACGTTCATAGGGATGTAGTGTGAGACAGAGATCAACGCGAGTAAGGCCGATAAAAAAGTGGCCGCCGTAATCGCCAGCGACAGTCGATAATTACGCCAAAAGGCGATTTGTAGCATCAGAACCACAGTACCCGCGGCTAGTACCAACATAGGTAAAGTGCCCTGGAATAACAGTTCCATCATGGGCTCACCCCTACCAGTATTGACGGACTAACTGATACGAGCTTCAGCAGCGAGGCTAGCACGGGCTGGGCCAGGTCAAGTACCGGTTGCGGGTATAACCCCAGCCAAATCAGGCCAAGCATCATTAGCCCCATAGTAGACATCTCCCTCAGGTCATAATCTGCCAGCTGTCTGCCCTCGACCGGTTCGCCCTGAAAGGCCCGTTGAATTAACAGTAATGAATAGATTGCTCCGGTAATTAAAGCGCTGGCCGCTATGACAGTAAGCCACGGTGATACCTGAAATAAGCCTAATAACACAAGAAACTCGGCTACAAAGTTACCCAACCCAGGAAGCCCCAGTGAAGCGATAGCAAAAAACATCGCACAGGCGCCCATTCTTGGCATGTTGAACCATAATCCGCCCATCTTGGTCATATCGCGGGTATGTAATCGATGCTGCAAACTACCGGCAATCATAAACAGGGCTGCAGTACTCAAGCCGTGAGCAACCATTTGCATCACCGCGCCTTGCAAGGCCAATTCATTCCAGGCGAATATACCCAGTAGTACAAAACCCATATGGCTGACACTGCTATAGGCTACCAGACGTTTAAAGTCAGTCTGGGCATAGGCTAAAAGCGCACCATAGACAATACCTGCGGCACCAAGACACATAGCAACAGGCGCGAAATTTTGCGCGGCTTCCGGAAACAAGGGAATAGTAAAACGTAACAGCCCGTAGGCCCCCGTTTTGAGCAGAATACCCGCCAGGATCACGCTGCCCGCAGTGGGGGCTTGTGTATGTGCATCGGGTAACCAGGTATGAACTGGAAATCCCGGTAACTTGACTACAAATGCGATAAAGAAACCCAGCATTAACCAGGTCGACCAGGGGTCACCAATAGGGTTATTCAGTAGATCGAAGTAGCTAAAGCTAAGCACGCCGGTGGCCTGACTATTAAGAAAGACCAATAACAGGATGGCAAACAGCATTAACAGACCGCTGACCTGAGTAAAGATGAAAAACTTCATTGAGGCATAGGCTTTTCCTTCATGCCCCCAAATGGCAATAAGCAAATACATGGGTACCAGCATGACTTCCCAAAAGAGGAAAAACAGCATTAAGTCGAGCGCCATAAAGACACCCAAAACTCCGGCCAATGTCCACAGTATATTGGCCTGAAAAAACCCTGTTTTGAATTGTATTTCCTGCCAGGAAGACAATACAGCGACGATACCCAGTACCAATGTCAGCAACAATAAAATCAAACTTAAGCCGTCAAGCGCCAGTTCGAGACTTATTCCGAATCGGGGAATCCAGTCTTGTTTATAGTGCATCAGCCAACTATTTGCATTTGATGCATCGGGGATCAATTCAAACTGGCCGGCGGGAATACCTGAAATTAAATACAGCAGGAACAACAAATCGATGAAGATAACCAGTAGCGCGATAATACGTGGTAGATTTTTATCTATGCGTTCTGCCAGGCAGCACAAAAGACCACCGCCTAGTAGAATACCTATCAGGGCTATCATCGACATCAGACAAAGCCTCCCGCTACCGCAATCAATATAATCAGCCCAACCACCATGCCTGTGGTATTCCAGCGAATGAGACCCGTCTGTGACTCACTGAGCAGTCGATTAAGCTGCTGGCACAAATCAACCAGGGCGTGATAGAAATGGTCAGCCCACTCAGGCTTTAAGGCTGTGGTAACAATCTGATAAGGCTTCTCAATCAACAGCTCATAAAGAGAATCCATTTTCCAACCTGACTTCCAAAAACGATGCAAGGATTGACCAATTGAAGAATTCACCAGCGAACTGACATTTAATTGCTTGCCTAAAAAGAGAAAATAAGCCAGCGCCAAACCAATCAATGGGACGGCAACTGAGATAGCTTCAATTGACAGCGAAGGATGATGCGAAACAGATAGTGGGAACACAGAACTAAGCGGCTGTTTTATCCAGCCTCCTGCAATAGACAATCCACACAACAATATCAGGGGCAGGGCCATGCGCCAGCCGGGTTGTCTATCGGGCTCGGTTGTTGCGTCTCCAAAAAACACCACGAAAACCAGTCGAAAACTGTATATCGCGGTAATTAATGCGCCGAGAAGCCCTCCCAACCATAATAGTGGACCAATAGAAGGCACTTCCCATGCCGCCATCAATATTTGATCTTTGCTATAAAAACCCGAGGTAAACGGTAATGCCGCCAAGGCAGCACTGCCAATCAAAAAGCTCCAGAATGGAATAGGCAATTTGGATCGCAATCCGCCCATTTTGAAGATGTCGTGCTCGTGGTGAAGGCAATGAATAACTGCACCGGCGGCAAGAAAAAGCAAAGCTTTAAAAAACGCGTGTGTCATCAAATGAAATACGCTGGCACTCCAGGCACCAACGCCCAGAGCCAGGAACATATAACCTATCTGGCTAATAGTGGAATAGGCAAGAATCCGCTTTATATCATTTTGGTTCAATGCACTAAATGCCGCCACCAACAAGGTGGCCAAGCCAATCAAAGCCACACAGGCGAGTACATCAGGTGCAAGTAGAAACAAACCATGGGTACGGGCAATAAGATAAACACCGGCCGTTACCATTGTCGCGGCATGAATAAGTGCACTCACCGGTGTTGGTCCCGCCATCGCATCTGGCAACCAGGTTTGCAAGGGTAACTGTGCCGATTTGCCCAGCGCCCCACCAAGCAACAGTGCCGCGGCAATTGTGGGCCATTGACTACCCACAGCCCAGTTTAGCTCGGCGGCTTGCATCAGCGGCTGAATATCCAGGGTGCCTAGTTGGGTAAACAACAGCAACAGTCCCAGTGCCATCGCGGTGTCTCCAACGCGAGTAACCACAAATGCCTTTCGCGCCGCCCGCCCGTTTGCACTATTGGTATACCAGAAACCTACTAGCAGATAACTGCATACACCAACACCCTCCCAACCGAGATAAAGAAGAAGCAAGTTATCCGCCATAACCAGTATCAGCATGGCGGCTACAAACATATTCAAGTAAGCGAAATAACGACTAAAGTCAGTATCTTCCTGCATGAATTCAGAAGAATACAAATGGATGAGAAATCCCACCCCGGTAATGACCGACATCATTACCAAGCTTAAGCCATCTATGTAAAAAGCCATACGCGGCGCAAAACTACCCACCTGCATCCAGGTCCAATAGCTGATTTGGTAAGGCTCGACTGAGGGCAACATGGTGCTAACAACAGATAATACAAGCAGTGCCGACAGCCCCACAGAACCGACGCCCAGAATAGACACCACTGAGCCGGGTAGTTTGCCCGCACTGAGTATTAGCACAACCGAGCTCAGCAAAGGTAGAACAGGTATTAGCCAGATATATTCAAGCATATCAACCCCGCAACCTGTTGGCTGAATCCATATCCAGCGTTCTAAAACGTCTGTGAATTTGTAGTACCAGACCCAAGCCAACCGACACCTCTGCCGCTGCTACTGACAGTATTAATAGAAATATGACCTGGCCGTCAGGCTGATTCCAATGCGCGCCGGCTGCAACAAACGCCAGTGCTGCCGAATTCAACATAACCTCAAGAGACATAAGAATAAAAATAATATT
This sequence comes from Pseudomonadales bacterium, assembly GCA_036960375.1. GTDB lineage: Bacteria > Pseudomonadota > Gammaproteobacteria > Pseudomonadales > CAWVSB01 > CAWVSB01. The sequence goes on from JBALVY010000011.1 coordinate 20,226, forward strand.
ACGCCGCACCATCAAGCCAACAAGTCCACAAACAAACAGTAAAGATGCCAGCAGTAATACGTGTTCCAGTGGTATTGTTAGTCCGCTCATCCGGCCACCTCTTCATCGTCTTTAAGATGAAAGCGACGGCCAACATGATATGCGCCAACCAAACCAGCCATGAGCAGCATTGAAGCAATTTCGACTGCCAACACATAAGGGCCAAATAGACTTAAGCCCACATCTTTGGCACTGACAAGACTGACCAAAGTATCGCCTTCAGTAGTAGCGATCACGGCAACCATTTCCAGTAATAGAATGACTGCTAATATACTGGGCACAATCCACGCTTTAATATCGAGGCGCTGCCTCTCTTGAGCATCGCCTCTTTCTCCAAGATTCAACATCATGATGACAAAGACAAACAACACCATAATGGCTCCGGCGTATATCACTACCTCCAATGCCGCAGCGAAGGGCGCACCAAGAAGGAAGAATATCACCGCAATAGCCAACAACGAGACGATGAGATAAATCAAGGCATGCGCCGCATTGGAGCGACTCAAGGCACATACTGTTGCAACTAAAGCCACCAAAGCTGCTATATAAAACAATGCTGTTTCCATCATGGCAACAAACTTTTTACATCAATGGGTTGGGCTTCATTAAGTGCCTCGCCCTTATCTTTACCGTCGATTTTTAATCCCGACACTCGATAAAAATTGTAATCATGGTATTTGCCCGGTCCATTAATTAAAAGATGTTCTTTTTCGTAGACCATATTATTACGATCGTATTCACACATTTCAAAATCGGGCGTCAGCTGAATGGCATTAGTTGGACAGGCTTCCTCACACAGACCACACATAATGCAACGAGAAAAGTTAATACGAAAAAACTCCGGATACCAACGACCGTCTTCTCGCACACCCTGCTGCAGGGCAATACAATCGGGCGGGCACGCTACTGCGCATAGATTGCAGGCCACACAGCGCTCATCACCGTCGGGGTCGCGGGTCAATACAATCCGTCCGCGATAACGTGGCGCGAGATAGGGTTTTTCTTCTGGATATTGCACAGTTTCTGCTTTGGTAAAGCTGTGCTGCAAAATAGTCCACATCGTCTGCAATTGGCTAAACAGTGCTTTAAACATAGCTTATGGCCCTCCCTGTTGTAGCCACAACGCTATTGCGCCGGTCACAACGAGATTAATCAGGGTAATGGGTAACATAATCTTCCAGCCCAGCGACATCAGCTGATCGTAGCGCGGCCGGGGAATGGCTGCACGCAATAATATAAAGAAACAAATGACAACAAATGTTTTCAGACAGAACCACACTATCGGCGGCAACCATGGCCCCAACCACCCGCCAAAAAACAAAGTCGTAATCATACTGGAAATGAGGATTAGACCCAGGTATTCACCCAGCATAAACATGGCAAACTTCATACCACCATATTCTGTGTGGAAACCCGCGGTAAGCTCATGCTCTGCTTCAGGCAAATCGAAGGGCAAACGATGACTTTCTGCAATCCCGGCTATCACGAAAACAAATAGCCCGAGAAATTGCGGCACGCAATACCAGAGACCACGCTGCGCTTCAACGATGTCCTGCAAACTGAAACTACCACTGAGCATCACTACACCAATAAGTGATAAACCCATAAAAACTTCATAGCTGACCATCTGGGCGGCTGAGCGCAGGCCACCTAGTAATGCATATTTATTATTAGATGCCAGACCACCGAGCAATACACTATAGACGGCAAGTGACGTCATACCCAAAAAGAACAAAAGACCTATGTTGACATCAATAATATGTAAACCGGGGCCGAAAGGCACGACGGCGAAGCCCAATAACATAGCCACAACAATTGCAGTAGGAGCAAAAATAAATACCACTTTGTCGGCAAAGGGCGGCACCCAATCGTCCTTAGTCAGCAGTTTTATCATGTCCGCAGCCACTTGCAAAATACCAAACGGTCCCAAACGGTTGGGCCCGTAACGATCCTGCCAAATACCCAGCAGCCGTCTTTCAAACCATGTCAAAATAGCGGCGCCGGCTACAGCTGACAGCATGATGGCAATGGAGAAGAGAATGGTCGACATATTAGACATGCCGGCTACCTCCGTCAGTGCTAATCACCTGCGGCTTTTTATGTTGCCAATTCTGGGCTTTTGCCAGACAGACACTATCGCCGGGGCGTAAATTATTAGTATCTTGAAAACCGCAAACGAAGCCTGCACAACCCTGCGCTAACGAATCATCAATGCCCAGTTCAAAATGGTACTCTTTACCGTCGACCATGATAACGACGCCATCCCCCTGGTGGACTCCCATCACGATGGCATCATCGGGGTGTAGAAATACCGCAGGACTGTCGGCTAGCTCTGCAATGGCAGGCGCTAACATGCTGAGTTCGTCACTGCCAAAAATACGCTGTAGAGGAACCAGTAAGAATTCACCAACTGAGGCGTGAAATGGTCCAGGTATTGACTCCGCCGTCAGCGTATTACCATCGCCAATAATGAGTCTGCTGCCCGCAGTGCCGCCCTTCAAAGCACCGCCAACGCCATGCTGAAATTTGTGTAAGGACTGATTGGAATTCCAGCCCGGCGCCCAGACATAAGGCAGCAGTGCCCCCACCTCGTTGCCATTAAGGCCTTCCATTGAATAGGCCAAGGGAGTTTCGATATCTTGCGTTTGTTTGGGTTCGTGGATTTGCACGCCGGCATGCATTGCCGTGCGGCCACTGTAACGGTGCGTCTGGCGAGGTATTTTCATACCTCTTAATCGATAATCAGCGCCTGGCGCCGCATCCTTTATCCCGCTTAGCGCACCCACCTCACTTGCACAGGCATCAACAATATCATCAAAATGCTCAATTAATGCCAATTCTGCTTTACCCAGCTTGCGCGATAAAGCCAATAACCATTGCCAGTCCGCCAGTACGTCGTCAGCAGGCTCAAACACGGGATACGAGCGTTGGGCCCTGCCCTCGCTGCTGACATAAGTGGATTCAGTTTCCGCAAAACTGGAAACAGGAATAACCAGCGAAGCCATAGACGTTGTTTCAGTATCGACGCAATCAAGTACAATCAGCTTCGATACCGAAGCAAGTAATTGTGTTATTTGACCAGAGCCGGCGCGCCTGAACAGATCATTCTCAAGCACAATAAGCGTATCAATTTCACCCGCTATAGCACGGACGGTGAGTTCGGCTAAATCCTGGCCTTCACCGCCGGTTAATAACGCCTGCCCGAGACTGTTACATTCAGGCACACAAAAACTCAACATCACTCCAGTATTAGTTTGCTGTAAAGCCCGTGTGATGAGCGCCGCTGCCTGACAAATACCCACATGCTGGCTGCCCGTACCCGACACAACCAAGGGGGCTGCAGCCTGCTGTAAATCTTTGGCTATTTGCTGTGCGAGATTTGAATACCTATCCGATAATTTATCTACCGGTGGCAGACTGTCGTCAATAAAGTGGGCGACAGCAAAACCCAGCCGGGCGATATCGTCAGGAGCCATCGCGCTGGTCGAGATGGCTATATCGTCGAGCCGGGTATCTTTAACCGCTATAGCGTATAGAGGTTTACGCTGATTCTGAGCGAGATTACGAATCGCTGCATCTTGCCAGTCCTGCAAGCCTAATGTCTCACCCAGTTCCGCCGCCATATTATGAGTAACTGCCTGACGCAACGACAAGGCTAGTCTCGGTGCGGTATTGGTGACATCTTCACCAAGGATTAATACAGCATCGGCGGTTTCCATCTTTTTCAGCGACGGTGGCGGCGACCTACCAGACAACATCAACTGAGATATTTCTGCCACCAGCATGGCCTCATCATCATTCATGCCATTACTAAAATTGTCTTCTCCAACCAGCTTACGTAACAAATAGTTAGCTTCCACGGAGGCCCGCGGCGAACCAATACCCGCTACCCTACTTTGGGCTAGCCAAGCTACGGATGTCTCTAAGGCCACATCGCGGTTAATCGCATTAAAACGGCCATCGGTATCTCTTAATCCGGAAAACTTTAACCGTTTCTCACTGTTGACAAAGGCGCCGCCGAAACGCCCGCGATCACAAAGAAAATAGCCGTTGACCTCTACATTGAAACGATTGTGTATGCGCTTTAATCGTCCATAACGCTCGCCAGGCATGGTATTACAACCTACCGCGCAGCCAGTACATACTGAAGGCGCCGATTGAAGGTCCCATTTACGGGTATAGTCCTTGACCAGAGTTTCATCGGTAAATACACCGGTCGGGCAGACTTCAACCAGGTTTCCGCTGAATTCGCTTTCTAATACGCCAGCTTCATGGCGACCAAAATAGACATGGTCGTGTGCCGCCATTGCCGCTAAATCATCGCCTCCAGCGTAATCACGGTAGAATCGTGTGCAGCGGTAACAGCTAATACAGCGATTCATCTCATGATGAATAAGCGGCCCAAGATACTGGTTACGGTGGGTATTCTTTTTCCCGCGGTATGTTCTATCCCGATGACCTGACATAACAGTCATATCCTGTAGGTGGCATTCGCCGCCTTCAGCACAGACTGGGCAATCATGTGGATGATTTAACATCAGTGCTTCTATTACTGTGGCACGAAATTCGCTAGCCTTTTCTCCGCCCAATGAAAAACGCGCACCTTCGCTAACCGGCGTCATACAGCCCATCACAATACGCCCGCGAGTATCTTCATCATTGAGATACTGCACTACCGCGCATTGACGACAGGCGCCAATAGAGCCCATGGCCGGGTGCCAACAGAAGTAGGGTAAATCCAGTTTCAGTCCGAGGCAGGCCTCCAACAGATTATTGCCCGCTTCAACTTCATACTCGATGTCATCAATGATGATTTTAGGCATCAGACTGGCCTCCATCACACATTGGGCAAGACTCGCCATCTATATGGCGGCGAAAATCCTCCGGGAAATACTTCATTGCACTGCTTAAGGGTTCCATAGCGCCCGGTGCCAAAGCGCAATGCGTATTACCCATCGCACCAATAAAATTCACCTGCCGTGATAGCGTATGCATATCTTCTTGCCTGCCTCGACCGGCCAAAATATCACCAAGAACCTGTGACGACCAGGGCAGTCCATCGCGACAGGGAGTACAGAAACCACAAGATTCCTGTGCGAAAAAATCTATCAGATTTTTCACCATGGCGACGGCACAGGTCTTGTCATCCAAAATAATCATAGTGCCCGTGCCCATGCGACTGCCAGCCTTACCTATCACGTTATAGTCCATCGCAAGATCCAGATGGTCCTGGGTAAGGAAATCCGTTGAGCCTCCTCCCGGCAAAAATCCTTTTAGCTTATAGCCTTCGCGCATCCCTCCAGCGTGGTGTTCTAGAATTTCTCGAATAGGTGTTCCCATGGGCAATTCCCAACAGCCAGGGTTATTGACCTGTCCGCTAACGCCAAACAGCTTTGTTCCGGCATCTTCACCGACACCCAAACTCTGATACCACTCGACACCGCGCTCGATGATATGAGGGATATTACATAGCGTTTCTACGTTATTGACTATTGTGGGACGGCCCCACAGACCACTTACCTGAGGAAAAGGGGGTTTAGCGCGCGGATTGGCCCGTTTCCCTTCCAGTGAACTAATAAGTGCGGTCTCTTCACCGCAAATATAGCGTCCTGCACTGCTGTGCAACAACAACTCCAGGTTGTAACCGCTGCCCAAGATATTGTCACCCAGATAACCTTTGGCGTAACAATCCGCGATTGCCTGCTCCAGTCGCTCAGCCGCAACATGGTATTCACAGCGCAAGAAGATATAGGCGATATCGGCCTGAATGGTATAACTGGCTAGAATCATTCCTTCAATTAATTGATGCGGATCGTATTCCAGTAACAAGCGATCCTTGAATGTACCCGGCTCCATTTCGTCCGCGTTGGCTATCAGATACTTATGACCGGGCGTCGCCTTATCGCCCATTGGAACAAAACTCCACTTCATTCCTGTCGGGAAACCCGCGCCGCCACGACCGCGCAGGTTGGAATCCTGGACTAGCTTCAAGCAATCTTCGGGGCTGTATTCCGCCAGCGCTTTACGCAGTCCGGCATAACCTCCGTTTTCTTCGTAGGCCGCTATATCCGTCGGTGGTTTATCAGCTCCAATATTGCGAGTTAATACTTTTTCCATCAGGATTCGCCTCCCGCAGAAGAGGCAAATATTTTCTGTATTTTCTGTCTATCAAGATCTTCATGCAAGTCTTCACCGACCATCATCACAGGCGCTTTGTCACAGGCCCCCAGGCAGGTTACCGGCAACAATGTATATTTGTTATCGGCTGTTGTTTCTCCCTCACGCACTCCGAGTAACTCTGTTATTTGACTGCGCAAGCCGTCGCAACCTTTTATCCAACAACTGACGCTGCCGCAAAACAGGATCACTTTGTCACCTACCGGCTGGCGGTAAATCAAGTTGTAGAACGTGGCAATACCTTCCAATTCTGCCGCCGACATTTCCAAATAATGGGCAATGGCCTTTAAGCTCTCGTCTGAAACCCAGCCTCTGAAAGACTGCACGATTTTTAGCGCATCGATAGCTGCCGCCGACTTATAAGGGACATGAGCCAACTCGGCATCAATAGCTGCCAGTTCTTCATTGCTCAATGAACTTATCAGCTCGACCATAGGTTATCCTTTACGACTCGATACATCATGATCATCGATCCACATCCGCCATGACAAAATCAATACTCGCAATAATCGCAATTAAATCAGGGATCATTAGCCCTCGGCTTATCAATGGGATCATTTGCAAGTGCGGGAAGGAAGGCGTTCTTATTCGCGTGCGGTAGGACATAGTTCCTCCGTCACTCACCAGGTGATAGCTATTTTGTCCTTTGGTTGCCTCAATCATCACCGAAGCCTCACCGGCAGGAATCACCGGCCCCCAGCTGACATTTAGAAAATGATGGATCAGCGTCTCAATATCCTGCATGGTTTGTTCTTTGGGTGGCGGGCTGGTCAGCTTATGGTCACTTTTATAGGCCCCACCTGGCATATTATCCAGACATTGGCGAATAATCCGCAGGCTCTGCCGTATTTCCTCTATACGCACTGCACAACGGTCATAACAGTCGCCACCTGTGGCGAGGGGCACATCAAAATCAAAGTTCTCATAGCCGCTATACGGTCGTTGTTTTCGTAAATCCCAATCAACGCCCGTCGCTCTTAAACCTGGCCCGGTAACCCCCCAGTCTATGGCTTCCTGTTGTGTATAACGGCCAATACCGACTGTTCGTTCTTTAAGAATAGAGTTTTGCATGGACATTTTGTCGTAGTGGTCGAGCCGTGCAGGCATCGAATCGATAAAATCACGAACAAGTTTTTCCCAACCATTGGGTAAATCCTGTGCTACCCCACCTATGCGAAACCAAGCCGGGTGCATACGACCGCCGGTTATGGCTTCAACAATACCCAATAAACGCTCGCGGTCAGCGAACATATAGAATACCGGCGACATTTGCCCGATATCCTGTACAAAGGTGCCGTAGAACACCAAATGACTTGAAATCCTGAACAGCTCCGACATCATCACGCGGATAACCTGAGCTCGCGGCGGCACCTCAATACCCGCGAGTTTTTCGACTGACAAACAATAGGCCAGGTTATTCATTACCCCGCCTAGATAATCTACTCGGTCGGTATAGGGCATATAGGAAGGCCAGGACTGCCGCTCTCCCATTTTTTCCGCGCCGCGATGGTGGTAGCCTATATCCGGTACGGCATCGACTACTACTTCGCCATCTAACTGAAGAGCAATACGGAATACACCGTGAACACTGGGATGATTTGGGCCCAAATTCAAAAACATAAATTCTGAGCCTTCAGACTCAGGCTTCATACCCCATTCTTCAGGCTTGAAGCGCAGGGCTTCCTGTTCCTCGCGCTGAAGCTCTTCGGTCATACTGAAGGGCTCCATTTCTGTAGCTCGGGCAGGATGATCTTTGCGTAAAGCGTGGCCTTTCCAGGTTGGCGGCAAAAGAATACGATACAGATTCGGATGGCCTTCGAATGTGATACCAAACATATCCCATGCTTCACGCTCATACCAATTGGCGTTGGGCCATATCTCAGCAATACTGGGTACGAGCGGATCGTCTATAAACACGCCCACCTTAAGCCGAACGTCGGTGTTTTTAGACAGGGATAACAGCTGGTAAACGACCGAAAAATCGCAAGACGGCTGCCCTGCCCGCTCTGTACGTAAACGCTCATCAATGCCAAAAAGGTCATAAAGCATTTCGTAGTCAGACTTCAAATATGCCAACACCGAACGGAGATTTTTGCGATCTAGCCAGAGGGTAGGAACATGGTCGGCACATGATTGTAAAACAAACATAGCCTCGCCGAACTGGCCATACAGTTCTTCTACAATGGCACTGCCTGTCTGTTCTGCCACTAAGGACATACCTGGGCCTGCTATTTCAGCGTCTCCCGAAGGAGATCAATTATTGTTAGACGCTATCCCTATTTATACTTCCGTCGGCGGTCTTAAAAACGTCGCCTCACTCCTTTCTTTCTGCAGTCGGTCACGCTGACTGGGCATCTCAGGTTTAATAATACCCTGATCCCCAACAGTCCAACTAAGCGGCCGTCGTTCATTTGCAACAGCGTCCTGTAACATCATAAGGCCCTGCATCAACGCCTCTGGCCGGGGCGGACAACCGGGCACATAGACATCAACTGGAATAAATTTGTCTACACCCTGTACCACACTATAAATATCGTACATACCACCGGAGTTTGAGCATGATCCCATGGATATAATCCAGCGCGGTTCCAGCAACTGATCGTAAAGCCGCTGTACTACCGGAGCCATCTTGCGAAAGACCGTGCCTGATATCACCATCAGATCGGCTTGTCTGGGTGTAGCCCGTATGACCTCTGAGCCAAAACGCGCAATATCGTGACGACTGGTGAAAGACGTTGCCATTTCGACATAACAACACGACAAACCAAAATTGAAAGGCCAAAGCGAATGCGCACGGCCCCAGGCGACGAGGTCTTCGAGGCGGGTAAAAAAGACATTGCGCTGAACTTGCTCTTCAAGAGATTCGTTTGATTCAGACGCTATTAAGTCTTCCGGGCGAGTCAGGTTCCATTCCATCAGTGTATTTCCTCAGGGGCCAGGCCAACCCGTGTTTTGACGCCCCAGTCCAGGGCACCTGAACGCCATTCGTATACCAGAGCAACAACGAGAATAAATACAAACGCCAGCATGGCAAAGTAGCCATCCCAGCCCAGTTCAAAAAAGGCGATAGCCCAGGCGAAGATAAAAACAGTTTCCAGATCAAAAATAACAAAGAAGATGGCAATCAGGTAAAACTCCACTGAAATGCGTATTTGAGAATCACCGACCGCCACAATCCCGGATTCATAGGGTTCATTAGTAGCTTGATTAGCCCTGTGTTGGCCCAACAACCAGGACAGACCAAGCATGGTGAGTACCAGCAAGATAACTGCGCCAAAATAGACCACAAACGGCCAAAGTTGAGTATTTTCTTCCATCAAGCCGATAGCCCTCCTGTAACAGAAGAGGTTTGCTTGCAGGCAAGTAGGTTTATATTAGGGTATTTAAGAGCGATAGAAATGAAGCAAATCGAGTTTTGGAAGGCATAAAAAAGCTTGTGATACCAACCGATACGGGGTAACGAAGGGGTAAACCGTTCAGCCTGCTCTAGCATTGCAACTCCACTATGATGGAGGCCACTTGCCCGACTACAATACCAGATGGGTAAGCATAGACCTATAACAGCCCTAAAACTCTAGCCCGCCATGAACAGAAACGCAAATAAAAAGGAATAATAAAAACCGTACTGAGGCGAACAAGGCATAAGGCGTTGCGCGGACGCGGCGCCGGGAGAGGAGTTTTTATACAAAAAAACTAAAAATCTGCAAAGTCCAAATCACCGAGTTCTTCTTGCATACGTTTGAGTTCAAATCTCTCTTCTACGCGTCGACGCAATTCCAGCGATTCTTTCTTAGTCAATCGACTATCGATTGAAACAGTATTGTCATCCAGCGCTACATCGTCGTCGATAAAATCGTCATCCACATCGCTCATGCGGTATCTCCCATACAATCAGGGTGGAAAAAACCATACAGTAAAATAACTTATTACTGCCATTCATAAAGCGATTTATAACGGAAAAATAACTAAAATAAAAGTATGGTCAAAAAAAATATTTAGGTTCACAATGATCGGTTTACAGAAGCCAAAGCCATTTATTTCACGCGCACTACTCTTCGCTCAGAATGTTGTTCTCAACCGCCCACAACCCCGCCTCCAGACGGGACCGTAAAGAGAGTTTTTTGAGTAGATTTTTTACATGAACTTTAACGGTGGATTCAGCAATAATGAGCTGCCGCCCTATCTCCTTATTGGCTCTGCCATTTCCTAAAAGACGCAGTATCTCCAACTCCCGAGGTGTTAATTGTGCCAGCAAATCCACTTTTTGCGAAGCGGGCTTGCGCAATGCCTGCGCCATAATTTGCGCCAGCTGAGGACTGAATACCTGCTGACCCTGTCCCGCGCGTTTTATGGCCGCAAGTAGTTCTTCTGGCTCGGAATCTTTTAGTAAATAGCCATCGGCACCGGCACGCAAAGAACCAATAACGTCATCGTGATCGTCGGATACAGTAAATACCAAAATGCTCGAAGTAATTCCCTTGCTGCGCATGACAGCAAGAGTTTCCAGGCCACCCATACCCTCCATGTTCAAATCCAGCAATATCATATCCGGGTCAAGTAACTCTGCCAGCTTTATTGCTTCAAGCCCATCGCCGGCCTGACCAACTACGCTGAGTTCCTCTTCCAACTCAATCAGTTGTGCGACACCTTGTCGCAACATAGGGTGATCATCTACTAACAATATACTTATCATGCCTGCTCCTCTGTGCTGCCGCTTTGTTGCTCGTTGCCCTGTCGGATTATCGCTGGAATAAATTCAAGTTCGACCGCGGTACCTCCTTGGGACGATGCGCCAAAAGACACGGTTCCTCCCAACGAACTGGCGCGCTCTTTCATGATTATTCTGCCATAATGTGCCACCCGATTATTCACCTCTCGCAAACCGACCCCATTATCTTCTATTGTCATTTTGATGTAATGCTCTGAGTCATGCCGCAGTTTAATTCGGCAGCTACTGGCGTTGGCGTGACGTATCACGTTTGACAGGGCTTCGCGTGCTATTTGTAACATATGAATCTCTTCGTTGGGGCTTAAAGGGTGCTCGGCCAATAGATATTCGACTGTTATATCGAGCTCACCCCGCTGCGAGAACTCCGCTGCAGTCTCCTCTAGCGCGGCTTTCAAACCACTTGCCGTTAACTTCAACCTGAATGTCGTCAACAATTCTCTCAGTTGGCCATATGCAGCATTGATACCAGTCTTTATATCTATCACGGTGTCATTCAATTGTTCTGGATCGGCACCTCGACTTTGCAACATCTGCAGACGACTGATCTGAATTTTCAAATAGGAAAGCGACTGCGCCAGTGAATCATGAAGTTCGCGAGCGATAACCGCCCTCTCTTCCATTAATACCAGGCGATGCTGCTGACCGTGACGCCACTCCGCCACCAGTGCCGCAGCTAAATTGTCCGCTAAAGCCTTTAGCAATAATACCTGTTCGTTATCAAAGACATCTTCATCTCGTAGTATGATTGTCAATTCACCCAGATCCGTATCACCGCGACCAATTTTAACCGCATGACGCTGATAGTTAGACTGATCGAGTTGGCCAGAATCATCACCGGCGCTGAGTACATTAAAAGCCTGTGTACCGCCTATCGAGGTTAAATCTGCTGACACCAATCGAGCGCCAAAATAACGGCAGGATAAATCCAGTGTACGGCGAATTCTATGATTAAGACCACCGTCGCCACTCAATACCCGGCGAGAGTCATAGAGCAATTGCAAACCGTCGTGAGCTCTCTCCAAATGGCGGGTCTTTTCTGAAACTTTATTTTCCAAATCACGGTAGGTTCGCTCAATACTTTCCGACATTTGATTTAGTGCACTGGCCAGCACGGACAATTCATCCTCGCCTTGAATCACTACTCGTGTCGCAAAATCGCCTTTTTCGACATTTTTAGCCATACGCACCAGCCGACGCATGGGGACAACCACATTAGTGCTGATATCCCACAGCGCTATGACAACAAAAATTGAAGTTAAAATCAGACTGGAACCCTGGATAATTCTCAAAAGATCAAACTTACTTTCTGTTTCTCGCTCCATCTCCTTGACTAATTGATCGATGATTACGACAAAAGCATCGATATCGGAAAGTAGCTCAGCCTTGCTTACCTCTCCCTCTAATGCCGCCGACTTAATTTGGCTCCAACGTATTTCCAGGTCATTGAGTAGCTCTGGAATATTACCTTTACCGATCGTACGTAAATGATGGACAAGAACGGGCCGGTAAAGCCGTTCTTCGAACTCAATTAGCCGATCTGCGACTAACGATGCCGACCCTGGATTCAATACAGGATCAGATTCAATGAGTAAGGCCTCTGAAATCCTATAGGACTGCATCCGCAGGGATCCCGCCAGATTGATTCGCACTGCATCGTTTTCGGCACTTTCGGCGGTAAAAAAGGAAGCCAGCATATTCACAACAACCAAAAACATAATCGCACCCAACATTATGCCGGTGCGGTTGATCAAGGATTGCTGTACTTCGGTAGGCATAGAGCTCTCGTTTCTCGAGCAGGTTTACATTCAAGAGGAACAGATTACTCGGGAAATCGCGTATTACCAACAAGGAACATGGTTTATACCTGCAGAAACTACCACTTAAGTAGTAGATTCAAGGCTATTAAGCAGTATCTAAAAACAACAGTTGATCCTGATCAATAGTTCTACATTAACCCGGTGACATGATGGCCGCGAAATAAATAACCGGGAAGATCTACGCATGCCCACACTCCAGCAAAAACAATGGTCGGTATTGACCATGAACACCATAGCCTTCGCCTGTAACTTCGCGGTGTGGACTATGTTTTCCATTATCGGCATCAAAATCAAGCAAGAATTAAACCTCAGTGATACCCAATTCGGCATACTAGTTGCCACGCCAATATTAACCGGATCCATCACTCGCTTGCCCCTAGGTCTGCTAACTGATCGCTTTGGTGGCCGTATCGTATTTTTCATTCAGATGCTCTGCGTTGCCATTCCCACCTACGGCCTGGCCTATGCATCTGAATATTGGCAGTATCTGGTAATAGGTTTGTTTGTTGGCTTGGCCGGTGGCTCTTTTGCCATTGGTATAGCCTATACCTCAGCCTGGTTTGAAGACAAACGTCAGGGTACCGCAATGGGCATATTTGGTGCTGGCAATGCCGGTGCTGCTATCACCAATCTTGTGGCACCGATGATTGTTGTCGCCTTTGGCTGGCAAATGGTGCCCAAGGTCTATTCTATCGCCATGGTTATCATGGCCGTGCTGTTCTGGGTCTTTACCTACAACGACCCTCAGCAGGAAGAAAGAGCCAAAAGCGGTACCCACGTCTCCCTTAAAGACCAGCTGGCGCCGCTGAAAGAATTGCGCGTATGGCGCTTTGGCATGTATTACTACTTTGTCTTTGGTGGTTTTGTCGCACTGGCGCTTTGGCTACCTAAATACTATGTCGGTGAATACGGCATGGATCTTAAAACAGCATCATTAATCACTATGTGTTTCACCCTGCCATCAGGCTTGATTCGTGCTCTGGGCGGGTGGATGTCGGATAAATATGGTGCTCGTAATGTGAACTGGGGAGTGTTCTGGGTTTGCCTCGTCGCTCTATTCCTGGTGTCTTACCCACCGACCACCATGACTATTCATGGGATAACCGGCAATGTGGATTTTCATGTCGGAATTGGAGTAGAACTATTCACCTTCCTGATCTTTATCATTGGCATTTCACAGGGCATTGGTAAAGCCTCGGTCTACCGCATCATCCACGACTACTACCCCTCAAATATGGGCTCGGTGGGCGGCATGGTAGGTGTGATAGGTGGCCTCGGCGGTTTCACCCTACCCATCTTCTTTGGTCTTGCATCTGACTACCTCAACGTTCGCAGCTCGTGTTTCATGCTGCTGTTCGGCGTGGTCGCGCTGTGCATGATCACGATGAACGTATCGATCAAAAACATTCGTAAATCTGAAGGCCTCGAACTCGAAGGCAATAAAGCTTAAAGCAACATGCCGTCACAGATGTGGCGGCACACTGGGAGAAATATCATGTCTGACATTAAAGAATGGGATGTCGAAAACGAGGAGTTCTGGGAAAGTACTGGTAAAAAAGTCGCTAACCGGAACCTCTGGCTTTCCATTCCAAGCCTGCTCTGCGGTTTTGCCGTGTGGCTTTACTGGGGAATCATTACCGTCCAGATGCTTAATCTGGGCTTCCCGCTGGAAAAGGCTGAACTGTTTACCCTAACAGCGATAGCTGGACTAACCGGCGCAACACTACGAATACCATCGAGTTTCTTTATCCGTCTTTGTGGTGGTCGTAATACGATTGTATTCACCACCGCGCTGCTGATGATTCCTGCTATCGGCACCGGTATCGCGCTGCAGGACAAAAACACACCTTTATGGGTATTCCAGTTGCTGGCCTTTTTGTCCGGCTTCGGTGGCGGTAACTTCGCCTCTTCCATGTCAAATATCAGTTTCTTCTTTCCCAAGCGTATGCAAGGCCTCGCTTTGGGTTTGAATGCAGGCTTGGGTAATTTTGGTGTCACCACCATGCAGATCCTGGTGCCCTTAGTCATGACTTTTGGCCTGTTTGGTGCCATGGGCGGTGATTCGATGGTACTGGTGCAAACCTCCGGCACATTAGTAGGTAAAATTCCTGCGGGCACTGATACCTATATCCAGAATGCCGGTTATGTCTGGCTGATATTCCTGATCCCCTTGGCAATTGTCGGCTGGATGGGCATGAATAACCTGCGGAATGCAGATGCCTCACCCAACATCCCAAGCCCCGTTGGAAGCTTTTCTATCATCAGTAGCATGCTGCTGGTTGGCTTCGCCACTGCAGCTCTGGGTTTATGGTTGATGCTGCCCGAGTCTGCCAATGGCTCCGGTTTCGGTGTTCCCAAAGAAATCGTTCTGGTTATCGTTATCGCCTTGACAGTATTTTTACTCAAGTTTGTATTGCCAAACGCCGCTAAAGAAAACCTGAACCGCCAGTACAAGATATTTGGCAACAAACATACCTGGGTAATGAGCATTATCTACACCATGACTTTTGGTTCATTCATCGGCTTCTCTGCTGCTTTTGCGCTGGCCATTAAAATTATCTTTGGCTACCAGCACATCATGGTCGACGGCGTGATGACTCATGATGCCATTAATGCTAATGGCCCCTCTGCGCTGATGTACGCCTGGATGGGTGCATTTATTGGCGCGCTGATACGCCCCGTTGGCGGCTGGATGTCAGACAAACTTGGCGGCGCTCTTGTCACCCAGATTGTTTCAGTGGTGATGGTTGTAAGCGCTCTGGCGGTTGCCCACTACATGAAAGCTGCCTACAACTCAGCCACTCCCGAAGAATACTTCATGCCCTTCTTCGTATTGTTCCTGATTTTGTTTGCGGCAACGGGTATTGGTAACGGTTCAACGTTCCGCACTATTCCAAACGTATTTAACAAAGAACAGGCCGGACCCGTATTAGGTTGGACATCTGCAATTGCTGCCTACGGGGCATTCTATATACCCAAGGTATTTGGTGAGCAGATCAAGGCGGGTACCCCTGAGGTTGCACTATACGGCTTCGCAGCGTTCTACGGCCTGTGCATCCTGCTGAACTGGTTCTTCTACCTACGTAAAAGTGGCGAGTTCTACAACCCATAAGAAAGAATCGCGGGGTGTTTGCACCCCGCACAAAAATATTAATATAGAGAGGCAAATGTCATGAGCCATTTCCTGGACAGGTTACAGTTCTTCAAGAAGAAAACCGGCGAGTTCGCCGATGGCCACGGTGAAACCGTCAACGAATCCCGTGCATGGGAAGACGGCTACCGTCAGCGCTGGCAGCACGACAAGATTGTGCGCTCCACTCATGGTGTTAACTGTACCGGCTCGTGTAGTTGGAAAATCTATGTGAAAAACGGATTGGTCACATGGGAAACCCAGCAAACCGATTACCCCCGTACCCGTCCAGACTTACCCAATCATGAGCCCCGCGGTTGTCCACGTGGTGCTAGTTATTCCTGGTATCTGTACAGTGCCAACCGTCTAAAATATCCCAAAGTACGCAAGCCACTACTCAAGCTGTGGCGTGATTTGCGCCAACAGTATGACAACCCGGTAGATGCCTGGGAGGCTATTGTAGAAGACCCGCAACGTGCAGAAAGCTACAAATCAGCACGCGGCATGGGAGGTTTTGTGCGTTCTACCTGGGACGAAGTCAACGAAATCATCGCCAGCGCTAACGTCTATACCATCAAGAAATACGGCCCTGATCGCGTCGTAGGTTTCTCCCCGATTCCTGCTATGTCGATGGTTTCTTACGCAGCGGGTAGCCGCTATCTGTCACTCATCGGCGGCGTCTGCATGAGCTTCTATGACTGGTACTGCGATTTGCCACCCGCCTCCCCTCAAGTATGGGGCGAGCAAACCGATGTACCTGAATCAGCTGACTGGTATAACTCAAACTACCTGATTCTTTGGGGCTCAAACGTGCCTCAAACACGCACGCCCGATGCGCACTTCTTTACCGAGGTTCGCTATAAGGGTGCCAAAGGCATAGTGATTACTCCAGACTATTCAGAAGCATCAAAGCTGGCTGATATGTGGCTCAACCCCAAGCAAGGTACTGATGCTGCAATCGCAATGGCCTTTGGTCACGTTATCCTGAAAGAATTTCACCTCGACAACCCAAGTCCATATTTCTCTGAATATGTACGCCGCTACTCAGATATGCCGATGCTGGTTAATCTGGAGGAGTTTGAAAAGGGCTACCGCGCAACGCGTTTCTTGCGTGCCAGTGACCTTGCTGACAACCTGGGCCAGGACAATAACCCCGAGTGGAAGACCATAGCTATAGATGAACCCAGTAATAGCCTGGTTTCACCTCAGGGCTCTATCGGCTATCGCTGGGGAGAATCCGGCAAGTGGAATATCGAGGATCGTGAAGGTGGTGAAGGCAAGGAAACCAGCCTGCAACTGTCACTCATTGACAGTTGCGATAGCGTTGACGAAATTGCTTTCCCGTATTTTGGCGGCCAGGAGCATGATCACTGGCAGCACCAGGAAGGCGATGACATTCAATTCCGTCGTGTACCTACCCGTACTCTGACACAGGCCGATGGCTCTAAAGTTAAAGTGGCCACCGTATACGACTTGATGATGGCCAACTATGCCATCGATCGCGGCTTGGGGGGCGACAATGTTGCTACCGGCTACGATGATGAATCGGTACCTAATACACCCGCTTGGCAGGAGAAAATTACCGGTGTAGGACGTGCCAAAATTATTCAGGTAGCGCGTGAATTTGCTGATAATGCGGATAAAACCCGCGGCAAGTCGATGATTATAGTGGGTGCAGCGATGAACCACTGGTACCACATGGATATGAACTACCGCGGTTTGATCAATATGCTGATCATGTGTGGCTGTGTTGGTCAAAGTGGCGGTGGCTGGGCGCATTATGTAGGACAGGAAAAACTGCGTCCGCAAACCGGCTGGCAACCACTGGCCTTTGGTCTGGACTGGAATCGTCCGCCAAGGCAAATGAACTCAACCTCGTTCTTCTATGCTCACTCGTCACAATGGCGTCACGAAAAGGTCAATATTCATGACGTATTATCACCCATGGCTAACAGTGACCAAATGCCTGAACACATGCTCGACTACAATATCAAAGCCGAGCGTATGGGTTGGCTGCCAAGTGCTCCACAGTTAAACCGCAACCCGCTCAAAATTGCGCGTGAGGCTCAGGCGGCTGGCGTAGACCCGAAAGACTATGTCGTTAATGGCTTGAAGAGCGGTGATATCAGATTCGCCTGTGAATCACCTGATGACCCAAATAATTTCCCTCGCAACATGTTTATCTGGCGCTCAAACTTGCTGGGCTCTTCCGGTAAAGGCCATGAGTATATGCTCAAGTATCTGTTGGGCACCAAAAATGGCGTTATGAACGAGGATAACGGCATCAGCGGCGGTATTCTTCCCAAGGAAGCTGATTGGGTGGCCGATGCGCCTACTGGCAAACTGGATCTGGTAACTACGCTGGATTTCCGTATGTCATCAACCTGCCTGTATTCGGATATCGTATTGCCGACCGCTTGCTGGTATGAAAAAGACGATTTAAATACCTCCGACATGCACCCGTTCATTCACCCCTTGTCCAAGGCAACCGATCCAGCTTGGGAAGCGCGCTCTGACTGGGATATTTACAAGGGCATTGCGAAGAAATTCTCTGAGGTCTCTGAAGGCAATCTGGGTATTGAAAAAGATATCGTTACCATTCCGATTCTTCACGACTCCCCGGGAGAACTGGCCCAACCCTTCGATGTTAAAGAGTGGAAACTGGGCGAGTGTGAACTCATCCCTGGAAAAACCGCACCCAACATTGCAGTGGTAGAACGCGACTACCCCGCCACCTATAAAAAGTTCACTTCTCTCGGCCCCGCGCTTGAGAAACTGGGCAATGGTGGCAAGGGTATCAATTGGAATACCGACGAAGAAGTCGACTTCCTCAAGCAGCTCAACTATACCGTCACAGAAGAAGGTATCAGTGAAAATCGTCCACGTATTGAAACTGCCATTGATGCCGCAGAAGTTATTCTGACTCTGGCACCCGAAACAAACGGTACGGTTGCAGTAAAGGCCTGGGAAGCTCTGGGGGTATTAACCGGTCGAGATCATACTCATTTGGCCAAACCCAAGCAGGACGAAAAAATTCGTTTCCGCGACTTACAGGCACAACCACGAAAAATTATCTCCTCTCCTACCTGGTCAGGGCTGGAAGACGAACATGTAAGCTACAACGCCGGCTATACCAATGTGCATGAAATGATTCCCTGGCGCACCCTAACCGGACGTCAGCAATTCTTCCAGGACCACAAGTGGATGCAGGCCTTTGGCGAGCAATTAATTGGTTATAAGCCACCTATTGCTACCCGAGCTGTTGAGCTAATGAAAGATGCCAAGCCCAACGGCAACAAGGAAATTGTGCTGAACTTCCTCACCCCGCACCAAAAATGGGGAATACACAGCACCTACTCCGACAACCTGTTGATGCTGACCTTGTCGCGTGGTGGTCCCATCGTTTGGCTATCTGAAGACGATGCCCAGAGTGTCGGCATTGAAGATAACGACTGGCTCGATGTGTTTAACGTCAACGGCGCTATCGCTTGCCGGGCAGTAGTTTCACAGCGCGTCAAAAACGGCACCGTAATGATGTATCACGCACAGGAACGTATTGTGAACGTACCGGGCTCTTCCCTAACGGGTACCCGTGGCGGGCACCACAACTCGGTCACTCGCGTTGTAATGAAACCCACGCATATGATTGGCGGCTATGCTCAGCAGTCATGGGGCTTTAACTACTACGGTACCGTTGGTTGTAACCGCGACGAAATGGTTGTGGTGCGCAAGATGGCTAATGTGGACTGGCTCGAAGGCTCAGACACCGATGATCTTCCCCAACCACTTCCACAAGACGTTTAAGGAGACTGACTCATGAAAATTAGATCTCAAATTGGCATGGTGCTCAATCTCGATAAATGTATCGGTTGTCACACCTGCTCCATAACCTGTAAAAATGTCTGGACCTCACGTGAAGGAATGGAATACGCCTGGTTCAATAATGTTGAATCCAAACCTGGCGTTGGCTACCCCAACAACTGGGAAGACCAGGACAAATGGAAAGGCGGTTGGGAACGCAAGGACGATGGCTCTTTAGTCCCAAAAATTGGTGGAAAATTATCGGTATTGTCGAAAATATTCGCCAACCCCGATATGCCTCAAATTGATGACTACTATGAGCCGTTTACCTTTGACTACCAGCATCTGCATACTGCGGCGCAAGGTAAACACCAGCCTACGGCTAGGCCGCGTTCGCTAATTAGCAACAAACGTATGGAGAAAATTGAAAGCGGACCCAACTGGGAAGAAATTCTCGGCGGCGAGTTTTCCAAGCGCAGCAAGGATAAAAACTTCGATCAAATAGAAAAAGACATCTACGGTGAGTATGAAAACACCTTTATGATGTATATGCCCCGCTTGTGCGAACATTGCCTTAACCCCGCCTGCGTTGCCTCCTGTCCAAGTGGCGCGATCTACAAACGCGAGGAAGACGGTATCGTCTTGATTGATCAGGATAAATGCCGAGGCTGGCGCATGTGTGTTAGCGGCTGTCCCTACAAGAAAATCTACTTTAACTGGAAATCCGGCAAGTCAGAAAAATGTATCTTCTGCTATCCACGTATTGAAGCCGGCCAGCCAACGGTCTGCTCCGAGACTTGCGTAGGGCGTATTCGCTACCTTGGCGTACTGCTTTATGATGCCGATCGCATTGCTGAAGTGGCTGCTACAGAATCTGAAACGGATCTGTATAAAGAGCAACTGTCAGTATTTATGGATCCTAACGATCCAGCGGTTATTGCCCAGGCCCGCAAAGATGGCATTCCCGATTCTGTCATTGAGTCAGCCCAGCAATCTCCGGTCTACAAGCTGGCAGTTGATTGGCAGCTAGCTCTGCCACTGCACCCGGAATACCGCACCATGCCAATGGTCTGGTATGTGCCACCACTGTCACCCATTCAGGGTGCTGCAGATGCAGGACATATCGGCTTGTCAGGCGTTATACCCGATGTCGACTCTTTGCGTATTCCCATCAAGTATCTCGCCAATATGCTCACAGCAGGTGATGAAGGCCCCGTACGACTGGCTCTCAAACGCATGCTGGCAATGCGTGCCTACAAACGCGCTCAGCATGTTGAACAGGTAGAAGATCTAGCAGTACTGGAAGACGTTGGCCTGAGTAAACATCAGGTTGAAGAAATGTACCGCTACCTGGCTATCGCAAACTACGAAGATCGCTTTGTTGTACCCACCGCGCACAGAGAAGAAGCATTGACTCTGGCACAGGATGAGTCACAAGGCTGCGGCTTTACTTTTGGCAACGGTTGCGGTGATGGAAACAGCGACACCAACATGTTTGGTGCTAAAAAGACGAACAGGAAGGATGTTATCCAGACTGTTCAGATCTGGGAGGAGTAATCATGCAAATACTACAGGTTATAGCTCATTTGATGCATTACCCCTCTGCTGAGGTCAGCCAGCACCAGACCGATATGGCGATGCTTATTAGCGAGTCCAGAGAGATATCTCCGGATCAACGGGCAGAGCTGCTCGCTCTGCTTAACGAGATTTACGATGCCGACTTGATGGATGCACAGGAAGAGTACGGTCTGCTGTTTGATCAGGGTCGTTCTATGTCTCTGCATGTATTCGAGCACGTTCACGGAGAATCTCGTGACCGCGGACAGGCGATGGTCGATCTCATGAGTATTTATGAGCAAAATGGCTTTGAGATGGACTCGAAGGAATTACCCGACTATCTACCTCTGTTCCTCGAATATCTGGCTCGACAGCCAGATTTGATAGCGAGGGAATGGCTGGCCGACGTCGGACATATCATCGCCCGTATCGGCGCTCGACTTATCGAGCGAGAGAGTTCATACAATCATCTTTTCACTGCTCTGCTCACCATTGCCGGAAAGCCTGAACTGCTGGCTTCCGAATTAGTCGAGGTTGCCGGCGAGGAACCCGACAACACACCTGAAGCGCTGGACAAGGAATGGGAAGAAGTCGCTGTCACCTGGGGTGCTGATAATCTCAGCTGCCCCAGCATGGACAACCGGAACAAGGCCGCCGACGCGAACCTGTCGCAGCCATTGAACCTGACTGACGCGCCGCAACACTACAACCCACCTGTGGGAGTACCCGCATCATGAATCACTCTCTAAATTATATTTTATTTGGCCTGTATCCTTATATTGCAATCGCGGTTTGTGTGGTTGCCTGCTGGATACGTTTTGATCGCGAGCAATATACCTGGAAAGCCGGTTCGAGCCAGCTGATGCGCACCAAAGGCATGGTGCTCGCCAGTAACGCTTTTCACATTGGTATTATCTTTGTGCTTAGCGGACATATCATCGGTCTGTTAACACCCGAAGCGGTGTACCACTATGTCATTTCAACTGAAAACAAACAGTTACTCGCGATGGTTTCTGGCGGATTTTTCGGTTTGATCTGCCTGTTAGGCCTGGTCATGTTGCTACACCGCCGTATTACCGACCCCAGAGTCAGGGCAACCGGCAGCACCGGTGACCTAATGGTTTTGATATTGCTGTTTATTCAGCTATGTCTCGGTCTTGCCACTATCGTGGTGTCTGCCGAACATATGGATGGCTCGGTGATGTTATTGCTGGCCAATTGGGCACAGAGCATTGTGGTGTTTAACCCCGAGATGGCCGCCACGTCAATTGCAGGGGTTCATATCCTCTACAAGTTGCATGTATTTTTTGGCATTAGCATCGTACTGGTTTTCCCGTTCACCCGCCTTGTGCACATAATCAGTGCACCCGTCTGGTATTTAGGACGCCGCTATCAAATCGTGCGTGAAAAACGCGCTTGGTAAACAGTAGCATGGGTATTACCAACGGGGTCTGGCGCCATTGGTACACCCACAATTAGCAAACCAACAGAGTACTGCCCTGTTAAAAGAAAGATTGGCTTAATTTTTGCAATACAGATTATAGCTCCACTAGAGAGCGACCATGAGCACTCGACATACAAAAGGGAAATATTATGAAACAGACTGAACTCGCACTGGCGTTAATAGCCGCCTCAACTGCAATTGCACTACCCGCCGTTGCTGCCGATTCACTCACCGAAGCCATACAGGCCGGTAAAGCGGGACTGGACTTCCGTCTCCGCTATGAAGACGTCGACCAAGCGAACAAGGATGATACTAATGCCTTCACTCTGCGCTCACGGCTTAACTACAAAACCGGAGACTTTAATGGTTTTACCGCTTTTGGTGAAGTCGATAACACTACCGCTATCGGTAACGACGAATACAATACTGCGCCTAACGATAATACTTACCCAGACAAGGCGGTGATTGCCGATCCTGAGATCACTCAAGTCAATCAGCTATGGCTGAATTACCATGTAGCCGATTCAGATTTTAAATATGGTCGTCAAAGAATCAATCTGGACAACCAGCGTCACGTCGGTGGTGTAGGCTTTCGCCAGAACGAGCAAACTTATGATGGTTTTACTGCCTCAACCGATGCATTAGAAAACTTTAAATTGAGTTACTCCTACGTTTATCGAGTGCATCGTATTTTTTCTGAGGACAACCCAATTTCGACCCACAATGTTCAAACCAATCTTTTGAACGCGGCCTACAGCGGATGGTCATTGGGCAAGTTGACTGCATATTACTACGGCATTGAGAATGACAACGTCAGAAAATTCTCGACCACCACTGCGGGTTTACGCTTCGCTGGCAGTACCGGAGACGAGACTAAATTCACCTATGCGCTGGAATTTGCGCAGCAGAGCGACGCAAAAAATAACACTCGTGACTATAAAGCCAATTACTACCTCGCAGAAGCTGGTGTTAATTTTCAGCCAGTAACACTTAAAGTTGGTTACGAAGTACTTGGAGCCGACGGTGAAAATGGAGAGTTCATCACATCATTGGCCACGCTGCATAAATTCCAGGGTTGGACTGACAAATTTCTCAATCTCGGCGCGGGTAATATTACCGGTGGCATCAAAGATGCTTACGGCGTTATTGGTGGAACAGTGTCAGGCGTTAAGCTAAGTGCTGTCTATCATCAATTTAAATCAGACGACAGCAGTGCCTCAGAAATAGGCAAACTGGGTTCTGAGTGGGGTATTTCAATCGGCAGAAAATTCGACAACTATGGGCTAAGCCTCAAGTATGCTGACTACAAAGCCGACGACTTTTCAGTTGACACGAAAAAATTGTGGTTAACAGCTACAGCGAAATTCTAAACCCAATAGCTTTATCGTAGGAAGCCGTGCTCGAAAATTTGCCGGCCTTTCAATTAAACCAGCAGCTAACAGCTGCTGGTTTTTTAATTCTGACGTCTCACAATCGCCTAGTGAATCAGATATGTTCTGAATGCCATTAAAATCAATTTTTAACTGGCGTAAAGGTATAACTATGAGCCCCGACTGAGGCTTCAATACCCGCGCCAACATGCAATTGGCTAAAGGCGGCCACTTCCTGATTATAGGCCGGGGTAATCGAAGTCCCAATTGTTACCAAGGCTATATTAAACTGACCGGAAAATTCTGCCTTATTATGTTGAAAAGACTGGTAGGCTTTTTCTGTCTGGAAAAAGATAATGTGTCGATAAGACTCAAGTATAAGCTGGGGCCCAATGTCGACCTGAAATACGCGGGTCTTGCCATCGACCGTATCCTGACGGAATGACCAACCGCTACCATACGCGGCGCCAACGCCAGCGCCTCCGCGTACTACCACCGGGTATACCGCATAGGCAACGGCATCTTTGAAATAAGGCAGTAGTGCTTCAACTTCCTGAAAGGCCTCTACAGCTTTATGCGCGCCTTCCAGATCCGCTTCATTAACGCTGCTGACAGGCATATTGGGATTTACACAACCTAATAAGACGGCGACAAAAGAAAGAATAATTAGTACGTTCTTCATCGCATACACTCCAGATGACCAGTAAATACATCCGATCCACCAGATACATTACCGAGTATATCCGAGGTCGCAAATATCCCCGAGCGATGCACAATTGTTACACCCACGTAGCAATCCTTCACTGCTTTGCTGTCAAAGAAATTCCGTAATGGTACGTCGAATTGCGCCTCCAGATAATTGAGGAAACGCGCAGTATTCTTATCCCCCGCCGCTTGTTTAGCCTGTTCGATAATAGGCACCTCCTCCGCATAGGAAAAACCAAAACCAAAGCCGTAACGAAACAGTTCTCGCTTGGACCAGGGCGAATAGCCGCGCCCCATCGCCATAACGAAGGCGTTGTATTCCCAGAAGTCATCCTGATATTCGTGCTCCAGGCGCCGGTTTATTGAAAATTTACCGTAATACTCTATCCGCGGGCCTGCCATCAACAGCTTGCCAAATGTAACCCCAACCAGATTAGTATCTACTCGTTCACTGGACTGAATGTGTCCGCGGTGGACCTTGTGAAAAGTTTCCTGCGCGGTATAGCCGTAATATACTTTCCATGACCATTCGTTGAGTCGCGCACCGGAGTCGTCACCATTGAGCATGGTAGCTTTGTTGACATTACCAAAGTAATAGCTCGCTCCCAGCATAGCTGCGGCTGTGTGTTGCTTATCCGTGATGGGGCTATTCTGAGCTTCATCCCCCAGTTCGCTCCAGGCCACATTAGCGTAAAGCCACCAACGCTCGCTAAGTTGATAACTGGTATTCAAACCAATACGCATAAATTGTTGATCGTCGGCTTGATAGTAGGGCCTGCCCGGAGCAACTTCACTTAGACTCACGCCGTAGTAATAATTGGTTAAATTTTCGTCCTGCCAAATAGCGCTCACAAATGGTGACAGCATCAACTTGCCAAACCTCCAAGTATAACGATAGGTAAGATCGACCTCCTGGCCCTGGTGAACATTCAGACTATCGTGCACCCACTCAGCCCGCAATTCGCCCCAATTACCCTTTATACCGAGGCCAAAACCTGTATCGAGAGATTGTTCACGCTCATTTACTCCTTCGAGCACAGGGCTAGACTCTGGTTCCAAACGATCAAAACGCACTCGAGCTAATATATCGAAAGTGAAAGTATTATTGCGAAATAAATGCGCGCCAAAAGAAGTTCCGTGGGAATACAGATATTCCCCCTCATAGAGATATAGAGGAACCAGATCATAGTTATTCTCGTTAGAAACCGACGATATTGTATCCACTCCAATATAAGGGCTAGCGCCATATCGCAAACCAAACCCCAAACCCACAGTGCCCGGTGGGGCACCTATAATGGGTATTCGACTGACGTCGCCATCGGCCCATGCGGGTAAAGCGACAACAGCACACAGGCATAAACAAAGTGATGACACTAATCGGCCATAGCTAGCCAAGGTCATGAATTCTCTCTCAAATTACTAAACTGGAAAATATGGCCATAGGTACAAGTGTTATGATCCACTATATCTAGATCCGTAGATGCTGAATATTCTCGTTTCTCATTAATAGCTCTGTCTGTAGAAAACATGACCGTCACAAATCGGCAATAATCGAAACATACAGCCCGCGAGGCTGACCAACAAAATACCGATAGCTACCGAAACCAAAATCGGCTCTTTCCGCGTAGTCTTCATTAGTCAGATTGGAAATCCGCGCCTGCGCACGCCAGCCATCATTGATCTGCCATTGCGCCTGAAGGTGAAATAGATCGTGGCCTTCATAGGTATGTCTGTTTTCAGGGTCAATGAAATATTCATCTACGTGAACCCATTCCAACTGGCTACTAATTGCCGAATTTATTCGCCAGTCAAACTGCGCAGAAGCTAACCAGCGTGGTGCGGTATCCACATCGTTATTATTGAGATTCTCAGTTCCGATATTAATATCGTTGCTGTATTTGTGGACTGCATAGCTTGCATTGGCATTAAAAAATAGCGTATCGGTGAGGCTTGTTTTTAACGAGGCCTCAAAACCGTCATGGCTTGTTTCACCGCCATCGACATTATTGCGCTGCGTATCCTGAAAAATAATATTACTCTTTTCCATGGTAAACAAAACAAATTCCAGATCGACTCTGGAAAACTGCCCTCTCCACCCTAGCTCCAAACTATCCAGGCGCACCGAATCAATATCGGCGTCTTGCTGGCCGTTCTGTAGTCGATATAACTCACTGGTATGAGGAGCCCGGAAGCCGCGAGATATCGATAAATAAAGTTGTTGGTTATCTTTAGGTCGATAGAGCGCTGAAAATTTCGGCGACCAGTCGTTGAAGCGATCACTACTATCCTCAGGGCGATAGAAGCGACAATTAGTGACTTCAGGTGCACAAGCACTACCGTCACTCAATTCATTTTCATAGCGATACATTGTATTGTCATAACGCAAACCGGCGTTTAATTGCCAACTCTCATTAGGTGTATATTGCAGTGCTGCAAAAGGTGCTACCGTAGTCGCTTCAACCTGGTAATCGTAGTGTTCACCCTGAGGGATAGTCGGTGAAAATGGGTCTGGTTGATACTCTTTCAAATAGCCATTGGTATATTCGAGATCCAGCCCAATACTCGCCTCAAAAATCTCGCTGAAAGTTTTTGTGGCACTCGATTGAATACCGATACTGCTATGCCCGTTTTCCTCGATAGACTGCCAAGGGAAAAAGTGCTGCAGAAATTCCATTTCAGTATGACGTAAAAACGGTGTTACCTGCCACTGCACATCGCTTTCATCGGTATTTTGAATTCGTGTATACCAACGTAATGAGTGGGATTTACGGTAGGCATCAGGGTTCGGGTTATCTTGCTTTTTATCCTCATCTTTATACGCTTTATAGTCCTTGATAAAGCCTGCGGTTTGTTGGTCTAACGAGGTTAGGGCAAACATATTATCGATCAGCAGATTATCTGTAGTGACTCGGTTGCCTGCATTCATTTTGCCTTGTTTATAACCGCTACTGTCTTTGTAACCTCCATCGTTGGCATAGTTAGCTTCAATAAACCAGCCATTGTCGCTATCACCCTGTTCGGTTTTAGCTTTAATTCGCCCATAGTCATAGGGTCCCAACTCCAGGCCCACACTTGATATTGGTTCGACATAACGCGGTTGATTTATCACATTTATCACACCATGCAATGCATTAGAACCATAGTAGGTGCCGCCAGGCCCTCGAATCACTTCAATTTGCCGCGCCTGCTCAGTATTAGCCTCGAACAGTTCATTAACATTACAAAAGCCGGCAGAGCGCAGCGGAATACCGTCTGCGGCCATAAGAAAGGCGCTACAAGAACCGGCTCCCGTCAACACTGGGGAACGTATAGCGGTAAGATGCTCTTGTCCGTTGCCGCGGCTAATCCAGACACCAGGCGATTGAGAGGCAATTTCATTGATATGTATATGACTGGTATCCGCCAGCGACTGCGCATTGATTGCAGTCAAGTTACCCGCCAAATTTGTAGGATCGTAATTGCGTCGACTTGCCGTTACTGTGATGGTTTCGTATTGGGGCTTAAGCGAATTTTGCCGTTGCTCGCTATGTAGCGAGGACGAGATACCCAGGCTCAGGATCATAATTGCCGGAGCAAGGTAAGAACGATAATTTAACAATGAAAAGCCCTTAAGAAAAAATAGTCGGCCAATATAGCGTAATTTTGCTGTAGCATAAATGACTAAATATACGCATTATTATAAACCGATATCTGCACTGCTTATCCATCCAAGGACCAGAGACTGTGGCAATGGAATCTAGTGACACCATATACCTTACAATTAGCGGGCCCCGCTGCGCCGGATGTGTCACAAAAGTAGAGGCAGCTCTACATAAAGTGAAAGGCGTTACTGCTGCTTCCTATAGCCTCGCCACTGGCGAGGCTATGATTGAGGGCAGTAGTACTATTGCCCAGCTTATCGCCGCAATTGACGCCTTGGGTTATGAAGCAAGCCGTATTGGCGCTCCCCGCGAAGCAATGGCTAAGAAAACGGAACAGGATAAAAACCAGTACAGGAAGAATCTGCGCAACACTGTATTGGTTCTCGGACTGGGCATTCCGGTAATGATTTACGGCATGTTTATCGACAACATGATGATTTTGACGCCGCGTGATCAAATTGAATGGTTAGTGATTGGCATCTTGAGTGGCATCGTACTGATACTGGGTGGCGGTCACTTCTATCGCGGTGCGCTAAATGCTGCGCGTGGTGGATATGCCACCATGGATACACTCATTGCATTGGGCACCGGGGCTGCCTGGTTTTACTCAATGTTTGTCGTTGTGCTGCCCGATTGGCTGCCTGAACAGGCCCGCCATGTCTATTTTGAGGCCTCGTTAATGATAGTAGGCCTGGTTAATCTGGGCCAGGCACTCGAACTACGTGCCCGAGGTAAAGCCAGTGAGGCCCTGTGGGGGCTTTTGTCTCTGCAACCGGAGATCGCCCATCGTGTTGAGGCCGATCAGGAAACCGATGTACCGGTAGCGGCAATTCGCATTGGAGACTTGGTACGAGTCAGGCCGGGAGAAAAAATTCCTGTCGACGGTGTGGTTAAACTCGGCCACTCCAGCGTGGATGAAGCAATGCTGACCGGAGAATCCATGCCCGTCGATAAAGCTGCGCTTGATAGAGTGGTAGCTGGTTCCATCAACCTGCAAGGCACTCTGCTGATTAAAGCCAATAGAGTGGGTGGAAATACCGCGCTGGCACGTATCGTTGATTCAGTCAAACAAGCACAGGCGAGCAAACCCGAAATAGCCAAACTTACCGACCGCATTGCCGCGGTATTTGTACCGGCTGTAATTCTGATTTCAGTTGTAACTGCGCTTCTCTGGTTGCTATGGGGTCCGCAACCTGTCATCGCCTATGCCATGGTCACATCGGTGACTGTACTGGTTATCGCCTGTCCCTGTGCCCTTGGACTAGCAGTGCCTATATCGGTACTTGTCGGAGTCACTCGCGCTGCGAGTAGCGGTATTTTGATTAGAAACGGCGATGCGCTGCAGCAGTTAAGCAAAGTCACCACCGTTGTACTCGATAAAACCGGCACCATCACACGGGGTAAACCTGAAGTCACCGAAATACTTACCTCCAATACGGACGAAAATACACTACTGGGATTAGCCGCCGCTTTGGAGCAATATTCTGAGCACCCCATTGCCAGAGCAATTGTCGCGATCGCCCACCGCAAGGCAGTCGATATTCCACATATTGATGCCTTCTCTGCCGTGGCCGGCAAAGGCGTTACGGCGGTATACCAGACACAGCAAATATTTCTAGGCAATGGCCATTATCTACAAACTCAGGGCTTCACAAAGCCGCAACTAGAATATGCTATTGAAGGCAGAAAAAATGAGCAAGGCACACTGGTCTACATAGCAAATGCGGAGAACATACTCGGCTGCCTGGTTCTTGCTGATACCGTCAAAGCCGACTCAAAAGCCGCTATCGCCGAGCTTCAATTACGCGGTATAGAAGTCATCATGTTAACCGGCGACAACCAGGCCGCGGCTCAAGCGGTGGCAAAAGAAGTGGGCATTGAACAATGTTTTGCCGAACTGCTTCCCGAACATAAACTGGAAATAGTCAAAACCCTACAGCAACAGGGCAAGATCGTCGCCATGACAGGAGATGGCGTTAATGATGCTCCCGCGCTGGCGCAGGCTAATATAGGCATTGCACTGGGAACAGGCACCGATATCGCAATGCAAAGTGCTGACCTGACTCTGGTATCTGGCTCACTTAAAGGCATTAGCCAGGCAATCGCTATTTCACGTGCCACCGTGAAAAACATCTATCAAAATTTGGCTGGTGCGTTTATCTATAACCTCGCTGGTATTCCAATCGCTGCTGGGCTTTTGTACCCATTTACAGGCTTATTACTAAGCCCGGTCATCGCTGGTGTGGCGATGGCACTGTCATCACTAACCGTGGTAAGCAATGCCAATCGCCTGCGCTGGATGCGTATCTAGTCGATGTTATTTACCGCCGTTGTGGCACTAATACCCGCCATTCTACCAAAATAAGTGGCATCGCCAACAGACATGCCACTGGCGTAACCTGCCGCTCTGCGCGGCAGGCCTGCAGTAGTACGACCTGCAGCATACAAACCCTGAATCACATCGCTGGTTGGGGTGAGTACTTCACCGGTAGGCTTGCTATCTAATCCACCGAGTGTGAAATAGGGGTAAAAAGCCCCCCTTCCCACTGTGCAGTCGAGCGCGGCAAACGGCGCTTGCATGGGTTTTAACCAAGCATCTGATTTATGAAACTTGGGGTCTCTACCCTGTTCTGCGTATCGGTTGTAATAACTCAAGGTTTCCTGCAGGCTGCCTTCGGGCAATTTCAGCTCTTGCTCCAGCTCCTCAATGGTATCACCAGTACCAGCAATATCCGCGCCCAGGTAACTCTGAGTCTGATATTCACCAAAGTCTTCTGCGCTAAAGATCATATAGATACGGTCGCCGTGCTGCTGCAGGGCGTAATATCCAACCCGTCCGTGATAACAGTCTTCGTTAATAAAACGCTGACCTTGCGAGTTAACCAAAATACCGTTAGTTAAGGTGGATGGCGGATAATAGGGCAGACTGACAAAACCTTCGTGCATATTAATGGCCGCAGCACCAACTCCCATTCCCATTAGAATACCGGTACCCGTGTCACCGGGGTTGCCTATTTTTGCGTTGGCCTTCAGCAATGCAGGTGCATATTTCTGTAACATTTCATCGTTCATGACAAAGCCACCTGCACAAAGGATGACGCCTTTACGAGCCTTAACATTTTTTTCTTTTCCGTCGACCCTTGCCACCAAACCCACAACTACGCCGCCATCGTCGACAATCAAAGTCAATACACGGCTCTCATAACATACCGTGATGGCATCGTTTTGATCAACATTGTCTGTCAATATCTTCATCAACAGTGGCCCACCATTATCACCGTCAACTTCGAGGTTATGACCTCGAGGGCAAGGTTTAGCCAATTCGTTGAATGGCCAAGCCTTCTCATTACCGGTATACAACAGACAATCGTCGGTCATTGACATAATCGCCCGCTCTTTGTATTCGCTATCTTTGTAGGGCACACCTTTGCCGGTTAACCAATCAAAATGGCCTATGCTACCTTCGACATAGTGTCGAATCTTTGCTTCATCTGCCTGAGGGCCGCCACATTCCATTAGATAATTGAACATATCGGTATTGGTATCTTGATAACCACAGGCTTGCTGCACCCGTGTGCCACCATCACCGCCCATGTATATCTCTGCGCTGGACAAAGCTGTGGAGCCACCGCTAGCGCTGGCTTGTTCAAAAAGTATTACCTGACCGCCGTTTTCTGAGGCCTCCAGAGCGGCACAGGACCCCGCACCACCAAAACCCACGATGGCGACATCAGTTTCCATATCCCAGGATTGGATGCTATTGAGTTTACGGGGTTTGGTGGGGGCAGCCTTTACAAGCTCGGTCATGTGGTGCTCCTTCAACGATAAGACATATTATGTATCAGGCGCAGATTTAAACCAGTTGAGGGCAAAGTCTCAACTGGTTTGCTATTAAACTTTGGCAACTAGCATTGTTAAAATGGTCTAGCCATTCAGAAATCGTGTTGATGCCGCCTCTCCCGGCGCTCCCGTTTACGTCTTGCCAGCTCGGCTTTAGCGTCTCTGCGATAGGAAAAACGCCAATAAAGCACCAGCATACCGGCCGCTATTAATAAACTTGCAGATATTTCAGCAACCCAGAGATCCAAAGCAAGAACCCCCCAGATGCCAATAAGTACATAAGACCAAGGTAGAGACTCGTAGATAGGTTTAGGTAAGAAATCGGTATTCCATGCCATAGAAAGCCACTCCAAAGAGGTTGTCACCTCGATATCCAGTAAGGACAGGAAATCCCATGTTAATGACTTAAAGAATGGACATATAGCAATATTTGAGTATAAAAAAAGCCTTCTTTAGAAAGAAGGCTTATGAGACTAGTTCAGATTAAGGCTTGGGCATGTCACCCATGGCCTCTTCAGCTGCGGCTGCAGCATCATCGCTAGCATCAGACATAACTTCATCAGCGGAATCCGCTGCATCGTCGACTGCCTCTTCAGCTGAAGCCATTGCTTCCTCTTCGGCAGAATCCATTGCATCAGCGACAGCAACCTCTACAGACTCAACAACACCGTCAACGGAAATAACTTCGGCAACGGCTTCTACTTCTCCGGCTTCATCAACGACAACCACATCATCAACTTCAATGACTGTTACTGGAGCAGCAGGCTGCTCGCCACCACATGCAACGAGTAAAAAGCTGGCCATACCTAAAACAGGTATTAATTTTTTCATTTATCAAATCCTCTCGGTCTTAGTGTTTATTTATAATTAGACTACATACAGGGTGTCCGAATATGCTTTCGAACTTCCATCACAGACTAAAATAACATGATCTGAGCATAATGCAATTTGTTATCCTTGTGAAAAAGTTCTAACCAAAAAATTTGCCGTCCCGTAATTCTCTCAGCCCTCGGTCAAACATCCCCATCAGCGCATTTTCAGCCGAAAAGCCTAGCTTTTCGGGCAGAGTCTTTTTCTGTTTAAAGCTCACAAGATAGATATCTGCTTCTGCGCTTGCGTCCATCAGGTATTGATCGCTGGTACCCAATTCATCAATCAGCTTACTATCAATAGCCCGCTCGCCAAACCAGGTTTCTCCAGTGGCCACAGCGTCTATGTCCACCACAGGTCGATTAGCCTTTACAAAGTCCTTAAACAAAACATGTGTATCTTCCAACTCCTCGGTAAATTTCGTACGCGCTTTATCGGTATTTTCACCGAACATCGTTAGCGTGCGCTTATATTCGCCTGCGGTATACAGCTCGTAATCAATATCATTCTTCTTTAGGATTTTATGGAAATTGGGGATCTGGGCAACCACACCGATAGAGCCAATAATAGCGAAAGGTGCGGCTATAATCTTATTAGCTATACAGGCCATCATATAGCCGCCGCTGGCAGCAACCTTATCAATACTGACGGTAAGAGGCACACCTTTGTCAGTAATACGCTTGAGCTGGGACGACGCAAGCCCATAGCCATGTACCACACCACCACCGCTTTCAAGCTTGACCACTATTTCATCCTGAGCTTCAGCTAACAACAGGACGGCGGTAATTTCCTCGCGTAAATTCTCTACAGCGTGGGCACGTATATCGCCGTGAAAATCGAGTAAATAGAGCCTACGCCGTCTTTCGACAATACTATCTTCCGTTTTTTTCCCTTTGGAGGCCTTCTTTTTCTGCTTTGCCTCCGCCTTGTTTTTCTCTTTCTGTTGTTTCACCACCGCTTTAATTTCTGCGTCATCCAATACGGCGTCCTGCAAAGTTGCTTTCATCTGATCCAATCGCTGGTTTATCGATTTCACTTCGACATGACCGTCTTCATCCTGGCCGCCCCGGTGGGCTGCCGCAACGATACCCGCTACAGCTAAAACAAGGGCTATAACAATAGTCAGGGATTTAAGTAAAAACATGCCGTATTCGGCAAAAAATGCTGCCACGCAACTTCTCCATTTATTTAGGGGCCATTTGCGGGCTAATACCCGCAAAGCCGGCAATTAAACCACGGCCATGCAACGAAATCGAATTTTACGCGTGCTTATTCCCGCCCTGTAAAGGTGGTAACATACGCCAGCTGACTAATCAGCCACTCAATGAGCCGTGATACTTTGAAAATACCCTAATAAAGGGTAATGTACGTGCTCAGCGACAACTGCAGCCGGCTACATGTAGCCGCTCCTACTCCTATTAGGAATTTGAATATATCATGGCACAATCTCTATCTCAGGCTTTCGGACGTAACTTTCTGGGCCAGTCTCCCGACTGGTATAAATATACCATTCTGGCTTTTTTGCTGATCAACCCGATTCTGCTCCTTGCCGCCGGCCCATTCATTGCTGGTTGGGTATTGATTGGCGAGTTCATCTTTACACTGGCATTCGCGCTCAAATGTTATCCATTGCAACCAGGCGGTTTACTGGCCATTGAGGCCATCGCTATTGGCCTGTCTTCACCAGATGCCGTCTACCAAGAAACTTTAAGCAATTTTCCGGTGATTATGCTGCTAATGTTCATGGTTGCCGGCATCTACTTCATGAAGGATCTATTACTCTTTGTTTTTACCCGGATCCTGCTGACAGTACGCTCCAAGGTCATGCTTTCACTGTTATTCAGTATTGTCGCTGCCGTTCTGTCGGCGTTTCTTGACGCGCTGACTGTAACAGCAGTGCTTATCTCCGTCGCAATAGGTTTCTATTCCGTTTACCACAAGGTTGCTTCTGGTAAAAAGATACACCACGACCATGATTACAGCACCGATGATCACGTGGTGGAATATCACCGTGAGGACCTTGAATCCTTCCGCGCGTTTTTACGCAGCTTGCTAATGCACGGTGCAGTCGGTACCGCGCTAGGAGGCGTTTGTACTTTAGTTGGCGAGCCTCAAAATCTGCTCATTGCACAAACTGCCGGCTGGGACTTCTACGAATTTTTCATCCGCATGGCGCCCGTTAGCATGCCAGTACTGGTTGTCGGTCTTATCACCTGCGCCGTATTGGAGATGACTGGCGTCTTCGGCTACGGCACCAAATTATCTCCTAATGTACGCGAAGTACTGGAAGAATTTGATGCCAACGAACGCGCTAACCGTACCGCACGTCACAGTGCAACGCTAATAATACAAGCGCTTTCAGCCCTACTCCTGGTCATTGCACTGGCAACCCACATGGCAGAAGTGGGACTTATCGGCTTAGCTATTATCGTAATTCAAACGGCCTTTAATGGTATTGTCGAGGAGCACCGTATAGGCCACGCGTTCGAGGAAGCACTACCCTTTACGGCCTTGTTGGTGGTTTTCTTTGCCATTGTTGCCGTTATCCATGAGCAGCATTTGTTTACCCCCATCATCACCGCTGTGCTGGCAATGGACATAGAGATTCAGCCTGTGATGTTCTTTATAGCCAATGGTGTGTTATCGATGATTAGTGACAACGTGTTTGTCGCCACGGTCTATATCAATGAGATCAAGCAAGCATTGGATAATGGCACCATCACGCGCGGCCATTTTGATCTGCTGACGATCGCCATTAACACCGGGACAAACTTGCCCAGCGTCGCTACACCCAATGGCCAGGCTGCATTTCTGTTTCTACTGACGTCTGCGCTGGCGCCACTTGTTCGTCTGTCCTACGGGCGCATGGTGATCATGGCTCTGCCATATACCATTACCATGAGCATAACGGGTGTACTGGCAGTCATGTATTTGCTATAGCATCTCTAAATGACGCCCTGGCGTCATTCAGTATTGAATTATGATTCCTCTGGCCAAAGCGCCTGTTCCGGTTCGCCGCGATGGGCACTTAGCCACTGTTTATGTCTGGCCAACTCTTCCTCTGTCGCTAATAAAATCGGTGTTTTCTGACGATTTTCTTGCAAACGAATAATATCTGAACCAATAACTCCCCCCGCCCCACCAACTCCCTGATGGCCGCCAAGTTCAAGATCGGTTTGACCACCGGTCATCAACAGGTATACGTCAGCGAGAATTTCCGCATCGAGCAAAGCGCCGTGTAAATCACGCTGAGAGTTATCGACGCCTAGCCGGGAGCACAATCTATCCAGATTATTCCGCCCACCGGGGTACATATTACGTGCCATGACCAATGTATCAAGCACACCACACTGCTTGGCCACACCTTCAAAACCGGCTTCCAGCCTGCGCATTTCGGTATCAAGAAAGCCAATATCAAAAGGCGCATTGTGAATGACTAACTCCGCTCCACGCACAAAATTCATAAAATCATCGGCTATAGCAGCAAATAGAGGTTTATCTGCCAGAAAATCATTTGAAATACCGTGAACTTCAAAGGCCCCAGCGTCTATCTCCATCTCTGGGTTAATGTACTGATGATAATGTCGGCCCGTTAATTGCCGATTGATGACTTCCACACAACCGATCTCGATAATCCGATGGCCCATTGAGGGCTCAAGTCCGGTTGTTTCTGTATCCAAAACAATTTGTCTCATGATTACCCCGTCACAGCCAGCAGCTCATCGATGCCCTGGTTTGCAAGCCGATCTGCGGCTTCATTGCCAGGATCACCAGAATGCCCCTTAACCCAGCGCCAATTTATATCACCAAAAGAAAACAGCGCACCCCAACCACCAGGGCCGGGATTACCACGACAGGCGCCGTCGGTATAGATAATAATTCCCTTCATATAACTCCTAATGCACCCGGTTAGACACCGGCATAGTGGGCTGGGCAACACCCAGACCTTGAAAACCTCGACTCCAGCCCTGCCATCGTGACCGAACAGGTGTCAGGGGGTTAACCTCTTTAGTGGCCTCAATCATATAAACCCCGCCAAAGGGCATGGAAATACGTTGTGCATACTGGCCAAAGCGGTGGGATTTTTGCAGAAATCGGCTGCTGTTAACAGGGAAATGATGAAAACCGTAATTAAGGCTATGGGGCTTTAGCTCAAGCAGCGATAACCAGTCCTGCAATTTTCTATTGCTGAGGTATTGTCGATGCCAAAACTTATTGCCTGCCAGGCGGGAGGCCAGACAACGTAGCGAAAACAGACTCCAGGGATTAAGCACGAAAATAAACATTTTGCCATTGGGTACCAGAATTCTACGGGCCTCCCGCAGCACCTGATGAGGATTATCAGAAAATTCCAGTACATGATGCAAGATCACCACATCGATTGAATCTTGCTCCAGCGGCAAGGCTTCGTAGTGGGCCACCGCGCCATGGCTGCCAGCCAATTGTGACGGCGCCAACGAAAAGCAATGACCGATACGGCTACAGCCATATAAGGACACATCGCCAAAGCTCAGCTGCAACAAGCGATAACCAAAACAGGCCTGTAGTCGATCATTGAGCAATTTTTGTTCACTTTCTACCAGAGTCTGGCCTAGATCCGTTTCTAACCAGTGCTGCATCGAAAACGAACGGTTAAACGCGCCTAATTCCATGCCTTGCTCCTTGATCCTTTCCTATTGACGACAATACTCGCTAAAATAAGCCTACACATACGATGAAGCAAGTTATATGGAGCACCAATGCTTACTGTAGAACCCATTTCGGCGTTTTCCGACAACTATATCTGGTTAATACGCCGTGACAACAAGGCATGGGTAGTTGATCCAGGAGATGCGAGCCCTGTAATCGACCGCCTCGAGCAGCTTTCTATCGATCTTGAAGGCATCCTTATTACCCACCATCATTTTGACCACACCGGTGGCATTGATGGTTTACGCAGGCAGTACCCACAGCTTCAGCTCATTACTCCGCCGTCCGAAAATATACCGCAGGAGGCACTTCATGTACGCGCTGGAGATGAAATACAGGTATTAGGAACGAACTTCAGCGTTCTCGCCATTCCGGGCCATACGCTGGATCATATTGCCTACTTCGCAGCCAGAGATAACAGCGAGCCTTTGTTGTTTTGCGGAGATACGCTGTTTGCCGGTGGTTGCGGTCGCGTATTTGAAGGCACAAACCCCATGATGCATCAGTCTTTGCAATTACTCGCCCAATTACCGCCTGCAACGCAGGTTTTCTGCGCTCATGAATACACCATGGCAAACCTGAATTTTGCCCTCGCGGTTGAACCTGACAACCAAAAACTTAAACAGCGTATAGAGAGGGATGGCCTCAGTCGTGAGGAAAATCGTCCTACTGTGCCGTCCAGTCTGGCACTTGAGCTAGAAACCAATCCATTTTTACGCTGCGAAGAACCACAAATCATTAGCGCAATGCACGCAAGATCAACATTGGTTGATACCAGCGCGGCGGCTGTTTTTGGCGCAATTCGGCAATGGAAAAACGATTTCTGAGTTCTTTGGCAGCAGCGTATTTGCTTGACAAAACCTTATAAAAACATAGACTTGGCACTAATAATTTAGAAACTAAATTGGGGTTATATCATTGACTGAACTATTTAAGTCCAGCAGTCGCTTATGGCTAGTCATGGCACTTGTCTATATGGCGGGCTGTGCCAGCCAATCTCAAGTCGCCGTTTCGACCCAAACCAGTACTACCCCTACAATCAGCCCTGTTGAGCAGACACTGGCACCGACTGCTGAGCCTCAGGTTGAACTCACAGTGGCTGAACCAGAGATTGTGGACTTTTTCTGCTCCCCTGATGACAACATTGCCTGGCTGGATACTCCCTATGTCGATGTCTGGGATCGTGTTCGCGACGGACTGGTATTGGACTACAGCCAGCAAAATAAACGTATAGACCAGCAGTTTAACTGGTATAAAAAACACCCTGAATATGTCTCACGTGTATCCAACCGCGCCAGCCTCTATCTTCATCACATTGTCGACGAACTGGATGAAAATCAGGTTCCAATGGAATTGGCCTTGTTACCCATTGTAGAAAGCGCCTACGACCCATTCGCCTATTCGCAGGGCTTTGCTGCCGGCATGTGGCAATTTATACCCGGTACGGGAAAAATGTATGGCCTAAAACAAAACTGGTGGTATGACGGACGACGCGACGTAAAGGCATCAACCAGCGCGGCGATAAAGTATCTTTCAGAAATGGCCAGGCATTACGATGGCGATTGGGCTTTGGCATTGGCTTCATATAATACCGGCATGGGCCGGGTCGATAGAGCCATCCGAAAAAATCGCGCGGCGGGTAAACCAACCGATTTCTTTTCTCTCGATTTACCAAGAGAAACACGCGCCTATGTTCCCAAGCTACTGGCCCTTGCCAAATTACTGGCAGACGCCGACGAATATCAGGTGACCTTTAATGCCATCCCTAACGAGCCCTACTTTACGGCGATAGATACCGGCAAACAGATAGATTTAAAAGAAGTTGCCAAAATAACCGGTATCGATATGGCACACTTGCGCAGCCTAAACCCCGGTTTTAACCGCAGTCTAAGCGACCCTCGCGGCCCTCACACTCTTTTATTACCCAGCGCTACCCCGGACCAGATTATTGCCCAACTCGATAATATGGTGGTCAACGGAGGGGTGAATCAAAGTTATTACACCGTTAAAAGCGGCGACACGCTGTGGCAAATCGCCAGAAACAATGACATCTCCGTTAAAGAGCTGGCGGGCTGGAATGCGCTCAATCCGTCGCGGTCATTGAAAATTGGGCAAAGACTTGCCATAGGCAGTCAAGCGGTTGAAGACCTCCCCAGCAACGGAGAGACAATGCGCAAAGTGAATTATTCGGTTCGCCGGGGTGATTCACTATCGAGAATCGCATCAAAATTTAAGGTTTCTATAGGCGATATAAAGCGTTGGAACACTATCAAGGTCAGCGACTATCTACAGCCAGGGCAAATATTGGCCTTACATGTCGATGTAACTCGCACCAGTCTATAAATAAGCAATAAACGTCACTGAATTTTAGTTATCCAAACCGCATTCGGAGTGTTCACTACCCCGCCATGACTGCATATTTTATTCGCAGACTGTTACTGGTCATTCCAACCTTTATCGGTATAACACTGCTGGTGTTTACACTGACCCGATTTGTGCCCGGCGGCCCGATAGAAAGAATTATTTCTGAATCCATGTTTGCCGGCGGAGAGATAAACACCAGCTCCAGCCAGGCAGCAGGGTCCGGTACTTTATCTCAGAGCCAATTACAGGAACTGGAACGTTATTACGGTTTTGATAAACCCGTGTTAACCAGTTATCTTATTTGGCTAAAAAAGGTGGTCTCGCTGGATCTTGGTTCGTCCACTCGCTACAACGAACCGGTATGGGACATTATCGCCGAGCGTTTTCCCATTTCTATATTTTATGGCCTTAGTACACTTATTCTTACCTACATTGTCTGTATCCCGCTTGGGCTAATTAAAGCTATTCGCCATCGATCAACCATGGATAACATCACTTCGGCAATCGTCTTTGTCGGTTATGCTGTACCGGGTTACGTGCTCGGTATCGCGTTAATTACCGGCTTTGCTTCTGAATTAGAATGGTTCCCCTTAGGCGGCTTCGTCAGTGATGATTTTGAATACCTTAATACCTGGGGCCAGATAAAAGACATCGGTTATCATGCCGTTCTTCCATTACTAGCCTATATGGCCGGCAGCTTTGCGGTAACAACTTTTCTGGTGAAAAACTCGGTGATGGATAATCTGGCTGCCGACTACGTAAGAACCGCAATTGCCAAAGGCTTGTCATTTCGTGTTGCTGTGTTCAGACATGCCTTACGTAATAGTCTAATTCCTGTAGCCACATCCTTTGGCAACAATATTTCCTTTATTTTAACCGGCTCTTTCCTGATAGAAACAATTTTCAATATTGACGGTTTTGGCTTGCTAGGTTACGAATCACTGGTTGAGAGAGACTACCCCGTGGTCATGGGTATCCTGGTATTATCTTCAATCTTATTTCTGATAGGCAATATACTGTCAGATATATGTGTCGCCCTGGTTGACCCTCGTGTTCGTTTTGGCGAGGCTCACTGATGAGTCTCTTCAAGCTCAGCCCCATAGCCGCCAAACAGTGGCAGCGCTTTAAATCGATAAAACGTGGCTATTATTCCGCCGTTATTTTCATCGCCCTACTTGTGCTGAGCCTGGGCGCTGAGTTGCTGGTGAGCAATCGCGCCATCTTAGTCAAATATGAGGGAAATTATTATTTCCCCACTTACGGCGGCATTATTCCCGGCCGTAGTTTCGGGCTCGACTACGATTACGAAACCAACTATCGCGACTTAAAGAATCAGATTGGGGAAAACCAGGACAACTGGGTGCTCTTACCCCCTGTACCCTATAGCCCGCTGGAGAATGATTTCCAAAGTCTGGAATATCCTCCCTACGGCCCATCGATGGAAAACAGCCATTATCTTGGCACGGATACAACCGGACGCGACGTATTGGCCCGCCTGATCTACGGTTTTCGAATTGCCATTGGATTTTCGTTGATGCTGTTATTTTTTAATTACATCATTGGTATCAGCCTGGGTTCAATGATGGGTTATTTTGGCGGTTGGTTCGATCTGTTTTTTCAGCGTTTGATTGAAATATGGAGCAATGTGCCTTTTCTCTATGTCGTCATGATCATCGCATCAATCATCACCCCGGGATTTTGGACACTGGCATTAATAATGATTGTTTTTGGCTGGATGTCGATGACCTGGTATATGCGAACCGTCACCTATCAGGAAAAAGCAAAAGACTACGTCATGGCGGCACGCGCCTGCGGTGCCTCCCACAGCCGCATCATGTTCCGCCATATCTTACCCAATACCGTATCGCTGATAGTGACCTTCCTGCCATTCTCTATCACTTCAGGCATTACCTCACTCACCGCGTTGGACTATCTGGGTTTTGGCCTGCCGCCACCAACCCCGAGCTGGGGCGAAATGCTCAGTCAGGGCATCCAAAATCTTGACGCACCGTGGATAGTCGCTTCAGTTGTTGGCTCAATGACTGTGGTTTTAGTGATGGTGACTTATATTGGCGAAGCAGTACGAGAAGCCTATGACCCCAGGAAAT
The DNA here is from genome assembly GCA_036960375.1 of Pseudomonadales bacterium. GTDB lineage: Bacteria > Pseudomonadota > Gammaproteobacteria > Pseudomonadales > CAWVSB01 > CAWVSB01. The sequence goes on from JBALVY010000011.1 coordinate 62,507, forward strand.
TCAGTACCTATGAATAAAATACTTAAAATTATCAGTGCCAGCCTGTTCGCAGTTTTATTAATTGGCTGCGGCAGCGAGCAGCAAGACCCGACAGAAACCGTGCTTGAAGCGCAGGTATTAGCGGCCTACCCGATAAGCGAATTAACCGAAGAATTGATATGGGAGACCAATCTGGATGACCCCATATTCGCTGATCCACAGGCGATCAAGGGCGGCACACTTCGCATGTACAATAGTGCCTTCCCTCTCACCCTGCGATCGGTCGGCCCTGATTCAAACAATCAAATGCGCACACTGGTACAAGGCAACCAATTGGGTTTGATCGACATGCACCCGGTAACCGATAAGGTTATCCCTGTTTTGGCAACACACTGGGCCTACGGTAACGATGGCAAAACAATTTATTACAAACTGAACCCCCAGGCGCGCTGGTCAGATGGCAAGGCTATTCGCGCAGACGACTATTTATTTACCCTCGATTTTATGCGCTCACCCGATATCCTGGCGCCCTGGTACAACAATCACTATACGACCGAAATCCTTGAGGTAAAGAAGTACGACGACTTGACTATTAGTGTCACAGGGTCAACCGCAAAACCTAAGGCGGACCTGCATTATTACTACAGTATCAGTCCGACACCTCGTCACTTCCATATTTTAAATGAGGATTGGGTAAAAAATTACAACTGGAAGATAGAGCCCAATTCAGGCCCTTACAAAATAACCAATATCCGAAAGGGCAAATATCTCGACCTCGAACTAAAAAAAGACTGGTGGGCAAAAGATCTTAAGTATTTCAAATACCGTTTCAACGTAGATAGAATTCGGGTCAAGGTTATCCGTGATGAAGAGATTGCCTTTCGTCATTTCATGAAAGGTGAATTGGATCTATTTCCGATAAAAGCACCCAAATTCTGGCACGAACGCGCAACGGGACCGCTAATCGACAACGGTTATATCCATAAAATTCAGTTCTATAACAACATTGCGCGCTCTCCCTTTGGTTTTTACCTGAATCAGGATAGCAAACCCCTCGACGAACCCGGTATGAGAGAGGCTCTGGCCAGTGCCATTAATTTCGACGGCATGTTGGAAAACGTATTGCGCGGCGACTATGAAAGACTGCCTAGTTTTAATACCGGCCACGGAAAATATTCTAATACGGAACTTACCGCGCCAAAATTTGATCTTGATAAGGCCAACGCTTTATTGGATGCAGCAGGATGGGATACTCGGGACAGCAACGGTATTCGAACAAAAAACGGCGAAGCGCTGAACTTTGGTATTACCTATGGCACCGCCATACACACCGATGGTCTTGTTTATCTGAAAGAGGAAGCCAAAAAAGCCGGTATTGAATTACGTCTCGACATGCTCGATGCTGCCTCCTTTTTCAAAAAACTGAACGAAAAAACGTATCAATTGGCGATGCTGAGCTTCGGCGTAGGATACCGTCCCGCTTACTGGCAACACTTCCATTCTGAAAACGCCCACAAACCCCAAACCAATAATATGACCAATATGGATAAGCCTGAAATCGACGAACTTATCATGCAGTACCGGGCGGCCACAGCGGCACAAGACAGAGAACGCTTGTCGCGTGATATCTCGACGCTCATTCATCAACAGGGAGCATTCATACCTGGTTATTACGCGCCTTATACTCGTAGTGCCTACTGGCGCTGGCTTCGTCTACCTTCATTCGTAGGCACTGCGCAGAATAGCAGTCCCTTTGATTTATTTGGCAATACCGGCGGTCTGTTCTGGCTTGACCCCAAGATCAAAGAAGAAACACTGGCAGGTAAAAAAGCCAAGCAGGTTTTTGAAAAACAGATACTGCTTGATACGCAACATAAGGTGCAATAGGTGAGTCTGTTATCTGTCCGTAATCTCTCCGTCAGCTTTGCCAGCGATAGAGGACCTTTACAGGTATTGGACAATATCAACTTCGATTTGGAGAAGGGAGAGACGCTGGGGCTTGTGGGCGAGTCTGGCTGCGGTAAAAGTGTCACAGCCCTTTCCATTATTGATCTTCTTCCCAAGCCCTCAGGTCAGATTATCAACGGTGAAATCGTACTGAACGGCAGAGATATTGTCGCTATTCCTGTCAAAGAGCGATACCAGATCAGAGGCAAGCGTATTGCCATGATCTTTCAAGAACCGATGACTGCACTAAACCCCGTGCACCGTATTGGACGACAACTGGCAGAAGTCTATCGTTTACATTTTCCGGCGATGCGCAGTAACGATATCATTCAGGCGTCAGCAGAAATGCTTGGCAAAGTCGGCATTGCTGACCCGCTGCAACGGTTGATGGAATATCCTCACCAATTATCGGGCGGAATGCGACAGCGAGTAATGATTGCAATGGCACTGGCTTGCGAGCCCGACATACTAATAGCCGATGAACCCACTACGGCGCTGGACGTGACCATTCAGGCACAAATACTCGGCTTGCTGCGAGACCTACAGCGAGCCAACGGTATGTCTATTTTGTTTATTACCCACGATTTGGGCGTTGTAGCGGAAATGTGTGACCGCGTAGCCGTCATGTATGCAGGCCGCCTGGTGGAACAGGCTCCGGTTATTCCCTTATTTGAGACGCCCTGTCACCCCTATACAAAGGGTTTATTAGCCTCGTTGCCGCAGCTGTCATATCAACCGAAAACACCGCTGCCGACCATTGCCGGTTCCGTACCTCCCATCAGTGAATTCGGCCATGCCTGTCGTTTTTCAAACCGCTGCCATCACGTCACGCCTGAATGTGAACGGGAACGACCACACCAGCAAATCATTGGATATGGCAGGACAGTAGCGTGCCTGCGGTGGAAGGAATTACAACAGTGACTACCCCTTTATTGAGCATCAGCAAGCTAACAAAACACTTCCCGGTGCGGGGTGGCATCTTCTTACGCTCTATCGGCGCAGTACATGCTGTCGATAATGTATCGCTCGAAATATACCCTGGCGAAACATTAGGTCTGGTGGGCGAGTCTGGCTGCGGCAAAAGTACGCTGGGTAAAACCCTGATGCAGTTGCTCGGCCAGTATGAAGGCTCAATAAAATTCAACGGCAAAGATTTATCAACCCTCGACAAACAAGGCAAACGTGAACTGCGACAGGATGTGCAGATGATATTCCAGGATCCAATGGCTTCATTGAATCCACGCCATACGATAGGCCAAATAATTGAAGAACCTTTGGTTATTAATAACTACGGCGATGCCATAAAACGGCAAAAGCGGGTAGAAGAGTTACTGCAACGGGTAGGCCTTGGGCGTGATAGCATACAACGTTATCCTCACGAGTTTTCGGGAGGTCAACGCCAGCGTATCGGTATTGCTAGAGCACTGGCCCTAAAACCCAAGCTAATTGTCTGTGATGAGGCCGTGTCAGCGCTTGATGTATCCATTCAATCTCAAATTCTTAACCTGCTACTGGATTTACAGCAAGATTTAGGACTAGCCCTGCTATTTATCTCACATGATTTATCCGTTGTTCGTCATATTTCAGATCGCATTGCGGTGATGTATCTAGGTGAAATTGTAGAAACCGGGCCTACCTCTGAGGTGTATGCCAAACCGCTACATCCTTATACCCAGGCATTGATAGAAGCCATTCCCCAACCGATTCCTGGCAGAAAAGTCCACCGACAGGTATTAAGTGGCGACGTGCCGTCTGCCATAAACCCTCCCAAGGGCTGCCGCTTTCACCCACGTTGCCCCCACGCCGATCGACTGTGTAGCGAGCAAACTGTTCAACTTGCACCCGCATCCGATAACCACCGTATTGCTTGTCACCACTGGAAAGATCTATAAGGCATCGCTATGTGGTGGCAAAAAACATAGGCCTAAACGGTGAGATTCTTTACAGACAACGCTAAATCGTCCAATAGGCGGTAAGTTACATCTGAATTTTCCTGTTCAATGCTGCGCTCCAGCTGCAACAGTAAGCTGTGTATATGATTTAGGCCCCACAGTCCGGCCGCGCCTTTCATCTGGTGGCTCTCCTCAAGTACATCGTATTGACCATCACCTCTCACTAAAAGTGTCCGAATCAGTGCTAGCTTATGTAGAAACTCGTCTTTGATCTCCCCCAGGATGTCCTTGTCCAGGCTCATAGCAGACTGAGTTTTCGTTTCGCTATTATTGCGAGAGCTGAGTATTGTTTTTATCGAGAGTATCAAACTGTCACCCGGTAACGGCTTATACAACAGACGATTAATACCCGACTCAGTCATCTCGCCGATGATCCGGTCACTGGTATCCGCGGTTACTGCAATAATGGGAGTATCCTGGTAACCATCCATCTGCCGCAGCCTTTTTGATGCTTCGAAGCCATCCATTTCAGGCATATGGATATCGAGTAAAACCAGATCAAACAATCTTTCATCGGCTATTGCCAGCATTTCCGGCCCACTTTCAGCGAAAGTAACCCTGGCGCCCTGTTTTTCAATTACCCGACGAAACCAGGCGCGGTTAAGTTTGTTATCCTCAGCGAGTAATATCCAGTAGCCCTTCAGTGAGCTCCCAATGGCGTCCGAGCTGGGGATCGTTGGGGTTTGATTCAAATGTAAAATGCGATCGAAAAGGCCGAATAGATCCTTACTACGTATTACCTTGTGCTGGTAAAACACACGAGTTTGATCAAATACCAATGCAGGAATTTTTACCTGGGTCCCCAAAATTAGCACTGGCCCAGTGAATATACGACAAAGGCGATCCAGATTCGCCTGCTGAGCAACGAAAGGCGTTTTGGTGGATACACACAGGATGACCATCGCTGTGCTCCCGTCGACGTCTGAGAGTAAATGGTTAAAGTCCTGAAAGCCTTTGCAACGGCTAGTCCAATGATCAAATACTTTGCCGCTCACGTGACAGGAAACAGCATGGTCATCAAAATAAAGTAGGGATACATCGTTCTTAGGCGAACTGATCTGCTCATCCTCTTCATAGCCGAGTCGAATATCGAATTGAATCTTAGTGCCCTCACCCGTACTTTCAATAATGATTGAGCCATTCATCATTTCAATCAATTGCTTTGCAATGACAAGTCCCAGCCCACTTCCGCCCGCGCGTCTGGAAATCGATGTATCTTCCTGCTCAAAGGGCTGGAACGCTCGCTGAAGAAATTCTTCGCTCATGCCTATACCCGTGTCGGACACTGAACATCTCAGGCGCCAATGTGTCTCATCGATTACCTCGCCACCAATACGAATAAGCACGTCACCGGATTCAGTGAATTTCAGTGAATTTGAAATAAAATTGTGAATGATCTGTCCAAACCGCACCGCATCACCAACCAGAATTTTTGGTAAAGCCGGGTCGATGTCCTGTAGCAGTTGAATATCCTTGTCTCCAGCCGACCGGGCATGCATTGAAACAATTTCTTCCAGACACTGGCGGCTGTTAAAGGCTGTTGAATCCAGCTCAACCACAGTCGAATTCAGACGAGAATAATTCAATATATCGTCAATTACCGATAGCAGGATATTAGATGCCAAGCGAATATTCGTGCTGTAACCAATCCTTTGCGGGTCTAATCCTTCCTGCTCTAGTAAATCTGAAAATCCGAGAATTGCAGTTAAGGGTGTTCTTAGCTCATGACTCATGCGAGCCAAAAAATCGTCCCTGGCCGCCATCGCCTGATTGAGTTCATCGCGGGTTTTCTCCAACTCACTGTTACGCTGCTCTAGATCTATTAAGGTCAGTTGTAACTGCTGCGTGGCGCTTTCTGCCCGCCCTTGAGCAGAATCAAAACGCTTGGTCAGACGACTAATACGGCTCCCTAGTTGTCCGGTATTAAAGAAACCAGATGAAGCCTTGGTTCGATAGGAATTATCGCCATTTTCTACTCTGTCCAACAGTCTGTTTAGCGCCTCCAAAGGCTTGACTACAGTATGACCCACCAGATAACTGACTGGAAATATAGCCGCCAAAGCGAGTAAAATCACCGTCGCCGTACTAGCAGGAATATAGTGTAGGTGATGCATAGAGGCGGCAGAGATAGCGAAGATAAAAACGACAAACGGTAGTCCCATACTAAGAAGTATTCGACCACGTATAGTATTAAGTTTATTCAAATGCATCATGGCTCATCCTTAAGCAGAAATTATTTTTATACCTTAACTAGTAGATTTTTCAGATAAGCCGGCAAACATTCTCCCGCTTTACCGTGTATATGTTGCGAAAACAATCTGCTACTTCCGCCTGGATCCAGGTTGATTTCGATTGTCTGGGCACCTGCTTCAGCTGCCACCTGAACAAACCCGGCCGCAGGGTAAACATTGCCCGACGTTCCTATCGACAAAAACAGCTTACAGCGTGCTAAAGCGTCATAGATAGTGTCCATATACTTCGGCATTTCGCCAAACCAGACGATATCTGGCCTTAGCCCTCCACTCTGTCCACACTGCACACAGCAATCATCGATACCCAGATCGCCAGTCTGCTCGCTGACCTCGAAACAGAGCGTACAGTATTTATTCAATAATTCACCGTGCATATGTAACAGTTTTCGACTGCCGGCACGCTCATGCAGGTTGTCGACATTTTGGGTCACCAGTAAAAACTCGCCCGCATAACTACCTTCAAAATCGGCCAACGCAATATGGGCCGCATTGGGTTCTACTGTAGTGAGCTGTTGTCTGCGCTGATTATAAAAGTCTTGCACCACTAGAGGATTTCGGACGAAGGCCTCGGGTGTAGCGACATCTTCTACCCGATGCCCCTCCCATAAGCCCCCAGCATCACGAAATGTTTTAACACCGGATTCCGCAGAAATCCCAGCGCCGGTCAGTACTACGATAGACGGAAGATCTTTTGCCATAAGCTGTCCTACAAAAAGGTAATGACCTTACTATACGTTGACGGTTAACATGCTACCAGCAAACAGAAGCGCATTAATATGGCTTGGCTTGTTAAGACCTTCATGCCCATCGGGAATATTTTATGTCAACTGGAATCTTATTTGTATGCCTGGGTAATATTTGTCGATCACCCATGGCACAAGGTGTGCTTGAAACACTTATCGCGGAGCGAAAATTATCAGACAAATTACATGCTGATTCCTGTGGTACTGCTGCGTTTAACGTGGGCAAGTCTCCCGACCCCAGAGCAATTGCCAGCGCGAATAAAGCTGGCTACGATATTGGCTCGCAAATCGCCAGACAAATAGAAGATGATGACTATCACCAACATCAGTACATTATTGTTATGGATAGACAAAACCTTATTAACGTCGAGTCCTGGGCGCCGGCAGCCCACCGCGCCAATATTTCATTAATGATGGATCATCACCCATCTGCTCGGGGTAATAGCCAGGTCCCGGACCCTTACTATGGAGAAGATCAGGCGTTTGATCAGATCATCAACACCATTGAAATCGCCTGCAAAGGTTTATTAAATACCATCTGTGAACAACAGCAACTTCGGAACAGTATATGAAATTTGTTATCTCCATGGCCTATAGTTCGATAGCCGACATTCTTGAGCTTGCCAGAACGGCAGATGAGACCGGCTGGGATGCAATTACGTTTTCGGACCATATTGTTCATCCGCAGACAATTAATACGCCCTACCCTTACACCGAAAACGGAGAACGACGCTGGGATGCTTTTACCGAGTGGCCCGACCCATGGGTAATCATCGGTGCCTGTGCAGCCGTCACAAAAAACCTTCGTTTTACCAACAATGTATTTGTACTTCCCATTCGCAACCCATTTATTGCGGCCAAGGCAATAAGTACTGCAGCAATTGTTTCCAATAACCGAGTAACGCTAACCGTTGGCGTAGGCTGGAGTAAAGACGAGTATCAGCTAATGCAGCAGGATTTCCACACTCGTGGTAAACGCTGTGACGAAATGATCGAAATACTGAAGAAACTCTGGACCGGAGATATGGTTGAGCACCACGGTGAGTTTTATGATTTTGACAAGCTCGAAATGAACCCTGCACCTAGCCAGGACATACCAATATGGGTAGGTGGTATCTCGACGGCGGCACATAAACGTGCGGCACGACTCGGTGATGGCTGGCTGAGTGACTTACAGCCCAGCGACGAAATAATCCAAACTGTGGCGCAGATCCAGGCCTATAGAAATACCTACGATAGAAGCCATTTACCTTTTGAGGTCATGGCATCACCTTCCGATGCCTGGGATATTAGTGGCTACAAAAAACTCGAAGACGGTGGAATCACACATTTGATGACGATGCCCTGGATGTTTTACCACGGTGAAAATGCCAGTTTGGAGCAAAAAAAGGACGGTATTAAGCGCTTCGCCGACGAAATTATCAGTAAAATGTCCTAATGCGTCTGGATAAGCGAATAGCCAATTCTACCGACTACTCCCGCAGCGAGGTCAAAAAAGCCCTGCGCTCGTGTGATGTGTATGTCAATGGCGTATGCGCCAACAGTCCGGCACAACAGGTAAGTACGGATGATGACATCAAGATTTTTGGCAATCTATTGCGCGCCCAGGGGTATCGCTACTTTATGTTAAACAAACCCCTTAATTGTGTATCGGCCAATAAGGATCACCGTCACCCTACGGTGCTCGACTGTATCGATGAAGACAACCATCAGAATTTACATATTGCCGGACGGCTTGATATAGATACAACGGGTCTGGTACTTATTACAGATGATGGACAATGGACTCACCGAACCATCAGCCCAATCCGGGATTGCCAAAAGTGCTACAGGGTCGGGGTCAACGAGCCCGTCAGTGAAGAGGACATCAAAGTTTTCGCCGAAGGCATTTTTCTTTCTGGTGAAAAAAAGTGCTGCCGCCCTGCTGACTTAAAGGTGATAAGCGACAACGAAGTGTTACTCACCATTAGCGAAGGAAAATTTCACCAGGTCAAACGTATGTTCAAACAGAGAAACAATCGAGTCATTTCGCTACACCGCGAGTCAATTGGCAATATCGCATTGGACCCCGCTCTGGAACCAGGGCAATACCGTGCGTTAACCCAGACTGAAATAGAGTCCATTTAATATGCAAGACAATGCCATTAGCAGTTTAGAACAGACCTTGATACGGGGCAGCGGCAGAGCGCTTTGGTTGATTGATGAGCAAACTGATGTCACACAATTCTCATCAATGGCAAATAATAGTGAATTGCAATGTCTGACCAACCGCATCGATCAGCTATCCATATTAGAAACATTCAATATAGACTCGCGCATCAACGACTTCGATATTTCAGGCATTGCGGCACCCCAGCGGATATTTCACCGTATATCCAAGCAAAAAGCACTGGTTCACCACATCATTAATCAGGCGGCCGATCTGCTACCAGCCAACGGTGAATTATGGTTAAGCGGTTTTAAATCTGAAGGTATTAAAACCTATTTGAAAAAAGCACAAGACAGACTCGGCGGCTCGTTGGATATTAAGCGAGGAAAAAATTCTCTATATACCGGCAGTATCAGCATGGGAAGGAAGGGCAACGTCCTTAAAGATGACGACTACGCCGTAATTCGCCCAGCGGTACATGAAGACGATAAAGATTATTATAGTAAACCCGGTGTTTATGGCTGGCAGAAGATCGATAGCGGAAGCCGAATACTGAAACAACAGCTTATCGAAGCGATTGCGCCGACGGAGAAAAGCCTGGAGATACTCGATCTGGGGTGTGGCTATGGCTATCTTTCTGTTGCGGCCAGTGCACTGGGAAAAACCTCTATTACCGCTACCGACAATAACCTTGCGGCAATTTCATCGTGCCGCAAAAACTTCGAAATTCACAATATTACAGGGCAGTGTGTTCTGGCCGATTGTGGCGAGGGGATTGACCAGCTATTTGACCTGGTGATATGCAACCCCCCGTTTCATCAAGGTTTCTCTGTCGATGGTGACCTAACGGAAAGGTTTCTCACATCAGCACGCAATCATCTCAAAAAAGACGGCATGGCGCTGTTTGTTGTTAATGAATTTATAGCCTTGCCCAAAAAGGCCAGCGCGCTGTCTTTTAAGGTCAGCGAACTCAGCCATCAATCCGGTTTCAGAGTCTATAAGTTAAACTTATGAATACAATTCCACTATCCCCAAAAGACATCACAGCCGAATGGCTTTCGACCGTATTATCCAAATCCTATCCGGGCACCAAGGTAACCAGAGTGAACATTCTGGATGCCCACTACGGCACCACGGGTCGCGCAAAACTTGGTCTGGAATACGCTCAAGCTGGCAACCAACCTGATTTTATGTTCGCGAAATTTCCCCCGACTGACGAGCAGCAGAAAGCTTTTGTTATTGCTACCGGTATGGGCAGACGAGAGGCCATGTTTTATCGCGACCTGTCGACAAACTTTCCTGCCAGAGTGCCCGCTTGTTATTATTCAGACTGTAACGAATCGGGCGATCATTACTTGATGCTGCTGGAAGACCTGGAACACAGTGGCTGTAGTTTCCAAAACGCTACAAACCAATATTCCATTGACTACGTAAAACGCGTATTGGCCTGCTTCGCCAGTTTTCACGCTATGTACTGGCAGTCGCCTCAATTCTCGGCTCGGCTGGCCTGGGTAGAGCCACTTCAGTCTCATCCCATTGCGGTACCATTGGTTAGCCAGGCCTTGGCAACCTATCGCAATGAGATGCCCCCAGTTTTTGCCGAAATGGCAGAACTGTTTATTGAAAAAAGTGAAACCATTCATGAGTTATGGCGCAGTGGCATAGAAACTCTGGTTCATGGTGATGTGCACGACGGCAATCTGTTTGCAGATGGTGATGCACCGGGCTTTCTGGATTGGGCACTGTGCGCCAGAGCTTCGGGAATGCGAGATGTGGCCTATTTTTTGGCCGCCACCTTAAACCGGGACGACCGGCAACAATCTCAACATGAGTTATTGCAGTATTACCGTGATCAACTAGAACTCGGCGGCATCACTCCACCCTCGCAGGAAGAAATGTGGCAGCAGTACCAGTGGCATGCGGCCTATGTCTGGGTCGGAGCAACTACAACTCTTGCAATGGGAGAAGCCTGGCAGCCGATAAGCTATACCCGAAAGTCTCTTGAACGAATCAATCATGCCCTGCTAGATATCGATTCAGTCGCTTCAATCAGTAAGGCTATCGCCCGCTAAGGCATACCAATCAAGAATACCCGGGTCTGCTCGAAGCTCCCTTCTAGCCATAGCCTAAAATTGAAAAGGAAAACCGTTAACGTCGGCAATACCCACTTGTTGCAAAGGCAATGACACATCCCCGCTTATAGCTAAGCCGTGTTAGGCTGTACGGCGATTACGATTTTTCCCACGCAACGTTTGGTCGCAATTTTTTGGTGCCCCTTTTGGACTTTGTTCAAAGGTAATACCTCATCAATGATACTGCGTAACTTACCTTGCTCGGCCCATTGCGCCAACATCTCCAGGTCAACTCCGCTGGATTTACACATCACGAAACGTGCTTGTTGTCGGCGCCAGCGGTTGGCGATAAACATCGAGAAAATCACATTCAGACTGGGAACGGCTGCGGCAAAGTGACCACGGCGGGATAACTGCTTGCGTGCCTTACCGTAGGCTAAGGAGCCGACCACATCATAAATTGCATCATAGACGGTATGCCCGTCCAAGGCAGGTGATTGATGGTAGTCAATGACCTTGTCTGCACCCAAACCAACGACTAGATCGGCATTGACGCCACTGCATACAGCGGTAACCGTGGCGCCCATCGCTTTGGCAATTTGTATGGCATAGGTGCCAACGCCGCCCGATGCGCCGACAATTAGCACGTGTTGACCTGCTTGCAGTTGGCAATCATCGCGTAAGCCCTGCAGCGCGGTGAGTCCGGCGAGGGGCATTGCCGCCGCTTCAATATAGCTAAGGGAAGACGGCTTTTTGGCCACGGCAGACGCGCCAATCGCCACAAATTCAGCCTGAGTGTGACCACAGAGCTGGTCCGAGCGAGCGTAGACGGCATCGCCTACCTTAAGATGGGTAACGGCCGCACCCACTTCATGCACTACCCCACTGGCATCAAAGCCCATGATCTTTGGAAAGGACTTGCCAAAGCGAAACGACATCGACCCGTCGCGTATTTTAGTATCAATGGGGTTTATCGAAGCGTAGTAGACTTCAATCAGTACCTGATCTGCCTGCGGCGAAGGGCGTTCTAATTCTCTTAGTTGTAGAACATCCACCGAGCCATATTTGTCTATGACAACAGCTTGCATAGTCGTTCTTTCCTTCGTGATAGACTCGCCATGGTAGCGCATCAAGCCTGCAAACCAATAAAGCTTATCGATTTGATAATGGCCGTTTTTGGGCATGGCAAGGTGTTGGCTGTCGCGCTGGTATTTGCTGCTGGCAACTTGCCACTGGCCTAGCGATTATAGAACCTGACTCACCTCATCAGCAATGAAATCAAATACTCGCCGAACCCTAAGGCTCGTTCGCAATTCTTGATGACACACCAACCAAACAGGTAGCCGCATTACCGGCCCCATATTGTCAAAAGCACGTATTAAACTTGAGTCTTTATCACCCATGCTTTCGGGAAAGAAAATCAGCCCCGCCCCTTCTTTGCACAGCCCCAGCTGTAAAATCTGGAATGAAGTAACAAGCTGAAAATTCTTGTTCGACAACTGCCAACCTTGTTGATTGAGTAGATCATATACCGCATTACTCCGCTCGAAACCTATTATTTGGAGATTGGTGTGTTCAGAAAAATCTGCAGAGGGAGGTAGCCCTGCCACATAATCCTGAGTGCCATAGAGCCAAATGGCTTCTTCACCAAGTTTTTTGGCGATCAAATCATTCTGCTGCGGATGAAAGTTTCGAATCGCGATATCCGCTTCCCGCCGTTTTAAGTCACTCGGCGCGTTAGTCACAACCACTTCAATATCGATACCCGGTTCTTCGCGACGTAATTTGGCAATAATTTTAGGTAGACGAAAAGCCGCATCTAGCTCTCCAGCAGAAACGACCACAGAACCTTCTATTCGTTGAGATTGACCAGAGGCTGATAGTGAAAACAACAGCGCTGCATCACCCATTGAGCGAGCGTGCTCTAATAATCCCATACCGCTGCCAGTCAAGACCAACCGCTGCCCAACTCGCTCAAATAATGTGATACCCAACTCTGCCTCGAGCGCGGCCACTTGACGGCTCAAAGTTGGCTGAGTCATACCCAAAGCTTTAGCTGCAGCAGATAAGGTGCCTTCTTCTGCAGTGACTAAAAATGCGCGGGTGCGATTCCAGTCGAAATTTACGGATTCCCACTTCATACAAAAACACATACCTTTTATACATTTATAGCCAATGTACCCTCTACTAGCGTATATGTATAGTGGCGGCCAATCAATTGAAATGTGGAGATAAAGGCTTATGACAATTCTTGTTGTTGGAGCAAGTGGGGCTACGGGCCGATTACTCGTGGAGCAATTACTCGCCCAAGGGCAAAAAGTTAGAATTATCGTGCGTTCAGCCGAGAGTTTACCGAATAGACTAAAACAAAATGATCAGCTCACCATCACTGAAGCAAGTCTACTGGATTTGACTCAGACACAGCTTGAAGAGCTGGTTCAGGGGTGTAGCGCGGTGGCTTCATGCCTTGGCCACAACTTAACATTTAAAGGAATGTTTGGTCAGCCTAGACGTTTGGTGAGCGATGCCATTAAACGTTTATGCGATGCCATTGAGGAAACTGAGCCAACAATGCCGGTAAAATGTATTTTAATGAACACTACCGGCAACCAAAATAAGCAAGCGGGTGAAAGCGTATCAACAACACAATCTCTGGTTGTGGCATTGATAAGGCACCTGTTGCCACCCCATGCAGACAACGAAATGGCAGCGGCCTACCTGCAGTCGCGTTATCCAACAGAAAGCCAGACAGTAGAATGGACTACTGTGCGCCCCGATAGTCTTATAGATGAAGAATCCGTGAATGAATATAATATCTATCCATCTCCCATTCGCAGTGCTATTTTTGATGCAGGCAAAACGAGTAGGATAAACGTAGCCAACTTTATGGCAGAGTTGATTCTTAACAGCGCCACATGGGATAAATGGAAGGGACAAATGCCCGTGATTTACAACACTTCGTATTAACATAAGGGGCAGTTTCAACATATTCGAATGCCACACCTTTGTGGAGCAAGCTCATCCACGTTCGTTGTGCGAAAGGGCAATACCAAGCGCTGTATAATTTCATTGTCATTCCTATATATTACGCAGACAAAATAAGTTGCGAGCCGGCCATTGTAAGGCTGAGGCCTTCTACTGAATGTCCCGACACCACATTATGCTACCAGATGAAACTGACTATCCATGCCCTGATCACGGATAGGGATAATCGCCTGATAGGCGTCGGACTGATACCAATTCACCGCGCTTTCCCGATCGGGAAACTGGATCACCACCTTAGTGCTAAATCTAGCATCACCGTGCAGAGCTTTTATAGGCCCCTTGGCCAGAAACTCCCCGCCGTAAGGCTTTAATGTGTCGGCAGCCAGAGCACTGTAGGCGCCGAGTTTTTGTGTATCGGTGGGTGTTAAATCGACAATAATTAACGTAGACATATCTTTTTCCTCGTTTAATAGAATTGAAAATGGGTATCGATAAAAGACTATTGTTGGTTAGCCGTGAATAAGACTCGGATTGATAGGAACCATCATTAGTCACAACAAATAAGCCCGCCGCTGAGATCATTTTTCCTTCATAACTTTAACGTAATTTTTACCACATCCTGTCCTGTCACCGCAGCAGGCACAGCACAACATAATAGAACTTCATCGGCATTGAGTGGCACCGAAGGCTCAGTCAGATAGCTCACAACGCCAGAATTTAAGCCCACTTTACAGGCTCCACATTGACCGCTGCGGCAACCGAACTCAGGGCTAAGACCGTGTGCCTCGGCGAAGTCTAGCAAACTGCCATCACTCTTAGACCAGGCTTGCTCTACCTGAGAATCAGAAAACTCTACGACCGCCTGACTGGCGACTGTCAAGGGCTGAAATTTGTTGCTGGCCTGATCGCAGGCTCGCCGCAACGATGCTGGGCCAAATTCTTCGGCTAAAATCCGCACATCATTGACACCTAACTCCCTTAACATGTCATACATGGATTGCATAAAAGACGCTGGCCCACACAGATAAAAATCGTAATCGTCCAACGGCAGTATCGCTTGCAACAACCCCGCTGAAATTCGCCCGTGAGCGTGATAGTCCTGCCCAGCTACCATGCTGTCGTCGATCTGGCTCAATGCCCAGAAACTGCGAATATTACCTTCCGACTGCTGCTCAATATCTTTAAGCTCTTGGAAAAAAGCGCGCTGCTGGCCATTACTGGCAGCGCAAATCAAGGTTGTTGGTCGAATACTTCGCGTACGCATACCTTCAATTAAGGCATGTCGCGCCATCGA
This sequence comes from Pseudomonadales bacterium, assembly GCA_036960375.1. Classification (GTDB taxonomy): domain Bacteria; phylum Pseudomonadota; class Gammaproteobacteria; order Pseudomonadales; family CAWVSB01; genus CAWVSB01. Next base: position 77,880 of record JBALVY010000011.1, read on the forward strand.
GACCATCGGGGTTATGCCTACACCACCGGCCAACAATACTGCCGGACGCTGCACTGAAGCATCAAAGCTAAACGCGCCGGAAGGTGCTTTGGCGTAGATAATATCACCCACGCTTAGCTGACCATGGAGGTAATTGGAGAACAAGCCATCGGGCATATGGTTAGCTAAGGACTGTTCACGCTTAACACTGATGCGAAGTTGTTGATCGGCAGGCGCACTTGAAACAGTGTATGTTCTGATCGTATCCTTAGCGTCAACGGCGAGCTTAACAGTCAGAAACTGGCCCGGTTTAAAACTCGGTACAACGTGGCCTTCCGCTTGTAGATAAAAGGACTTTATCACGCTACTTTCATTGACAATTTTTTCCACCACATAGGGTAACCACTGCTGCCGCTGAGATTCGGCCTGTTGTTTTTGCTGCGCTTCACCCCAGGTACCGGTGAGTAAAGTATTAGGCGAATATTCATCCATTGCCCAACGCAGCGGCAAACCATTTTCTATCCATCGACCGTGATCGATATGAAATTTCCACAGCCGTTCGGCACCATCGAAGAATTGTGCATCCGGGCTGTTCCACAATATTTCTACGGTACCGGTCAAGGTTAATAGATGACCGTTTTCAAAATCCAAAAACAATAATCCCGCTTTGGCGTTCTCAACAAAATTGCCCAGGGTATTAAAGTGATTATTGCCCAGATAATCCGGAATGGTGAGCGTGGTAACGTTGTCGACACGGATAAATCCAGGTCTGCCACCACGGTGAGAAACATCGGCGCCTTCGCTCGCCTCACCACTGCCATTGCTAACAGAACTGGCAACAAAAAAGGTATCGCTGTATTGAATTAGCCTGCGGGCTTTTTCGTCTAGTTCAGTCATCTCTTCAATAGACCTTGCCGGCAGGGTCTCGCTGTCTACCCGCTCAAGCTGCCGCGTTTGAATATATTGAGGGCAGTTGCCGAACGACTGGTCAACCGCGAGTCGAATGTGGTCGCTGGAGGATTCAACAATATGGGCGGCCAATCGATTGCGTCGACGGCTGGGAAGATCGATGCCCAGTAAACCAAGCCGAGTCCCTGCTTGCAGGCCGTCGGCTAACGGATCACCGGCCACTGGCGCACAATGGATGTCCAGGGTTTTATCATCCTTTGAGCTAATAAAACCGGGGTCATTAAACAGAATCGATGCCCAGGGCCAGCCTGTGTTATCGGCGTGCCCAACAAAAACAAAGGGTAATTGGTGATAAAAATCCCTGTGTTGAGCCGGCATGTGATCGCGTATTACGCGACTACCGAAACGCTCCATTTGTTCGCGAACACCCAGCTGTTGCTGCACTTGTTGCTCACCACGGTGAAACGGTGAAATAGCCGCTTTGGCTAATAGGTTGGCATTGTTTGTCATTGTTATCGCTCTGGTTCGTCTGTTGACCAATAGACCCTGTAACGAGCTTCGGTTTACTCAATATCAATCAGTTCAATAGGTTTATCACCAACCAAATTGGCCGGCCTAACACGTTGCTAAAGGCTGACATCTCTAGGGGTTCAACACCATTGGCTAGTAACATCATAAATCAGCCAGATCATGTTCTAACGATCTGACTGAGTCATTAACCGCAGTTTACGCCGCCAGGCCTACCGCTGTGGCCTGCATGGGCACAAAACCTGGTAGCTGCTCAATACGCTGTAACCAAGCCCGAATATGAGCGTAGTTTTCCAACGACACATCACCTTCAGGGGCATGGGCTATATAGGCGTAGTTGGCAACATCCGCGAGGGTGGGTTTATCCGTCGCCAACCAATTGCGACCTTCAAGATGCGCATCAATATTACTCAAGAAATCGTGGGAAGCACTAATAGCTGCCTGATGATCCAAACCCGCACCGAAGACATTAACCAAGCGAGCAGCCGCGGGGCCGTAAGCCACTTTACCAGCCGCAAAAGATAAAAAGCGTTGCACTTCGGCCGCACCTAGAGCGTCCTCCGGCAACCATTGGCGAGTAGCATCATACTTCGATGCCAGGTAAATCAGGATGGCGTTGGAATCTGACAGCGTAGTGTCGCTATCCTCCAAAACCGGTACCTGACCAAAACGATTTTTTTGCAAAAACTCTGTATTTTTTTGCGCGCCAGCAGCAAGGTCGACGTCGATAATATCAGCACCTAGCCCAAGAATGGATAAGAGCAGCTGTACACGATGTGAGTGGCCGGATAGTGCGTGACGGTAAAGTTTTATGGTAGACATGGTATTTTCCTTTTAGTAGTTACTGTGTGTTAACGGTTAAAAACTATCTTGAAATATAAAAAAGTTGAATCAAAATTCTTAAGTCATAAAACGCGGCGTTCATTTTCATTAATACTCTGCTCATTGATACTGGCATCGCGATTTTGCATCAGGCCCTCAGCATCGAAGTCCCAGTTCTCGTTTCCGTAGGCGCGAAACCACTGACCACTGTCGTCGTGGTATTCATACTCAAAGTGCACTGCGATGCGATTTCCGGCAAAGGTAAACAATTCTTTTTTCAGACGGTAATCGAGTTCTCGCTGCCACTTGCGGGTCAGTAACTGGGCGATGGCCTCCCTGCCCTCTACAAACTCACTTCGGTTTCGCCATTCCGAATTTTTGGTATAAGCCAGTACAATAAGGCTCGGGTCTTTTCCATTCCACAGGTCTTCGGCGCGCTGGACTTTCAGCTTTGCCGTCTCCAGGTTGAAAGGAGGTTTAAGTTGTTCGCTCATTGGCTTGCTCCGTGACAAGGGCGTTAATGGACACCGATCGGTTTACTTGAAACAAAGATACACCGATCGGTGTACCTTGTCAAAGACTTTTTCCTATTTATTTACAAAGTACTTTTATATCAGTGTATTAGAGCTAATATAAAACCAGGCAATAGTTTTAATTGAGGTAAAAATCGGCTTAATATAGTATTACTTACGACTTAATAGTAAACTCATCGGTTAAGATTCGATATCCGCAGGGGAGTACCATGCCGGCACTATCAAAACGAGACATCATTGTCGCTACAGCGCTTAAGCTGTTTTATCGGCATGGCTTTAATGCCACCGGCGTTGAGCGCATTATTAAAGAAGCAGGCGTTTCAAAGAAAACCCTCTACAACCATTTTAAATCCAAAGATGAGTTAGTACTGGCGACACTGCGACAGCGCGACGAATTATTCAGGAATAATTTAATGCGCGAGACAGAACGCCTTGGTGACACCGCACGGGAAAGACTGCTGAGTGTTTTTGATGTTCACCACCAGTGGTTCCAACAAAAAGATTTTTCAGGCTGCATGTTTATTAATGCTGCTGCAGAGTTTTCTTCCCATCAAAATCCCAACCATATACTCAGCGCGGAGCATAAACGACTGGTTCGCCATTACATTCGCGGCCTAGCCGAGCAAGCTGGTGCAAACAATGCTGAAACGCTATCAAAACAGTTGAATTTACTCTTGGAAGGGGCAATTGTTGACGCCTATGTTAGTGGTAATAGCGAAGCAGCAATAATAGCGAAGGCTATGGCGTCAGTGTTTATCGAAAAAGCTCTTGCCAGGGTTCACTAGACTGTCGAGCTCTGAAGGCCGATGGAAATTGGATAAAGGTATCAAGGGTGACTTATGGGCCATCCATGGTAGCGGTATTTACGGAGTCTAAGTACCAGCTAGCACCCAAGTAAATGTCGGAAACCCACGCTGAATGGTATGTGAAATATGTCTAAAAATCCAAACATGTACTTGGATAATCCGGATGCGCTTAGCTCGGTGCTGTCTAAGCTTCAACTAAATGCCCAGGTATACAGTGACGGCGATTTCTGTGGCGCCTGGGCAGTAGATACCTCGGGCAGCCGGCGTATACCTTTTCACCTTATTGGCCGGGGCGAGGCCTGGCTGCATATGGATGACAGGCCTACCCAGATGTTGTCTTCGGGAGATCTGGTGATTTTCCCCGGAGATAAACAGCATGTAATCGCCAGCTCCAGCGAGAAGCCACCGCAAGGCTTGATCAATTCAGAAGTTCCCATCAATCAGAAGCCGATGACCAATCTGGTGTGCGGTTTTTTTGAATTTAAAAACAAGTCGGCCTGGCCTCTGCTGGATTCGCTGGCGGCGGTCATTGTTATCGATTTGAGCGATATGAACATATCATCCGTCATCCGAGGTTTGATCGACCTGATGGTGGCTGAACTCGATAGGCGTGCACCAGGATTTTATACGGTCATTAATCATCTGGCCTATTTATTGTTTGTCGAGGTGCTACGCCTGCAGATTCAACAAGGGAAGGTAGATTCCGGTTTGCTGGCGGCCCTGTTCGACAGCAAAATCAGTAGAGCACTGAGTGCAATGCACAGTTACCCAGGGCGGCGCTGGACCTTGGAATCACTTGCGGCGGAGGCTGCCATGGGGCGATCTTCTTTTGCCCACCAGTTCAATGAATTAACCGGAATACCGCCAATGCAATACCTGACGTCCTGGCGGATGCAGGAGGCAAAGACGCTATTGCAGACAACTACGCTGTCATTGGCTCACATTGCAGAACAATGCGGTTATGAGTCTGAGGTGGCGTTCAGGAAAGCCTTTAAAAAAACGGTTGGTACACCGCCAGGAGCGGTGCGAAGGCGAAAAATCCAGATATGATAAGCCAGCCATTCCGTCACTTTAAATACTATCTACTCACCGGCGAGCGTCATGGCTGTCTCGAGTTCTTCCTCTTCAAAATCCCAATCAGAATCAAAGTCACTGAAGGTATCCTCTGATCGGCCATCGTTTACCAGCAATTCACGGCGCTGCAAATAAACCTCACGGATAAACGCATATTCATCACCAGTGATTAGTTTTTCCGCTTCCAGCAGCGAAGCTCGATCATTGACACCCTCACTTGCCACCAGTGACGAGCGCTCCCAGCCCCCCAGGAATTGCAGGGGATTGAGCAGTACATCAACAAGCACGCCGGCTGAATCTCTTACCGTACTGGGCCCAATAAAGGGGAGCTCAATATACGCACCCGAATCGACCGACCAATATCCCAGTGTCTGGCCAAAATCCTCGTAGTGTTTTTCAAGACCTAGGGCAGGTTTGGCTACATCGAACAACCCACCGACACCCACCGTGGTATTTACCGCCAACCTTCCGGTATCCGCGGCAGCCCGCTTGAGCTTGAGTTGTAGCAGATCGTTAATGATGACCCTGACATCGTCAATGTTATTAAAGAAACTAGTCACACGTCGCTTCACGAAGCCTGGCGTAACGGTGGTGTAGGTCTCGGCTAGTGGCTTGAGAACCGTGGTATCCATGGCCTTGTTGAAACCATGCACAGAGCGGTTCATTCCAATCAAGGGATCCTGGCCAGCATGCGCAGTTAAGGGTATGGCAAATAACCACACTGCAATCATCACAGCGAACATAAGAAACGTATAGTCATTACCAGCTCGGCGTATGGCCGCCCCGGATTCATAGATATCAAATGCCGCCAATGTTGCTGTTGTACTACAGTTCACAGTGCTACTCCTATTCATCGCCTCAAATTGAGAACAGCACTATAGTCTTCCAGCCAAGGAGTATCTGCGCCAGATCGTCCGTATTATGTGTCTGTTAGTCCATGCATAGCCGGCTTGCTCTCTCACGAAAATGTCACGGCGGCAGATGGAAAACTATCAATAGCTGCTCACCAGGAAATGATCAATGGCTATCCTTGTAGCTCCGGAAGGCTAAGAACAAGCGGTAAATTCGATACGCGGTATGGACGTATAGAGGCGAGTATTCAAGTGCCGGACGGGACCGGGCTTTCGCCGGCTTTCTGGATGTTGCCCACGGGTTCGCAATGTGGCGGCTGGGTGGCTCAAGTATGGCGCCCGATCAATCGGAACGGCGTCCATCAATGGAAGCCCTATAAGCATCGGTTGGACCCGTTAAAAAGGCGCGCAACTCAAATCTTGATCATGAGTAGCCGCTTATACTGTACAATGTTGCAACGTCGCCCTCACTACAAAAACATCCGACGATGTTTTATTGCTGGGGGTTTAGCCACTAAATCCTATGTACGGGCGTGAGGCTAGTAATAGATATTAGAAATGGGAATAGACATGAAAGGTTTAGTAGGTATCATACTGATTTTTTTTAGCATGATGGCTTCGGCTGTAGCTAACGAACCGTGCGGTAAAGTTACCATCGCAGACATGAATTGGAGTTCCGCAACTTTTATTGCTCATGTCGATCAGTTCATTCTGCAGCATGGCTACGGTTGTGATGTTGGACTCGTTCCAGGCGATACTATGCCAACCACCATATCGATGATGGAAAAAGGAGAGCCGGACATAGCACCGGAACTTTGGGTCAATTCCGCAAGAGATGCAATTGATAAAGCGGTTGCTGATAAGCTCTTGAGAATTGCTGGAAGCTCATTGTCTGACGGAGGCGAAGAGGGTTTTTGGGTGCCGGAATATATGGTCAATAAGGACCCAAGTATCGCGACTATCTCAGGTGTGATGGCCAATGCCAAATTGTTTAAACACCCGGAAGATCGATCAAAATCGGGCTTCTTCGGGTGTCCCGCTGGTTGGAACTGCCAAATTAGCGCTGAGCATCTTTTCGAGGCATTAAAATTGGCAGACGCCGGGTTTGAATTAGTGGATCCGGGTTCAAGCGCTGGCCTTGCAGGATCTCTTGCAAAAGCCTATGAGCGCGGTGAAGGTTGGTTTGGTTACTATTGGGCTCCGACCGCGGTTTTAGGTAAATACAAAATGGTAAAGGTTGATTTTGGTTCCGGAATAGATTTCGACCATTTTACGAGCTGTACGACACAGGAAGAATGTGAAGATCCTAGAGTAACAATGTATCCCCCGTCTCCTGTCCATACGGTTACGACTGAAGCTTTTGCATCCAAATTACCCGCCGTTTTTGAATACTTATCAAAACGCTCTTTTACCAATGCTCAGATGAACACTTTGCTCGCCTGGATGGAAGATAATCAAGCTGAGGGGGATATCATAATGGAAGAGTTTCTTAATAATCATGAGTCCACTTGGACTCTTTGGGTCTCATCCGAAGTCGCGACGAAAGTCAAAAAGGCACTTGCAGAGTTGTAGAGAAGTCAGCCAGGAATAATGTATCGATATCTTTTGTTTTTGATTTGTCACAAGAAAACCAGCGGAGCACCAGTATGGCTAAAGAATCCTGGCTAACGAAATTTCCCGCAATGGATCGCCAAGACCTGACCGCAATTAAGAAAAGCCTCGATGGGGCTTATCGGGAATTTTCTCGTAATTATGGCGAGCTTATCGAGTCCTTTTTCGATCCGCTTCTTTATTTTCTTGTTTGGTTTGAAAAACTATTGTTAGAAACGCCGTGGTGGATTGTTATTATCGTTGTCACTGGCATTGTTCACCTCTCAGCTCGATCTGTAAAACTCTCGGTTGGCGTCGTTATCGCTTTATGCCTTATTGGATATTTTGGTATGTGGGACAATACCATGCGTACCTTGAGTATTATTACGGTTTGCACGCTCGTATCCATCGCTCTCGGAATTCCCATTGGTATAATGATGGCTCGCTCAAATCGGGTGCAATCTATTGTTAATCCCATTCTCGATATAATGCAAACCATGCCTGCCTTTGTTTATCTCATTCCGGTAGTCATGCTGTTGGGCATCGGTAAGATTCCGGGTGTTATTGCAGTGGTAATTTATGCTATTCCACCGGTCATCAGATTGACCAATCTTGGTATTCGGTTAGTCGATCCGGAGGTGCTAGAAGCGGCGACTGCTTATGGCGCGAATAAGTCGCAACGCCTGTGGGGTGTGCAATTACCGCTGGCAATGCCTACGATTATGGCGGGCGTCAACCAGACGATCATGATGGCATTGGCAATGGTTGTTGTCGCTTCAATGATAGGCGTAAAGGGGCTCGGGCAGCCAGTTCTTAAGTCAATTACGAATCAGTATTTTACCTTGGGTTTATTTAATGGACTTGCCATAGTTGCGTTAGCCATCATCTTTGACAGGGTTTCACAAGCCTATGCAAAAAGAACGCAAAGACATATGGAAGGCACCCATTCATGACCGATCCACTAATCCGTATTGAAGGACTGTATAAAATCTTTGGCAAGAGCCCAAAAACCATTGTTCCGCTAGTAAAGTCCGGCAAACACAAAGATGAAATTCTTGCTGAAACGGCTCATACAGTTGGACTAAAGGATATTAATCTAAGCATCGAAGCTGGAAAAATTTATGTCATTATGGGTTTGTCCGGATCGGGGAAGTCGACCCTTATTCGCCACCTAAACCGTCTGATTGATCCAACAGAAGGCCGCATTATTGTTGACGGAACTGATGTCATGCAGTTGTCACAGGCAGAACTGGAGGACTTTCGTAAACACAAAATGTCGATGGTGTTTCAGCGTTTTGGTTTAATGCCTCATCGCACAGTACTTGAAAATGTAGCCTACGGATTAACAGTGCAACGCGTTGACAAAAAGGAACGAGAAAGCAAAGCTATGCAATGGTTGGCGACGGTTGGGCTTACTGGCTATGAAAATCAATACCCGTCACAGCTGTCCGGTGGTCAACAGCAGAGAGTGGGTCTTGCCCGTGCTCTGTGCACTGACGCTGATATACTTCTCATGGACGAGGCATTCTCAGCTCTTGACCCGCTGATCCGAAGCGAAATGCAAGATCAGTTAATTGAGTTACAAGAAAAGCTACGCAAAACCATTGTTTTCATTACTCACGATTTGGATGAAGCTCTACGTTTGGGTGATCGCATTGCCATATTGAAAGACGGAGAACTCGTCCAGGAAGGGACCCCCGGAGAAATCCTGCTGTCGCCGGCTGACGACTATGTTGCGGCATTTGTTAAAGGTGTCAATCGGGCTCGCGCGCTCACGGTAAAAAACATTATGCAATCATCGGCTGATAGAATCACTGCTCCAACTATCGGGGAGGCTCTTTCGCAAATGAAGCAGTTCTCTAACAACTATGGCTATGTTGTTAATAGTGATGGCTATCAGGGCATTGTCCTTCAAACGACGCTTGAGAACGCGGCTCAAACGAATTCGAAAGGAGAGCTCGGCCAAGAATTTATGGAAAACGTGAATGCTATCTCACCAGATTCTCTGCTCGAAGAAATTATTCCCGAGACACTTGAAGCCAATTACCCACTTCCCGTCGTCGGAAAAAAAGGCGATCTGCAAGGCCAGTTACCTCGTTCTTCACTTGCCAAAGTATTGGGTTCGAATCGTAGTTAAACCATCCATAGTCAAATGATCCTATTCAGTTTCCTGCATATTGGCGACGGGAGAGGCCTGGCTGCCGCTAAGCTATACTCGCAAATCACTTGAGCGAATCCATCATGCGTTGCTGGATATCGATTCAATGGCTTCAATTAGCAAGGCCATTGCCCGCCAAACCATTTCTAATCGAATTATCAGATAACTGTACGATCTTCTACGACTGAATTTGTTTCAAATCGATAACGCATATTTCGATAGACACAGACATCAGTTACATTTTCCGGCACACCCTTAGGCATACAACGATAATTAGTCGAAACACGATAGTGATCTTTTACCGGTAACACACGATGCCATGTGTGCCCGTGTATTAGTAATAGCGTGCCTTGTTGTGGGAAAATCACCAGTTGATCGTGTAAATCCTCATCGACTTTGCCCGCAGTAATTGCTCCGCGCCGATGCGATCCTGGTACTACTAAAACCTGACCACCAATTATATCGGTGATGTGGTGAGTATACATAAGGCGATTCATGTTAAATTGGCTTGTGTCTTCTGGCGGACAATCCTGATGCCACGCCTGCCCCTTTGAGTTAGGTTTAGAATACATTGACATACAATAAAGACTGCGCCAGCCTTCACCCAGAATTGCTTCCGTAAGTAAAAACAGACGCGGATCATTTTCACCTTCATCAAAAGCATTCACGCCTTCATGCTGAGGAAACCAAGGAATCACCTCGGTCGCAGATTTTTTCAAGAACTCTTCATTGTGGCAAAATTCAGGATTATATCCAAAATGGTCAAGAATAAGTTGGTGGTATTTTTCTGACAATTCAACTGAAAAGAAATCTTCCAGAAGTAAATAACCTTGATCCCAGAACGTCTTTGCCAAATCAATATAATTCATAATTTCCTAAATTGTAGCTTGTTGGCGTAGTCTCACGTCCAGTGAAGTCAAAAAGTTAAAATCAGAAGTATAGGAAGGGTTACTAGCCATCCTTAATTTATGGTCCAGGCTCACTCGAGAGTATCCCACTCCGGATCTGATATTGAGTTTGAAGAGACTCAATGGCGTCGTTGATCTGGCTTTCACCGGTTTTGTTATCAACCCACAACTCACCGGCCGTGGCTCCATAACCACCAAACTGAACAGCTTCCAAGGTGGGCATATATCCCAATGATCCGTTTGTGTATCCCAAAAAAAACGTGTGATTTATCGGACTCTGCAACTTAATCCTTTCTCCGAATTCATTGAAAAACTCACCGGAGAAGCTTGCCAGTGCGATATTGTCTGTCAATATGAGTGTATTGATTTCGGCAGGTACGGCGTCAATGTCGCTCGGCTCAAAAATGACAGGTAATACATAGCGCAAATTATCAAAACTGAAATTGCCATGCGCCTGATAGTTATTAATCCCGCGAACAATCTCTATCACTTCAGCGGCGAGCCTTTCCCCCAACTGATTTGATTTTTCAAGCGACAACGCGGTTGGCTTTGTATCTGCATCGTAGGGGTTTACATCGCCCGCTGCGCCGAGAACAAATAGTGTTTCGCCTTCTCCTTGCTGCTTCAAACTATTGGCCAATTGGCCCGGATAGTCTGCCGAAACAACGACATTATTCAGATCCATTGTCACGACGGGGTGGGCACTGTAATTGACTATATTAACCAATGTCTCGCCGTTAATTTTTTGCAAATTAATTACACCCACAGACTGATCGACACTACGATTTGGCTTTCGGGCCGGATTCGTCCATAACATTTCGACACTGTCATCAGTATGGCGAACGATACGATTATAAGCTTCGTCCAGCGTACCTTCCGAGGCGCCTATTTTAACCGCCTGCAGCTTTGCACCTGCTGCTTCTATGGCAGAGACTATCTTTCCTTTTAATGCCCCGTAATTGTTATTACCCACGTACCCTGAATGGGAATGAGTAATACTGAGAAATATCTGATTAAATGAACTTTGCTCTCTTAGACCCTCCAGCAGTTCCGCGTAGACCATTGAAGGTATAAACATCAAGTCCAGAGAGATGAAGGCTATACGGCTGAGTCCATCAGACAATATCAATGCCCTGGCATATATAGGGTCCGAGATGTCCCCCACCGTCTTGGGGCCGGACTGCAAGGTATCCACAACATCTTTATGAGCGACCGGGGTGATTGCCACTTTAGAAAAACCCGCTTCAAATTCTCCGGCCATGATCAAGGAACTACCCATAATGAACATTAAGTACAATAATACTCTCACAGTTTTCCCGCTAATATTTGCTGGCGGCGGTTTCACCAATACACCCGTAGAAACGCCCTGCATCAGCGTAGCTCTCTGTGTCTCGCAATGGCGTCTATGATAATCACCAGAGCATCGGAAATACCAGTGCTAATCGTTGAAGCGGGTTTTAAATACGACGACCTCCGAAAGTCCCGGTTTTGCCCATTGCCTGGGCTTTCACGCCAACTCTTTGCCCGAATATCCGTACTCTTGGTATTTTACTCGGCGATGCGCCTGATAAGGCTGAGATTTACCACAGAAATGGAGACAACTAAATCTGCGCGTGCATGCTACTGCCTGTACACGAATGACCTCAGGTCTGTTATTCTAGCGCATTCAAGAATTGCTCGAGCAAAACAGCTCAACAAGGAACTACTGGCATGGCTTACAATCGTCGCTCAAAAAATATTACCCAAGGCGTGGAGCGAGCTCCCAACCGCTCAATGTATTACGGCCTGGGCTACACCGAGGATGATTTCAGCAAGCCCATGATTGGGGTTGCCAACGGGCACTCCACCATCACGCCCTGTAACGCAGGCCTGCAGGTACTGGCAGATGCTGCAGTTGAGGCTCTCCGAGCGTCCGGTGCCAATCCACAGATTTTCGGCACACCGACCATCAGCGATGGCATGGCGATGGGCACCGAAGGTATGAAATACAGCCTGGTATCGCGAGAAGTGATTGCCGACTGTATCGAAACCTGTGTTGGCGGACAGTGGATGGACGGCGTATTGGTTGTCGGCGGCTGTGACAAAAATATGCCTGGCGGCATGATGGGAATGTTACGAGCCAACGTGCCCTCTATTTTTGTCTATGGCGGCACCATCTTACCCGGCCGGTACAAAGGCGAGGATCTTAACATCGTCAGCGTATTTGAAGCTGTGGGGGAATACAGCGCGGGACGGATTAGCGAGGACGATTTGATCGCAATTGAGCGCCACGCCATTCCGGGCAATGGCGCCTGTGGTGGCATGTACACCGCTAACTCCATGAGTTCTGCCTTTGAAGCGCTCGGCCTCAGCCTGCCCTACTCCAGCACCATGGCCAATGTTGAGCACGAGAAGCTGGAAAGTGCCCGGCGCAGCGCAGAAGTTCTAGTTGAAGCGGTCAAGCTGGATATCAAGCCACGCGATATCGTGACTCGCAAGTCGATTGAAAACGCCGTGGCGGTGGTTATGGCCACTGGTGGTTCAACCAATGCCGTTCTGCACTTCCTGGCCATCGCACATGCGGCAGAAGTGGCATGGACCATCGATGATTTCGAGCGTATGCGCAAAAAAGTGCCCGTGCTGTGTGACCTGAAACCCAGCGGTAAATACATGGCTATTGATCTACACCGTGCAGGCGGTATCCCGCAGGTGATGAAGACTCTGCTTGAAGCCGGGCTATTACACGGTGACTGCCTCACTATTTCCGGCCAGACAATTGCCGAGACCTTGGCGGACATTCCGGCTGAGCCATCTGTGAATCAGGATGTTATCCGCCCGATGAATAAACCACTATATGCATCAGGACACCTAGCCATACTGCGCGGCAACCTGGCGGAAGAAGGTTCTGTTGCCAAGATTACCGGCCTCAAAAACCCGGTAATGACCGGCCCGGCGCGCGTATTCGAAGATGAGCAAAGCGCGCTAGATGCGATCATGGCCAAGCAGATCACAGCGGGCGATGTCATGGTGCTGCGTTACCTGGGACCGCGAGGCGGTCCGGGCATGCCCGAAATGCTGGCTCCAACCAGCGCCCTAATCGGCCAGGGTCTGGGTGAGTCGGTTGGCCTGATCACCGATGGACGTTTTTCGGGAGGCACCTGGGGCATGGTGGTAGGGCACGTGGCACCTGAGGCCTACGCCGGAGGTTTAATCGCGCTGGTTGAAGAAGGTGATTCGATCACTATCGATTCCCGCCAACTGTTGCTACAACTCAATGTAGAGCAAGCGCAGATCGATCGGCGCAGAGCGAGCTGGACACGACCCGCTCCCCGCTACCGTCGTGGGGTTCTGGCCAAATTTGCCCTCAATGCCGCCAGCGCCAGCCAAGGTGCAGTGCTCGATCTTATCGAGCCGGAATGAGATCTATCGCCTTGAATTTAAAATTTTGGCCACCGCACGATCACTACCCAATAGGCAAATAATCAAGCCATATACACCTAAACCACCAAAAATCAGTACCGGAAACAGATAAGTAGATTCCTCTCCCCTACTGACAAAAAAACCAGCCACACCGAGGGCTGTAAAGACGCTGCTCATAAAGCCCAGAATTAAACGATGTGAGCGTTTATAGACGTAGGCTTGATCACCAGATTCCAGCCCTTTCAGCAATGGGGCAAATAAACGTCTTAGTAGATTTTTCATAATATTATTTATAGACACTCTGGACCAGTTTTACACCCAATGGTATTGCCTGCAGCATCAGAAATAAATAGTAATCCGTCATAGAAAGCAGGCAAAGCAATAAAAGCAATAAAAGCAATAAAAGCTTATAACACGGCCTCGGCCATAAAGCGTATGGTCTCTAGCGTTTCAGGTACATTATCCTTACGACCAACCAGCAAAGTGGTGACGCCGGATTTTTTCCAATCCTGCAGGCGTTCAATAATCCGCTCTTTGGGGCCACACAATGCAGTTTCATCACAGAGCGCATCGGGTACAGCTTTCACTGCAGCTTCGATATCTCCAGCCATATACAGTTCTTGTACACGGGCCGCCTCTTCACCAAAACCCATGCGATCCATCAGGTTCTTATGGAAATTTTCCTTCTGCGCACCCATGCCACCTAGATAGAGCGCCATAGTCCATTTAATAGGCAATAGCGCCTCTTCCAAATTATCATTAATACTGACGTTAACAGTGGATGCTATTTCAAAATCATCGGGTTTATTGGCCAGTGACTCATCAAAAATGTTCATCCTGTAAGGTGATACAAAGATAGGCAACCAACCGTCAAACTGGTCTGCCGCCAAAGCAATATTCTTGGGTCCTTCAGCACCCAGAAAGACAGGTATTCTGCTGCGCAATGGATGGGTAATACTTTTTAGCGGCTTACCCAGTCCCATGCCACCTTTGAGCGGCAATTGATACTGGTTACCGTCCAGTGTTACTGGTCCTTCTCTTGCAATAACCTGGCGAAAAATATCTATCCACTCTCGAGTTCTTTCCAATGGACGGTTAAATGGCTGGCCATACCAACCTTCAACCACCTGCGGGCCAGATACACCAATACCCAAGCTCAAGCGACCGTTAGACAGGTGATCAAGTGTCAGTGCCGACATAGCGGCACACACTGGCGTGCGGGCCGAGATCTGCAATACGCCAGTACAGAGACCAATTTTGGATGTATGCGCGCCGATCCACGACAGCGGAGTCAAAGCATCAGAGCCGTAGGCCTCTGCCGTCCAAACCGAGTCATAGCCCAGGTTTTCTGCCTCCTGAGCCATTTCAACCATGCCTGAAATCGGGCCTTTCTGCCAATAACCCATTTGTAAGCCGAGTTTCATCTATCATCTCCTAATGCTGATTTAACACCATCTTGCCACAGCTATCCTCGTTGTTAGATAGCATTTACAGTCAACTTTCACTGACCATTTGCATCACCCCCAGCAAAGGAAAGTACAAGGCCGCCTGTATTCGCTGTTCACCCTGTGTCGAAGCCAGCGCTGTATAATTGGCCAACTGCTGACTATATTGCGCCACCTGCTGAATAAGGAAAGATTCAACGGCCTGACCTTCAGCTGGAGAACTGGTTTTATAGTCGATCACCCAGCGTTTGTTATCCTCTACAAAACTGCGATCAATTATATAGTGCTCAACACCCCACTCTCCCAGCTTACTCAGCGGCCATTCATTGTGCGCATCAACATGCTCAGCTAGTAACCATCGACCTGTATCACTGTCCAAGGTGCAGCTAATCGCTTGAACTACACGCTTGACCGCTTCATCCAGAGCATTGTCTTTTACCCCCAGCTGCCATAAACGCAAACGCCAGGCCGGCTGCAGACTTTCTATTCTTTGCTTATCCCAGTTCAACAAACCTTCTACGGCGATCAGCTCCAGTATTTCGTGCACAAGCGTGCCGACATGCACTTCTCCGCCGTGAATGCTCTCCGTAGCCGAACCTTCCGCCTCGCCTGCATCAACTGGCTCATGAGTTTGCGATACGGGTACTGCCAGCCTTTGTTCAAAACCAGCCGCTAAACGACGCAAAGCCGGAATTACCTTCTCTAGCGGTGGCTCTTCCATATTAGCTTCGGCAATAATTCCCACATCATCTTTTACTCCATCCCAAATCATTGCTAACAAACTATTGGCAGCCGGTTTGGCATAGCAGGATTTTTTGGCATCACTCTTAATATTGGCTATCAGGAATAGGCTGCTTTTTGCCCGGGTACAGGCCACATACAACAGTCGAGTTGCCTCCAGCTTCTGTGCTCTGGAGTTTTCAGCGTGCAAAAAATCATATAATGGATTGCTGCGATTGAGCGTATCCAGTGCCGATAGAGACAAGCCCTTTGTACCATCGGCAAAAGCCTGTTCGTGCCAGTAAAGTAGCGGTTTATCGGGAGACCGTGAGCTTCTATCCAGCCCGGGTAAAATGACGGTATCGAATTCAAGCCCTTTGGATTTATGAATAGTCATTATCTGCACTGCGTCTTCAACATCGACCGGTTTGGCATAAAGTTTATCGACGCCCTGAGATAACTTCTGCAGACTAAGCCCGTCTGGTTCAGCAGCGAGCACTTCAACTAGCTCCAGATAACTATCAACATCTTGCCATTGTGCTGAATCCTGTAGGGTGAAAGGGCCACCCAATGCCTGCCAACAACCCTCAATCCAGCAGCGCATATCTTTTCTGCCTCGCTCCTGCCAGGCCGCCCTTAATACCGTCATTGTTCTTTGCAGCGAGTGAGAACCTTCTACGCTGATATCGACAATAGTCGATAGATCTCCCGTTAACAGTAGGGCTGCCAACCTAGCCCCTGCGGTCTCTACAATCGAGTGAATATCGGCTAATCGCAATCCGCACCACGGTGCTCGTAACACCGCTAGCCAAGCGACCGAATCTGCCGGGTTGATTAATACACGGGTCAGAGACTGCAGGTCAACAACCGCTTCTCGTTGTGACAGAGGGTCGATGTCAGTGGCCTTCCAGGCGAGTTTGGCGCGCCCAAGCGCTGGCAGAATATCGCGTAAATGACCTCGATTGCGCACAAGAATAGCAATGCTCTCCTGTGAGCCTGCTGCTCTACGGCTGGCGATTAAGTCAACCACGGTTTGTGCTTCAACCTGCCGGTCAGTTTGATCGGCTGCTGCTAGTAACTCCACGCCATGGCCAACTACCTCACCATCGGAGGCATGAGCATGCAGGTACGGCACCCCCCCTCGTAACAAGTCAGAGCGCGGCGGAAAGGCATCGACAAAGACACGGTTATACCAATCGACAACGGCTGCCTGCGAGCGAAAATTATGCGACAGCTGGACATCTTCGAGATGTAGATCACCAATGCCGCTTTCGCGGGCCTGTAAAAACAGACCAACCTTTGCAGCACGAAACGCGTAAATTGATTGCATGCCATCACCCACAACAAACAGGGTTCTCGGGTTTTCAACCTGAGCGTGATAGTCCTCTGCCCAACTGGCAGTTAAACGCTTGATTAATTCAAATTGCGGCAATGATGTATCCTGAAACTCATCAACAAGAATATGATCCAGGCGATAATCCCAGCGCAGCTGAACATCACTTGTTTCTAATTCTCCACCCAGTGCTCTAAGCGCCGCCAGCGTAATTTCTGCATGATCACACTGACCAGTACGTGCAAACACCAACTGCATGTGCCCCACGGCATTCAACAATACGTGGGTCAGGGGTTTCAAGATATCCCACTGCGCATCCTGATAGTAGCTAAGAGGTAGTTCTCCGACGATTTTCAGTCTGTCTTCCAGTCCGGCCACTTCACTCAACTGCGCCATTAAATCCGACACCTGCCCCTTGCGCAGGGAATAAAGCGCTTTTAACTCGGGCTCACGTGCCGTACTCGGCGCCGGAAATCCAACGGCCTTAGTAAAACTTTTACGCAGCGTGCCACTGGTAGTCATCAACCAGCGGGCTATTATCTGCCATTGCTCTAAACCATCAACATCGCAGGAAGGCAATTCATTGATACCCAGCAAGCCAAATACAGGGTTGTTCGGATCCAGATCCTTCAGTTGCTGCGCACAAAAATCCAGCAAACCGGCCATATCCGAGGCATAGGGTATTAACATAGCCTGCAAGGTCATTAGCTCTTGTGCTATCCAGGTTTCAATGGAGTCCATCAAAGCCTGTCTGGCGTTGTCATCGCCTGAAAAATTCACTACGTGACTCAGCCACTGATCCCTGTTTGCCAACAATGACGAAAGCAGCGCTCTCAGTTTTTCTCCATTATTATCCAGATATAAAAAAAGACTGGCCAAGTCATCGGATAAATCCGAAGAGCTTTCGAGTTCCGCCAGTAGACTATCAATAGCTTGCTGATAAAGCGGCTCAGCATTATCGACGGGTTGAGGGTTGGCGCCAAAGCGGCTTAAGATTGGCTGATCTTTGGCAATACTTTGGCATAAACTATCAATGGTTTGAATGCGCAAGCGTGCAGGGTTTATCAGCAGTTGCCAGTTGTGTTGACGGTCTGCAGCCAAAGCTTGCTGGGCAAGTTGCCAGGTGTATTTCTTGTGTGCTTCATCTGGCACCTTTTCACTGTTACCCAGATGCAAAGCGGTGACGATACGTTCTCGCATTTCCGCCGCCGCTTTACGGGTAAAGGTCACTGCCAGTACTTGCTCTGGTCGCTCCGCACCAGCCAATAGCTTAAGCACCCGCTGAGTGAGTAACTCGGTCTTGCCAGAGCCTGCAGGCGCAGTAACACAAATAGACTTTTTGATATCCAGCGCCAGCTCCCTGGCATGTGCATCTACCGGAATCATAGCGCCACCTTCTGTGCCAAATTGATACGACAAACTGGGGCATAGTCGCAATAATTACAGGACGCTGCGGTATGCGGATCAACACTCGCACGGCCGTCAGTATATTCATTTGCCAGCAGTGTGAGCTCCGTCAGCCATTGTTCTTCCAATGCGGCCCAATCAGCCAGCGGCGGATCAAGCCTCATGTCATCAAGAGCCTTAATCTGGTCTAACTCCAGTGCATCGGCGCTCACTCCCTGAAACGCCAGCCCGTCGCTGCGCAAACTGGCAACTGCTACCCCCGCCACCGGCCCGCTTTGTCGAAGTGTCAGTTCATAGAGTGGTATTTGAGGATCCTGCGGCCGTGGTTTGAGCCAGCCGGTCGGGTTTACCAGACCGGTCTTGTAATCAATCAGCAGTAGTCGCCCATCAGATAAGCGATCGACTCGGTCGAGCCGTTGGCGCCAGGTAATATTGCCGAGTTCAAGACTGTAATCCTGTTCGGTCGTCACTATTTCAAATGGCGGCCTTTGCGCCTCTAACTCCAGCCATTTAACCAGCAGTTTATGCAAGCGCAGCCTTTCCAATTCTGCCAATTTACGCGGAATTGTATCCAAACGACGATTCTCAATAGCTGCAAGCCCAAGCTCCACCGCTTCTCCAATCTTGCTGTCCAACTCGCCATTTTTTGCCTCCAAAAGTGCCTGTTGCGATGTATAGACACCCCACAAATACTCCAGTGCGCGATGTACCGCAGTACCCTTCTCGGCCGGAGTCAGCCCTGTATAGGGCTCATCCAGAGCACGAATTTTAAGCCGATGGCTAAGATAAGCCTTAAACGGGCACGCAGCCTGATCACGTAAGGCCGCGCTATTGCCAGCTCCGGCAAGTAAAAATGCTTTTCCGTTTTCGTCCTGCACGGTCTCGCTGGTAGATGATGTCTCGAACAGAAAATGCTCGGGAGTATCTGGCGGCACAACGCTTACTGGCCATTGTTCATCTGATGCTAACAAGGGGCTCAGCTGACACACGACATCGTCCTGTACCCTGGGATAACTAATCACCAAATGAGAACTTGAATGGGTAAAACCGCGACTCAGGCGGATACTGTAGTCCAGCTCTCGTTCAACGCTGGCATTAGGCATACCCAAACGCACCTGCAATTCGAGAGGCAATAGTGGGTGGGGTCGAGGCGGCCTGGGCCACTGGCGATCACCCATACCTACCAGCCAGAGGTAATCGAAACCCTGGCCACTGGCCTCCAGGCCACCCAATAACTGAACCTGCGCAGATTGAGTCTGGCGATGATATACAGTCTCCTGCATGTGTCGGGCAAGCAGTTCCAGCGCTGAGCGCACCGAAAACGTATTACCGAGAGCACCAAACATCGAGAAGTCTTCTATTGCCTGCAACCAGGCCTGATGCTGCTGGTATTCGTCACTGCTAAGAGATCGTCCTTGCGGCCATCCCCAAACAGACAGCACGTCATTGGCATGTGCAAGCCAGGCCTCGACCGAAACCGGCTTAAAACCCCTAACTGCCGTGCTTACCTGCGTCAATGTATCTGCCAGCCCTTGCAATTGAGGCCCGGCCCGGGTAACCAATTGCTTCACTGTGGCCAGCGATACCTGAGACACGCGCAGACCAAATAATGCGTCTACCAAACCACTGCGGGATTCAGCCGGTTGACCCATATCCAAGTGCGGGCTGTACAGTAGCTGAAGCCACTGCTCTATGCTTAACGGGCGATAGGCTGCGCGTAAGGCCAGCAATGCCGTACTTACCAACGAGGTGGAGGACAAAGGCTTGCCCGCCGAAATATCGTAACTGTCTATACCGCTTTTTTCAGCCGGTAAGATAGCCTGAGGGTCAAAGCGACGCGCGACCACCCTCTCTGCTTTTTCACGACAATCGTTGAGATTTTGTACCACGATTGCAATCCGTCTATCCGGATCTTGCGCCTTAAGTGCAAAAGCCCAGTCAGCAGCGAGCCGTAATTCATGTTCCAGGTCAGTACAGGCAAAAACCTGAGTTGTCTGCGGGCTATAGTGGATTTGAAAGCGGACAAGTCGCTCGGCTACTGAACCAAGAATATCCAGCTGTAACGGGCTTGGTGCCTCAAACCCTGCCATTACCAGCAATGGTTCGCTGGCCGGCAGAACCGTCAAACTTCGCTGTAAACTGGACAACTGGGCTACCGGGCTGCTGGAATTTTGCTGCTTAGCTAAAGCGGCATAGGCTCGATGCCAGTGTAAAAATGCCTCTGTGTCCTCGTTACTATTGAACAAGTCCTGTTCTGTTTCAGGGTCAAGTTGCCACAGGGTCAATATCTCAGAGGCCTGCTGCGCCATTTTTGCTGTCGCAGCAGGTCTTAGCAAGGTCTCATTATAGGGCGACTGTGCTACAACCTGCTCCCACAGCAACAGATCCTGAGCGCGGGTCAAAGGTAATTGAGCGGCTATTTTTCCTGTGATCAATTGCTGATTCCAGAGCTTATAGGCCCAGCTATCTATCGGCAAAATACGTGGCGTAGGCCAGCTGCGCTCTTTTCTTTGTGCTATTTCAGCTTCAATCGCCTTGCTCAGGTAGCGGCTCATGCGCCGGTTCGGGGTTAAAATCAGCGCTCCGCGCTCAACCAGGGGCAACAGTCTTTCAACAGGCCCCTGAATGTTCTCATCGGCCATCGTCATCAGTAAACGTCCTTATCATTCATGGCCTAATTGTGCGCAGAAACAACTGTGCGGGTCCAGTGCTGTGTCAGCAAATTGACTTCTACGTGCACAGCGCAGGTGATTTACTATACAATACGCCGCCTCGCGCCACTTGCGGCTGACCCGCAATGGTCTGGAACACTTTTTCCTCACAAAATTAATGGACTTTTTTCATGTCTACGGTACTAGAAAACATTAACGTCGAGTCTCAGGATATTCTGATTACTCCAAAAGCGCTCAAAGCCAGCCTACCGGTCGGTGCAGCCAGCGAAAAAACCGTCGCAGAAAGCCGCGAGGTCCTTCGCAATATTTTGGATGGCACAGATCATCGAATCTTTGTCGTAGTCGGCCCCTGCTCTATCCATGATGTGGATGCAGCAAAAGATTATGCCAGTCGCCTGAAAATACTCGCTGACGAACTATCCGATACACTGTATATCGTTATGCGTGTCTACTTTGAGAAGCCACGAACTACCGTTGGTTGGAAAGGTCTTATCAATGACCCGCACCTCAACGATTCGTTTAAAATTGAAGAGGGCCTGCATATTGGCCGTCAACTATTACTCGACGTGACAGCAATGGGTTTGCCTACTTCAACCGAGGCATTAGATCCCATCTCGCCCCAGTATCTACAAGACTTGATTACCTGGTCTGCAATCGGCGCACGCACCACGGAATCTCAAACTCACCGTGAGCTTGCCAGTGGCTTGTCTTGTTCGGTAGGTTTCAAAAACGGTACCGATGGCGGACTGGAAGTGGCGATGAACGCCTTGAACTCAGTATCAAACCCTCATCGATTTCTGGGTATTAACGGCGAGGGTCAGGTGGCCATCATTCACACTCGCGGCAATGCTCATGCTCACGTCGTATTGCGCGGTGGTAGCAAAGGGCCCAACTATGACTCGGTACATATTAAAATGACTGAAGCGGCCTTGGGTGAAGCAGGCTTGAAAGCCAATATCATGGTTGATTGCAGCCACGCCAATTCAAACAAGGACCACAATCTGCAGCCTCATGTACTTGAGAACGTGGCCAACCAGGTACTTGAGGGCAATACGTCTATCACCAGCGTGATGATCGAAAGTAATATTGAAGCAGGCAACCAGTCTATCCCTGAAAACCTGGCGGATATGCGCTACGGCGTTTCAGTCACCGATAAATGTATCGACTGGGCAACGACTGAAACATCTCTGCGCGCCATGCGGGACAAAATCAAGGATATACTGCCTGCCAGACAGCGGTAAATTCTCTGATCTAAAAAAAGGCCGGTTTCTCATAGAAACCGGCCTTTTTTCTTTTAGAAAAAACCCAGTGGATTAATATCGTAGCTCACCAGCATATTTTTGGTTTGCTGGTAATGCTCCAACGCCACTTTATGAGTCTCTCGGCCGATACCTGACTTTTTATAACCGCCGAACGCCGCGTGAGCAGGATAAGCGTGATAGCAATTCACCCACACTCTTCCCGCCTGTATACCCCGTGCCATACGGAACGCCAGATTCTGGTCCCGAGTCCAGACACCGGCACCAAGGCCATATTCAGTATCATTGGCGATAGCCAGTGCCTCAGCTTCATCTTTGAAGGTTGTGATACACAGCGTTGGGCCAAAGATCTCCTCCTGGAAAACCCGCATATCATTGGTGCCTTTCAGCAGTGTAGGCTCGACATAGAAACCACCTGATACTTCGCTGGCAACGTTCGCTTTATTACCACCCATAATGAACTCGGCACCCTCTTCACGCGCCACATCCATATAGGTCATGATTTTATTAAACTGCTGTTCGGATGCCTGGGCGCCGACCATCGTGTCGGTATCCAACGGATTACCCTGAATAATTTGCTTCGCCCTTTCCATCAATTTTTCCATGAAGGCGTCATAGATACTTTCTTGAACTAGAGCACGGGATGGGCAGGTACACACTTCACCCTGATTAAAGAAACCCAGTAACAGGCCCTCTACACATTTACTGATGTATTCCTCCTCGTGGTTCATGATGTCTGCGAAATAGATATTTGGAGACTTGCCCCCAAGCTCAACACTAGAAGGAATCAAACTCTTGGCCGCATTGGCAAGAATCAGGTGTCCGGTTGCAGTAGAACCGGTAAAAGCGATTTTGGCAATACGGTCGCTACTCGCCAGAGCGTTACCAATTTCACTACCGAAGCCGTTTAATATATTGACGGTCCCCGCAGGCAATAGATCTGAAATTATTTCCATTAATACTAATATCGAACAGGGTGTCTGTTCGGCAGGTTTGAGAATCACGCAGTTGCCGCCCGCTAAAGCAGGTGCCAGCTTCCAGCCTGCCATCAGCAGGGGGAAATTCCACGGAATGATCTGACCCACAACACCCAGCGGCTCGTGAAAGTGATAGGCCACGGTATTCGCATCTATGTCTGCCGCCGTACCTTCCTGGGCTCGAATACAACCGGCAAAATAACGAAAATGATCCACCAATAAAGGCATATCAGCATTTAGTGTTTCACGAATACCTTTGCCATTATCCCAGGTTTCTACATAAGCCAGCACTTCAAGATTAGCCTCGATACGGTCCGCTATCTTTAACAGTATATTGGAACGCTCGGTAGCAGAGGTTTTGCCCCAGGCAGGCGCCGCAGCGTGGGCCGCATCAAGAGCCAAATCCAGGTCGGCTTGCGTAGAACGTGGTATCTCACAAAATTCTGCACCAGTCACAGGCGTCACGTTGTTAAAGTATTGACCATCGGCGGGCGCAACCCACTCTCCGCCGATAAAATTCTCATAACGACTTTTAAACGAAAAGATTGCATCAGCACTACCGGGCATTGCATATATCATTTTGGTATCCTCTACGTTAATTTTTTGTTTTCGCAAAACAGACTCAAATAGGAGCTCCCCCAAAACCTTCTTAAAGCTTTGGACGACATTCACTAGCCAGATATTAGTCTTAAGCCTAATAAATCTAGTAGTGTTTTACGAATATGTCATTATTTTGGCCCGCATTAAGTCTGAAATCCGGGTGCACACCTCAAAAAGGCAACTATTTACCCATCTAATCGATCACATTGGGTACCGCCAAAAACAAAAAAAGGCAGCCGATGGCTGCCTTTCGAGATAACACCCGCAAAGATTACTTGAAATAGGCGTTATCACGCACAGAATGGTCGGTTATGTCACGAACGCCCGCCAGCTGAGGTAAATTCTCCATCAGTGTCTTTTCAACTCCACCCTTCAAAGTGGCATCAACCATACCGCAACCCTGACATCCGCCGCCAAACTGCAAAATCGCGAATTGATCTTCGGTAATCTCCATTAGGCTGACTTCACCACCATGGGAGGCCAACGAAGGGTTTATCTCGTTAGCCAGAAGGTAATTTACCCGATCTTCCAAGGGGCTATCGTCACCAATTTTGGGCATTTTGGAGTTGGGGGCTTTAATCGTCAGCTGACCGCCAAATTTATCAGAGGAATAATCTACCGTTGCCTCATCCAGAAACGGAATGCTACGCTTCTCGAAATAGCCGGTAAAGCCGGCATAGTCGATCTTTTCGTCTTCTTCGGCGTCATCCCCGGGGCGACAGTAAGCAATACAGGTTTCCGCTTTAGGCGTGCCTGGACTATTCACAAACATACGGATACCTAATACGTCATCACCCTGCTTGGTGAGCAAACTCGCCAAATATTCCTGAGCTGATTCGGTGATTGAAATATTTACCATTGATCTAATCTTCCCGTGCTTTTACGTAGATAGTGATTATACCCCTTTTTTCTTCAAGCTTATCCATAAAGCTTGCAGGGATTCTAAGTGATTTTCGCCCTAATAGCGCGTTTTCTGCTAGAATTGCGCGCCATTATTCCCGGACATACACGAAACCAGCATGACAACGACTTCGACCGAAAGACAAACCGCCCTAAAGGCAGCCCTGAAACAGCGTATCCTTATTATTGATGGCGCGATGGGCACCATGATCCAGGAATATAAACTGGTAGAAGCGGACTATCGCGGGGAAAGATTTGCCAGCCACCATAAAGACTTAAAGGGGAATAATGACCTGCTCACGCTGACCAAGCCCGATATTGTGCGCGATATACACAAAGCCTTTCTGGATGCTGGCTCAGATATTATTGAAACCAACAGTTTCAACTCAACGGCCGTGGCCCAGGGCGACTACGATCTGCAAGAACTTGCCTACGAGCTTAATGTTGAGAGCACGCGTATCGCACGCGAAGTCGCGGATGAAGTGACACGATCAAACCCTGAAAAACCCCGCTTTGTCGCCGGTGTATTGGGGCCAACACCCCGTACTGCGTCAATTTCACCAGACGTTAATGATCCGAGTGCGCGCAATATCACCTTTGATCAACTGGTAGAAGATTATTACCTGGCCACCGGGGGCCTGATTGACGGTGGCGCCGACATCATTCTGATAGAAACTATATTTGACGCCCTCAACGCCAAGGCCGCCATATTTGCGGTGAAAAAGTGTTTCGACGATAAGGCTATCGAGCTGCCTATAATGATATCGGTGACCTTTCCGGATGTATCCGGACGTATCCTCTCCGGCCAAACTCCGGAAGCCTTCTGGAACGCTATCGCACATGCTCGACCACTCATCGTAGGCACCAACTGCGGACGCCGCTTTAAAGAAGTCAGGCCTTTTGCGGAAGAACTGTCCAATGCCGCGGATTGCTATTTCAGTGGGCATTTCAATGCAGGCCTACCCAATGCCTTCGGCGAATACGATGAAACACCCGAGGACATGCACGACGAACTGGCAGATTTCGCCCAGCGCGGCTTTCTCAACCTTGTCGGTGGTTGCTGCGGTACCACACCAGACCATATTCGAGCCATAGCTGCGGCTGTGGCAGACAAATCACCGCGTAAGCTGCCTCAGCATGAAGTAGCCTGTCGCCTCAGCGGCCTGGAACCCTTCAGTATTACCGCCGATTCCCTATTCGTTAACGTGGGTGAGCGCTGTAATGTCACCGGCTCTGCCCGTTTCAAGCGGCTGATCATAGAGGAAGATTACACCACGGCGTTAGAAGTTGCTCTGCAGCAGGTACAGGATGGCGCGCAGATCATCGATATCAACATGGATGAAGGCATGCTCGACGCCAAAGCGGCGATGGTGAAATTCCTTAACCTTATCGCCACAGAACCTGACATCTGTCGGGTGCCCATCATGGTCGACTCATCCAAATGGGACATCATAGAAGCGGGCCTGAAATGCATCCAGGGTAAGTCTGTAGTGAATTCCATCAGCCTGAAGGAAGGCGAAGAGGAATTCATTGAAAGAGCCACCCTGTGTCTGCGCTATGGCGCTGCGGTGGTAGTCATGGCATTTGATGAGGATGGCCAGGCCGATACGCTGGATCGCAAAAAGGAGATCTGTAAACGCTCCTACGACATCCTGGTCGATAAGCTCGGCTTTGCACCGCAGGATATTATTTTCGACCCCAATATTTTTGCCGTAGCCACCGGTATCGATGAGCACAACAACTACGCCGTCGATTTTATCGAAGCTTGTCGCTACATTAAAAGCGAGCTACCCCACGCGCTGATATCTGGCGGCGTCAGTAATGTCTCATTCTCTTTTCGCGGCAATAATCCAGTACGAGAGGCTATTCACTCAGTTTTCCTCTATTACGCGATCAAAGCCGGCTTGGGCATGGGCATTGTGAACGCGGGCCAACTGGCGGTATATGATGATCTACCCAAGGAATTACGCGACTGTGTTGAAGCCGTCATTCTCAATAAAAACGACGACACCACTGAACAGTTACTCAATATTGCGGATAAGTACAAGGGTGACGGAAGTATCGGACCACGCGAAGAAGACCTCGCATGGCGAGAACTGCCGGTCATAAAGCGCCTCGAGCACGCGCTGGTTAAGGGCATAACAAGCTTTATTATAGAGGACACCGAACAGGCCCGACAGGAGGCAGACAAACCCATTGAAGTTATTGAAGGGCCTCTAATGGATGGTATGAACGTCGTCGGCGACCTGTTTGGCGAAGGCAAAATGTTTCTACCCCAGGTAGTAAAAAGCGCCCGCGTTATGAAGCAGGCGGTTGCCTATTTACAGCCTTATATAGAAGACGATAAAACCGAAGGTAGCCGTACCAATGGCACCATTATCATGGCTACGGTCAAAGGTGACGTACACGATATCGGCAAAAATATTGTCGGCGTCGTGCTGCAGTGTAATAACTTTGAAGTAATCGATCTGGGCGTCATGGTGTCCTGCGACCGCATTCTCGCCGCGGCTAAGGAACATAACGCCGATATCGTCGGGCTGAGCGGACTCATTACCCCTTCGCTGGACGAAATGGTCCACGTGGCCGAAGAAATGCAGCGACTGGATTTCGACCTACCGCTGCTGATTGGGGGCGCCACCACGTCCAAGGCCCACACCGCAGTAAAAATTCAGCCCCGTTATAGCAATGACATGACCGTTTATGTGCCGGACGCCTCACGCAGCGTATCGGTAGCTACCGCCATGCTCAGTGATAACCAGAAAGAGAATTTTGTTCAGGCAAGACAGGAAGAGTACGACAAAATTCGTATTCGCAACGCCAACCGGCGCCCCAAGGGCCAGCAATTGACGATTGAACAGGCGCGCATAAACTCGCCCCTGATTAACTGGGAAGGCTATCAAGCACCCAAGCCGTCTTTTACCGGTGTCAAGGCGCTAGAGAATTACCCGCTCGAAGAATTGATAGCCACCCTGGACTGGACGCCATTCTTCATGACCTGGGAGCTGGCGGGCAAATATCCTGCCATTTTGGAAGATGAGAAGGTGGGCGAAGCCGCGCGCAATCTATTTGCCGATGCACAAGCCATACTCAAAACCCTGGTCAATGGCAAGCAGATAACTGCCTCAGCTGTTATAGGCTTTTGGCCGGCAGCAAGCGATGGTGATGATGTTGTCGTATATGCCGATGAAAGCCGAACTGAAAAACTGACCACGCTATACCATTTGCGCCAGCAAACGGCCAAAGCGGGCGATAAACCCAATTACTGCCTATCCGACTTTATCGCGCCGGTAGATAGCGGCATCAAGGATTATATCGGTGGTTTTGTGGTGACCGCTGGCATCGGTGTAGAAGAGATAGCGGCTAAATTAGAGGCAGATCTCAACGACTATGACGCCATTCTGGTCAAGGCGTTGGCTGACCGGCTCGCCGAATCCTTTGCTGAGCATATGCATCAGCGGGTGCGCAAAGAATTCTGGGCCTATGCCGCAGATGAAACTCTGAGTAACCAGGACCTGATCAAGGAGCAATATCAGGGCATTCGCCCTGCTCCAGGCTACCCCGCTTGTCCGGATCATACGGAAAAAACCGCTTTGTTTGAGCTGTTGGATGCGACCAACAATATCTCCGTTGTATTGACAGAGCACATGGCAATGACCCCTGCCGCATCGGTCAGCGGTTTTTACTATTCTCACCCTGAATCCTGTTATTTCGGTCTGGGTAAAATAGGCAAAGATCAGGTAAGCGATCAAGCTGAGCGGCGAAATATGGACCTGGCAGTACTTGAACGCTGGTTATCGCCCACTTTGTCCTACGACCGCTAGGTAGCGCATAACCAGTACGGAAATCTATATGATATTATGGCAGTAGCAAAGCGGGGTCGAAATGAAGATAGAATATGGGGTGAGACGTGGATAAGACACCTGATAGCGAAAAAAAGAAACCGGGGTTTTTTCAGGTTGTAAGCAGTGTTATGGCCGCCGGTATTGGCGTGCAAAGCAGTAAAAATCGCGAACGTGACTTCGAAAATGGCAGCCCTGTCGTATTTATCGTTGCCGGCCTGATTTTCACCGTAATCTTTATCGCAACGGTAGTTACAATAGTATCCACCGTATTATCCAAGGCGGGCTAGCAACAAAAAAGGCAGCCAAGGCTGCCTTCTCTATAATGACTATGAATTGTCTAGGTCTGGTTTAATAACCAAACACAGGCAGTCACTACTGCAATGGTAATAACAGCTATCGTGGCAATTGCATCTGCCTTCGAATCGCTTTGTGCTTCTACGCTCTGCTTTAATTCCATGGTAATGTCCAAACGGTGGTTTCTACGGGATACAGCCCGCCAAGGCTGCGCGCATTATGCCCCAAGGCCAGCGGCCTCACAAGCAGGTTATAAGCTTATGAACAACTGGCTATTTTTTTGCATGCAAAGTTCTGGTATTGTGGCGGCCCTATTGGCTTTCCTGCTTGAAATCCATTGATTTTCAATGCTTTTTCTCGACCAACGAGGACACTGCGGTATTCCGCGTAAAACTATGTACCAATACGACGAAACAGACCAAAAATTCCTGACCGAACGGGTATCCCAATTTAGGGGTCAAACCGAACGTTTTCTTAAAGGCGAATTGACTGAGGCGGAGTTTCTACCGCTGCGCCTTCAAAACGGCCTCTATGTGCAACGACTAGCGCCAATGTTGCGTATTTGTATTCCCTACGGCATGTTAAATTCAGCCCAGGTCCGCTGTTTAGCGCATATTACCCGTGAATATGACAAGGGTTATGCCCACTTCAGCACCCGTCAGAACTTGCAACTGAACTGGCCGCTACTAGAAGAAGTGCCCGATATCCTTGCCGAGCTGGCTGAAGTTCAAATGCATGCCATCCAGACCAGCGGCAACTGTATTCGCAATACCACCACCGATCAATATGCCGGTGTCGCACCAGACGAAATCGAAGATCCCCGGCCGTGGTGTGAAATCATTCGCCAGTGGGGCACCTTCCACCCGGAATTTGCTTTTTTACCGCGTAAATTCAAAATAGCTGTCTGCGCCTCTGAAAAAGACCGAGCCGCATTCCAGCTTCACGACATTGGCCTGGAAATAGTGCACAACGCAGCCGGTGAAATGGGTTTTAAAGTCTATGCCGGCGGCGGCCTGGGCCGCACTCCTGTAATCGCGCCTGTGATCCGCAAATTCTTGCAGCCCGAGCATCTGCTAAGCTATCTTGACGCCATACTACGGGTATATAACCAGCTTGGTCGACGGGACAACAAATATAAAGCTCGAATTAAAATACTGGTTCGCGCTATGGGTCCTGAGGCTTTTGCAGAAAAAGTCGATCAAGCCTGGTCACATATTAAAGATGGCCCTGCCACACTGACAGACGAGGCTATAAATCAGGCTAAGAGCTACTTCACGGCCCCCGCGTATGATCAAATAGTTGATTCAACGGCTGAATCCGAGCTTCAAAATCAAGCGGCAGAAGATAAAGCTTTCGCAAACTGGCTAAAACGCAATGTCAGTGAACACAAGATAGCCGGCTACTCCATCGTTAACCTGTCACTGAAACCCACCGGTATAGCTCCGGGAGATGTCACCGATAAACAACTGGAAGCTATAGCAGACCTGTCTGATGCTTTCTCCTTTGGCGAGGTCCGCTCAACTCACGAGCAGAATGTGGTGCTGGCCGATGTACGTAAAAGTGACCTATATGTCTTATGGCAGCAGGCACGCAGCCAGGGTTTCACCACAGCAAATATTGGTTATTTGACCGACATGATCTGTTGTCCAGGTGGCGATTTTTGTGCGCTTGCCAATGCCAAATCAATTCCCGTCGCAGATGCCATTCAACGCCGTTTCGATGATCTGGATTATATGTATGACCTGGGAAAAATTGACCTGAATATTTCCGGTTGCATGAACGCCTGTGGTCACCACCATGTGGGGCATATTGGTATTCTGGGCGTGGATAAAAAAGGCAAGGAGTTCTATCAAATCTGTCTCGGTGGTAACGCCGGTCGGGATGCATCAATCGGTAAAATTCTCGGCCCCTCTTGTTTTGCCGATGAAGTACCAGAAGTCATCGCTCAAATACTCGATGTTTATGTCGAAAATCGCACTGCTGAAGAATCCTTTCTGGATACCTATCGACGAGTCGGTATGGCCCCCTTCAAGGAGAAGGTTTATGCCAAAAATAATTAAGAATGATAAAATTATTAGTGACGACTGGCAGCTACTAGCCAAAGACGCCACGCTGGAAGAAATGGGTAACAATCCAGTGATTATACCGTTAAATCTTTGGCAGTCAGCCAAAGAGCAATTAACAGGCCGTGAGCAATTAGGGATCTGGCTGGATAGTGACGAATCTCCTGAGAGCATAGCAACCGATCTCGATAACTTTCAGCTAATAGCTATTAATTTTCCGGTTTTTGCTGACGGTCGCGGCTATAGCTACGCTCGAGTACTGCGTGAAGAGTACAACTATAGTGGTGAATTACGCGCTATTGGTGATGTCTTACGAGACCAACTGTTCTTTCTGATGCGCTGCGGTTTTGATGCCTTTGCTATCCGTGAGGATCGCGACGCCACCGACGCCCTTGCCTCTTTAACAGATTTCTCCGACAGTTATCAAATTGCGGTCGATCAACCCGTGCCACTCTTTAGACGCCGCTAGAGCTTTCGCGCATTGCAATTACTGCCTTCATTCACTACTGTAGTAAGCTAATACGCTACAGTAGTGAAACATGGAAGGCATCTCTTTTACACACGCATTTTTTATCATTTTTACAGGCGCCGCCGTACTGGCTTCTGTGGCTCTCTATACCCGTCAGCCTCTACTTATAGCTTATATCTGTCTCGGTGCGATCGTTGGCCCCTACGGTCTAAAATGGATCGATGATCTGCAGCTACTGTCCGATATATCCAAGGTCGGTATTCTTTTCTTGCTATTCCTACTCGGTCTGGATATGCAGCCGCAAGCGCTGCTTACCGTGCTTCGCAAAGCGACGCTAGTCGCCATTCTCAGCTGCGGCACTTTCGCCTTGGGTGGCTATGCTGTGGCAATCAGTTTTAATTATCCACACGGCGAAGCGCTCATTATTGGTGCAGCAATGATGTTTTCCAGCACCATTATCGGCATCAAACTATTACCTACCACCATTTTGCATCATAAACATATGGGCGAATTGATGATCGGTATCCTGCTGTTACAGGATATGATCGCCATTTTCTTGCTAATGGCCTTGCTCACTGGCAACGATGGCAACCTCGATCCAGTATCATTTGGTAAAGCCGTAGTCGCGCTGCCCTTTTTAGTCGGCATGGCCTTTGCCTTTGTTAAGTGGGTATTGCTGCCGCTTATCAGTCGCTTTGATCGATTCCACGAATATATCTTTTTGCTCGCTCTAGGCTGGTGTCTGGGCATGGCTGAGTTAGCACACTGGCTGGGTTTATCCGCTGAAATCGGTGCTTTCTTAGCCGGCATATCCATAGCTGCCAGCCCCATATCGCAATACATCGCGACCAGCTTACGGCCGCTGCGTGACTTCTTTCTGATTATGTTTTTCTTCTCACTGGGAGCCAGCTTTGATCTGAGTCTGTTGGCATCTATCGCTGTACCGGCGCTAATTTTGGCCGCTTTAATGCTGGGGCTGAAACCCATAATCTTCAGGCTTCTATTAAGGCGAATGAGTGAAACCAAATCACTGGCATGGGATGTCGGTTTTCGACTTGGACAGATCAGTGAGTTTTCATTACTGGTCGCTTATTTAGCGGTAGATCGCGGCTTGATAGGTAAAGACGCATCACATCTGATTCAAGCTACGGCAATCCTCACCTTCCTTATTTCAAGCTATATCGTCATATTGAATTACCCTACGCCAATAGCCATTTCAGACAAATTGCGCAGAGATTAAGCCTTAACCGGTGTTGCGGCTTGAATTTTCACCGCGATAGATAACACAACAGCAACGCCCATTACGCCAATCACCACATTAAATGGCAGACTGTAGCTGCCACTGTAATCCAATAGCGATGACATTTATCAATGTCGGAGATCGCTGTTTTCTGGTCAGGCAATAACTTCCCTCACTTGAATAGAATCCGCGCCCTCACTACCAGCCAGTGCATCCGAAATAACAACAACTCTGTCGCCGGCAGAAAAGTCTTCACGCTCCAGCAAAATCCGAAATGCCGTCAACAGTGTTTTTTCCGGTTCACTGCTAAAGTCTATTCGGTGCGCATAGACGCCTCGAGAAAGCGCTTGTTGGCGTCGGGTTCTACTGTCATTGGTGAACGCATAAATAGCTGACACCTTAGGGTGGCAATTGGCCACCCAGTTAGCCATACGTCCACGCCGGGTGATAACCACAATGCCTTTGGCCTTGAGTGAATCGGCCAAGTGAACCGCACTGGAAGCAACGTTCTGCTTATGGTGATCCAGCGACAACTTATCAATAAAGCGAAGGCCTCGACTGGCCTCAACCGTGCGGGCGATTTTATCCAGACTTTCAACACATTTTATTGGATGTTTGCCTATCGTTGTTTCGCCTGACAACATCACGGCATCCACTTCTTCATAAACCGCGTTAGCCACATCGGTTACCTCCGCCCGAGTGGGCATAGGGTTGGTAATCATCGACTCCAGCAAATGTGTTGCCACAATCACACGTTTACCCGCCTCTGCGCACTTACGTACGATTGTTCGCTGTATTTCAGGCAGCTCATAAAAAGGCACTTCTACACCCAGGTCACCCCTGGCCACCATGATACCGTCGGCTTCAGCGATGATTTCATCCAGATTTGTCAGGCCCTGTTGATCTTCGATCTTGGCAATAATTTTGATTTTTTTTGCTTTGGGTCCCAGGAATGCGCGCAATTCACGCACATCCTCCGCTTCTCGCACAAAAGACAAAGCAATAAAATCAACTTCCTGCTCCATGCCAAATCGAATGTCAGCTTTGTCTTTTTCGGTAATGGCCGGTAAATTGACTCTGACACCCGGAAGATTGACGTGTTTTTTGCTCTTTAGTAGACCGCCATCAATAACGCGGCAGTTCATTCGCTGTGCTTCCTTGGCCAGAACCTCCAGGTTAATCAGGCCGTTATCAACAGTGATAATGTCGCCAACGCTCACGGCGTCTATCAGATCGGCATAATCTATATGTATCGAGCTTTCCTCTACGCTGTCAGCGCCCCGTACAACGACCTCTACTTCCTTGCCTTCCTGCAGGTTAAGATCTGATGTCATTTGTCCTGTACGTATTTCAGGGCCCTGGGTATCCAGTAGTACGGGTATCGTGTAATTCACTTTTTTATTCAGCGTGCGAATAGCCTTTATGATATCGGCGCAGACATCGTGTTCACCGTGAGACATATTCAGGCGCACCACATTCATACCGGCTGCATAAAGCTTCTCCAGCATGTCATAGGAACTGGTTGCCGGTCCGATGGTACAGACGATTTTAGTCTTACGTTTTATCACTCACTACTCCCGTTTTCACACTAAATGAATAATTGTTAATTCTACCCCGCCATTTTCGAATAGCCATAAAAAATGCCGGCAGTTGCCGGCATTTTCAATATCAATCGAGCTTATTAACTAAACTCTCGAATCATTTGTCCAATAGACTCCTTTGCATCGCCAAAGATCATTCGTGTATTGTCTTTGAAGAATAGAGGATTATCGATACCGGCAAAACCCGAAGCCATGGAACGCTTCAGTACAAACACCGTGCGAGCATGATCAACATTAATGACCGGCATGCCGTAAATTGGGCTGCCTTCCATCTCTCTTGCTGCGGGGTTAACCACGTCGTTGGCGCCGATAACAATGGCAACATCAACATTGGCCATGCGAGGATTGATATCATCCATTTCCATTAGCAGATCATAGGAAACGTCGGCCTCAGCCAGCAATACGTTCATATGACCAGGCATACGCCCGGCAACAGGGTGAATACCGAATACCACCTCGGCACCATTCTCTTCCAGCAACTCCTGTAGCTCTTTTACCACATGCTGTGCCTGGGCAACTGCCATACCGTAGCCGGGAATAATGGCTATGCTACTGGCTGCTTCAAGAATGTAATAGGCATCTTGTGGCGTCAGAGGTTTGACCTCGCCCTCGATCTTGGTATTGGTGGTCTTTACCGCACCGAAGCCCGAGAACAGCACATTGGATAATGAGCGGTTCATAGCCTTACACATGATCTGGGTAAGAATGATACCGCTGGCCCCAACCAATGAACCGGCCACTATCAGCAAATTGTTCTCTACCGCAAAACCTGCCGCACAGGCCGCAAGACCTGAGTAGCTATTAAGCAAAGAGATAACCACGGGCATATCGGCGCCGCCAATGGGAATAACCGCCAAAACACCAAACACAACAGATATTGCTATAGCACTGTACAGCCATAACACATTGCTAGGGTCGTTAACAAACATCACTCCGCAGCCAATAATAGACAGTATTAACACGCTATTAACAATTTGTTGACCGGAAAATAACAGCGGGCGTCCTGGCATCTTTTCGCTAAGCTTGGCATAAGCGATTAAAGAGCCGGTAAAGGTCATACCACCGATAAGAATGGACAGGAAAATAGTAGTGATTGTAAAGCTCGACTGGCCAGGCGCGATCGCCGACCAACCCACCAGTAAACTGGCGGCACCACCAAAGCCATTAAACAGGGCTACCATTTCTGGAATCACTGTCATTGCAACCACACGGGCAACTGTCGCGCCTATAACACCACCGATGATGATACCAACAGCGATCCATTTGAAATCGACAATACTCTGGTCGAGTAAAGTCACAACGACAGCAAGCAACATACCCAGAGCGGATAACATATTACCTTTACGCGCAGTCGCAGGAGAGCTGAGTTTTTTCAAGCCTAATATAAATAAGGCCGCGGAAACAACATAGGCAAAATTGATTATCAGAGCATTTATCGTAACTTCTTCCATTATTTGCCCGCCTTCTTCTTAAACATGGCCAGCATACGGTCTGTCACCATATAACCACCCACCACATTGATAGTAGCCAGCGTAACAGCACCCACCGCAAGCCAATTGGCCATAACTGGGTCACTGGTAGAACCGGCAATAGCCAGCGCTCCAACCAGAGTAATACCCGAAATAGCATTTGATGCAGACATCAACGGTGTATGCAGGGTCGCGGGGACCTTATTGATCAATTCAAAGCCCAGAAAAATAGACAGGACCAGAATAAACGTGAGAAATACGATTTCCATACTTGCTCTCCTTAGGCGTAATGCTTCGCGATCATTTGGTTAACGACCGAACCTTCATGGGTGATCACACATCCGGATATTTCATTTTCGAAATCCAGTGTGAAAGTTTTGGCTTCTTCATCCCAAAACTCATCCACAAGGTTAAAAAGATTACTGGAATACATCTGACTGGCATCGCGAGGCACTTCATTGGGCCAATTACCGCTACCAATAATTTTAACGCCATTGGCAGTGACGACATTCTCACCTGCAACAGAGCCTTCTACATTACCGCCATTTTCAGCCGCCATATCGACAACCACGCTGCCCGGCTTCATTGCTGCAACCATGTCGGCAGTCACTATAACCGGAGGCTTGCGGCCAAATAACTGAGCCGTCGTTATGACGATGTCAGAATCGGCAATTTCGGCTTTTTGGCCATCCAATTGAATTTGTAGCTGCTCTGGCGTTAGCGCCAGCGCGTATCCGTCTGCTGTTTGTCCGGTTTCACCCAGATCAATATCGAGGAATTTGGCACCCAACGACTGAACTTGCTCGGCTACAACGGCCCTGGTATCAAATGCAGTTACCTTGGCGCCAAGTCGTTTGGCTGTCGCGATAGCCTGCAAGCCTGCAACACCGGCACCAATGATAAATACCTTGGCAGGTTTTAAAGTACCTGCAGGTGTCATCATCATTGGCAATATACGATCGAGCGCGTCGGTCCCTTTAACTACCATGACATAACCGGCAAGGTTGGCCTGAGAGCTCAATGCATCCATTTTCTGTGATCGCGTAATTCTGGGAACCATCTCCATGGAAATAGAGCTGATATTTTTCGCCTGGAATTTTTCAACCAGTTCACGTTCATTAAACGGGTCGAGAAAGCTGATATGCACGCTACCGGACTTCAGCAGGTCTACCTCCTCTATAGCAGGTTTGCGCAGCCGCAGCACAAGATCGGCCTCGGTAAGTAAGGCAGCGCGGTCAGACACAATGGTTGCGCCAACTTCACTATATTGCTCATCGGAAAATCCAGCACCATTGCCCATTCCTGTTTCAATATGAATGGTGGCACCAGCGCGAATCAGCTTCTTGACGGAATCTGGGATCATCGGTACCCGGTTTTCTCCCGGATACTGCTCCCTGGGAACTGCAATTAACATAGACGGCCCTCTTACTTAATGAATGCGGTTTGATTTTTTGTCAAACTCTGTTCAGGTTGGGCATTAGAGAGCAAAGAAGTGCTCTTATCAAGCTTGTAACTATTTATTTCGGTGATACCGGTAAAGCACTATTCGCATAACAAATGATTATATGAACTGTCAAAAACACCCGATAAGCTGTTGTTTATCAAGAACTTACATAAAAACGACATCTGATATATGCAGCGAAATTGGTCGTTTTAATGAAAATTAAAAAATGTCCCCAGATACCACCTCAATTAGCTACTTTAGCCCAATAATACCGCCATTCGCTTGTGATGCGAGGCTAACCGGGTGCAGTGCTCGGGAATAGAAGTCTTCGTCCAGCCGGCAAAATTTACCAGCACGAATAAATCGATATCAGCCAAGCTTGGCCCGGAACCTACTAAAAACTCCCTGGCTTCGAGCGCCGCGTCGGCAATGTCGAAGAAAGCATCAAGCCGCTTTACGCCTCGATCAATCAATTCAGGTATCTGCTCGACAGCCAATGCCCCGGGCATGGCCCGACCGGCAAATGCCTTGTTTCCATTACGCAAAATTTCCGCAACAGGGCTCATGCCTTCCAGGTAGATGCGATGATCCCAGGAAATGACCTGCGCCCTCTCCAAGCTATCATTGCCCATCAATGCTCTGTCCGGATACAGATCTTCCAGATAAGAGCAGATTCCAATGACTTCAGACAGTATCTGGCCGTCATCTAATACCAGACACGGTACGGTGCAGGAGGGGTTAATCGATTTGAAGTCAGGACTAAATTGCTCCTGCGGTTCACCCAGGTTGATTTCCTGCGAGGGGATCTCTATACCCTTTAGCTTCATAAACAGATGCAAGCGCTGGGGATTAGGGGCAAATTCGAATGTGTATAATTTCATTGAGCAATCTCTAAATTTGGACTATATAACTGGCGAAACTCCAGCCGTGACTGGTGCTCGCCAAAAGGTTCATATATCGGCACGGAAGAAAGCATGATTAAAGATACCAAACCAATCAAGCCCACTACCGAGCCGCGGATTTTATACGGCCAATTTGCCGACCATCTTCCGTAAACATAACAAATGAGCGTTAAGCCAATTACAGCCAGCACTAACACTACACCAAGCGTCTGATATCCGGCAGCCTGTGGCCATTCTTTAACCAAATACAGCAAAGGAGCAAAGGCCGTGTGCCCACCAAACACCGGTAGCGGCAATAACACCCACAGAAAGCCCCACAGCACCAAGCGGCTTAAACCGACACTCATGCTTGACTCATTTTGTGTTTTATCATCACGCTATCCTGCATGAAAACCTGAAAATTCCATGGTATCTTAACCGACTGATTTAATATTCACTAAGGATGGTATAGCGTGCCAAGCATCGAAGACAACTGTTTTATCTTGCCTTGGACGGTCCCGGCTGATGCTATCGATGGTCTTGGCCACACCAATAATGCAGCTTATATCCCCTGGTGCGAAGCCGTCGCCTGGCAACATTCGGAATTGTTGGGCCTGAGCCTGGCGGATTATCAGGCAACAAATAAAGCCATGGCAATACGGCAAGCGCACTACGACTACCACCAACCCAGCTTTGAGGCGGACAAACTGGAGATAATCACATGGCTGAGTGACTGCGACGGTAAATTGCGCCTGCGGAGAAACTTTCAAATAAAACGCTGTAGTGACCAAGTATTGATAATGGAGGCCTATTGGAATTTTATCTGTATCAATATAAAAACAGGCAAACCGAGCAGAATGCCCGAGTCATATCTTAGCGCCTACGCCACTGCAGCCCTAGCCCAACCAATGCGGCAAGAAGACTAAAGCACCAACCACAGCAGCTCCTATCGCAGTCAGTAATACCCCGGCTGCGGCCAGGTCTTTTACTGTCTTAATAGCGGGACTGTGCTCTGGCTCCACCTTGTCACACAGCACCTCCAAAGCGGTATTAAAGGCTTCAGCGGCCCATACCATCGCTATAACTATCACTAGCGATAGCCATTCCAAGCGATTGATGCCGGTGACAAAACCAGCAATGGCCACCAGCACAGTGGCCAATAAATGCAACTGGGCATTAGGCTGGCTCTGCATTAACTCAAGCACCCCGGCTAAGGCATGACCGATGCTCTTGATTCGCAGCTTAGGAGAAAATGCCTGTTTCACTGAATTACCTCTTATGTGTCTCACACAGATTAACGCCGCTAAAGCTGGAAGACAAATCTGCTCTATCTACCCACCGCCCAGAGACTTATAATCCGTCATCAGAACAGAGGAATGACATGAAAACATTTAGTCGAATTGATATCACCCAGGCGCGACAGCTTATAGATGACGGAGCGAACATCGTCGACATTCGTGATGAACAGACCTTCCAGGGAGGTCACGTTGAAGGCGCAACCAACCTAGGTAATCACAACATCAGTGAATACGTCGCCCAAACGCCGCAGGATACACCTCTGGTTGTGTTTTGTTATCACGGCAATTCCAGCCAATCAGCGGCGCAATTCCTGGTCGAGCAAGGCTTCGACCAGGTTTTCAGCGTCGACGGTGGTTTTGAGGCCTGGGCCAATAGCCCGCAAATCTAGTGGATGACACACTCAGCACAGTGAAGGTATGTATGCTTAGGGTCGTTATATAGATGTGGCTGGCTCAACAGAGGTGGTAACCCGGCCTGCAGCTGCGCCAGCAAAGGTAACTTAGCCATCAAGCGTGCAGATATATTGCCCAGCAGTGCGTCCAGCGCGGACATCTGGGCCCACTCTTCGTCCTCAACCCACAACACCTGGTAGTCATTCTCCAAATTGACCAGTTTGGCGGCCGATTCAACTGCAGCCGATAAACCACCTAAATGATCCACCAGACCCGCATCAAACGCATCTTTACCCGTCCATACACGCCCCTGCGCCAATTTTTCTACATCTTCTATCGCCATCCCCCTGCCTTCAGCCACAATTTGAATAAACCGGCTGTAGCCGTATTCGATGCCCGACTGTATAGCCGCAGCAGCGACAGCATTTAATGGGCGGTCAATCGCATAAGCACCGGCCAGCCGGGTAGTGCCCACCCCATCACTGTAAATACCCATCTCGGCCAGGCTGCGATTAACCGTGGGAAATGCGCCATAGATACCAATAGAACCGGTCAAGGTAACCGGTGAGGCCCAGATTTCATCCGCCCCTGCGGCAACCCAGTAACCGCCCGAGGCCGCCATTGCGCCCATTGACACCACCACAGGTTTACCCGCCTGCTGTAATGCGACAACCTGTTCACGAATGACTTCTGAAGCGAAGGCGCTTCCGCCACCACTCGATACACGCAGCACTACTGCTCGAATATTGTCGTCACGGCGAGCCTTGCGTAACAATGTGGCCACACTTTCACCTGCCGCTACGCCTGGCGGTTCGTTTCCATCAATTATCATGCCTTCGGCAACCACTATGCCGATGCCATTTTTATCAACTACCTCAGGGGTAAACGGAAAATCGACGATATTGAGGTAATGTCGATTATCCACCCGACTATAATAGCCGTCCTCGTCTTCACCGACCTGCTCAGTCAGATAACGCACCATCTCATCTTTGGTTTTGATGCCATCTACCAGGCCATATTCCAGCGCAGCCAGCGCCGCATTACCGCTAACTGTAGTCATGATCTGATCAATATTATTGATATAGTGATCGATAGATTGTTCCGGCAGATCCCGGTTGGCAATCACCGTTGAGGTATATTGCTGCCATATTGCTTGCAGCCAATGGTTATTCGCTTCCTTGGCCTGCTCCGACATATCATTTCTTAAAATGGGCTCTAAAGCAGACTTGAACTGGCCGACACGAAAAACATGAAAGTCGACCTTCAGCTTATCGAGCGCATCTTTAAAATAATTGCGATATACAGCAAAACCAGTAAGTACCACTCCACCCATAGGATGCACATAGATTTCATCGGCAAAGCTTGCCAACATGTAAGTCTGCTGATTAAAGTTATTACCATAGGCAACAACCTTTTTACCGGCTGCTTTGAACGCCTGAATTTCCAAAGCCAGCTCATAGGTCTTACTCATGCCGATGGCCTGCATCTCATCCAGACGCAATACCATCATCGTAATACGTTTATCCTTGCTCGCCTCCTTAATGGTGGTAATCAGCCCTCTTAATGGTGTTTCCGACTGTAGAGCCGACGGATCAACCAAACGAGTAAGAGGGTCGATAAAGCTTCTCTGATCAACAACGACACCTGTAGGCGCTACTACCAGAGCGGCCTTATCCGGCATGGTAAATGGCTCATAGCTACCGTAGACGACAAACATCACCACCAGCATCAACAAAAAGAAGATATTCGCCAGCATACCGCGGACAAAAGTCACCATGCCCCATATGCCTGTAAAAAAACGCCTGATTAGTCCTGGCTTCTTAGTTTCACTCATTAATTTTGGCCTCCTCGGGCCGTACTAATTTACCCTGCCATCTTGCTGCCATCATACCGCTTATATAGGTGATGACACAGAGAATGACTGTCAGCCAATCGTAAGTAGAAACCACCGGTTCAAAGGTATTGCCACCAGAGGAAATAAAATACACCAGCAATACAAAACACAAACCCACATACCAGCGTGGCTTTCGTTTAATAATACCGGGTATAAAGACCAGTAGGGGTACCACATGAATCAGCCAGATGACTGGATTGGGCTCTCGCCCCCCCAACGGAAATATCAGCGTTTTGGCGGTAAACAGCACCAGCAGATCAACATAGCCCACTAACATAACCCACCAGGCCACGGTGAATTTTTTTTCTAATTTTGTCATTAACTTGCTTCCTTTATCGCCACTGACAGGCGTGCCAGCCGCCGCCCCAAGGCCTTGCCTAATTGCGCTTCTGTCTCATCAACCGCCCGATCGCCTTCAGCTCCAGCATGATGGCTCGCCCCGTAAGGCGTTCCACCGCTACTAGTGGTATGAATACCTGCTTCACTATACGGAATACCCGCGATCAGCATACCATGGTGCAACAAAGGCACAGCCATCGTCAGCAGCGTGCTTTCCTGACCGCCGTGCAATGAGCTTGAGGAGGTAAACACCGAGGCGGGTTTGTCGATCAATGCACCACTGAGCCACAGTGACGAGGTCTGATCGAGAAAATATTTTAATGGTGCAGCCATATTGCCAAAACGTGTCGGGCTACCTAGCGCCAAGCCGGCACAGCCCGACAAATCATCCAATGAGGCATATAGCGCCCCATCGGCAGGCACCTCGTCTTCTGTTGCCTCACACACCGCAGATACTGGCGGCACTGTGCGTATTCGCGCCTCAACACCTTCGACAGTTTCTACACCGCGTGCAATTTGGCGGGCCAACTCTGCTGTTGCGCCGTGCCGACTATAATAAAGAACAAGAACATAGGGAGAAGCCATCAATCCAGCAACCCCAGAACATTTTCGGGCGGTCGTCCCAGTACGGCACGATCCCCCTTGACCACTATCGGACGCTCTATCAACTTGGGATACGCCGCCATCGCCGCGATAAGCTCCTCATCCGTTTTTGTCTGGTCTGCCAGATTATTGTTTTTGTATTCATCCTCGCCCTTGCGCAGCAGCTGGCGCGCATTGATATCCAACTTAGCCAACAAATCCTTAATTGTCGCCGCATTGGGCGGCGTTTCGAGATAAAGTACAATCTCGGGAGTCAGGCCCTGCTCTTCTATCAGGGCCAGAGTCTGGCGTGATTTAGAACAACGCGGGTTATGGTAAATAGAAATACTTGGCATCCGAAATAACTCCGTTAGGATATACTGAAACATTCAACAGGCAACCATTATAGAACTATGCTGGAACAACTAAAAACCACAGTCGCGTTTTTACGTCATTTTATTCGCCGCTACAGTGAAGATGATTGTATGCGAAGCGCTGCCGCTCTCACTTATATGAGTCTGTTTGCCGTTGTGCCGTTAATGACCGTGGCCTATACCATGTTCTCGCTTATCCCCAGCTTCGCCGAAATGGGCGATAAAATACAGGCGCTTATATTCTCCAATTTCCTACCCGCGGCCGGTGACCAGGTACAAGGCTATCTGGTCGAATTCTCCGGCCAGGCTCGCACGCTCACCGCATTTGGCATCGGATTTCTGGCTCTCACCGCCTTCCTGATGCTCAAAAATATTGAGCAAACGTTAAATAGTATCTGGAAAACACGCGCCAACCGCCAAGGTTTAAGCAGTTTTCTATTATATTGGGCAGTACTCAGCCTGGGTCCGCTGTTTATCGGTATAGGTTTTTTGATCAGTACCTACCTCATTTCCTTAACCGTAATATTCGACGGTGAATACAATCTGGGTATATCGGAACTACTATTACGCCAAATACCACTGGCACTACAGATACTGGGCTTTAGCTTACTATTTGGCGTAGTACCCAACGCCAAGGTGCCCCTCCGCCATGCTTTGGCAGGCGGTACGGCGGCTGCATTGGTATTTGAACTGGCCAAAAAAAGCTTTGCTGCCATTGTGTCAAACTCCAGTTACCAGCTAATTTATGGCGCATTTGCCGCCGTTCCGCTGTTTCTACTGTGGATCTACCTTAGCTGGTTAATCATTTTAGGCGGCGCGGTATTCACCCAGTCACTGGCGGGTTTCTCCAATCGCGCCAGCCGGGTATTTGACCCTCTTATTATCGCGGTCGCGCTACTTGAACTCTTCTATCGTCGCCACCAAACCGGCAAACAAGTCACTGAACGCGACATTCTGTCTGACCGCTGGTTACTCGATAAATACCCCCTGACGGCTCACCAATGGCAACAATTACGCGACATATTGATTGATGCAAAAATAATATGCGCAACCGACAACGACACTTACATTCTCAGTCGAGATCTAAACCGTTTAAGTATTTGGCAGCTATCACTTTTGTTGCCCGGCATCGAGTCTACCGAACAGACTCGTCCGGGTAGCAATGAGCAATATCCATGGTACGACGATCTACGTGGATTGCTTATCGATGTTGATCGTTATAGCCGTGACAAAATGGACATCAGCCTGGCTGACTTATTTCAGCAAAAAGAAGACAAAGGCGATGCCGGCGAATGAAGTCAATATCACTGGTGTTTACGTTTTTACTTTTTCTATCGGCTTGTAG
Source organism: Pseudomonadales bacterium (assembly GCA_036960375.1). Taxonomy (GTDB): domain Bacteria; phylum Pseudomonadota; class Gammaproteobacteria; order Pseudomonadales; family CAWVSB01; genus CAWVSB01. The sequence goes on from JBALVY010000011.1 coordinate 122,278, forward strand.
CGAGCCGGCACCTGGCACGACGGTACAGCTGAAACAGGGCCAGTCGATCGACCTGCTCAATCATCCTGACCATTGGCTGGTCATCAATTATTGGGCCAGTTGGTGCAAACCCTGTATAGAAGAAATACCCGAACTGAACAAGTTCATGAGAGCCCGTCCTGATGTACATATCGTTGGCGTTAATTTTGACGGCCTCAGCGGAGAGGCTTTAAACGAACAGATCACCGCTATCGGCATGGAGTTCTCTCCGCTGGAGCAGGACCCTTTCTCTTTACTGGGCTATGATCGCCCCGTCGTACTACCTGTTACTTACATATTTACCCCCTCAGGCAAACTGGTGGCTGAACTCGCAGGGCCACAAACACTGGAATCCCTCCTCGCAGCCACCAACAACAACCACGATGGCTGAGATCAACTGTGTGCACGGATATGCCAGTGGCCAGGTTCAGGGCGTCTGGTATCGCGACTTCGTTCGTCGCTGTGCGCTACGTTATAACGCCAGCGGATGGGCTAAAAATCTGGCCGATGGCCGTGTGGAATTTAGACTGTTCGGCAGCCAGGCAGACTTACTCCAACTAATAGCAGATCTTAGAACCGGGCCTGAGTTATCCCTTGTAGACGATGTGGTTTACCAATGGCACCACGCCAAAGCAGAAAACGGCTTTCGGATACTCTAGTGCTTATCGATATTAACACCGGCTCAACACAGGGTTATTGAACCGCTGCCTTAGCTTTCTGGTTGCCAACACCACGCCACGCTTCCTGAATAACATAAGCTCGAACAGTTTGCGCCTCTTCTTCGCTTAGATAACTCTCAAAACCAGGCATCCCGTTAGTCGCGAGCGCTCCTTTTAACACTACCTTACTCCAGCCATCGGCATCATGTAGCCAGCCTGAACCGCGAAGATCAGGGATGATCAAACCAGAGACAGCATTGAGACCGTGACACCCGGCACAGTTATCTTGATACAAAACCTGACCTGCTAAAGTCGTTGCTTTGTCAGCGGTCTCTGGCGGGGGATTAAAAGTGACTCGCGGACGCCATTCAGGCTCGGGGAGTTTACCCCTGGCGCCTAATTTGAACGTTACTATGCGGTTTATCGGAGACTGGCTTTCTGACATCACATACTCACCGAATACCAGAGCATATGCGCCCCCCCACCCGACGTTAACAGAGATGTATTGCTCACCATCAATCTCGTAGCTAATTGGCGGAGCCACTGTTCCTGTATTAACCGGAAACTCCCACACGGGTTCACCTTTGTCAGCAGTAAATGCTTTCAGTTTACCATCGGCAGTGCCCTGAAAAACCAAGTTGCCAGCAGTACTCAATACCCCACCATTCCAAGTGCCTTTGTGCTCCACTCGCCACGCTTCTTTCTGGGTTTTAGGGTTCCACGCGAGAAGTCGTCCGGCGACAATAGCTCCGTAAGCATCGCGCTCAGCTTGTGAGTCGGGCAAGCTGCCTAAAATAGCATCGGTCCCCAAATGTGCGGCGCCTGGACGATAAACAAAATCTTTATCATCGCCATAAACGGCAGGGAAATCCAACACCGGTATGTAGACAAGGCCAGTATCCTGACTGTAAGACATTGGATGCCAATTGTGTCCCCCTAAATAGGAGGGAAGTACTGTCGCGGGTTCACCGTTGTAATAGCGAGCCTCGGGAACTTCTACTGGTCGCCCTGTTTCCATATCGACATGCGTAGCCCATGTTAGGTTGATAAACTTCTCTGCCGAAAGCAAGGTGCCATCAGTGCGGTCCAGAACATAAAAGAACCCATTCTTTGGTGCCTGCATCAATACCTTGCGATTTTTGCCATCGAGTTCCATATCGGCCAAAATAATGTGCTGCGTCGCGGTGTAGTCCCAGGTTTCGCCAGGCGTAGTCTGGTAGTGCCACACGTATTCACCCGTATCAGCTCTCAATGCGACGATCGACGACAGGAACAAATTGTCGCCACCGCCCGGTGAACGAATCGATTGATTCCAGGGAGTGCCGTTACCGACACCGATATAAAGCAGGCCCAAATCGGGATCGTAGGCCATTGAATCCCAAACAGTGCCACCGCCACCGCCTAGTTCCCACCATTTACCATTCCAGGTTTTAGCGGCCATTTCCATCGCTTCATTTTCAAAGCCTAGCTCTGGATCACCCGGCACCGTATAAAATCTCCAGGCCATGGTACCGTCGACGGAATTGTAGGCAGAAATAAATCCGCGCACCCCGTATTCTGCACCACCGTTACCGATCATGACTTTGCCGTCAATAACCCTGGGAGCACCAGTAATGGTATAAGGAAGTTCCGGGTCGACTGTTGCAACCTGCCAGTTAACCTTACCGGTAGCTGCATCCAGAGCAATCAAGCGACCGTCGAGAGCACCAAAAAATACTTGCCCTTGCCAGACCGCGACGCCGCGATTCACAACATCACAGCAGGCGTGTCGTGATTTTTCTTTTGCTACTTCAGGGTCATAAGTCCATAAAGCCTCACCGGTCCTTGGGTCTACGGCATGCACAATACTCCATGACGAAGTGCTATACATCACACCATCAACAACGATTGAGGTAGCCTCAATACCGCGCTGAGTACTAAAATCGTATGACCACGCCAAACCCAGATCTTTAATATTGTCGGAAGTGATTTGTGCTAACGGACTGTAGCGTTGCTCGCTATAGGTTCTGCCGTGAGACATCCAGCTACCGGGTTCTGCGTCAGCGGCAATAAGTCGTTTAGCATCAACAGCGGCGGCGCTTTTTAAGGGCAGGACTATGGCTTCTACAGCCGGAGCAGCGACACTATTCACATCTTCGGTTTTTTGCTCGCTGCAGGCAGCCATACCAAGGGATAGACTTAACAGGGCGACAGTCGACAACTTTGTTTTCATAATTATAATGAAGTCTCTGACTATTATTATTGACCTCGGAGCATAGCACGAAATAATGAGCGTTAAATAGCGCCTATATATGCGATCCATGCGTAGCTATCCCCCACGCTTTTACTTAACTTAGATCGTTACCGGAGCAGCAGATTAATAACTGGAGCTCTAAGCGCGCCTCGCGGTGAACGTGAGCCGCTTGATCTTCAGGAGAGCTGACGGGTATAGCATGTGGATAGAAGCGGCTATGCCGTAGCTTGTCGCCGGAAAGTGCCTGTCCCACTAAGTATGCTAAGTAATTCCAAGTAATTTCATATATTATTGTTCAAAATAGAGTTAACCCAATAAAAAGCAAAGGCCGCCAGCATGATTATTGATCCCAATGCAGAATATCATATGCCCGTCTTTTTTGGCCCTTTGCCCCGCAAGGTTACAAGAAGACAATATAATGATGTAACCAGCATTACGGTCTCTTATCTTACTGACCGTGAACAACTGGCTAAGTATCTTCCTCCATCTTTTGAGGTTGGGGAATGGCCGATTATCACAGTCTCCTATGCCTGTAACAAAGAAGTTGAATGGCTAGCCGGTCGGTCTTACAACCTTATTGGTGTTACTGCAGCGGTGAAATTCAATGGAAAAGAAGACCAGCTGGAAGGGGCCTTAACTCTGGCGATGTGGGAAAATCTGACCGACCCCATTCTCACCGGTCGTGAAATCAAGGGGATTCCCAAGATCTATGCGGATATCCCCGAACATCAGATTATCAATGGTCAGTGGCAGGTAAACGCCAGTCATTTTGGCAATCGGATTCTGACAATAAGCGCCGACAACCTTGTGCTCCAGAGTGCCCAGGAGATGGCTGATGCTAAAAAATCCATGGAGGGGAAAGATAACTGGATGGGATACAAATATATCCCGAACCCGAATGGTATTGGTGCGGCCATCAGCCAGGCAACACTTTTCCCGTCTGAAAATATCGCCAAAGAAGTATGGCTGGGACAGGGAGAGGTTCACTGGGAACATCTGACCTGGGAGCAAAACCCGACACAGTTTCACATTGTTAATGCCTTGGCAGGCTTGCCGAATCTTGGCGTTGTTTACACCGCCGTAACCAAAGGTACCTCCGACCTCGAGCCGGAAGGAAAATCCGTACGGGAGATAAGATAGGCTTTCCCATAAAGTTGATCGTATTGAACGTTTATCCACTGACAACAGACGTGACCTTCAAATGAATAGATTAGACCTACCATCCGCTATCGAAAATAAAACCATTCAGCAAGTGACCGTTCTTGGGCAGGGCGTAATGGGTGTTGATATCGCCATTATCTTTGCCATCGCAGGGTATGACGTCACCGCAGTGGATCTTTTCGAGGAACAATTAGAAAAGGCGGCAACAAGAGCTGAACTCAATGCTATGCAGATGGTCGCCGGCGGCATTCTGGACAAAGACACGGCAGAGAGTGCGCTGCAGCGTATTCATCGATCAACAGATTGGGATACCGCCATTGCCAACGCTGATTTCATCATGGAAGTTATTCCAGAAGATATAGCTAAGAAAAAGGCGGTTTTTAACCGCTGCGACAAACTCTGCGCTCCGGAGGTTATTATTGCCTCTAATACCTCTTCTATGAGTATCACAACTATTGCCGAGGAGATGACATACCCGGAAAGGGCGATTACAACACACTGGACTATTCCTGCCCATTTAAGCCCGCTGGTGGAGGTTGTGTCCGGAGTGCAGACCGCCAAGACCACGGAAGAAAAAGTCATGAGTTTGTTGCAGGGAATGGGGAAACGGCCAATGCTCTGCAAAGACACGCCCGGTTTTATCCATAATATTCTTCAGGGCGCTCTGATCGGTGCAGCCATGGGCCTGATGGATTGGGAGATTGCCACTGCTGAAGAAATCGATAATGTTGTTAAAAACGGATTCGGCTTGCGACTGGCCAGCGTAGGGCCTATTCAGTTTATGGACATGGTCGGGCTGGATTCCATTAGCAATGTGGGAGAGTATCTTGCCGAGGTAAATAATGACCCCAGTTATCGATCGCACCAACGCATCCGCGATAAAGTGGAAAATGGAGATCTCGGTGTTAAAACTGGCAAAGGATTTTATGAATACCAAAATGCCGGTTCAGATGAGTTCTGGGAAAAGATCAACGGCAGCATTATCAGAACATTGAAGGCAAATCAGCAGGATTAAAAAGGCATTCTTGTTCTAATAATTTTGATTGGGCGTCTTTTATATCATTCTCAACGAGAAGAAGAAGCCTTTGAATGGTATCAAAAAGCGCTTGATGTGCGTGACGAGTGGCTGCTTGGTTTTTTAATTGATCGCCGTACAAATGGGCCTTTGCTAGAAGACCCGCGAGGCATGAAATTACTACTGAAAGCCAAGCTTAAACCCGAATGGGTGCTGGCTAGCTAGAGTGGTGTTGGTGGATCGCTTAGCTCATCCAGCCCCTGTTCCTTCAAGCTGTTACGGTAATACGACAGCCCAAAAGCAATAGTGATCACTGCAAGCGGATAAACGATTGCCGCTACAGTCGCCAGTGAATAATTCAAATGCTCATCGCCTGCATAGACGAAGTCTGTAAAAAAGGCCACAAAACTACCACCCAAAGCCAGACCAAATAAATTGGTACTAAAAAGCATCAGCGCGGATATTTGCGCTCGCATATGATTAGGCGTAATCACATTCAAAGCCGCCATGGCGACACCAAAATGCGTATAGTGGACAAATATTATCGGCCAGGTGAGAAGAATTGCTAGATCAGCTGAGGGCATCAGTGGCGCAGCCGCAGCTGGAACGATGAGTATAGCGGCAGCTAACATCACCATTCTCATATTTGCATCAAGATAACCCCTGGCCTGTAATCGCTCCGCAAAAAAGGCACCACTCAGCGTGCCCGCGCTGCCTGCGATTAGAAAAATCCAGCCTAGTGCCTGCCCTGCCTCTGTCCGAGGCATCGCGTAACTGCGCTGTAAAAACTCGGGATACCAGGTCAAAGTGCCATAACCAATCACTGCCATCATGGATACGCCAAAAACCAGTGAAAAATAGACCTGCCAGTGGCTTCGCAGCCAACCGATTAGCTCAGAGCCTTGTCCATCACTCCCCCGCCTTGCCGACCGCCCCTGACGTTGCGGCTCCTTGATTGCCAGCAACATCAAGACCACAATCAAACCGGGCAAGCCCACCGCAATAAATGTCGCCTGCCAGGCTGAAATAGATACTAGCCATTCAATACCGGTGATGGTCCCAATAGGATTGGCCTCCAGATAATCGTAAACGCTGCCTCCAATCATATAAGACGTACCACTACCAATAGTGATGCCCAGAGTGAATACGGAAGTTGCCCAACGTAAACGCCGGGCGCTAAAATAATCCGCCATCATAGAATAGGCTGGCGGTGACAGGGCCGCCTCGCCTACGCCTACGCCCACCCGTGTAACAAAAAGTGCGTAGAAACTGCCCGCTAATCCACAAAGACAGGTCATCAGGCTCCAGAAAAACACTCCACCGGTAATAATCCATTTGCGACTATAGCGGTCGGCCAGCCAGCCTATTGGCAAACCCAGAAAGATATAAAAAAGAGTAAAAGCCCAGCCGTGGAGAATACTGAATTGAAAGTCGCTGATGTCAAACTGCTGGCGAATGGGTCCAACCAACATCGCCAGTACATTACGATCAATAAAAGAGAGAATATAAGCTAATAAAAGAGTGACCAGAACATAGGTGGTGTAGGCGCTACCGGGCGGTGAAGAAACATCAGTGCGACTCATAGAGCGCGTCTTCTTTTACAGTGAGCCGTCATTCTATGCGTTCTTTTCTGCGCACAGAATACAAAACTGTGCTTCGGGTTTTATCATTAGCCGCGCAAAACCAATATCGTTGCCGCAATCTTCACACCAGCCATAATCGTCCGTCGCCATGCGCAGCAGGGCTTCATTAATTTCCTGCAAATGTTTAGTCGCCTGTCTGAGGCTTGCCTGTGCCATTTGCTGTTGCTGAATGGCATCTATGCGCGATACACGCCCAACACTTTGCTGGTCAAGAATAACCGGCTCACTAGCGTCGGTCAGGCCTTGCAGTTGCGCCTTAAGCTCGAGGGCCACATCTTTTAATTCAGTTTGCAGGCGGGACAATTGGTCCTGGTCAAGCATCGTTTTGCGCCAAAACTTCGCGTATCAGAGGAATAGTCAATTTGCGTTTTAAATCCAGCGTGGTTTGGTCCAATAATTCCAAACACACCATTAAGGAGCGCATATCGCGTCGCTGCCGGCTGAGGATATACTGCGCAAGCTCATCGTTAAGATTCATACCCCTAACGCTGGCTCGCATCTGTAAGGCCTTGATACAGTCATCGTCCGAGGGGCTTTTTAGTGTCAAAACCAACATTTGATTCAGGCGGGATAAAAGATCCGGTAGTTGAACAGCGAGCCCGGAGGGTGCCTGCCTTGAGGCCACCAGTAAACGGTTACCAGAGGACAACATACGGTTATAGAGGTTGAATAACTGCAGTTCCCATTCGTCGTTTGCCAATACGCTATCTATTTCATCCAGACAGACAATATTGGTATGTTCGAGCCCGTCCAATACCGCGGCTGGATCGTAATCGCTCATTTCGCCAAGCGGCAAATACAAGGCAGTACGGCCTGCAATACTTGCGGCATGACAAACCGCCTGAAGTAGGTGACTTTTACCGCTACTCTGCGGACCGGCGATAAAGACGGCCAGTTCTGCCGCTGAATTAACGATTTCAGATAGGGTTTGAAATGCCAGGGCGTTAGCTTGCCCTGGGAAATAGTTAGCAAAAGTCAGTTCATCGTTAAGGCGCATGGCCAGCGCAAGTTGCTGCATGTTAGCTGCCTGGCAACCACTGATAAAGGCGCCCGGTGGGTTCCGGTAAAACACCCGTATCTTGGTATTGCAGCTGTTTATTGAGGGCCATCAGCTCATATAATTGTGCCGATTCACCATCCAACACCAGCTCTAAGTGAACCGTACTTCCATCAAAACCGTTAACAATTACCTCGCGAACGGCAATCAGGTTTTGTAGATACAGCAATAAACTACCGTATGATTCAAAATCCGCCAGACCCGCTACATCAATGCTAAGTCTGTTAGCCGCCCCCTCATTTGATACAACCCCATAACGAGCTGATAACAGGTCTGCCACTGCTTCTACTGGCGGCTGCATACAGTCTGCCAGCAGCTCACATTCGAATTCCCAGAACGCCGGGTCAGCAGAGAGGTAATCCCAATTACTGCGCCATTTACCGTCGCTGGTACCCAGCATTTTACCGACTAAAACGCCGCTAGCTGCATATCGAACAGACGCCTCGGCGATTTTATCCTGCTCTGTCAGCCACAGACTGTCCAAACTCAGTGCCGCGCGATCTTCAAGATCGTATAGTGGAAAGATTAATGGCAATGCTCGCTCATCAGCTGATTGCTGTATCAGCTGTATCATGTCTTGATCCTCTTCAGCGGGCACTCTACGGCCGGCAGGATCATCTATGACTATCCACACCAGTGTGACCGGTCGATTATCACTCCAGCGAGATGCGCCACTACTGCGCAGCACATCATCAACCAGCGACTGACGAAATGATACTTGAAGCAAAAAAGGCAGGTTTGGTGCTGGATCGGCAACTACTGGTTCGACGTCAACATCTGGCTCTACAATTTCTTCAACATCCAGGATTTCAGCCGTCTGTGGCAGAATATCGTTATCTGGTATGAAATCAGGGTTATCGATATAGCTGTAAGTGCTCAAATATCGATCAGCTCGTCGCAAAGTAGCCTGGATTTCCGGCAAATCTGTTAACGCCCGGCTACCCGAAACCTTAATAAAAACCTGTTCTAAGGCCTGCCCTAATGCCTTGTTACGATCTTGGGCATCGTGGCTATTTACCGCAACACTAGTGGAATAGAGGTTCTTCACCACCACGGCATGGCTATTCATAACAAATAGACACAGTAGAACCGCTAGCAAGCCTCTTATTTTATCTCTCATAGAACGTCTATCACCCAATATTACGATGGCCAGCATTCTAGCATGACAAGTCCATGTTTATAATCGGTAGCTTATGGTGTATCAATAGCTGCCCTGCTAAAATGCGCGCTTTACTGAATTCAGCCAGCCTTTCAATAACGACAATGTCGTATTGAATCACATGAGAACCCCTACATGAACAAACCTGACCAGCCATCGCTTAGTTACAAAGATGCGGGAGTAGATATTGATGCGGGCAACCAGCTTGTCGATCGTATCAAATCCGTTGCCAAGCGCACCACCCGACCTGAAGTACTGGGCAATCTGGGTGGTTTTGGTGCTCTCTGTGAAATTCCCGCAGGCTATAAAGAACCGGTTCTGGTGTCTGGCACAGACGGTGTAGGCACTAAACTGCGTCTGGCCATGGAGCTGGGCATTCATGACACTATCGGTATCGACCTGGTCGCGATGTGCGCCAATGACCTCATTGTCGCAGGCGCCGAGCCGCTGTTTTTCCTCGACTACTACGCCACCGGTAAACTCGATATCGACACGGCTGCTGCAGTAGTCAGCGGTATTGGCGATGGCTGTATATTGGCGGGCTGTTCATTAATAGGTGGTGAAACCGCCGAAATGCCCGGTATGTATGAAGGCGAAGATTACGACTTGGCCGGTTTTTGTGTAGGCATAGTCGAAAAGAGCAAGATCATCGATGGCAGCAAGGTAACCACCGGTGATGTACTTATTGGTTTAGGCGCCAGCGGCCCCCATTCTAATGGCTACTCACTTGTTCGTAAGGTTTTGGAAGTCAGTGGTGCAGACCTGCAACAAGCACTGGGCGACACGACACTGGCAAAGGCACTGCTCACACCTACGCGGATCTACGTTAAATCAATACTTGAGCTGGCTAAAAGTGTCGAACTCAAGGCTCTGGCGCATATCACCGGCGGCGGCTTACCTGAAAACCTACCCCGGGTTCTGCCTGAAGGAGCTAAAGCCATAATTGACGGTACTAGCTGGCAGCGGCCTGCAGTATTTGACTGGCTGCAGCAGCAAGGCAATATTGCCGACAGTGAAATGTTGCGCACCTTTAACTGCGGCGTAGGCATGGTGTTATGTATCGCCCGCGAAGACCTCGAGCAAACCTTACAGATACTGGCAGACTGCGGTGAAGATGCCTGGTTGTTAGGTGAAATTGCGGCCGCCGAAGCTGGCTCAGAGGCGGTGGAAATTACTGCATGAACCCACCGCTACGCATTGTTGTGCTGATTTCCGGAAGCGGCAGTAATCTGCAGTCTTTAATTGACGACGCAAAATTACCTGGCAGTCTTTACGATATTGTTGCGGTTTTAAGTAACAAGCCTGAGGCCTACGGACTGGAACGAGCCGCCAAGGCCCATATCGACCAGATCTGCATCAAACATCAGGATTTCCCCGACCGAGAATCTTTTGATAGCGCACTAGTCCATGCTTTGGAGGGCTATCAGCCTGATTTAGTCATTCTGGCAGGTTTTATGCGTATTTTAACCGCAAGTTTTGTCAGTCGATTCAAGGGTAAGCTGCTGAATATTCACCCCTCCCTGCTACCAAAGTATCCTGGCTTGCATACCCACCAACGGGCCATTGATGCAGGTGACAGTGAAGCCGGCTGTACGGTCCATTTTGTTACCGAAGATCTGGACGGTGGGCCACCCATCTTGCAGGCAAAAGTCCCTGTATTAGCCAATGATAGCCCTGACCTGCTGGCTACGCGCGTATTAGCCAAAGAACACCTCGTATATCCCTTGGTGGCACGCTGGTTTGCGCGCACACGGGTAGAGTTGCAGGGCGACAATGCACTTATTGACCAACAGCCCATAGCTGAAAGCGGGCTGATCTATGATCAACTTGCACCCGATTTGTTAAACGTCTAACTCCCCTAAGAGGCCTTAGTCATGAGAGTTATTGGTGTTGTAGGTTGGAAAAACAGTGGTAAAACGACTCTTTTGTGCGCTCTGGTGAAGGAGCTAAACTCACGTGGGTTGAGTGTTTCTACCATCAAACACACCCACCACGACATAGAGATAGACCAACCGGGTAAAGATAGCTATCAACACCGCAACGCGGGTGCGCAAGAAGTGATTCTAGCGACTCACAAAGGCTGGATGTTATTTCATGAACAGGCTAACGAGCCTGAACTGGATGAATTACTCAGCCGGCTCGCGTCCTGCGACATCGTGCTGGTAGAGGGCTACAAACAACACAACCATCCAAAAATCCAGGTATACAGACCCGACCATGGCAACAAAACCCTGATTGGTGAAATTGACAATCTTATTGCTCTGGCCTCGGACGAAGCGGTAAGCGACTGTAATATTCCGGTACTGGACCTGAACAATCCTATTGAGATTGCAGATCACCTGCTGGCTGCAGTACAGCCCGTCTAAACCTTGAAGTACGGGCTATGTCTATCGCTTAAGTACGCGGTAAAGTGACTCCGCGTTGGCCCTGATACTTGCCACCCCGGTCTTTATAAGATGTCTCACAGACTTCGTCAGACTCAAAAAACAACATCTGGGCTACGCCTTCGTTGGCGTATATCTTTGCAGGCAAGCTGGTGGTATTGGAAAATTCAAGCGTTACGTGACCTTCCCACTCGGGCTCCAGTGGAGTGACATTAACAATAATGCCACAACGCGCATAGGTCGATTTACCCAGGCAAATGGTCAATACCGAGCGAGGAATGCGAAAATACTCCACCGTACGGGCCAAAGCGAATGAATTAGGCGGAATAATGCAATAATCGCGCTGAATATCGACAAAGCTATCAGGATCAAAATTCTTGGGATCGACAGTCGCCGAATGCACGTTAGTAAAAATCTTGAATTCATCCGCACAACGCACATCGTAGCCATAGCTTGATGTGCCGTATGAAATGATTTTTCCTTCGCTATTTTCCCTTACCTGGCCCGCTTCGAAAGGCTCTATCATGCCCTCATTCTTGGCCATCCGGCGGATCCACTTGTCAGACTTAATCGACATTGACCATTATCCCTTGCGCATTTTAAAGGGGCGAATCATCCTAGACCACCACAGCGCTGTCAACCTCGATAAGACCAAGACCTTAAGATAGTGCCATGTTGGGCCCCGACGGTAGAGAAAACCGTGAAAAACGGCTAATCTAAGACCTAAATACGAGGTAAACCATGCGTTTAATTACTCTGCTCTTACTATCAAGTCTGTCGCTGTCACAGGCCATCGCCGCTCCCTCCACAGGCAAGGCGCTGCCTTCATTGTCTATTAATAAAGGTGGCGCGCTAAGCCTGGAGGGCGACGAGGTAAGCCACAGCCCCTGGTCCACAGACCAACTGAGTGGTAAACCCGCTTTGATACAATATTTGGCCGCACGCCCTGCGTCAAAAAAGATGACCAGTCTATTAACGGTCAGCCTTGAGCAAAAAAATTATCAACCGCAGCAATTAAATGTCGTCGCTATCGTCAATGGAGACGATGCCATATTTGGCACCGGCGGTTTTGTTTCAGGGCAACTTGAATCCAATAAACGTAAATATCCAAATTCCTATATGGTGCTCGATAAAGCGGGCGTAGGCTTGGGACGCTGGCAATTAAAACCGAAGAGTGCCGCGATTATTCTTATCGATGAACAAGGCATAATTCAATTTGTCCATGAAGGCGAAACCACTGCAGATATTGTATCAACAATAATCACTACCCTGGATGCTCTAATTGCCCAAAATACCTCCAAAACCAGCGAGCCGTCACTGGCTTTCAAGTTAACAGATAGTAACCGCCAAGCATTACCTTAGGGCCCTGTTTAAGCCACAATTGCGCCCTTAATTGATTGACCGCAGGATGAGTAATGAGTATTGAATACGACTACATCGTCGTCGGTGCCGGTAGCGCAGGCTGTGTGCTCGCCAATCGGCTGTCACGTGAAGCCAGCAACAGGGTTTTGCTGCTCGAAGCGGGCGGAAAAGATGTCAACCCAATGATCCATATTCCATTGGGTTTCGCATTTTTAATGAAGGACCCCAAAGTAAACTGGTGCTATGAAACAGAGCCAGAAACCGAACTCAATGAGCGAAAGCTATCCTGGCCACGCGGTAAGGTGCTTGGCGGTAGCAGCTCCATTAATGGCATGGTGTATATTCGCGGCCATAAAGAGGACTATACGCGCTGGGAAAACGAAGGCTGTAAAGGCTGGGGCTATAACGACGTATTACCCTGGTACAAATACTCCGAAGACAACTCTGATGGTGCCAGCGAATACCACGGCACTGGAGGTCCATTGTGGGTCGAAAGTATCACCAACAAATTTGAGTTAGCCGACCTCTACATTCAAGCCGGTATTCATATTGGCATTCCCCCTACCGATGACTTTAATGGTCCCCAGCAAGAAGGCATGGGTTATTACCAGGTAAATATTAAGAAGGGTTTGCGCCAAAGTAGCGCCCGCACCTTCTTGAAACAAGCACAAAAACGCCCCAATTTGACTGTACTCACCAATGCCCTGACGGACAAAGTAGTGATAGAGGACGGTCAAGCAAGCGCTGTTGAATACCTGATAAAAGGTAAACACTATACCGCTCGGGCCAAACGCGAAATCATTCTATGTGGCGGTGCGGTTAATTCACCACAGCTGTTAGAGCTATCAGGTATCGGCAATCCCGAATTACTCGAGAAGCATGCTATTAAGGTGCAGGCCGCCCTGCCTGGTGTAGGCGAAAACCTGCAGGATCACCTGACCATTAATCTGCAACAAGGTCTGAAAGACGTTAATACCTTTTATCAAGAGACTCGCCCTGTGGGTTTAATCAAAAACCTGTTGTCGTTCTTTATTCAACGCAAGGGCTTATTGACCCACCCTGCTGCTCAGGCAGGCGCATTTTTTCGAACTACAGCCGAGCAAAGCCGAGCCAACGCACAGATACATTTCGCTCCCGCTGCTGGCGAATATAACGAAAAAGGCAATATGGTCACTGTACCCGGCACTACCGCTACGGTTTGCTGTCTGCAACCCGAAAGCCGCGGTAGCGTGCACATAAAATCTGCAATATCCACCGACTACCCTGCCATTCATGGTAACTACTTGAGCACCGAGCAGGACTGTGTCGACGCGGTAGATGCCGTGCGTGTCACCAGGCAAATTTTTGCTTCACCCATTCTTGACCAATACCGGGAGGCTGAAATACTACCGGGCCGCGATATTGCAACCGATGAACAGGTTCTTGCATACATTCGTCAAAATTCTGAATCGGTTTATCATCCGGTCGGCACCTGTAAAATGGGTAATGATGATCTATCCGTGGTGAATACTGAACTGAAAGTACATGGTATCAACGGCTTAAGAGTCGCCGATGCCTCGGTGATGCCGACAATACTTTCAGGCAATACACATGCAGCTTGCGTGATGATCGCCGAGCGATGCGCGCATTTTATACTCAATGATGCTGCCGCCGCTCGTGATGAGAAACTTGCCACAATGCTTCCAATACGCCGTTACGATTAAAATCCAGAGGACAAGATAATGAGTACTGCCGAAAACCTGATATCACAGGACAATCTCACCAGTCTGCAGACAACCCTAGACCGTCAACGCGCAGCGTTTATGGCTGAAGGCGAAGTGAAATATGAAACTCGCATTGACCGCCTGGATAGAGCTTTGGCGATGGTGGTCGATAACCAAGATGCGATTATTGAAGCGGTAAACGCAGATTTCGGTTGTCGCTCGCGCCATGTCACCTTGATGATGGATCTCTATACCTCTGTTGCCGGTATCAAATTCGTCAAGAAAAACCTGAAGAAGTGGATGAAGCCCGAAAAACGTAAAGCCAATCCTCCTCTTAACTTGTTTGGCGCCAAAGCCCTGATTCATTATCAGCCCAAAGGGGTTGTCGGTTTAATGACTCCATGGAATGTGCCGGTGAATATGATTTTCACACCATTAGCCGATATTCTTGGCGCGGGTAACCGCTGCATGATCAAACCTTCTGAGTTTACACCGGCGACCTCGGCGCTTATGGCCGAGTTATTCCCCAAATATTTTGAAGAAACAGAAGTCATGATCTGTAATGGCGGCGCAGAAATAGGCGCAGCTTTTTCCGGCTTGGCCTTTGACCACCTGATTTTCACCGGTGCCAGCTCTATTGGCCGCCACATAATGCGCGCGGCAGCAGAAAACCTGACCCCGGTTACGCTGGAGCTAGGTGGAAAATCACCCGTTATTATTAGTAACGACGTCAATTTTGACGACTGCGCCGGAAAATTGATTTCTGGAAAAACTATGAATTCGGGCCAGGTTTGTATCTCTCCGGATTACTGTTTTGTACCAGAGACGCGGCTAGAAGCGCTTATTACCCGAGCCAAGGAACTAGTTGACCAATTCTATCCCACCATCAAAAACAACCCCGATTACGTATCAATGATTAACGAGCGTCATCAGGATCGCATAATGAGCTATATTGCCGATGCCAAGGAGCGCGGCTCACGCGTCATCGAACTCAACCCAACCGGTGAAGATTTCAGCGACGGCAGCTCAGGTAAAATTCCTCTGCACCTAATCATCAACCCTGACGATGATAGCCTGGCCATGCAGAATGAAATTTTTGGTCCCATTATGTGCATAAAGAGTTATAGCAATCTGGACGATGCCATCGCCTATATTAACCGCCGCCCAAGACCGCTGGCGCTATACTATTTTGGTAAAAATAAAATAGAAACTGAAAAAGTTC
>JBALVY010000023.1:0-10558 GCA_036960375.1 Pseudomonadales bacterium
GCACTAAGCAGCGGACTGACGGACGCGGGTTCAATTCCCGCCGGCTCCACCAAATGAAGGTCCAGCAAGGACCCAGCAAGACCACTAAAGCCGCACCTCGCAAGGGTTTGCGGCTTTTTTGTGTCCGTTACTATCTGGTAACGTCTATTGTCATCCGGTGGTATGTGGGGGTATATTTAGGGGTATCTTGTAACTCACTATATTTGGTACCCCCAAATGAAGCTAACAGCAACCGCCGTTAAACAGGCCACCCCCAAAGAGAAAGACTACAAACTTTCAGATGGTGGAGGCATGTTCTTACTGATTAAAAAGAATGGTGGCAAATACTGGCGGCTCAAGTACCGGCTAGCAGGCAAAGAGAAGCTATTGGCATTGGGGGTGTTCCCTGAGATCAGCCTCAAGGAAGCCAGAGACCTAAGAGACGTTGCCCGCAAACAGATCACCAACAACATTGACCCTGTAGAATTTAAACGCACCGAGAAAGCCTCCCTTCACGATGCAGGGGCCAATAGCTTTGAGTCCATTGCCACCGAGTGGTTTAAGCGCAAGATGAATGACAAATCCCAAAGCCACCAGAACCGTACTTGGCGAGCAATGGAGAAAGACTTATTCTCCTCACTCGGCAAGCGCCCCATCTCAACCATTACACCCCCACAGCTACTAGCAGCCTTACGCAAGATAGAAAACCGAGGAGCCATAGAAACCGCTCACAGAGCCAAACAGATTGCCGGCCAGATATTACGTTATGCAGTAGCCACCGGCAGAGCTGAGCGCGACCCCAGCAATGATTTAAAAGGGGCTTTGCAATCACCCAAGAAAACCCATCTCGCAGCAATAACCGACCCTAAAGAAGCTGGCAAACTGTTATTAGCAATTGATGGCTATCAAGGTACCGCCTCAGTAATGGCGGCCTTGAAACTCTCTCCCATCGTCTTTTGTCGCCCAGGTGAACTTCGCCATATGGAATGGACTGAAATTAACTGGGATGAATGCCGTTGGGAGATACCCGCCGAAAAAATGAAAATGAAAGAGCCGCACATCGTGCCTCTCAGCACTCAGGCAATAGAGACCATCAAAGAGCTTCAAAGGCTCACAGGGCGGAGTAAATTCGTTTTTCCCAGTGCTAGAGGAGCAAGCCGCCCACTGAGTGAAAATGGCGTTAGAACGGCTCTCCGCTCTCTCGGCTATGATAATAAAACGATGACGCCTCATGGCTTCAGAGCAATGGCTAGAACAATTCTGGATGAAGTATTAGGTTTTCGTGTTGAGTGGATCGAACATCAACTAGCCCACTCCGTGAAGGATGAAAATGGCAGAGCATATAACCGCACTACCCACTTAAAACAGCGTACTGACATGATGCAGAAATGGGCTGATTACTTAGATGGAATAAAACTAGAAGCCGCTAACGGCAATGTTATTGCTGGTACGTTTGGAGATTCCAAGAAAGAGACTAATAGCGCAAACTCCGAATAGGGGCCCCAACGCTAGGCACTTGAAGATTTTGACAGGAGAAATACGAAAATGGATACCAATGATTGGTCACGAGCAGATATTTCAAGAATTAACTCTGATGTTGAAGCCGGCAAAGCTGATACCGCCGAAATAAATGCTCTACTTAATATGTTTGTAGAAAATGGCAGACCTGAACTAAACGCAGAAACCATCTACTTTCTTCGATGCTCTTTTCGTAGGTTCCTAAAAGAAAAATATTCTATTGAGAAAGCTCTAGGATTAAAGGGGGCATCTAACGCTCGCAGCAAATCAGGCTCAAAAAGATACTTTGATCTTGCGTACCGCGTTGCAGAGTTAAGGCTTAAAGGAATATCACATCAAAACGCATTAACAAATTGCGGGAATGAGCTAGGAGCGAGCGAGCGCAGTGTATCAAACGCATGGAGCGATCAACGAAAGGTTGTGGGCGGCGTAATGAAAATCATGCTCATGGGTGATGAATCCGAGATACCGCATGACAAAATCCAAGAGGCTCAAAACATAGACGCGATCACTTTAGCCTAAAAACACTTTTACTGCAGAATTACAAAGCTATAAAACTGCAGTGACCAAAAAGAACCACACGATTATTCTCACAGCCAACACTAACAACCTATAAGGGTTTATAAGATGGCTACAGAAAATACATCATTACTTCGACTGTCAGAAGTTGTAAAAATCACCGGCTTAGCAAAAGCCACTATTTACGCGAAAGTAGCCAACAACACTTTCCCCGCCCCTATCAAATTATCTGAACGCGCATCCGCCTGGATTGATCAAGAGATTGAGCAATGGGTTCAGGATAGAATTTCATTTTCTCGCAACAATACAGCCGCATAAGGGAAGGGGATAAAAAATGACTACAAAAGAAAAAGCCGCCCTAGTAGACGGCTCAAACGCAAAAACACTCAAGACAAATAATAACACGGAGCGCCCACCTAGTATCAATACTAAAGCGCAATACAATCCAATCATAGCAAGCAGGCAAAAACCAAACTCAAGATCATTGGCAATTAAGGCAATGTGTAGTCATTGTTTCGGATGTACTGACACCCACCTAGAACAGGGTTATAGACAGTCCATTTCGATCTGTACTGCCAAAGCCTGCCCTTTGTATTCATTGAGGCCTTATCGCGTTAATACGGAGTCTATAGCCGTCAAAAAAGGGGTTGTAGCATGAGCGAGCGATATATGATCGAAGTAAAACAGGAACTAATCACCCCCGTCATGGTGGAGGCTAACAGCCAAAGAGAAGCTATTGAGAAAGTATTCAAGCAAGAGGGCCATGCTGGTGATATTTACCACGGCGATACTGAAGTTATTTCAATTCGCTGTTTGGATAGTTAGCTGTGGCAGCGGCCAAGAAAAGAACGAAAGGGCGCTTTATTGGCATTCCTTATCATGTTGCTCAGAGCTATCAATTCGCAACGCTCTCAGCGCATGCTAATAAGCTTCTGTTAGATTTGTTACTGCAGTATACAGGTAGTAACAACGGACGCTTGTCGGCTTGCTGGACGCTCATGAGGGCAAGACAGTGGCGATCTACTAGCACAGTTTTTAAAGCCAAGAAGGAGTTACTTGAAAAGGGTTTTATTGTTGTGACTAAATCTGGTAAGAAAATGCGAGGGCACCCTACGCTTTTAGCTATTACATGGAATGGTATTGATGACTGTAATGGTGAGATTTTTGACGAATGTATAAAGGTCTCTGTCGTTCCTTTGTCACTCTGGAATAAACCAAGAGACATTATTGATCCACTACCCAAATTGAAGGTAATTGGTTGAGATGATTTATAGAATTACCTATCGCTATGCGAATGGGTAGGCCCCTATAGAGTCTCATAGAGAACAGGTCGGCTTTAAAACATGGTTCAGCCATTCGCTATACGAGTAGTAACTGGTTGTTTTGAGCATTAGAGCCATTCTCATAGAGAGAGTCTTATATATACCATACATAGGGGTTTATTTATCGAGACTAGCAGCCTTATAAAACCCGACCTTTGAAGATTAAATGCTGAGTTAGCCTAATGATTTAGGAGAAAAAGAATGGGCGGTTATGGTAGCGGTAATTGGTATCGAGACAGTAAGCAGGATACCACTGAAGACTGTAAGTCGATTGATATTAGATTGATGAAGCGCAGAGGGTGGTTAATGCCAGGATACAGCGGAAAGCTCTCGTGGTCATGGAATGGCGAACCTTGGGGGAATATTAATTACCAATGCAGAGAAAGCAGGCTAATACTAGATTACAGCTTTCGATCTGGTGGTGGTGATTGGGAGCAGGTTAAGCAAACAGTTTATATTGAAACCACCCCCTGCAATTATGGTAACTCAAGACAATGGTTTGTCTGCCCTCACTGTGGTTATCGCTGTGCGCTCCTATATGGCATTAGCAGACTGTTCCTATGCCGTAAGTGCTACGAGCTACCCTATGCCTCACAAATGCAGAGTGACCTAGATAGGCTGATTGATCAAAAGCACAAGCTAGGTAAGCGAATGTTTGAGCATTATGAATACGATGGTGGCTGGATGAAAAAAAAAGGGATGCACTGGAAAACCTTTTCTCGGTTCCATGAAAGGTATGAAAGATTAGATGCCAGAATCAATCAGAGTATTTGCTACAAATTTGGTGAAGAGTTTTCAGGGCTACTGTCAGCTTAGCGCTCAACAACAGACCTAAAAAGAGCCCCGAATCAGTCGAGGCCTAGGGTCTCAAATGTGCCAACAGGAGACCTTTGAAGAGCCCTCGCTACCGACCTTTTCGTTGGTGGTTATACCGTTATTCTTTCGGCCCATGAGCGTCAGAGAAAATGTCGTCCAATCTTTCCCTGACATCTTCTTGGTAACTGCCGCGCGCTTTTTGCCACCACTGAAAGGCGCCTTTTCTGTTCGTAACCGGTCTGTAAGCCGCTTTTACGTTTTCCCAAGAGATAGTCGCATACCCGGCCTTCATTTGTGCGGTAATTTTTTGAGCTGAAGTTACCCAAAGGGCCATGTAGGCGCCAAATGCAAGTAGCTCAGAAGGGGCCAGCTGTTTGATATCGTCCGCACCCTTGATCCAGATTTCACGAAATTCCGGGTTTTCAATCAGAATCAACTGGAAACGTTCATAGTTTTCGACAGCTTCATTCGCACGCGTCAAACCCTGCTCTTTCGTATTGCCCCTGATTTGCAGCCCCACAAAAACGAGTGAACCCACCACCGCAAACGCGGCGAGGATCTGGGCGAGGAAGTAAAGGGTTTCAAGCACTGGTAGTCTCCTAATTTTACACATCACGGAAATGACGAACCATCACGGGTTTGGTAATAAACGTACTCAACTCAATGTGTCGATCAACGATTCGAGGTTTGCTTTGGGTTAATAACGATAATACCGCCATATTGGCGTGTTATGTCTGTTAACCGTTTGACTAGAGACATTAGCATAATAATTGATTCAGTATAGCAGCAGCCTGAAATAGCTCAATCTCGGTAGCCTCAACCCCATTTTGTCATAAGGGCTGAGGACTGATAGGACTTACATTGACTGCTTACCGTTCAACAACGGACTAAGAATACCCGCCAAAAAGGAACCGAATTGTTGTCGATTTGTGCCGACTTCAGACATCACGCTTTTTTAAAGAGTTCGCGCAGCGAATCTCCTTGATTTGTATGTTATGCGTCATTAGCACAGGACTAGTACTGTTCATTTCGGATATGAGAAGATGGCTTGCTCACATTTTCTTGGATTTTGGCAGCAAGAACTTCCCTGAACTCAGGATGTATCAACGATCCATGTTTCTCAAACCATCTTCGTACTCCTGGCATTTGAACCAAGTCTTCCAAATATCTATCCGTAGTAAATAAAATCCACTCATCAATCTCGCCGGCTTTCGCTAAATTGTAGATACGCTGATGATCTAAGATAGATACTTCCAGTAGCTGTCTAAATTTGAGTACCTCTACTTCTGAGAGTGAGTCGAAGTCTTTAGCCGCTTTGAGAAAGAGTTCTGCCTCATCATGATTTTTGTAGAATACAATCTTCATTGTATCTTGTAATTCCTGCGTAAGTGTATTTTTTGCGGCTCGATTGCTTGCTCTAATTTGAACAGCCAAATATGCCAATGTTGCAACGACTGCTACAGCTCCGACAGTTTCACTTATAACGCCAATTACTTCCCAGTTCATTTCGACATCCTATTGTTATTTTATTTTTTGAAGCAGTATAGGATAGTTTTTGAAGATAGTCCGTTCTGGGTCAGGAGCAGTCGAAAAACCAAGACAGTAAGCAATGACTGCTAACGATTTGACAACAGACCTACTGCAAGCGGTTTCAGCTTAAACGATAGCGACTCAAATGTGCCAACTTCGGACCTGCCGGGCCTGAACTATTGAAAAAGGGTGTTCAACTGCATGTTAGATGTCCTCCCGTCAGTTTACTCATCATTCAATTTCGCCCTACTTATTATTCCGTCAAAAAACTCTACGAAATCTGCATCATAGTTCACTTTCCACGCGGACCACCCAGTTTGAAATGGTTCTAAAAGTAAATCCCTCTCGTTAAAAACGATATTGTCTAATTTCGTGCCATTGCGCCGATGCAGAATATACTGAAGTTCAGTCCGGTCTAGCTCAGCAGTCCAATACGCGAGAAGAAGGTATTGTTCGTCTTTCGTTAACTCACTCCAACGAATAGTTTCCACACGATAGTACAATTCTCGAAGTTGGTTGTTCTCAATCAACTTCTGTCGATTGTCGATACCCATTTGGTAGACAGCCACATCAGTTTCGTTTTTAAGCGCTTGAGTATTTTGGCTAACTTCGTAAATGAGGATTGCCACACCTACGATCGCAACAAGATTTGTTAAGTAAGTTATCCATCTATTCATGATTGCACTCTGATAGCGACCGGACGCTTAACACCTTATAAAGATTCTGTGGCCTTATGTCCAAAAGGCAGCAAATCAAAAGTAGGGGTTAAACGAATACCAATAGATTTTATTGTTTTTCGAACTGCTACAAACATATCCCAATTAGCAATCGCTGACAAATGAAGATTTGCTACTGTACACCCTCGATGTCTTTTGTGGGTCAATAGCGCGCTAAAGCGATAATGTCAGGCCAAAATTAGCCAGTCGGCTTTACCCACCAGAAATAATATGATTTTATTGAGACCCAACCTGCAACCCCGAATAAGGATTTCGACATGGAAGCAAAATTTGAGCTAGGCGATTTTGAACTTGACTCAGGCGCTGTGCTACGCAAGGCCTATCTTGGATACGAGACTCATGGAGAACTGAATGACGACAAGTCAAATGTCATTGTCTATCCGACATGGTTTGGCGGTGTGCATGAAGACAATCGTGGCTTCATCGGAGAGGGCCAAGCTCTCGACCCATCAAAGTATTTCATTATTGTTCCCGATCAGTTTTGCAATGCTCACTCCTCCTCGCCGAGTAATCATGAAGCGCCGCAGGATCGCATGCGATTTCCGCTAATTACGCCCTATGATAATGTCAATGCACAGCACAAACTACTTACCGAACACTTCGGCATTGAAAAGATCGCGATGGTCGTTGGCTATTCCATGAGCGCGCAACAGTGCTTTCATTGGGCTGCGGCTTATCCGGACATGGTGGAGCGCATTGCACCTATTTGCGGAACGTCAAAGACAACACCGCATGACTGGATTCACCTTGAAGGCATGAAGGCAGCTCTGCAGGCCGATGCGGTTTGGGCTGGTGGCGATTACCGTTCGCGGCCCGAGGCTGGAATGCGCGCAGCCGCTGTGGTCGTGGCGGGCTGGGCCATGTCGCAAACTTTTTACCGCCGTGGACTGCATCTCTCGCTGTTTGGGCAAGACTTTAAGTCCGCGAAAGAATTCATCGATTTTTTTCCCGTCGCATTTGAAAGTTGGGACGCCAATGACTTTATTGGTTTGATCCAAACCTGGCAGTCGGCAGATGTCAGCAACCATTCAAAATTCGGCGGTGATCTGGCAGCGGCCCTTGGCGCTATCAAATGTCCCGCTCTTCTGATGCCATGTGAGACAGATCTTTACTTTCCTCCTGAAGACAGTGAAATTGAAGCCGCAATGATGCCCAATGCAGAATTGCGTGTCATTCCATCGATATGGGGACATATTGCCGCCCATCCATTATTTGCACCACCTGAAGACGTTGCGTTTATTGATCAGGCTCTCAAGGACTTGCTGGCTCGCGCATAAGCGGAAACCACCAATATCCCTATCATTGACTCTTGCATTGCGATGTCCGCTTCGGGTCAAAAGTGAGCGAAAGGGATCATCGCTCAACCAGGCTCGCTATATGCTCGTAAGTAGACATTAAAATGCCTCGAACAAATCGAAGCAGACAGTTCACTACGTGCCAACTTCAGACATTAACGCCCTTAACAAGGTGTACGTGTGGCGCATCGCCTTGTAGGTGATTCAGCAATTAACAACGACCGTTGTACCCAACCTGGAATTCTACGCTTCATTTATACGTGTGCTCCGTTATGTTCACGGTTGCAACAAATTCCCGGAATCCGGGCGTGAAGTAGTTTTTGCGGATTTTCCATATATGAGCACCACTCGCGTTAGCAAGAAACGAGGCGTACTGATCTACCATCGACTGCCAGATTTCGTCGTCCAATCTACCTTGTCGATGCTGGTGATACGCCTCTTCCCAAAGGCGCATCAATCGTTGCACACATGAAATCAGGATTATTCGATCCACCTCCGAAAGTGAATTTACGTCTTCGTTTGCTCGAGCTAAAACTTCCGCGTTGTCCCGGTCTGCGAACGTTCCCATGACATCTCGAAACCCTTCGTAAATGTCGTGTGCGGCGGCGGCCCGAGCTTCTTTATTCTGTGTTCGTATCTGCGCAGCCAAGTAGACCAAAGAAACTACGACAGCTAGCGCTCCAATAATTTCACCAATTGCTCCAATCGTATCCCAATTCATACCATCTCCTTGTTGTTTTGATAACAGCTGAATATGAAGTCATTTCCATTAATAGTAGTTGATGTCAAAAAATTGATCGAGTCCGCTTCGGGTCAAAAGTGAGCGAAAGGGATCATCGCTCAACCAGGCTCGCTATATGCTCGTAAGCAGACATTAAAATGCCTCGAACAAATCGAAGCAGACAGTTCACTACGTGCCAACTACGGACATTTCAATGGACTAACCAATATGAGATGCAATTAATTTGTCGAGACCCGTTGTC
The DNA here is from genome assembly GCA_036960375.1 of Pseudomonadales bacterium. Taxonomy (GTDB): domain Bacteria; phylum Pseudomonadota; class Gammaproteobacteria; order Pseudomonadales; family CAWVSB01; genus CAWVSB01. Next base: position 8,700 of record JBALVY010000023.1, read on the forward strand.
GTTAATTTTATTTGTTTCGAATAGATGGATTTTCAACAAAAGTCCTAGTATGGGCTTCTCAATTAGTTGATAGATTGGCTGAAACTCGTATAGATAGGGGCTTAATGAGGTCAATATCGGGCGGTTAACAACTTATTACATCACCGGTATTTTCCTAGAATCACAGGTTATAGTGTCGAGATTCTTTACGCTTCTTTGGAGATTCTTATATTCAAAAAATATAACCTATTGTTTTTTATGTATATTCCTGTTATGGCATATAACCTGCGTATAAAACGTTGTGATTAATACCCTTAGTTATACCACGGATAGGAAGTGAATATAGAAAGACGTGCTACATCTGGGAAGGTGTTAACGCTTCATATACTCGATTGACAACATAAAGGAATTCAAAATGAAATTTATTGCATTATTAATTGGCGTTTTAATTAGCGTGAGCTCCAATGCACTGGTAATAGATACTAATGCGGGTTGGGATGGCAACACTAATTTGGGATGGTTTGGCAGCGGGCAATCATTGACCGTGGATAACACAGAAAATACATTTGGTGACATCGGGTTCTATTTCGACACCGCATCCAATGGCAAAACTTTCGACTTCAAACTGAGTGACGCATTAAACGGCGGAACCACATTATTCTCAACGTCATTCGTTGTAAATTCTGCCGGTATAAACGTTATCGACATTGGGCTAAGCCTGACTGGCGGCAGCACGGTTTGGGCATTAATGGACTATAAAGGGTTCAACGGCAGCACAGCCCACTTTTCATACACGGATTCTTATGGAGGCGGTAATTCAATGTTTGGTCCTTTTGACACAATGACAAATTATGCTAATGCGGATCATCGATTTATCGCTAATTTTAGCGGCACGTCTGTTCCAGAACCCGCATCACTAGCCTTATTAGCATTAGGCCTAGCAGGCTTAGGGTTCAGTCGCCGTAAGGCAAGCTAACGATACACTGCCTAAAAACGACGACGGTATTCCAAAATACATCCACCTCACCCAGCGTCGTCGATAATCATCAAGAAGCACCTAACAATCTGTTTGGTGCTTTTTTTATGCTTTCAATAACAGCATTACCCCTACCATGGGATTCTTAATCATTTGCTAGGTTGCGAGATTGTTGCTCCTTAACCAATACCCATCGCAAATAATGCATACCTCTTCACGTTTTTCATTTTTTCTCTTCGTTAATAAGTTTCTACAATGGCCGTTGCGGGTCAGGAGCAGACTATTTGGCTCCTCCGTACTCAGCTCAGGCTAAGGTCTGCTTACACATCAACAGCAGTCGTAAAAAAAGCCTCGAATCGAACTAGGCTTTTAGTCTCAAGTGTACCCATAGCCATTCCAGAGAAAGTGAAGATTTGCTTTTGAATTGGACTTCCTATTGTGAATTCGTAAAAGCTTAAAGGGGCGGCGGTACTGTGTAGCAAAGGTCCATAGAGATTAAGACCCCTACCTCACCTAGAGCGCTAACAAGGACGCAGCAGTTAGATAGTTTCTGACATATTAGACAGAATGCTTGGTCAATTACCCTCATCATAAGCCAATTACTTTAAGAGCAATTCTTAACCTTATCAAAGTGGGAACTGAACGCGCGTCGAGATAAGGAACTGAACCGATGTAGTTACGAGCAGCAGAAAACAATCTTATTTGAATTTTTACCTAGGAAAAGAGCCTTTAAGCAACTAGAAAAAGGCTAAGCATATTAATTTTCGGGGGTACTTATGGGGGTATCTCTGACAACCATGTCAATGAATTTACATATGAATCAAATAGATACGTAAGCTATTCAGTTGACGCCGGCTCCACCAAATATCAAAGGTCAACCAGCAATGGTTGGCCTTTTTTATTG
>JBALVY010000024.1:0-10075 GCA_036960375.1 Pseudomonadales bacterium
GCCTTCAAATTCTCTTCCAGTTGCTCAACTTTCGACGCGCCCAATATTACCGAGGAGACATTCTCGTTTAGTAGACACCACGCGATTGCCAATTTCGACAGGCTGGTGCCAAGCTCTTCAGCAATCGGCAGAAGCTCCGCCACCTTCTTCATCCTTGCCTGCCCTCTTTCTGAATCGACCATGTGCTCTTTTAACCACTCATAACCGCTAAGCGAGGCCCTGGAACCCTTGGGGATGCCCTCCAGGTATTTCCCAGTGAGCGCACCGGACGCCAGTGGCGACCAAATGGTGGTACCCATCTTGTATTTTTGAAACAGAGGTGCGTACTCCATTTCAAATCGCTCCCTGTCCAGCAGGTTGTACTGGGGTTGTTCCATTGTAGGCGGTATCAAGTGATTTTTTTCTGCGAATTCGTGGGCCTGCGCAATCTCACCTGCAGTCCACTCGGAGGTGCCCCAATAGAGCACTTTTCCCTGGGTCACCAGGTTATGCATAGCCCATACTGTTTCATCGATTGGCGTATCCGGGTCTGCGCGGTGGCAGAAATAGAGGTCCAGATAATCGACTTGTAGCCTTTGCATGGCCTGGTGGCAGGCCTCGGTAATGTGCTTTCTACTTAAGCCCATCTGGGTGGGCATGGGGCTCTCAGTAGCGCCAAAAAACACCTTGGAAGACACACAATAGCTATCCCTTGGACGAGCAAGGACCTTTAGCGCTTTACCCATCACTATTTCTGAGTTCCCAGCCTCGTAACCCTCCGCGTTATCAAAGAAATTGATACCGGCGTCAAAACACATACCAAACATTTTTTCCGCCAGTCCGGAATCAACCTGCTTATTAAAGGTAACCCAGGAGCCAAATGACAACTCGGATAGCTTAAGACCAGATCCACCTAGTTTTCTATATTGCATAAGTTTGTTACCCAATAGTTGCTAAAAAATGTAATGTACCACTCGCTCATATTTGCATATTCAGTCGTCCGGCATCCAGTCTAATGACATCGCTGATTAGGTCTGGCGGGGGTCCGTGGTGGTTTAGATCAATACAGGTCTATGAATTCACAATGCGCTTCTCCTCGACCCATCTGCGAGGTTTCGATAGGATATAGCCCAAACCAAACAGGTAGCCACATGTCCGACAACAAAAACCCGTTCGCGTCCGAAGAAATTACCCCCGCCTTCAACGACGAGTGGGTGGCAAAGCGGCGTGTCGCCAATGCCATTAAAAAACTGGGAGAGGCCCTTGTCACCAGCTCACCCAGTATCGACGAAATGAATAACATTGCGGACAAACTCGAATCTGCAGCGGGTGACTTTGAGGAGGCACCCCGTATCTTTGGCCGCTGGCGTTGGGCCGAGTCCGGCGAACACGGAAACTTCGGCCAGATCAGCCACGAGCTCAACCCGCTAGCCGGCTGGAGCAACCCCCACGCACCGCCGGTCAAGGGCTGGATCGACGGCGACCGTGCCTACGCCACCTGCCAGTGCGGCTGGGACTATGAGGGACCACCAGGAAGTGTGCACGGTGGATTTGTGGCCGCTATTTTTGATCAGTTTCTTGGGATGGCTCAGCTGATTGGTGGCCAGCCAGGCATGACAGGCTACCTGCATGTCGACTACCACAACCGCACACCCCTTAACACCGAGCTGAAAATGGAGGGCTGGCTTGTTCGCACCGAGGGGCGCAAAACCATTATGCGCGGGGAGATGTATGCCGACGGTATCAAGACTTCCAGCTGCGAGGGCTTATTCGTACAACCAAGAGGCGGCATTCATCCCCTAAAGCCGCAAACAGAAGGGCCGAAGTAAAACCACCGCCTCATATTGGCAACAGCCCCCAAGCCGCCAGGCAGGTCAGCGCGGTTGCGCCGCCATAAAATAGCAACAGCATTAGCGTGGCTGGACCCTTGATATGCAGATCATGCAGAGCGTGATAAATCCGGTGTGCAGCGTGATACAACGGCAGGGCAATCACTATTAGGAGAAATACCTTGCCCCACCACGCATGGGCGAAGCTCGATACACGCACATAATCAAACGCCTCTGCATCCACCAGGCCCAGCGGTAAGAGTAGGCCAGTGATTACAATCAGAGCCGGCGTTATTAGAGCAACGACCATCCCACCGGCGCCAAAAAGGCTCCAGGCAATGGGTTCGTGCGAGCGAGGATAATCCGCAGCGGTTTTACGAGCATTCATTGTGGCACCCCCGACGAGACAGCAAGGGTTATCAGGGTGGCAGTACAAGTCACAAAACCCAGCCATTGACCAATCAACATGCTTTTTTCCGACAGCTTCCAGTCACCCAGCCTAACCACCATAATCTTAGGTGCCAGTTTGAACCAGGTGTAGGCATGGTACATCGCGGCAACCAAAGCCAGACAGTGAAAACTGATTGCCAGCGGCGAGCTCATGCCATCAAGCCAGCTATTCCAGGCCTGTTCGCCCTGGCCGAGACGCAGAATACCCACCATCAACACTACACTATAAATTGCGACTGGGACCGAGGTGCATTCACGCACCATGTACCAAAAGTAGTAGTGGTTATCCAGCCACCACCAGCGTGACTGGTTTTGCACATAGGGCTTTCTATTGACCTTATTCATTGTTATTGCCCCCCAGGTTTAGCAGATTAAGACCGTAGTCCAGGGTGCTTGCGACCTTCCCTTGGTTAATGGCTGCAGCGGGGTCAACGCTTTTGGGGCACACCTCAGAGCAGTAGCCGACAAAAGTGCAACTCCATACACCCTCTTCTGCATTCAGGAACGGGATACGTGTACTACGCCCCTGGTCGCGAGAATCCTCGTTGTATCGCGAAGCCAACGCCAGGACAGCCGGCCCCAGAAACTCAGGGTTTCTCGCAAACTGAGGGCACGCCGAGTAACACAAACCGCAATTGATACATTGGGAGAATTGTTGATAACGGGACATCTCAGCTGGCGTTTGATTAAAGGCCTGGGTAATTGGCGCCTTCCCCTCAAGCTCTGTTTCATCTTCACGAATTATATAGGGCTTGATTGTCTCCAATTTTTCCACAAATCCACGGATATCCGAGACCAGATCCCGTTCAATGGGAAAATTATCCAAAGGTTTGATTTCCAGAGTGCCGTAGTCACGCAGGAACTGCTTACAGCCAAGGCTGGGTACGCCATTGATCATAAAGCCACAGCTACCACATATGGCCATGCGGCACGACCAACGGAAACTCAAGCTGGGATCCAGAAAATCTTTTATATACTGCAATGCTTCCAGTACCGACGTTTCTTCGGTACAGGGCACCTCAAAATGTTGCAGCCAGGGCTTTTCATCTTGCTCGGGGCGATAACGCTGTACATGGACGGATTTGATGGTGTCGCTCATTTTCCACCTTCCTTGCTTTCTCCTGCGGCGCCGTAACGCCTCGCCGCCGGTTTTGATTTGGTAATCACCACATCCTGATATCCAATACGGGGCGAGCCACTTACGTCCCGGTAGGCCAGACTGTGTTTAAGATAGTTCTCATCATCGCGCTTGGTCCACCCTTGCTCAACACCGTCCAACCGCTGGTGTGAGCCACGGCTCTCCTTACGTTGCAATGCTGAATGGGCCATCGACTCGCCGATGTCGAGCAGGTACCCCAGCTCAATCGCCGTTAGCCATTCTGTGTTAAATACAAAGCTGGTATCGGTCATGCCTATAGACTTATAGCGCTCTTTTAGCTCAGCTATTTTTTCGCAAGTTTTTCCGATCTGTTCGTCTGAACGGTAAATCCCGACTCCCGCCTCCATCGTAGTGGCCAACTCCATACGAATATCAGCCAGCCTTTCCGGCCCCTGTTGGCCTTTTAATTCCAGCCAGTGCGCTGCTCTCCCTTCCGCATCTGCTACCAAGTGGCGATCAGAGGGCGCTTCGGTCTGTTTTGCATGTATCGCCGCCTGCTCCCCGGCGACTCGCCCCATTACGCACAATTCGGCGAGCGAGTTGGAGCCCAAACGGTTAGCACCGTGCAAGCCGGAGCTGGCACACTCGCCCACCGCGTACAAACCCGGGATCTCAGTCTCGGTATGAATGTTGGTTTGAATACCGCCCATAGTATAGTGGGCAGTGGGACGAACAGGAATGGGATCGGTCACCGGATCCAGGCGCAGATAAGATTTGGCCAATTCACGGATAAACGGCAAGCGCTCATTTATTTTATCGATGCCCAGGTGGCGCAAATCAAGCGTCACGGCGCTACCGTGGGGGGTGTCGATAACTCGGCCTTTTTGCTCCTCATGCCAAAATGCCTGGCTCAGGCGATCACGAGGCCCCAACTCCATGGTTTTGTTCCTGGGCTCTCCCAGCGGTGTTTCAGGGCCTAGCTCATAATCTTGTAAATAGCGATAGCCATCCTTATTGGTGAGTATGCCCCCTTCGCCTCGACAACCTTCAGTCATTAAGATGCCACTACCGGGCAGCCCAGTAGGATGATATTGCACGAACTCCATATCCCGCAGCGGAACGCCCGCACGGTAGGCCAGCGCCATACCATCGCCCGTTACAATCCCACCGTTGGTATTGAAACGGTATACCCGACCGGCACCACCGGTAGCGATTATGACGGACTTCGCCATAACCCGAGTAAATGTGCCGTTGGCGATATCGATTGCCAGCAGGCCTTGAACCCGGCCACCTTCGATTAGCAGATCTGTAACAAAATATTCATCGAGCCGTTGGATGGATGGGTATTTGATAGATGTCTGAAACAAGGTATGAAGCATATGAAAGCCGGTTTTATCGGCAGCGAACCAGGTTCTCTCGATTTTCATACCGCCAAAAGCGCGTACATTGATAGAACCGTCAGGCTTGCGACTCCAGGGGCAGCCCCAATGTTCCAATCGCAGCATCTCTTCAGGGCAACGCTCTACGAAATACTCAACCACATCCTGATCTGCCAGCCAGTCCGCTCCAGAAACGGTATCGTCAAAATGATACTCAAAGGAATCGTGACCCTGAATAACACCCGCTGACCCACCTTCTGCCGCCACCGTATGACTGCGCATGGGGTATACCTTGGAAACCAGCGTAACCTTGAGATCGGGGCTATGTTCCGCCGCCGCTATGGCCGCCCGCAGGCCACCGCCTCCCGCGCCGATAATGGCGATATCCGTATACACCGTTTCCATGCTTACCCACTTGTTAGATCGGATTGACTACAGCCACCATAGTGCTATATCCGGCGGAACACCAAATTGATTTGCATCAGCTCAAATCAACGAATTTTTGAGAAATTTCCAAGGATTCGCTACTTCTCCACTTTTTGCCCAGGTCAGCCTCCGAACAACACCTCCCCTTCCCGATTTCAAATAAACCAATGACGACCGTTCTTATAGTAGCTATGATTACTTAGTCAAAATAGCAGATTAAATGTATATGCCTCTCTGCTGTTACCTTGTTGTTGAGAACCAGGAAAATGTCACTAAAGCGCTATCAAAATTTTGTTGACGGAAAGTTTGCTGCAAACGTAAGTGGCGAATATTTTGACGTGATTAACCCTGCGACGGGCGATGTTATATACCAGGTTGAAGTAGCCGATGATGCGATAAAGACGCTGGCCATTAACAGCGCCAAGAAAGGTTTCGCCGTTTGGTCCACTTTGTCTGGCATACAGCGCAGCCGTATCTTAATGAAGGCAGTCGGATTGCTGCGCGAGGGCAACGATAAGCTGGCTGAAATTGAAGTAGCAGACACCGGAAAACCCTGGGCTGAGGCGGTTGCAGTTGACGTGGTCAGCGGTGCAGATGCGATTGAGTTTTTTGCGGGTATTGCTCCTTCTATTGAAGGTAATCAGCAAGACCTGGGCGGCGACTTTTACTACACCCGTCGCGAACCGCTCGGGGTGTGTGCAGGCATTGGCGCCTGGAACTACCCACTGCAGATTGCCTGCTGGAAAGCAGCCCCTGCGCTTGCCGCCGGAAATACGATGATATTCAAGCCATCCGAAGAAACCCCGCTGGGCGCAATTAAGCTTGCAGAAATATTTATGAAAGCCGGCGTACCCGCGGGTGTATTTAATGTGCTGCAAGGTGACGGCAAGATCGGCGCCTGGTTAAGTCAACACCCCGAAATAGCCAAGGTTTCTTTTACAGGCGAAGTGGGCACGGGTAGAAAAGTAATGGCCAGTGCCGCTGAATCTCTAAAAGAAGTCACAATGGAGCTGGGCGGAAAATCGCCGCTAATCGTGTTTTCCGATGCGGACATGAATAATGCTGTGTCTGCCGCAATGCTGGGAAATTTTTACACCCAGGGAGAAATTTGCACTAATGGCACCCGCGTGTATGTGCAAGATGACATTTATGACCGTTTTGTTAGCGCCTTGCTAAGGCGTACCCAACAAAACATTGTTATTGGCGACCCAATGGATCCCAACACCAATTTTGGCGCGCTAATTTCGCAGCAGCACCAGAAAAAAGTTCTGGATTGCATTGCCAAAGGCGTAGATGAAGGTGCCAATTTGTTATGTGGCGGCACAGCCCTAAACCCAAAAAATTCGCCAAACGGGTATTTTGTTGCACCTACTATTTTCACCGACTGCAACGAAGACATGAGCATCGTACGCGACGAAATCTTTGGCCCAGTAATGTGCGTATTGCGATTTTCTGATGAAGACGAAGTAGTAGCCAGAGCAAACGCCACAGAATATGGCTTGGCCGCTGGCGTTTTTACACAAGATATTAGCCGTGCCCACCGTGTTATTCATCAATTACAGGCAGGTATTTGCTGGATAAACAGTTATGGCCTGTCGCCGGTGGAAATGCCCGTTGGAGGCTATAAGCAATCGGGGCTGGGTCGCGAAAACGGCATTGAAACCATAAAGCACTATACCCAAATAAAAAGCATTTATGTCGGCATGCAGGCCCTGGAAAGTCCTTTTTGAGAACCATTGTTAAGCAAACCTGGTGACGGCTTATTAAAGATAACGAACAGTTTGATTACATAATTGTAGGGGCAGGCTCGGCGGGCTGCGTATTGGCAAATCGCCTTAGTGAAGACTCCAATGTTCGCGTATTACTAGTGGAATGCGGCGGCAGCGACAAGAGTATTTTTATTCGCATGCCAACGGCTTTGTCCTATCCCTTAAACACCCCCAAATACAACTGGTCTTATGTCAGCGAGCCAGAACCCTACATAAATGACCGGCAACTGGACTGCCACCGGGGCAAAGTACTGGGCGGTTCTTCCTCTATCAATGGCATGGTCTACGTGCGCGGCCACGCCAAGGACTTTGACGAATGGCAAAGCTTGGGCGCAAGAAATTGGAACTATGCCCATTGTTTGCCCTATTTCAAAAAGTCCGAAGATTGGATTGGCGCCAGCGACAACTACCGGGCCAACGGTGGCCCACTGGCCGTTAACCTCGGCAACAACATGCGCAATCCCTTGTACCCCGCTTTTGTGAAAGCAGGCTTACAAGCTGGCTATAACGCCACCGAAGACTACAACGGCTATATGCAGGAAGGCTTCGGCCCAATGCAAATGACGGTTAAGAATGGCGTTAGATGCTCTACTTCGCTGGCGTATTTGGACAACGCAAAAAAGCGACCCAATCTAAGAGTCGAAACCAATGTGCTGGTAGAGAAGGTAATACTTCATGGCAAACGAGCCATCGGCATACAGTGTCAGCACAGTGGTAAGACCCAACAATATTATGCACAGCGCGAAGTAATTTTGTCCGCCGGGGCAATAGGCTCACCCCATTTGTTACAGCTTTCGGGCATTGGCCCTGTTGATGTACTGGAACAAGCGGGCATAGAACTGAAACATGAGTTGCCCGGCGTTGGGCAAAACTTGCAAGACCATCTTGAATTTTACTTTCAGTACCGCTGCAAACAGCCCATCACACTCAATGGAAAATTGGATCCCTTTAGCAAATTACTCATTGGTGCCCGCTGGTTCTTTTTTAAGACGGGCCTTGGCGCGAGTAATCACTTCGAATCTTGCGCGTTTATTCGCTCAAAACCCGGCGTTGAATGGCCTGACCTGCAGTATCACTTCTTGCCAGCCGCCATGCGTTACGACGGCCAGGCTGCTTTTGACGGCCATGGTTTTCAGGTGCATATAGGCCACAACAAACCCAAGAGTAAAGGCTGGATACGAGCCCTATCGGACGACCCGAAACAAAAACCCAGCATTCAATTTAACTACCTGCAAGAGCAAGAGGACATAGAGGGCTTTAGAGCCTGCGTCCGATTGACCCGGGAAATTATCAATCAGCCGGCTTTCGACCCGTATCGCGACGGAGAAATACAACCCGGCGAAAAAATTGCAACCGACAGCGAAATCGATGAGTTTGTCAGAGCCAATGTAGAAAGCGCATTTCATCCGTCGTGCTCCTGCAAGATGGGTGAAGACGGTATGGCGGTGGTTGATTCCGACACCAAAGTACACGGCATAGACGGGCTACGGGTGGTGGACTCCAGTATTTTCCCCTGCATCACTAACGGCAACTTAAACGCGCCTACCATTATGCTGGCTGAACGCGCAGCTGATTTGATAAAGGGCGTGACTCCCTTAGCACCAGATAGTGCGCAAGTAGGCCTGATAGAAGATTGGCAGACCAAGCAACGTAATGGCATGCCAAATCACTCCGGCAACGAGTTATAGTGATATTTATGACAACATGGCTATCTATCGGCGTTTTGTTCACCTTGGCCGCTATCGTATTTGTGCTGATCAAATGGGGCAAGGTTAGCTGCGTAGGTGTTACACCGGTTAAATCCATTAGCTTTATCGCGATTTTGTTTACGTCGGGTTTGGATGTGGGCCTGATAATGTTCCCTCTTACCGAATTTCCGGTGTATGCCGACATCGTTAAGAATCCTGAGTACGCCTTCTCCAACCCCCTGGCAATTGAGTTTGGCTTCTGGGGGTTTTTGGTATGGAGCTTGTATTTTCTTACCTGCTTCTACTTTTGCCTCATTGAGCCAAAGGTAAAATTTTTTGAGATTATCCCCGTAAAGCTATTAAACAATATTATTATTGTTGGTACCTGCGCCTTTACCGCCAGTCTATTTTTGAGCAACCTGCCATGGTACCTGCCACAAATGGGCGATGGCGAATCTATTGTTATCTGGTTTTATCTACTGGCACTGGTGGTTATTGCAGCTGCGGTTCACTCTAGTTCAAACCTGCGCTATGTACGACTTCTCAGCCTTGGCTCAACCGCCCTATTTCTCGCGCTTATTGTTTTAATGGGGGCTATGTTTTTTGTTAACACAGACAATGGCCCGGTAATTTTCTTCAATAATTTTGCTTTAGTGGGAAGTTACTTCAAGCAGATCGACCAATTTGTACTTCCCATTAATAGCTACCACGAGTTTTACTTATATTGGTGGTTTGCCTGGAGCATTATGATTGGGCAGTTTACCGCTCGCTTTGTTGGCGGACTGACCACATGGCAGCTGTTACTGGCCATGTTGGTAGTGCCTTCGGTGCTAATAGCGCTATGGTTTACCGTGCTTTACTCTATATATACGCAAGACATCCAGATAAGCGGACTAATGTCCTTGCTCATGGTGGCGGTTGGCATTGTATTTGTCGTTAACTCCCTGGATTCTTTAATTCGGCTTTACACCGACAACCTGTCATTAACCTTAGAAGGACTTGGTTATAGAACCTATTTTTTTGGCAACGTAGCTTCCCTGGCCGTTCTTACGTTGTTGTTTCAACTAGAGTTTTTAAAGATAGAATGGGTAGGCGCAATAGTTATTGCTATATTTTTCAGCTGCCTTGCACACATTTTCGTTAAGCGACGCAAGCAGGTGCTAGCTATTGTAGGCTCGCCAGAAGAAAACGTTTTGGACTTTGAAAGAATTCGCGCTGCGCACTAATTTGTACCGACAAGTGACTATTCAGGGATAGCCAATCTCTGAGTCTAGTGCTTTAGCTACTGCACTCATTGAGCGCAGTAAACGACAAGAACGCCCCAGCGGCAAAACTGCGGGGCGTCGCAATTCAGCTGAAAATCAGGCAGCTGCAGTAGATGACTTCACTTCCGGATCAAACGTGATATGCATGCGCTTGATGCCATTCACCAGGTTAGAGCGAGTGTAGGCTACCT
>JBALVY010000025.1:0-10035 GCA_036960375.1 Pseudomonadales bacterium
TCTAATTATATGGTCCGCCCTAGAGGATTCGAACCTCTGGCCTGCCCCTTAGGAGTGTTATGGAGCTGAGTGACCTAAAAAGGTACTCAGGAATAACCTTTGGTGTTAACCGTTATTCTTTGTAGATAAAAGGCTAATAAAAACAAAGGGATATAAAACCGATTAATCCCGATTTTAATGACTCTTTTTCGGGGTTTTTAAAAAGGAGTCATTAAAATTTGCACAACAAGCAATAAAATAATCAAAATGTAGTCACCGCATAAGTATTACCACTCGACCTAAAGCCCAGGTTGTTCAGGCATAGGGGCTTGCGAAATAGTCTGGTGGCAGCGAATAAACTGTCAGTTTTATCATCAAGATGATTGCCTTATTTATGATATGTTGTATCATATCATCATTGTGCGCCAGTCCCCCACGCATTGATTAAGTTAAATTGAGAGAATCCAATGAATTCCTTAGCCATTCGCCATGATGAGATAAGCCAAAACTTGATAACAGGCCGTTTTATTGAAGGCGATAAACCAACCGTTTTGTCAGATATCTATCAGGAAGATTGCAATATCGTCGCCTGGAGGCGTGATCTTACCCCTGACATACAGACTATAGTGAATGACTTTCTGGTTTCCAATAGAGGCTTTCAGGTTTCAATGACCCTTAGCCCTCAATATGCTGTTGCCCCGATTCATAAAGCCTTAGGTGGTTCTGAGTTAACGGCTCCATTGAGCGAAGATATTATTGAGTTGGTGGATATGTTTTGTTGTCTGTTCGACTTGGGCCAAGTGGGGCTGCGATTAACCGTGCTGGATAAGGCAATGTGCCCAAGGTTTCATGTCGATAAAGTGCCGTGCCGTTTAGTCACTACTTACCAGGGCTCCGCCACCGAGTGGTTGCCACACAATGTGGTTGATCGTTCAAAATTAGGTCATGGCAGTGAAGGTAAACCTGATGAGCAGTCAGGCCTTTTTCCTAAGCTGGGTGATATTCAGCAACTGACAGTGGGCGATGTGGCGTTGTTAAAAGGTGAGAGTTGGGAGGGCAATGAAGGGGCAGGTTTGGTGCATCGTTCCCCGTCACTGTCAGCCGGTGAGCGACGCCTACTTCTAACCCTTGATATTACTTAGCCAAATCAAATAAATATCTTACCCACTTTAAGTCATCATTATGAACGAAGAAAACTCCACATTAACAGTTCCAGCTTTTGCCGATGACGACAGCTGTTGCAGTGATACCCGTTGTTGCCCTGCGCCAGTTCCAGTGATTCGAGCTGCGCCTAAAATGGGTCGCAACGAACCATGCCCCTGTGAAAGTGGCCGTAAATTTAAGAAGTGCTGTGGGCAGTAATACTATCTCAATGATCGTTTACTCCACTAATTATTAATAATGTCTGCTCAATAAACTTATGCTCGCAATGTCAGGTAAAACACTATTCACAGCAGCTTTCTCGGTGCAGTCAGGCCGCCTGATTACCTGCCTGACATTTCTATTATTGACCTTTCCTCTGGTTGAGCAGATCCATGAAGACCACTGTGAGCAAACAGTCTGCGCTGTTTGCACATTATCGTTAGGTTCCCTGTTACCTGCACTTGAGCACTTTACGGTCATTACCCAGAAGCCCGCAGGCATTGTGCGCATTGAAACAACCATATCCGCACGACAGGTATTCTCCCGTCCCTACGATGGTAGGGGCCCGCCACAGATCTTCTGAAAATAAAAAACAGAATTATTATTTTTTAGGAGAACATCATGAAACGCTTATTAAGTATTGCGGTCGCGGCTGCGTCCGCGAACCTGCCCCTGTCCGCTCTGGCGGAAGACCGAACGATGGAGCACGTTATCGTCTCTGTCCCCATTCACAAGCAAGAAGCGGATACCGCACTGCCTGTTACTATTATTACCGGTGACGAATTGCGGCGTCAGGCGGCTACCACCATTGGCGAGACTCTGGGTAACCGGGCTGGGATTGCCAACTCAACTTATGGCCCAGCTGTGGGTCGTCCCGTTATTCGTGGTCAGCAAGGACCAAGAGCTATTACCTTGCAGAATAATATTCTCTCTGCGGATGTCTCTAGCCTAAGCCCGGATCACGCCGTTGCGGTAGAAGCCCTACTGGCCGACAGCATCGAAGTATTACGCGGTCCTTCCACTCTGCTCTATGGCGGTGGCGCCATCGGCGGTGTGGTTAACGTTATTGATAATCGTATTCCCAGAGCACCCATCGACGGGGTGCAAGGGGCGGTGGAGTATCGTTACGATGATGCATCCGCTATGGATAGCAGCACTGCGCGACTGGAAGGCGGCAATGGTCGCTTTGCTTTCCACCTCAGTGGCACCCTACGTGAAACCGACGATGTCGATATCCCCGGTTTTGCTATTGACGAAAAAGCCCTTGAGCAACAGGAAGCACTGCTGGGGCATCATGATGAGGAGGGTCACGAAGAGGAAGAGCTGGAAAATACCGAGGGTTTTATTGCTAACACGGATAGCGAAACCGATGTCATCACCGGCGGCTTTAGTTTCCACTTTGGCGAAGGTAATCTGGCGGGCTTTTCGGCTAGCCGTATTGAGAGCGAATACGGTCTTCCTCCGGGCACCCATGAACACGGTCATGAAGAGGAGCATGGCGAAGAGGAAGAAGATCATGAAGACGAGCATGAGGGCGAAGATGAAGAACATGCCCACGAGGAAGAAGGTGAGGAATTTATCCGCATCGATATGGAGCAGACTCGTTACGATGCCATACTGCAGCTGGAACAACCCGCTGAATGGATTGATACGATCCGGGGCTTTATGAGCTATACCGATTACGAGCATAAGGAATTGGAAGGTACTGAAGTGGGTACGCTATTCGCTCGCGAGACTTGGGAAACACGGGTCGAGGTCGTTTACGATGCCTTGGTGGGCACAGAAGCCGTAGTCGGCTTGCAGGTCAGGACAGATGAGTTTGAAGCCACTGGAGCGGAAGGCTATGTCCCCAAAACGGACAGTAGCGAAATCGGGCTGTTCCTGATTGAGGATTTCCACAGGGATGCTTGGACCTATGAAACCGGCCTGCGGGTTGATCTGGTGGAGCGCGACCCCGACACCCAATCCACTGACAAAGAAGACTTTAGTAGTGTCAGTGTTTCCGGTTCGGCATTATGGCAGTTTAGCGATAGTTGGCACGCGGGCATTTCACTGTCCCGGTCAGCCCGTGCGCCTGCTACTGAGGAGCTGTTCGCTAATATCGAGGCCATGGATCCGGAAGAGTTGGTGACCCATCCCGCTACTGGTGTGATCGAAGTGGGTGATGCAGATCTCGATGAGGAAGTTTCACTGAATGTAGACCTGGCCCTGCAATGGCATGCCGGACGCTCTTGGGCAGAAGTCTCTTTGTTCTACAACCGCTTTGATGACTATATCTTTCTGCTGAACAGTGGTGAAGACGTGGATGAAGTGCCAGTTTATCTTTACCAACAGGAAGATGCCGAGTTTGTAGGTCTTGAGTTGGAAAGT
This sequence comes from Pseudomonadales bacterium, assembly GCA_036960375.1. Classification (GTDB taxonomy): domain Bacteria; phylum Pseudomonadota; class Gammaproteobacteria; order Pseudomonadales; family CAWVSB01; genus CAWVSB01. The sequence goes on from JBALVY010000025.1 coordinate 3,493, forward strand.
AATTTCCACCTGACTGATTTCGGTAACGGAGCGCTTTTCCTGGGGGTTCGCGGTGATATGATTTCTGGTGAGTTCGACAACAGCGGTGATGTTCCTCGTCTGCCCCCACTGCGTATCGGCGGCAAGCTAAGCTGGACCAGTGAGGCTTTTAGCACCTGGGTTAGCGTACTTAACGCCAGCGACCAGCAAGACTCGGGCAACTTCGAAACCGAGACCGATGGTTATACCCGTTGGGATATGGGTGCCGATTACCGCTTTAGCATGGCTGACGATAGGGACCTGCTGATCTTTATGAAATGGAAAAATATTGGCGACGAAGACATTCGTCTCAGTACCTCCTTCCTACGCAACTATGCACCGGAATCGGGTGAGTCGATAGAGGCTGGTATTCGTTTCACCTTTTAATAGGGGTTGATCTAAAGGCTGCCCTCTCCTGTATAGAAGTCCATTGGCTTCGTTACAGGAGAGGGCTTTATAGTTTAACGACTTAACTTTGCGTTTTTATAAGCGAAGAATGAAGGCAGCGCAGCGGCAATAATCGTGGCCCCTATCACCAGCAGCATAAATAAAAGATGATTCCCTGAGAAAAGGGTAAAGTCCATCTGTACGCCAAAGCTTGATACCAGAAAATCCCCGCTAAGTAACGAGCTCAAAGATAACCCTGATAGTGCAATGATAAGGCTGAATAAGCTAATCAATATCGCTTCGATCTCGATTAACAGAAAGAGATAAGTGGGTGGTGCGCCAATCACTCGCAACAAATGGATTTCATGCTCACGTTCCCTGATGGAGGCTAACATCATCGCACTTAAACCCAACAGGGCAGCGATTAGAATAAGGCCTGAGATCAGGCGTAGGGTGTTTTCCAGTATCCCCATCATTTGCCATAGCTCTGACAACGCCACACCCGGAAGAATAGCGGACAGGGGTTCTTGGCGATAATTATTAATATCCCGCTGCACGCGGAAAGTGGCCATTCTGGAATTCAGGCCCAGCATAAAAGCGGTAATGGTTTTGGGTTGAAGGGTTACCGATTCCGGTTGATCTGTAGTGATATTATTACCAGGCATTCTTACACCCTGTTGCCAACCAATATGAATCGCCTCTATACCTTGTAAGCTGATATGAACTGTCAGGTCTACCGGTGTGCCGGTGGTGGCTAAGATACCGGTGACTTTAAAGGGCCTGTCTTCATGCAGGCTAAAGCTGGTTTTACCCAGGCCGTGGGCCAGTACAATTTTGTCACGCAGTGAATAGCCTAGTTTTCTGGCAACTTCTGAACCGAGTACCACATCCAATAAATCACTGAAAGGTTTGCCTTCGGCGAAATCCAACTTGCGTTTATCGCCATAACTAAAGTGTTTAAAATAATCGGCGGAAGTGCCCATCACCCGATAGCCCTTATGGGAGTCGCCCAGCGAGATAGGGATTGCCCAAGCCACCTTGGAATTCTCTGCGATAGTTTGATAAGTCGCCCAATCAATATTATTGGTAGGTGAGCCAATACGAAAAACCGAATAAAGCAATAAATTTAAGCTGCCGGTTCTGGCACCTACAATCAGGTCAACACCTGAAACAGTACTGTTAAAACTTTCTTTAGTTTGGGTACGGATATGCTCAACACCCAGTAGTACAAAGATACTAACGCTCATTGCCAGAATGGTAAGCAGTACTGAGCCTTTTCGGTTTAATAAGCTTTTGGAGGCTAAGCGAAAAAACATCAGTTCACAGCTCCTGCGATATTAATATCTGCCAGAGCATCAATCCGATTAAAGTATTTAGCTAATGACATATCATGGCTAACAAAGAGCAGGGTGGTGTTGTGCTCCGAGACCATCGCCATTAACTCCTTCATGAAATTATCGCGATTGTCTTGGTCCAGGGACGAGGTGGGTTCGTCGGCAATCAGCAGTTCCGGTTTATTAACCATTGCCCGAGCGATAGCGATACGCTGTTGTTGGCCGATACTCAGTTTTGCCACCGGTTTTTGCCAGTCGGTAGGGTCGATATAAAAGCTGGATAATAAGGACTTAATATCATCCTCTAACGACGACGATGTGTTTTGTTTGGCAAATTGGTGGGCCAGTTTAATATTATCAATCGCATCGAGATAGGGGATAAGATTAAATTGCTGGAAAATATAGCCAATATGATCAGCTCGAAAGCGGTCTCGTTGCCGGCTGCTTATCTTGTCCAGGCGCTGGCCCATCACAGAGACCTCGCCGATATCGGCCTGCAACATACCGCTTAATAGATTAAGCAGCGTCGATTTACCACCGCCGGAAGGCCCGTGGACAAACACCTGTTCGCCAGCAGCCACTTTCCAGCTATTGATATTTAATACCTGCTTTCCCGGTGTGTCGGGATAGGTGTAACGGATATCCTTTAAATGAATGGTCATAAACGATTTCAGTCAGCTATTTCAGTCAGCTCTTCAGTCAGTAAGGGCTTGTCAAAACGGAATGATACACAGTATCATCCGGTGACGCGAAGTTAATTGAGTGGTGTAAAGATTGAAAGTGTTATCCTTCTATAAAACTGCAGTTTTGTTTATCGTATTATCCATGCTGGCTGTGACCATGGCACACGCTTCCAGTTCCTCTGATAATAAACCTGCCAATAAACCGGTAAAACCCACTGAGTTTAAAACTATAGAATGGCCCGATCTTATGTCCCAACAAGATCTGGATGCCCTGTTAAATCCACCGGAGTATCTGGCGGATATCGAAGACGGTTCACTCGAAGATCAAATTAGCAGCCAGATTAGTTCCTCCATTACCGCAGCCAAGGATGATCGCTACCAGCAGGCTCTGGTATCCACCACTATAAGGCCGGAAATGAATGGTCAGGCTATTCGCATTCCCGGGTTTATCGTGCCGTTGGAATTTAGTGACGATCAGGTGATCACCGAGTTTTTTATTGTACCGTTTTTTGGTGCCTGTATTCATGTGCCGCCACCGCCACCCAACCAGATTATCCATGTGAAATACCCCAAGGGCTTTAAACTTGAGGCTTTGTATAATCCGTTCTGGTTATCCGGTGTGCTAAAAACCACACTGTTAGAAAATGATGTAGCAACAGCGGCTTACGCGATGGAAGTGCATCTATTGGAAGACTATACCGAGGAGTAGTTCCTTAGCCTTTAATACAGGCTAATAGCTGCTCTTCCCACCGCTCGGAAAGCTCGCTGGCAATAATTTCAATACGGCTTTCCATACAGTCGTCCAATTCAATTTCGGCTAGCGCATCACTCGTCAGGTTATAGCCATAAATGCCGTCTTCAGTAATAAAAACCGCTTTCATTCTTTCCGCGATAATACCATTTAAAAAAGCAAATAACGTATTGCGGTCAAAGACCTTTGTCGGCTCAAAGCGCCAGCCAATACTGTGGAAGCCTTCGCCTTGATTAACGGCCTTAAGATAACCGCTTTCAGGCATAGGCTCGTCGTTCAGATTGTTATAGGTAGTATTTTCTTGATGATGGTGGGCGTGAACCGAGAGGCCCGTTGGCCCCTGTAATAAATCCAACGATATCTTGCCCTGTTCGGCAAAAACAATCTCTACCTCCGGTGAGGCTTTAGCGTTGACTTTGGCTTTAACATAATTCTCAAGCTTCGCCTTATGCCCAGGTTGATATAGGTCTTGTTTATTGCCAACAATAATATCTGCAATAGCAATTTGCTGATTAAAGGTTTGATGCTCGGTATAGCGTGCATCATCCAGTTTTCTAGCATCAACCAGCGTTACTATTTTTTCAATGGCAAGTACCTCCCGATAATAATCGGCAGTTAACACTTCCATAACTTCTATCGGGTGGCCCAAGCCGGTAGGTTCAATCAATAAACGATGGGGCCGGACACGGGTCAGTAATTGATTAAGCGCAATCTGCATCGGCAGACCCGCTGCGCAACACATACAACCACCGGGGACTTCGCGAATATAGACCTGCTGCTCTTCACTATGCTGGCCTTGAAATAAACTGCCATCGACACCGATTTCCCCAAATTCATTCACCAGTACTGCCCAGCGTTCGTCACTGGGTTTGGATTTCAGTAAATGCAAAATAGCGGAGGTTTTTCCCACACCTAGAAAGCCGGTAATAATATTAGTGGGGATGGCGATTAGCTTTTCTTTGTTTTTTTTCATGGCGCTGTGCTTAGCATGGAAACAGATTGACCGGCTTGGTTGGCTTCCAGATAAAAACAATGTTGACGCCCGGTATGGCAGCAACCCCCCGTTTGTTTAACTAGACATAAAACCGCATCGCCATCACAGTCAAAACGCATTGACTCTAGTTTCTGGTGGTTACCGCTGGTTTCCCCTTTTCCCCACACTTCTTGACGGCTTCTGGACCAGTAAGTCACTAGTCCAGTCGCTAGAGTTTGTTCCAGGCAGGCTTTATTCATCCAAGCCATCATCAGTACCTCTTTGCTGTCGGCATCCTGGGTGATAACCGGTATCAGCGTCTGATGGATAAATAACAATTCATCGATAATATCCTTAAGCGCCAGGGCCTGACCGGTTTTTAATTGTTCTATCGATTGAAAATAAATATTTTTCATCGCCAAGTCCTCGCTGTTATCAGTCAGCATGACATTCACAGCGGCTGTGTTGGCATAGTCGATGATTTAACAAGTGGCCTGCGGCGATAATAATGGCACCTAAAACTGTCACGGCTGTTTCAATAGTTTCGCCCAGTAAATCATGACCAAAAAAGGCTGCGAGGATTAACAGGCTTAAGCCCGTTATACCGAGTAATAGCACCCTATAATCTCTATGTTTTTTACAGCCCATGCTTAGTGCTAGCAGGCTGGTTGGGATAACCGCGATAACCATCCACAGGTGAAAGGCTTCGTCTTCCAGATTGATGGCTGCCAGAGTAGGTAATAACGCAACTGCAAAGGGCGCTACCAAGCAATGCAGTGTGCAAATAAAGGATAGGCCGATAGCCATTTTGTCAGCAATAGTTTGTAATTTTTTCATGGTAATTCAGTTTAATAGTGGCCTTAAGCGGCTTTATCGTTGCATTGATTACAAAGGCAATTGATTTCCAATTGCGGGCTGGCTAAATGAAAACCAGCCTCTTCTACCTTGCGTTTCAGGGTATTGATAGTTGACTTGCCAACGGTGATCTCTTCAACACGTTGGCAGTCACCACAGATCAAAAATTGTGGAACGCCATGGTCGTGATCACAGGTGATGTGCGTACAGGCAATATATTTATTGGCCAGATTCAGTTTATGGACTAATTGCTCATCTTGTAAAAAGCTGAGTATGCGATAGACCGACATGGGCGGAGGGGACTCCCCGTAAGCCTCTTTAAAATAATCGACCAATTCATAAGCTGACATGGCACGATCAGATTGTAATAAACCGGATAGCACCTGTTTGCGCTTAGTGGTAAGTTTACTGCCATGGGCTTTACAGCTTTGTTCCGCATGGTCAATGATGGTTTGTAGTTTAGTCATAGATCACCTGATACGAATAAGATTGGATTGTGACTTTAGCTTTGTTGCGCCCTGTTGGCGACTGGTCAGCCATATGACTTCCAGTGTTTCGATAGCCGGAAACCGTGACATAAGATTGACTGATACCGTTTCAAGTTTTTCTCCCTTTGAACACTCATAGCTATAGTTTGCACTAATCTCGCTATGACCTTCATAATCACTATGCTGGCAGCCTTGCTCGATAACTGAGGACATATCAACCTCGGCTTGCTTCAAGCTGCAATTACTGCCAGAGAATGAAAACAAGCTGGGGGCTTCCAAGCTTGCCTTGGCTTCCTCGACAGCTTTTATATGCTTTTCAGAAGTGGCCTTGTGTTCAAAGCCGACAATATTGGCTGCCGGTGATTCAAGGCTTATTTCAACAGTATTGTCTTCCAGGGCCAGGGTCAATTTTGCAGTGCCGTGCAGATGCGCTTTTTGTGAATGCTCTGGGTGTTTGTCACTGTGGTTATGCTGTGGCTGGGGGGCAGCTATAAGCATTGAGCTAAATAGCAAAGCAGTAATTAGGGAGTAGGGTTTTAGCATCGACTAGGCTCGGCTATAAACTATTAAGGGCTGCATTGCAGATTAATCACATTATGATATATCATATCATTTTTAGGGTAAAGCACCATGTTCTCTTGTTGGTAAGATTTAAAGTGATTTCATTTATGGCCGACTTTTTTCTTGGGTTCTGGCATGAGAATATAAGGGCCTATGGGAGGATGGCAAAGAAACTGTATTGTAAAGAAACTGGGATGTGTGAGCTATTGCTTACATGTGCTTATGTGAAGGCGGTTACCCGCGTGTCCACAGTCTCGCTCTCGACGGGCTTACATTTGTAGTGGCATGCTGAATTTGGCCACTGAGTTGAGCGTTGGGCCATTTTACCTAAATAATTTAAAGTCAGATTTACCCGTGGTGACCAAATGGCCACCGTTTGGTCACCGAGCTAAAAATAAAGAATTGTGACCCTTTAAGCGTTGGGTCAGAATTCTTGAAATGGTCCGCCCTAGAGGATTCGAACCTCTGGCCTGCCCCTTAGGAGGGGGCCGCT
>JBALVY010000026.1:0-10012 GCA_036960375.1 Pseudomonadales bacterium
GGGCAGTGTGGAGATTAACTTTAAGAATATTCGAGGCACGTAAAAACTACTTACCCAATTTCTGCGCCACATATACGGCAACGTCACGTAATTGCGAACCAGAAAGGACCGCTGTGAAAGAGGGCATTTGGCCTTTACCTTGGGTGGCAGTGAAAGCAACAACATCCGCCGACGTGATGCCGGTTATGTCCGGGCCAACACCGTGACCGCCGCCACCGTCGTTACCATGACATTGCGAACAATAGGTGGAAAAAACTGTTTTACCTTCCTCAATATTAGCTCGCTCAATGTCTACACGAGGGATAGAAGCAGAGCCTGGTGCACTATCCGGCCCCAATTTTCCATCCAGAGAAAACAACCACACACTGTCTCCTGGAGGCGTACCGGCAAATAGATTACCGGCGGAATACACGACCACTTTTTGTTTGCCTTTGTGTTCAAACGTTGTGGCAGGTGCATTAACGCCAGCACCGGTTTGAAAATTCCACAATTGTTCACCGGTATTAGAATCCAGTGCCGTTAAGTCACCGTCATTGCGTCCGACAAAAACCAAATCACCCGCGGTGTTAATAGAACCACTCCAGCAACTGTCTTTCCAGCGCTGACTCCATACGACTTTATTGGTGGTCATATCCATCGCAGAAAACACGCCGTTCAGGGGAATGGGTGTGCCCCCCGATCGGCCATTGGTATATTTTTCACCCGCCACGGGTTCCTGTTCATGGGTTCTCACAAAAACGCCCATTAAGTCATTGGAGCATGTGTAAAGTAAGCCCGTGCGTGGGTTATATGAGCTGGGCGGCCAATTACCGCCCCCTATAGCACTGGGTTTCAGAACAACTTCTTCGCCCCAAAAGGGTGTGAAAATCCGGCCTTTGTTGACCAACTTAAAACCTGCTGGTGCAATATCAATAGATTGCGGCACGGTTGAATCACCAATAGGAAAGGGCTGAGTAGGTGACGTGGCTTGACGTGGATCTTGGGCAACGGGCTTTTCTTCAATGCCAATCAAGGGCTCACCCGTGCGGCGGTCAAGTATATAAACCCAACCAGTTTTTGCCAGATTCGCTAACGCTTTGCGCGGCTCGCCGTTGTAGTCAATATCAAACAGGACAACCGGGTTTGGGGCATCATAATCCCAAATATCATGGTGAACTTGCTGGTAGTGCCAACGGTATTCTCCCGTCTTTGCATCAATTGCGACAATCGATGCCGTATATAAATTGTCACCAGGGCGCACCGAACCGTCGTAATCTGGGCCAGCATTACCCGTAGAGAAATACATCAAGCCCAATTCTGGATCGACTGCTGGCGTTTGCCACACAGTACCACCACCGTATTTCCAAGCATCACTATCGTGTGGCCACGTTTCAAAGCCTGGCTCACCGGGTCCGGGGATGGTATAAAAAGTCCAAATCAATTCGCCGTTGTCGGCGTTATAGGCCTTCACCCGCCCCCGCGAACCAAACTCCGCACCTGCAAAACCGGTAATAACCATACCGTCATAATATAAAGGGGCACTGGTAATAGTATACCCTTCCTGCCAATTCTCTGCCTGCACCGACCACAACTCTTTGCCGGTTTTTTGCTCGAGGGCCATTAATTTACCATCGAGTCGGCCCAGGAACACCTTGCCATCACCCAGACCAACACCGCGGCTAGTCCAACCACAACACACCGTATCAATTTTGCGATCAAGGTGGGATTCATATACCCAGAGCTGTTCGCCGGTCTCGACATCCAGGGCGAACACATCATCAGCCCCGGTAGAAATATAAATAATACCTTCATAGACAATGGGCTGTGCTTCACCGGAAAAGGGAGGCCCTACGCCAGAGCCATTCAAATGCGTACGCCACTCAGCCTTTACATTGTTTACATTGGTGGTATTAATCTCTGTTAACTGTGAATAGCGCTGGTTATATATATTACCGCCATTCGTTGTCCAATTTTCCTTTGGTAACTCTGTCAATTGTTTGGCTGAAAACGCGGGAGCGTTCTCAGCGCTGCCGACTAGAGGCAGCATCAATACAGAAAATAATAAGCAAGAAGATAGTTGCCAGGATGGTTTCATAGGGTGACTCAGCTTTGTCATAAAAGGGTTTGCAATTAGCACCAGTCCTCAGATTGTTTAACGGCGACAGCAAATGAATTCAATCCCTTCCAAAAAATCCATGCGGCTATCGGCAGCAGCACAGCTGAAATCAGCGACAGGGAATGCATAAGCGCACCTTCATCAGCAAATACAAAATCGGTGAGCGCGGCCACCAGAGTTGACCCCACTGCCAGGCCCAGCATATTGGTAGCAAAGAGATAAACGGCAGTCGCTTGACCGCGCATTTGGTTGGGCGTGACCATTTGAACTGCGGCCGCGGCAACACCTACATAAGCTGCCTGAAAAAAAACCGTCACACTCATTAAAGCCAGTGCCAGAATGTGGTTTGGCATTTGTGGGGCGGCAATTGCTACTGGAATAAGAGCGATGGCTACAAACATTAAGACGCGCATATTCGAGTCCGCGAAGCCACGTTTTTGAAAAAAACCAACAAGTAGTGGCCCCGATAAAACACCCAGAAGTCCGACGACAATTATCACAGACCCCACAAGCGACCCCGCATGGCTGCGAGTCAAAGCGAAATTGCGAATCAGCATTTCTGTGAACCACGACGAATAGCCATAGCTCACGACGGAAAGTATTGAACAGCCGATAAACAGACTGACATATAGCTGGCGGTGCTTGACAAACATATAGTCAAAAACCTCGCTGATTGTCAGTGAGGTTGGAGGACTTGCGTCGTCGATTTGCACCATTCCTTTGCGCGTGGGCTCTTTGGTGAAGAGAATCATAAAGGCCAGTAAAAATCCTGGCAGACCCGCGGTAACGAAGGTTGCCTGCCAGGCATTCATGGCGCCCAATAGCGGAAACGACAAATCGGGTATCGCTGCATAGTAGTCGTATATGACTCCACCCAGAACCAATGCCAGGCCGCCTCCAACCACTGCGCCCGCTTTATAAACTGCCATGGCTCGCGTCAGCTTTTGTCGGGGAAAACTATCGGTAATGGTCGAATAGGCTGCTGGAGACAACGCGGCTTCGCCTACGCCAACTCCCATCCTCATCACAAACAGCTCCACAAAATTCTTCGCCAAGCCGCAACTGATGGTCATTATGCTCCAGCCAAAAACCCCTAGGGCCATGATGAATTTTCGGTTACTGGCGTCTGCCATCCGTCCAAAAGGGAGCGCCATCACGCTATAGAGAATGGCGAACGCAGCGCCTTGCAGTAAACTGAATTGAAAATCACTTAGCTCAAGATCTGTCTTAATTGGGCCTATCAGCACGCCAAGAACTTTCCGATCGATAAATGAAAAAGCGTAAGCTAAAAAAAGCAACCCCAAAATGTAGTTTGCTTCTCCGGAACTCGGGTATTCATCGGTTTTCTGGCTTTTTTCAGCACCGCTTACCGATTCCGTTTTAAGCATATTATTCATGTTATCCTCGGGTTGATTGTCAGCTCTGTTTTCTTGTCTTCTATCAGCGTCCCGTAAATTCAGGCTCTCGCCTTTCGTTTAAGGCTTTCATCCCTTCACGAACATCTTTGGTTTTCATATGCACCATCTGCAGTGCTTGTTCACGTTTATTGGCGGCGCGAATCTGCTCTGCCAGATCCATTCTCATCGTAGCTTTGCTATCCTGCACGGCCAGTGGCGCACAAGCGGCAATCTCGTTGGCCAGCTTCATGGCTGACGGAATCACATCATCGCGCTCGACTAGCTCGGTTAACAGCCCCATATTCATAGCCTCGCGGCCTTTGATACGTCGGCCGGTGTAAAACAGTAGTTCAGCATTGCTGACGCCGATTATTCGAGGGAGTGTTAATGACATTCCAAATCCAGGATGAATTCCGAGGCGGGTAAAGTTTGCACTGAAAGTCGTCTCGGGGCAGGCTATTCGAAAATCTGCAACCAGGCTCAAGCCAAAACCGGCACCGATCGCCGCGCCTTGAACCGCTGCTACCATGGGTTTTTTGGTCTCAAAAAATGTCATTGCAAGACTGTAAAAATTCGATATTACCTCATTGGGATCGATTCCTTCTGCCTGACCCGCAGTAAAATCTGCACCGGCGCAGAACACCTTTCCTTCAGCGGCTAAGACAATTGCACGGCATTGGTCATCAGCATCCAACTTTTTGAACGCCCATTGGAATTCCTCTAGCGCCTGCAAGGTAATAAAATTGTTAGGCGGATTACTAAAGGTCACCACGCCAACATGTTCTAACATTTCTAGCGTGACATATTTTTGCTCTGACATTATTTCTCTCCCGGATTAACGTATAAGGATTTGTAATGAATATTAGGCGGAGATCACTTGTTAGCGCTCTGCCCGGTCTTGTCATAGATGCTGATGACTCCAGCTTCCTGAAGATCTGCAATTTCCTGATCGGGCAATCCGGCTTCCCTGAGGACCTCAAGTGTGTGTTCTCCCAAAAGCGGCGGGGGAGACTCAACATAACCATTTTTTCCGCCCGCGAGAAAACCAACTCCGGGAACCGGGTATTCCCGGCCTAGTGCCGGAATATCCACCTTGTGAACAAAACCTCTTTCGTTGGAATAAGGCAGTTTGAGCGTCTCTGGCATACTGCGAAGCTTACCAGCGGGCACATTTTGCTGATTGAGCAAGATCTCCCATTCATCAGCTGACTTAGCCGCAAACGCCGCTTTCAGGCTTCCTTCAATCAATTCCGGTACGTCCGAATGTTCTCGCCAATTGCGCACTTTAGGGTTCTCCCAGAGACCGTCTAACTGGAGAACCTTTAATAGATTTTTTGCTTGAGCTGGAGTATTGGCCGCGACGACAATGGTCCCATCGGCGGTAATGTAAGTGCCCGAGAATGGACTCCCCGAGAAGGAGCGGTTGCCGCGTAGGGCGATGGGCGCTTCACCAATGTGCTGCATGGCAAACACCGGCCCCATAACGGACATGGCCGAATCCAGCATCGCAACGTCCAGCACTTCGCCTTCTCCGGTACGAGCCTGTTTGGCAACGGCTGCTGAAATGGCAAAGGCCGCCATTAATCCTGTCAAATAATCGATGACTGGGAATCCAGCCATTACCGGTCCACTTTCCGCAGTACCGGTGATAGCCATCATGCCTGACATCGCCTGAATAATGTCGTCATAGGCAGGGCGATCCTTATAGCTACTGTCTTGTCCGAAGCCGCTGATCGAGCAATAAATAAGGCGAGGATTCGTTTGGGTTAATGCCTTCGCATCCAGGCCATACTTTTTTAGCACGCCGGGACGGAAGTTCTCGATCACCACATCAGCATTTGCGATGAGTTGGCGGGCAAGATCCTGGCCTTTTTTACTGGTCAGATCTATTGCAACCGAGCGCTTGTTGGCATTGGCTGCTATAAATCCCGCCCCCATACCTTGGGCCAGGCGATCAGGGTCCGAGTCAAGTATTCGTGGCAAGTCAACTGAAGCCGGGTTTTCAATGCGAGTAATGTCTGCCCCGAGTAAACCCAGCTGATAGGCACAATAGGGTCCAGCCAACACATGGGTCAGGTCGACTATTTTTATACCGTCAAGCAATTTGGACATTAATATCACCTCTCGTTACAGGGTTAATCTGTTGGGGCCGCAGTGGCCGAATAACTATCTGGGTATATAACATTCTCGTACCAGCATTCAGAGTAGCTTGAAAGGCAGGGTCTCATTTGATATTGTGCGACATCTATTTGTTGAATTGCGTCAATAAGCTGTACGGCATAGACTTCGCCGAGCCTGTAACAGGAGGCCTTTTTGAGTGCGCGCGTGTTGGGAAAATATTTGGCGGGTACCGCCGAGCTCTATGAGGAGCTAGGCGGAAATGTCAGTCAGTTACTCGCAGAAACCGGCTGCCCTGGCAATATACTTTATGGTACGACAGAGCTGATACCCTACAGTTATTGTGCCAACCTATTAGAGGTTGCTGCCCGACAACTGGACCGCGCTGATTTTGCCCTACTCCTGGTCGAGAAACGCAAGGAAATTGGTTACAACCGTGACACCGTCATCTATGGCCGCGCGGCGAAAACCTTTAAGCAGGCGATTGAGGGTGTACGGAATCATGTGCGAGCACGTGCTCTTGGGATGCAGTACTCTCTGGAAACATGGGCCAACGTGACCTGCTTTTCACGATCTCTGGACGCACAAGAGAGCACTCGCTACCCTCAGGGAAGTATGCTTTTTTTTGCCTCACTTCACGGAATGTTAAAGGACGTGACCGACAATAAATGGGAGCCTTCAAGCGTCTCATTTACATTTAAAGACGCCGACTACGGTGAGCATTTGAAGAATTACTTTGGATGCCCGATTCAATTTGACGGAGAGCAGGATGCGGTATTTTTCCCCAGCCGATTTCTTGACTACCAGTTGCCTGCCCGGGACGACAATGCTCATGAACTGCTGTCGGAATACTTCACAAGTTTGCACCTGGACGATAAACCCGATTTCCAGGAAACCGTTAAATTGATGATTCAGAAAAATCTCATACTGGGAAGGTCTGACATTGAAGCCTTAGCCCTTCGTCTTCCCTACAAAACACGAACCATTCAACGCAAGCTTAAGGAAATGGGAACAAGCTATAGCGAAGTACTCAACGAGAGTCGCTTTGAACTAGCGGAAAATCTACTGGCTAATAGTGATAACCCTCTTACGTATATCGCCCAGAGACTTTGTTTTCAGGACTTAAGCGCGTTTTCAGCAACCTTTAAAAAGCGATATGGGGTATCAGCCAGCGAGTGGAAGAAAGCACTTCGGCAGCATAGATAAAGGGCGCCGACAAGTTAACTGCCTATAATTGATAGAGTCCGCACATTGCGACGTGTAAACTCCAGCAGTGACGGCGCTTTCCAATGTAGGGCTTACAGCCAAGGTTTCATGTTCGTCGTCATCGATAGCTGGTTAGTTTTCTTTAGCGGCGCCTGTCCCAATTGTTCGATGAAATTCGTGTTAGCTGTCTGCAATGTTGCGTGGCACATCCCGGAACGGACCGGTATCAAAGCGCGGCTCTTTGGGTAGTTCCAGCACTCGTTCAGAAATAATGTTCTTTTGAATTTCGTCGGTACCACCAGCAATTGAGATGGCCGGAACTGAGACCAAAACCTCAGCGATGATGCCATCGAGCGCCGAGGCCGGACCTGAGAGCATCGCATCAGCGCCAGAAACCAAGGTATGTACGTGTGATGCTTGCCTTGCAATAACACTAGCCACCAACTTGCCGATTGAACCGGCTGGCACAACCTCATTGCCTCCCGCTCGCTTTGCCGCCGCAGCCGTAGCTGCTGCAATATCAGAACCTTTTTGCATACAGATTAATTTCGCCAGTTCTTGGCGCACCTGCATATCTTTAATAGCACCGGTTTCCTCGGCACGAGGCAGCGCCAGATCTACCCGGCCGGCTCGCTGTGGATACCAAGTATAAGGCTCAAGCGCGATGGCCAACTCATCTCGGTATTCGTCATAAATGGGGCCCGCCAGAGTACGTGCTCGCCCGCCGGGCAGGCCACCCGCAAACGCTTGCCGCTCGATCGATAAGGTCGTCGCCGCTATGCGCCAACCCTCACCTTCGTTACCCAGCATATCGATGGGTAATATCTCAGCGTCTGTTATAAACACTTCGTTGAACGAAGCGTGTCCATTCATCTGTTTTAACGGCCGAACCTCAACGCCAGGCTGCCGCATGTCGATAAGAAAATAGCTTAGGCCCTGGTGTTTTGGTAGGTCCCAGTCGGTGCGAGCCAACAGCAAGCCAAAATCTGCATGGTGTGCGCTGGTATTCCATACCTTTTGGCCGTTAACCTTCCAAACATCGCCCGAACGTTCGGCCTTGGTGGTTAAACCTGCCAAGTCAGAGCCACTTCCAGGCTCACTAAAAAGCTGGGTCCACGCATGTTCACCGGTCAAAATCGAACGCAGATAACGCTGTTTCTGATCTTGGTCACCGTGACCCAAAATGGTGTGCGATGCCAAGTGTCCGGGACCTGACTTTGCAACGCCAACAATGCCACGAGCTGCAAACACTTCAGCGACGGCAGAGGTCTGTTGCTCTGAAAATGCTTTGCCAAAAATCTCCTTTGGCCAGCTTGGTACAGCCCAGCCACCGTCCACTAGCAACGTTCGCCAGGCAGACAGTGATAAGTCAACAGACCAATGCTCATCCAGCCATTGCTCTACATCGGCTTGTATTTGTTCTATGCTCGGGCTCAAGGTGTCATTAACGGAGTTAGACATCAGCTGTTTCCTCAATCTGTTGCATCATGCGCTCGCGATGCCAATTGGATGTACCTAAAAAGACTTCTGAGCTTTTGGCTCGTTTAAACCAAAGGTGGGTATCTTCTTCCCAGGTAAAGCCAATACCACCTCGTAGCTGTATCGCCTGCTTAGCAATATTGATGTACGCGTCGCTTGCCATCGCTTTAGCCATGTTTGGCGCATAGCTATCACCCTCGCCCGTTGCAAGAACACGAGCAGCCTCGTGGGTTGCGGCCTTAGCAAGCTCCAGCTCTAGCAGCAGATCTGCGGCACGATGTTTCAGCGACTGAAACGAGCCAATAGCCCGGCCAAACTGCACGCGCAGCTTCAAGTAGTCCAAGGTGCTGGTAAAGAGCGCTTGTGCACCACCAATCATTTCGTGTGCAAGCATGGTAACCATGTGATCCCAAAGCGGACTCAAGTTGGCCTGCCCAGCGTCACCAAGCAGTCGGGCCGACGTTTGGGTGAAGCCAACGGCTGCAAGTTTGCGTGTTGGGTCCAACACCTCCAGGGCTTCAATCGATACGCCGCTGGCTTGGGGGTCTACTTCGAACAACGAAACCCCTTGTTGGGTAATGGCAGCCACAATCAGCACACTGGCAACCTGCGCATCAACCACCATGCTGGCAACACCACTAAGCTGATACCCATCTGCCACTGCAGTGGCAGAAATTTTTTGACCAACCTGATCGGGTGAGTTGAGGTCATCAAGCACTAAAGCAGCAATGGTAGAGCCATCAGCAATACCCGGTAGCAGTCGCAATTTATCGGCCTCGCTAGCGGCACCAAGCACCGCGTAACCCGCCATCACCGCAGAGGCAAAAAACGGGCCGCAGTACAAAAAACGCCCCATCTCTTCCGCAATGATCCCCATTTCAACAGGACCATAGCCAAAACCACCAAACTGCTCGGGGAGATGGGTACCAAGCAGCCCAAGCTCTTCACTTAGCTGCTTCCAGACCGCAGCGTCATAACCGGCGCTGGTCACCATGAGCTCACGCACTGCTGTAGGTTGAGATTTGTCTGCCAAAAATCGCGCAACCACCTCGCGAAACGTGTGCTGGTCTTCACTGAAGCCTAAGGCCATGTTGATATTTCCTCATACAATACGGTTGATTGAAGTATAGCTATAACTAATTACTGCCTTGCCCAATTTTGAAGCATTTGAATCTGTGATGCGTTCACGAAGGTTCGCATACCGCTCACTTCGTTAGTGAATTTGGCAAATGCTGGATGAGTACCGCGCTGTCTAACGATAGCAGTGAGTTCCGGAATTGATCTAGCCCCCCCCATAACCAATGGCTGTATCAGCTACTTTCAAGTGGTAGAGCGCGTAGAAAGGTCCGCCGTCATCATGGTCGTCTGCAAAAGCACTGGTTGATAAAAGAACACACAATACGCCGAATAAAATCTGTTTCATCTCTCTTCCTTTTCTTGTATCTTCTGCCGGGATGAGCCTAGTTATGTTTCATTCATCTTGCACTGCTTCACAAGCCTCCTCAAAAAGCTGCAGCTCCTAGACCTCAGTCGTCTCCTAAAAACACAAAAGGCGCAACTCCTGATGTGAGAGTATACTAGCTAGAAAGGTTGTGGTTTATTTGGTATTTTGCGACATCTATTTGTTGAATTACGTCACTAGACTCTTGCGGTCGTATATTCGGCCTTCAAGCCTTGCTTGTGCCCCGATGTAAATCTGCCTCTAACACCTTATCGA
>JBALVY010000027.1:0-8952 GCA_036960375.1 Pseudomonadales bacterium
CTATACTTTTAACGGCCCTCGACTAAGACCACCCAGAGGTTTGAAAATATAACTGCCGAAAAAACGACCCAGGGTAATGTTCCACCGACCCCAGAATTCGTTGATATTGGTCGCCTTGTAGGGCGAAAAGAAGTTCACCGGCAGTATAATGCCAAACATCAGGCCCAGCCCGAAGGCCATGTCGCTATAGGCAGAAAAATCAAAGTACAGCCTGAACGTAAATGCCAGTACGTCCAGCCACGCGGTTCGTGGTACCAGGTCGCGCCCCTGGGCATGCCGTTCGAAAATAGGCTCTGAAATCTCGGCTATCTGGTCAGCCAAAATGACCTTTTTAAATAATCCCAGACAAAAAATAGCCAAGCCCAACTGGATATGCTTCGCCGTCACGCT
Organism: Pseudomonadales bacterium; assembly: GCA_036960375.1. GTDB lineage: Bacteria > Pseudomonadota > Gammaproteobacteria > Pseudomonadales > CAWVSB01 > CAWVSB01. The sequence goes on from JBALVY010000027.1 coordinate 391, forward strand.
ATTGAGCGCTTCACGACCAAGCTGCGGCACCAGTTGCTTACGGTGAACAATCGGTCCGGCAATCAATTGTGGGAAAAACAGCACAAAGCAGAGGTATTTTTCGACGCTGGTATCATCCATGATCGAAGCGTCCCGATACACATCTACCAGGAAGGCAATTTGCTGAAAAGTGAAAAATGAGATCGCCAGCGGCAACACCAAATCCAGCATAATCGGGTAATCAAAAAACAATGAGCTCACTGAAGCCACGGCGAAAGCGGAATACTTGTAGTACGCGAGAAGTCCGAGGTTGAAACAAATACCGGTTACCAGCGCGGTTTTGTTGCGCCCGGGTTCAGAGCTTCCACTGGCGATGTGGCGGGCCAACGAATAGTTGACGGCCATGGAGACCAATATTAATGCGATGTAGGCTAAGTGAATTTATTCGTCCATGAAACATTATGATTTTGCTTTGAGTACACGCCTTGCTAGGCGGTACAAGCCATAAAGTAATACAATGACAATGCCCCAGAATATTGCGATGGTGACATAAAAGCGTGTTGATTTTTCTGTGGCAGCAACAATAAATTCTGCCAAATGATCCCAAAACCACAGCTTCAGTTTATATGTTGATTTACTCTGATTCAGGTGGTCCTGATATTCGCCGTGCGCTTTATTCAGGATAAAAGCGTGAATAAGATCGGCTTGATCTTCATTTAATATATCTCGAAAGCCCACCATACCATTGGCTTCGAACAGGCCATCCAAAACAATACTATTAAATAGCGCATGACGCTCGTTTAAATGTCTCAGGTCAGGTACGATGCCGCCACTGACAACATTTAAGCCATGGCAAGTTGAACAAGCCTCGGTATACAATTTTAAACCTTCGTGTATCTGTTCGGGTGTTACATCCGGCATCATCGGTGGTTCTAGTGGGGTAACCGGTAGCATATCTGAAGGGGGTAAGATATCTTCGCCGCCCAGTTTAAATACCAGTATGCGGCCATTCTCTAAACCCGGGATCGGGCTAATGCCAGCCGCTAGGGGGAAAGCACCACCCCATTTTGCCATGACAGCAACGTATTGCTCTCCATCAACGCTATAGCTGATAGGCGCCGCAACCATGCCGAGTTTTGTGTCGTAAGACCAAAGTTCTTTGCCGGTTTTAGCATTAAAGGCCATAAATTTCTGATCAGCCGTTCCTTGAAATACTAGATTGCCAGCAGTCGATAAAACACCGCCATTCCAACTGCGGCTATGAACGTGACGCCACACTTCTTTTTGAGTTGTTGGATCCCAGGCTAATAGCTCACCTCGAAAAATTTTAGTGGATAACAGTTCAACAAAGGCGGGGCTTATCAGGTTGTTGATGACAAGATCGACACCGATATTGTGGTGATGAGGATTAGGGCGGAACATACTGGGTTGCTTGTATTCCATCATGGCCTTGATCACCGGAATATAAACATAGCCGGTATCATCACTGTAAGACATTGAATGCCAATTATGGCCACCAATAGCAGCGGGCATCATTAACATGGATTTGTCCAGATAGCGTGAGCCTTCGGTTTCTACTGGGCGACCATTGTCATCGTAGTGTGTTGCCCAATTGACGGTGGTGAAGGGCTCGGCAGAGAGATATTCCCCAGTGACCCTGTCGATGATAAAAAAGAAGCCGTTCTTGGGCGCTTGCATAATAACTTTTCGTATTTTCCCTTTAATTTCAATATCAGCTAACACCATTTGTTGTGTGGCAGTAAAGTCCCAGCTTTCTGCAGGCGTCGTTTGGTAATGCCATACGTATTCGCCGGTGTCTGCATTAACGGCAACCATCGAAGATAGATATAAATTGTCTCCCCCTTCAGGACTGCGAATTTTATGGTTCCAGGGTGAGCCATTACCCACACCAATATAGACAAGGTTTAATTCGGGATCATAGGCCATGGAATCCCATACGGTTCCACCGCCGCCCAGTTTCCACCATTCACCTGTCCAGGTTTCAGCTGCCCGCTTAAGCGCTGGCGTTGGATTTGCAAGCGGATCTGCTGGGTTGCCGGGCACGGTATAAAAACGCCAATTCATTACGCCGGTTTCAGCATCATAGGCGGATAGATAACCCCGTACGCCATATTCGGCACCACCATTGCCTATTAATACATTGCCTTTAAATACTCGAGGGGCGCCCGTGATGGTGTAATCTTTATCGGGGTCTATGGTCAGTGTCTTCCAAACCACTTTACCTGTGGTGCGATCGAGAGCGATAAGCCACCCATGAAAGGCACCCAGATAAACTTTATCCTTGTAAACAGCAACGCCACGACTCACCGGGCCACAGCAGCCGCGCACCAATATATTTTCCGGTACTTCGGGGTTGTATTGCCAAAGTAAATCACCGGTTTTAGCGTTGTGAGCATAAACCACGCTCCATGCGCCAACGGTATACATCACGCCATCGACAACAATGGGTGTGCCTTGGAGGCCTCGTTTGTCAGGCATTTCAAAAGACCATGCCAGATTCAGTTGGTCGATATTCTTGTCATTGATTCGTTTTAACGGGCTGAAGCGCTTTTCATCATAAGTGCGTCCATGACTTAACCAGTTGGTGGTTTCATTGTCAGCATCGAGAAGTCGTGATTCGGTCACGAGCCCTGGGTTGAGTCCGGATGATGCCATTGGGTCAGACAATAATATGGTGTCGCTAGCCGCAGAGCTAGTCACTGAAATTGCAGAAACGGCTTCAGGTGCAAGCGTTGTGGCACTGTTTTTATTCTCGGCATAAGAAAAAGCAAAGCTGGTCATTATGCTAGCAATGAGAAGGGTTCGAATGGTGACTGGGTGACGCGCGAGCATATAAAAGCCTTATCGTCCAAAATTCTTTTTACTTGTTTCGTTTTCGGGTTTCTAAAATCCGTTTTTCTATTCAAAGGGCAAAACCCTTGCTGCCAACACTCTAGTTGCCGGCCAACGTTGTTGCCTACTTAGATCATTCGAGATCATTACCGGACGTTCAGAAATAGTATCCCGATCACAAGCTTGTTAACATGATACAAGTGGCCTGACTTGATCAAAGCGGACTGTTTTGATGCCATTATTCTTTCGCGTATCTGTGAAACAAACTCAGATCTTTGCCTGAGCCTACCGATGATTTTCTTGCATTCGTCAAGGCAGTGTTGTGAGAAGGCGGGGTCTTTTCGAGGTTGGACTAATTCAGCAATACTCTTATCAAAAAGAATTTCATTTTGATGGTGTCCGAGCTCAACCGGACAGCCGAAGTACTCCTGCTCAAGTGTTAAATAATCTTCAACGACATCGGTCCCTACTGCAGGCCTCTACCTCAAAAGTTTATGGTGATCCGGAAGTGCACCCCCAGCACGAAAGCTATTGGGGCCGTGTAAATCCGGTCGGCCCCAGGTCTTGCTACGATGAGGGCAAGCGCGGCGCAGAGACGCTGTTCTTTGACTATTATCGGGAGCACCAGGTTCAGATCAAGGTCGCCAGGATTTTTAATACCTACGGTCCGCGCATGCACCTGAATGACGGCAGGGTGGTATCGAACTTTGTCATTCAGGCTTTACAGGGTGACCCGATCACGATTTTTGGTGACGGCAGCCAAACGCGGTCTTTTTGTTATGTCGATGATTTGGTCTAGGCGCTTATCCTGCTGATGAATTCACCCCCGGAGTTTACCGGGCCGGTGAATACGGGAAACCCTGTAGAAATGACCATGCTGGAATTGGCCGAACAGGTGGTAAACCTCACGGGCTCGAAGTCAGAAATTGTTTTTGAGCCGTTGCCAGAAGAGGATCCGCGACAGCGCAGGCCGGACATTACCCTCGCCAGAACTGAACTGAACTGAACTGAAGTGGGAGCCAAAAGTGCAGCTGGCTGAAGGCCTGGCAAACACCATCGCCTATTTCGATCAGTTACTCTCACAGAACAAATAGGGGGTCAGGTTGATGACCCCCATATAAAAAAGGGCGCCGAAGCGCCCTGAAGTATTAGCCGTTAATCCTAGAACTTGTAGCTAAGCTGTACGGCATAGTTACGGGGACGGTTGACGAAGGCATAGTAAGAGTTGCCGCCGCCTTGAGTCAGGATGCCGGCTAGAGGTGTATTACCACCGTAGTTCAGCACGGTTTCATCGCTGAGGTTGCGTCCCAGAAGCGCGATTTCCCAGGTGTCATCGGCACTGGCCAGAGCAATGCGACCATTCCAGATAGCAGAGCTATCCTGCTTGGTATTGGGGTCCAGGACGGCAGAATACAGATAAGAATCCATATAGTTCACATCCAGCCCTGCCCGCAGTTCCAGGTTGCCAATGGGGCGGCGCCAATCAGCGCTTAGAGTAGCGGTGATTTCAGGAGTGTACTCTTTGCGCTTGCCGGTAGCATCGCATAGCCCGGGATACCCGGGTGAGTCTGGCGCTTGCCCGAACGCACATTGCGAGTTGGGGAAAGAGTCATAATTGAAGTCCAGGTAGGCGATGCCACCGCTCAAAGTCAGCGAATCGGTTGCCGCCCAGCGGCCGTCAAGCTCTACACCCTGTGCCGTCGCTTCACCGGCGTTGGTTACGTTAAAGCCCAACGTGCCGTCAAACTGGGACACCTGTAGGTCAGTGTACTCAGTGTAGTAAAGTGCCGCATTCAGTTCGGCCCTGCCGCCGGCAAAGCGCATTTTGGCGCCCAGTTCGGCGCTGTTTGCTTCTTCTTCATCAAACTCAAAAGTACCCACCAGATCCTGGCCTGTGATCGCGTTGACCGCGTTCATCACCGCGGGATCCGGGTGTGCGTTGGAGCGTGCGTCGAATCCGCCGGATTTGAAGCCCTTGGTCCAGGTGGCATACAGCATGGTGTCATCCGTCGCATCCCACTGCGCGGTTACTACCGGGGTGAAGGCAGTTTCATCCAGGTCACCTTTAACTTCCTCATAGGGTTCGATACCGAAGGCCCCAAACATAAAGTTGTAGCGGGTTGGAATGGACTCGCCATTGGGTTCGGGGGGAAGGAAAGTGCTGCCAAAATTAGAGCCAGACAGGTGCTGCTGGTCTTTGGAGGCGTCCTTGGATTCATCGGTATAGCGACCGCCAACCGTCAGGCGCCAGGCATCGTTAATGTTCCAGGTCACCTGTGCAAACACAGCCCAAAGGTCTGAGTCCTGTTCAAAGTTACGCTTAGACGCGGAAAGGTTTGCCAGCGGCGCCAGGACCGGGGAGAGGTCACCTAGAACCTGGGTCAGAATCGTGTCATCCACCAGATTGACACTGTCGCTGAAATACAGTTCGGAGGTTTGGTAAAACACGCCAGCGATATAATCAATGGTCTCGCCACCGAGAGATGTCAGACGTAGCTCCTGGCTGAACTGGCTATAGTCTGAGTCAACGTCAGAATCAACGACCAGGGCAGCGGTAAAATCACAGTCGCAGATTTCTTCGTATTCATAACCGACGAAACCGGTGATCGAGGTAACGGTGAAGGGCTCAAGCGTCCAGTCCATTCGTAAGGCGGCGTTGTCGACAGTATTGTCGCTGAGGTCGCCGTTGTTATCACGTTTGTAATCCAGCTCGCCGCCCACTGCGGGGCGCCCCAAAGCAGTTTGAATACCGTTTAGAACCGTTAGGTGGTCGGGGCTGCCAATGCTGTTGAAAACATCAACGTTACGGCCATCCACATCGAATGTGGCCCTGGAGACTTTCAGGTTGGCAACAAAATTGTCTGTAGCATGCCATTGCAGAGCGCCGCGAATGAAGGTCTTTTCTTCCCCCTGTTCATCACGGTCCAGATAGGTGTTCTCCATGTAGCCGTCCATTTCGCGGTACAGGAAAGCCAGACGACCACTCAGGTTCTCTGTTATGGGGCCAGAGATGGTTCCACGGATATCCTTTTCATCCGCATCGGGCTCGTACAGGCCGCGTATGGAGGCTTCGAACTCATCGGTGGGCTTTGCAGAGATCATGCTGACCGCACCGGCGATGCTGTTCTTACCAAACAGGATGCCCTGAGGTCCACGCAGGACTTCCACCCGTTCAAGGTCCATCATAGGCACGCGGGCTAACTGATCACGGCCGTAGTAGATGCCGTCGTTATATATGCCCACGGATAGTTCAAAGCCCGGGTTAACACCCGAAGATATACCCCGGATGGTTACGGTGGTGGAGATCCCGGTTTCGTTAATGGTGAAGTTGGGTACATAAGCCGAGAGATTCTCCATATCCGTAATGCCGAAATCGGTCATTTTTTCGCTGGACACGGCAGCTACTGAGATAGGTACGTCCTGCAGGCTTTCAACCCGCTTCTGGGCGGTTACCAGCACTTCTTCGAGCTTTTGGGCATTGGCTGTGCCAGCCAGGGCCATGGTGGCGGCAAAGACGCCTGTGAAAATACGCTTGCGAGCGCCTCGGTGTTTTGGGTGAGTCATATTTGTAGCTCCCTGGTAGTTTATATTCCGCAGTGGTCTGCTTCTAGGGCAAGATATTAGGCATTGTTGCCTACGTAGATCATTCGAGATCATTACCGACGTTCAGAAACAGTATCCCGATCACAAGCTTGTTAACATGATGAAGGTGGCCTGACTTGATCAAAGCGGACAGTTTTGATGCCATTTATGTCGAAGAGGAGGGAAGATATACCCGGTGCATTATCGATTGTTAAGGCGATAGTCTTTTGGCGAAATCGATTCCCAGGTCTTGAAGGCGTTAGAAAATGCGGATGCCTCACTAAACCCAAGCATCTCAGAGATCTTTTCGATGGGCAGGTTGGATTTTAGGTAATCTTTGGCAATCTCTGATCTTATTTCGTTAAGAATGGTTTGGTAATTGGCGCCTTCATTTTAGTGAATCATGTGGTTATTCCGAAGGGAGGCAAATAGTAACGAGCTTGTCCGCTTTGATCAAGTCAGGCCACCTTCATCATGTTAACAAGCTTGTGATCGGGATACTATTTCTCAACGTTAGCAGTGTGTTTCGAGAGATATTCGTCAATTGCAAATAGCCTGCTTTTTTATTCTGGATTGGGAAAAAGAAGGGCATTTATCCTTCCTGTACTCCTAATATGCGTTTTATCCACCTGTTTTATTGGAAAGAAGCCTATGTCTATCCCAGCTCAGTTAGAAAATAAATCGGCCTCCGACAAACCCGAGGCGATTCATATTTTGGAAGTATGGAGTTTAGCGAATATGGAGCTTAGCTATGTCTTTAGATTTTGATAGTGCACGCTTACACAACCGTCTTTTAACGGCAGACCATGAATCATGGCGTACTCAACTACGCAAGTTCTTGGATAAGGAAGTTGCCCCTAACCTTGATGACTGGGATGAAAATGGAAAGATCCCTGATGAGATGTGGGCTAAAGCGGCAGACATTGGCTTGCTTCAACTGGGATACCCAGAACAATACGGTGGTGTTTCAGAAGGTATTGATCAGCACTATATAAATATTGTGGGCGAAGAGTTAGCGCGTATTGGTTCTGCGGGTGGGATTAGTAGTACCTTGCTGGTACACGGTATTGGCTTGCCGCCTGTGATTAATTTTGCGAGTGATGACATTAAGGAAGAGGTGGTGCCTGCGGTACTGTCTGGTGAGAAAAGGATCTCGTTAGGCATTACAGAACCCTCGGGCGGTTCAGATGTAGCTAACATTCAAACCACTGCAAAGGCTGAAGGCGACTTCTATATTGTGAATGGCAGTAAAACGTTTATATCGGGTGGTATGGGGGCTAACTGGGTCAGCACGGCGGTCAGAACGGGTGAAGCAGGGCCTAAGGGTGTTTCTATGTTGCTTATTCCGATGGACCTTGCGGGTGTATCTCGAACGCCTTTAGATAAAAAACAAGGTTGGTGGTGTTCAGATACGGCTACTTTGTATTTCGATAATGTGAAGGTGCCTAAGAAATATTTAATTGGTGAAGAAGGGCATGGCTTTCTTGTCATTATGCATAACTTTAATAGTGAGCGTTTGGCTATGATAACTGCTATGGAAGCTGCTGCGCGTTGTTGTTTGGAAGAAGCAGTAACATGGGCGCAAGAGAGAAAGACCTTTGGAAAGCGTTTAGCTGATCATCAGGTGATTCGACATAAAGTGGCCTTGATGAAACAAAAAATAAATGCCACACAAGCTTACCTGTTACACCTTACCGAGGCATTTATCGAGGGCCGTTGTCACCCTGGTGATTTAGCCATGCTGAAAGTGCAAGCGAGTGAAACCATGGAATTTTGTGCGCGCGAGGCGAGTCAGATTCTCGGTGGAGCAAGTTATTTACGTGGAAGTAAAGTTGAACGTATTTATAGGGAAGTGCGCGTCAATGCGATTGGTGGTGGCTCTGAAGAAATTATGCGTGACTTGGCTGCAAGTCAATACAAACTTTAGGCGCTAGGCAATACAAACTCCAGTTGCAAGACAATATAGATTATAAGCCGCTAGGCTGTACAAATGTCTCCAAACAGCGTCTTCATATCCCTATATTTGAATAGGCCGAACACCGAGACCACGGGAATGTATATAAAAGGTAGTTATCCTAGTCAATTAGAAGAAAAAGGCCTAACTCGATGGCCCAAACTCAGGAAAAAGCATGCAAACTAAAAAAATAG
>JBALVY010000012.1:0-114472 GCA_036960375.1 Pseudomonadales bacterium
TCCAGACCGGCTCGATAAAGTCCGAGCGCAGGGCTTTCATCAGCAGGTCGGTGCCAATGTTTCCGGGACCTATGATTGCGGCTTTGATTTTTTTACTCATCGTATTTCCTTTGAGATCTAGTGTTTTTTGTCCGGAGGCGGAACCGGATTTATTCAGTTTATTCGCCGGTACCGAGGTGGGTGTAATAGCAGTGGGCTTCGGCTAAGTGAAATAGCTATACAAACGTCACTGACGCTGTGCCCACACCTTCTAATGCCATTTCCATTACATCGCCGGCTACAACAGGTTCCAGCGGCACCAGAGATCCCGACAAAATAGTTTCGCCTGCCAGAAAAGGAATCCCAAACTCGCCCAGTGTATTGGCGAGCCAGGCGACAGCTGTCAGCGGGTTGCCTTGCACGGCACTGCCCATGCCTTCGCTGAGAAACTGGCCATTCTTTTTTACGGTAACTTTTAAATTCGGTAAATCATGATCACGAGGGTCAACTGCTGTATCGCCAATAACATAAACACCGCAGGATGCGTTATCTGCCACGGTATCCTGAATTTTAATTTTCCAGTCATTAATACGCGAATCGACTATTTCGAAACACGGGGAGATAGACTCGGTGGCATCCAGCACATCGGCTTCGGTTATTCCGGGCCCGACTAAATCTTTCTTTAATTTAAACGCTATCTCTGCTTCTGCACGAGGCTGGATCAAATTACCTGCCACAGGTACCTTGGCTCCATCAGGATATTCCATGCTCTTGGTCAGGAAGCCAAAATCTGGCTGATACACTCCCAACATATCCTGTACCGGTTTGCTGGTAACGCCAATTTTTTTGCCGACGATCACTTCACCATCATTTTCCACGCGGCGGTTCAGCATACGTAAGGAAATATAATAGGCGTCTTCGATCGTTATATCTTCGAAACGATCAGTGAATGGCACCACGGTCTTCTGCGCACGCAGGGCTTCGTATAGCTCGTCACCCAAGGCTTCTATTTGTGTTTCTTCCATAGATCTATTCACCGTATTGCAAAAAACCAAGACACTGGCGATTAAACAGGTCGCAATGCTCAAGCATCACCCAATGACCACAGTTGGAAACCAGTTCTACACGGACATTTGGCAAACCGTGAGCCAAAGTCATAATGCCCGATGGCGGCATCATTTTTTCATCCAGCCCCCAAAATACCAGCACCGGACAAGTAATCTCCGACAGGCGCTCTGTCATATTGGGCACGACCATCGTTTTCATAGCATGCGGGTTTTGCAGTTGCATTGTCGCATGCCGCTCGGCGACCAATTCGTCATCGACACAATCCGGGTTGATAACAAACGCCTCAAGGAAAAAGCTCTTCATTTTTTCGGGTGTTACAGGCTCTGGTGAGGTAAAGACTTCGCGCATCAACTGCATGCCGGGCATGGTAAAGTAGTTAGCCTGATCCTCTATGCCACCTGGCGCCATCAAGATCAAACTCTCTGTTTTAGAAGAGTAATCCAGGGCAAATTTCAATGCGATAGCCCCACCCAGTGAATTTCCAATCAATGTGCATTTATCAACGCCAGCGTGATCGAGTGTCTGCTTGATACACTCGACAAAAAAATCAATATGGTAGTCGACGTCCTGAGGTTTATCTGAAAACCCGTAACCTACCAGATCAGGCACAATCACGCGGTAACCTTGCTTAGCTATAGCCGGGTAATTGCCCTGAAAATTACTGTGTCCACTGGCACCTGAACCACTACCGTGTAAAAACACCACCACCGGACCTTCGCCCTGATCCAGATAGTGAATGGTTTGCCCGTTGGGCAGTGTCGCGTAATTGCCTTCAGGTAATAGGTCTTTGGCACTCATAATAAATATCCGTTTTTGTCTGCCCGGTTCAATCCAGGACACTAAGCAGCTGGCTTAATAACTCCACCAGTCAATGAGCGCACTATAACCAAAACCAGACAGTTACTGTGTTACGGGGCATTAATACTCTCTCAGCAAGGCAATGCTCAATGGATCACCGCGGGATTAAATTCAGTCACATCACCCAGCATCGACCGATGTGATGGCGGTTGTTTACCGTTAACATCTACTACGCCATATTCCGCACCCAATTCGGCACCTACCAGTACCAGACCACTGCGTGCCATGCGCTGTGGGTCCCGGCTTAACGCATCAATCAATAGACCAGAAAATTCCGGTGTTTCGGCTGTCTCTGCCATATGGGCATAGAGCTCTGGCTGTGCATCAAATACTCGCTGGGTTCTCTCGGTCAGCAGCAGCCCCATCCAAATGGATACGACACACACGTCGTGTGGTTCAAAATCAATCGCCATATCGTGGGCCATTTTGTCGACGGCGGCTTTGCCTGCGCCATAAGCGGGGCCGTGCATATAACAGCGCCCACCAAAAGATGAGGTATTGACTACCAGGCCGTGTTCACTTTGAATTAATAGGGGTGCCGCATACCAACTGGCCACATAGCTGGAGCGCATACCGACGTCGGTGATATCAATCATATCCAGTGGTTTTTCCCAGAAAGGCCCGGGCTGGGTAATCGAATCAGGCAGGGCCAGGGCATTGTTGACCAGAATATCCAGTCGACCTTGCTCTCGCTCTATTTGCTCAAAAAGTGCCTTCACTTGAGCATCATCGCTGTGATCACACACCACCGCGATACCGGTCCCGCCGCGGCGATTAATTTCCTCGGCGGTTGCGTAGACGGTACCCGGTAGGGCGGCATCTCCTTCCACTCTGGTTCGACCTGTCACATAAACAATATCGCCACAGCCACCCAAAGCGAGGGCGATACCTTTGCCCGCGCCTCGACTGGCGCCAGTGACTAATACAACGCGTTGCTTTGATTCAGCCATTTCCTGTATTCCTGCTTAGAAAGACGGTCTATCTTAGTCCCTGGCGACAGGATAGGCAGCTGAAATGATTGTCATCTTTGCGCTAACTGTCGTCCCAGTCACGATGCATTTCGATAAACATAAACGAAGCTGTCCAGGTAATTAGCACCAGACCTGCAAGCGGCTCAAGACCAACAAGGAAACGAATGTCTCCGCTCGGCGATATATCCCCCAGCCCCAGGGAGGTATAAGCGGTAAAAGAAAAATACGCGCAGTCCATTAGGCTGCCATTAAATGCGCCCGTCAGTCCGCCAAAGCCCTCAAGACTCAACAAGAAGTAATAAGCGAGAGCAAATAACCAGACCTCGATACAATGTGCCATTAGGGCCCCGAGCACCCCCGCAACCACTCTATACCGATGCCGAATAGGCAATTTTGGACACCAGATATTCAGCCGATACAGCGCTTCATAATGAATCAGTACCGCTCCGGCAACCACCAACACATTGATTATCCAGATAGCCAGCATAATTAGCTCTCGGCCTTGGATCCGCCCATGCACTCGGGCGAGTCGGGCGCATCATCTGTCACCGACCACTCGGCGGGGGTATAGAGGAACATTGACAGCGCATGTACGGGGCCTTCCAGCTCTGGCGCCAGCTCTTTGTATACTTGTTGATGTCTGGCCACTTTGCGCTTGCCGTCAAAACTGGTCGATACCATTATGACTTTAAAGTGGGTCTCTGAATTGGCTGGCACTGAATGCATATGGCTTTCATTGATGACTTCCATATGTACGGGAGCGAAGGCGCTGCTTAGCTTATTTGTAATGGTGGTTTCTACTTCCATTGTATTTCCGTTGGCATGGGTGGTGAGTTCTCTAGAGTATAACGTTGGGGGTATTGAGGTAAAGTGGGAGGTTCGGCATTTAACTCCGGCCAGTACCGCCCCCACAGACCGAATCGACCATAAGGATTTGCCACAGCCGGCAGCTGCGGAACTCGACAATTTTTGCTGCGCAAAAATCTGGACTCAGACAGTCCTCGCTGAGAACTCCGGCTGTGGCAAATCCTTATTCATGGTCTGATTGATTCGGTCTGTGGGGGCGGTACTGGCCTGATATTGTACGGTAATTAAAGAGCGTGGCTTCGTTTGCTGGAAAACCCAAAAGAACGAAAACAAAGACAAAAATAAAACCTCGTATTCCCTATCATTTCGGCAATACGAGGTTTTGTAATATCAGCCCTTATTCTGCCTTGGGATAATCCGAGAAGCCTTTTGCGCCTGCGGTATATAGAGTGCTTGGGTCGAATTTGCTCAGAGGTATTTCATCACGAAACCTCTCAACCAGGTCTGGGTTACCGATAAATGAGCGTCCAAAAGAAACCGCATCGGCCTCTCCACTGCTGATAACCGTATTTGCATCGGCTTCTCGGTAGCTGTCATTCACAATCAAGGGGCCGTGGAAATGTGCTTTCGCCAACGCGATATTATCCAGTCCGGTATTTGTCATTCTAATAACATGCAAATAAGCCAGTCCCATGGAGTCGACGGCATCCAGCAGATGACTGAAGGTTTCTTCGGGTTTGTCGTCGTGCAGGTCGTTAAATGGATTAGCCGGACAAATACGCATACCAACTCGGTCTGCTCCGGCAACGTCACACATGGCGGCCAGTGTCTCGAGAACAAAACGGATGCGGTTTTCTACTGTGCCGCCATACTGGTCGGTGCGTTGGTTGGTGCCTGTCGACAAAAACTGTGCGGGTAAATAGCCCGATGTACAGTGCAATTCTACTCCATCAAAACCTGCCTCAAAGGCGTTGGCGGTGGCTTGTCGGTACTCTTCGATCACGGCAGAAATTTCTTCTGTTCGCAGTGCTCGCGGCATGTCCATATCGACCATGCCGTCATTAGCAAAGATCTGATCCTGGCACTGAATTGCGGAGGGTGCGACTGTTTCAGCATCGTCGGCTTTATTGAGTTTGCTACCCACACGCCCGCAATGCATTATTTGCATTACTATTTTACCGCCCTTCTGGTGGACTGCATCAACCACCTTGCGCCAGGCTTCCACCTGTTGTGGGTTATATATTCCCGGAGTACGGCAATAACCTTTGCCATTTTTGCTGGGCTGCACTCCTTCGGTAATAATCAATCCTGCACTGGCCCGCTGGCTATAATAATCCACATGAATACCCAGCGGCATATCATCGTCATCGGCTCGGCTGCGGGTCATGGGCGCCATAACCACTCGGTTGGCCAATTCTAGCTGGCCGAGAACAACAGCTTCTAATAAGGCTTTGCTCATTAAATTTTTCTCCTGAAAATTTGTTGTACGAGTTTAACGTACACGTATTTTTGGCACGTCCATGGTCCGCCGCATACGGATTAAAAATTCATCCAGCGGTGCAGCCTCTGCCACTTCGGGCTCATCACAATTGGGCGGGTTATCCCAAAACTCCTGCCAGGAAGGCCATAAGTCATGAAACGCGCCGGCGTAAGCTTCACGCTCTGGCCAGCGCATCTTATTGTCGCCTATCGGCGGCTTGTTAATATCGGTGGCATACCAATAACAGGGCAGGCGGCGGCGAAAATACCAAACGCCATCCATGCGCACGTAATCGTCCCAATATAACATCTGCATAATGACCCACTCATCACCAGTCTCATGTTCATTTTTTGAATACACTACGCCATAGGCGTGATCGGGGTCTTTAAATTCTATGACATGATTGCCGATATGATGAGAAGTGCCGGTAAATTGCTCACGCAGGGTATCATCCAACCAACGTTTCAAATGGCCGCGGCCCGTTTTCTCACGACTGACCCTAATATCAGGCGCAAACAGGTTCACATGGGCGTCAAGATCACGCATATCCAGAGACAGGGAGTACTTTGCTGGTAGCTGTCGAATAGCATCCAGTGACTCCAAACGGTCTATTCTCGCCAATAATTCTTCGCTCATGGAAGCTCCTTTTAAAACCTGTATTCTCTACCAAGATTCATACTATAGATCAAACAGCACGTGCATTTAAATGATTTACTTTGCACTGTCACCGTGCAAATATGCACACATGTTTGACTGGAATGATCTCAGGTTTTTACTCGCCACCGTCCGCTGCGGCACGTTCTCTGCCGCCGGTGAAGAACTGGGCGTCAATCGCACTACTGTCGCCAGGCGTGTCACTAACCTGGAAAAAAAGGCCGCTGTGCGCCTGCTTGAACCCAGCTCTACCGGCTTAAAACCCACCACAGCTGGACGTGCATTAATTGAGCTTGCCATTAATATGGAGAAACAGGTACAGCAGGCCACGGACTCTTTTCTGTCTGCAGATTATCACGCGGTTGGCCCTCTGAGACTTGCCGCCCCGACTGGGCTTGGGGCGGAATTTATGCCCGAGATAGCACAATTTTGTGCCGCCTATCCCAGTATAGAACTGGAACTGGTCACTAGCTCCGACCCTGCCGCTCTGGTTAGCCAGCGTAAAGCTGATGTCTGTATAGCCGTGAGTAATCACCCGCCCGAGCACCTGACAGCTACCGTAATAGGTGAGTTAAAACGTGCTCTCTACGGCAGCACCCGCTACTTGAAAACGATACCTGCCAACACCGCTTTAAAACAGCTTAATTGGGTATTCTGGGGCAAAGAAATGTCACATACTCTTATCGCAAAATGGATGCAGTCGCACTTGCCAGACGATATCTCTATCGCAGCCAGAGTTAACTCCTGGACCGCCATGCGGGAGGCCATTAGTAATGACCTTGGGGTAAGCTATCTTTGGTGCTTTTTGGCGGATGAAGATACGGATCTGCAACAACTACGGGCCCCGCTCGCCGAAGTCAGCATGGGTTTATGGCTTATGGTGCACGAAGACGTACCCGTTAACGCGCGAGTCGAAGCCTTGCTGTCCGGCCTCCCCTCTCTGCTCAAAAACCGGATAACAAAAAAGGGCCTGTCCGAAGACAAGCCCTTGGAGACGCACCCTGTTTAGCTCTAACTAAATATAGCGCCCGTTTCAGCACGTTCAATTAACAGGGCTGGTGGCTCAAAAGCCTCACCATATACCGCTGCCAATTCTTTACTACGCGCAACAAAAGCCTCTAAACCTATCGCATTGATCGCTTGAAAAACACCGCCAGTTTGCGCGGGAAAACCGATACCCATGATAGAGCCGATATTGCCATCACCTACACTGTCGATAACGCCTTCTTGCATCGCCCGCACTGCCTCCAGACACTGACAGTAAAGCAGACGATCCTTAATATCTTGATAGGGCATTTCAGTAAAACCTTGCGGGGCGAAAGCTTCTTTCAGGCCCGGCCATATATGCTTGCGGCCGCCTTCTGGATACTCGTAATAACCGCCACCGTGAAGCTTGCCACGCCGGCCAAACTCATTCACTAGACGGTCAATCACCCGGCTTGCTGGAGAATCCTGCCAGCTTCCACCTTGAGCAATCACATCAGCCTTGGCCTGCTGACCATTCTTGTGAGCTGTTTCCTGACTAATTTCGTCAATTGCTCCCAGTGGGCCAATAGGCGCGCCATTGTCTCTGGCTGCCGATTCAATCAATACAGGGTTCACGCCCTCCTCTACCATCGCCGCACCTTGGGATACGGTTTGACCGATGACACGTGTGGTGAAAAATCCGGGCGCATCGTTGACCACGATAGGCGTCTTACCCAAAGCCTGAGCCAAATCAAAGGCCCTTGCCAAGGTTTCATCGGATGTTTCCTCGCCCTTGATAATCTCGACTAAAGGCATTTTCTCGGCGGGGCTAAAAAAGTGCATGCCGATATAATTGGCTTTATTGGAAGACGCTTGGGCCAATTCAGTGATAGGTAAAGCTGAGGTATTAGAAGCAAAAACAGCCGTATCAGCCAGAGCAGCTTCAGCTTCTTTGGTCACCGCTGCTTTCACACCGCGGTCTTCAAATACCGCTTCAATTACCAGCTCACATTCGGTCAGATCGCTATAGTCGGCAGTGGCGTGTATCAGCTTCAATAATTCAACTGCCTTGTCATCATCAATTCGACGATTTTTGGCAAAGGCTGCCGCGGCATAGGCTTTACCTTTCTCAGCGTTTTCCAGGCTGATATCTTTCAGATACACCTCGATACCTTTCTGCGCTGCGACGGTGGCGATACCGGCACCCATCTGTCCGGCACCCAGAATACCTAATTTGGTCACCTTGCTGCGCTCAATACCAGCGGGACGGCTAGCACCACGGTTCAATGCTTCCATCTGAACAAAGAATGCCATCATCATATTACGTGAGGTCTGATCCAGTAGCAGGCTCAGGAAGTAACGCGCCTCTATCAATTGCGCGGTATCAAAATCTACCCGCGTGGTATCCAATACGCAGGCAAATATGGCTTCCTGCGCGGGCATCAAACTTTTGGTATTGGCGATAACATTCACTGGGCCAAAATAGGTCAAGCCCTGATTCGCCGGGTCAGCTGCATCACCGCCGGGAATACTATAACCTTCGGTATCCCATGGCTGTTTGGCATCAGGGTTGGCTTTGATCCAGGCTTTGGCCTTGGCAGCCATATCCTCTTCATCTGTTGCCAACTCATGGATAAGGCCTTTCTCCAATGCCTTGTCTGCTTTTAGACGCTTGCCCTGGGAAATTAAAGTAATCGCTTCCTGCATACCCAGCAGACGTGTCATTCGCACAACCCCACCCGCACCGGGCATCAAGCCGATCATGCCTTCGGGTAAACCCACCTGAACACCATTCATGGCAATGCGATGATGACAGGACAGCGCGATTTCAAATCCACCACCCAAAGCCGGGCCGTTCATACCGACGGCCACTGGCACACCGAGAGTTTCCAACTGTCGCAGTGGCTGCTTGGTTTTAATAATGCCATCAAACATTTCGGTCTTTCTTTCTACGCCGGCGTTAAGATCCATCTCCAGCATTTCCTTGATGTCGCCACCGGCAAAAAACTGGTTTGCTTTACCACTGCGCACATAAATACCGGTCACACCACCTGCGGCCACCATATCGGTCAATTCGGCCACCGCCTGACGCATCGCTACGTCGTATTCTTCACCCATAGTATTGACGGTTTTACCGGGCTGATCAAAAATCAGTTCTACAATGCCGTCGCTGTCTTTTTCGAGTCTGATATATCCCATGATCTCACTCACTTTTTAATCTGTTTGTTTGCAATACCGAACTACCTGGCAGGCCGGTCTATACGAGCTCAACAATTGTGGCAATGCCAATACCGCCACCGGCGCACAAGGTCACCAGACCGCGTTTCAAGCCGCGGCGTTCCAATTCGTCAATCAGGACTCCTATAACCATCGCCCCGGTCGCCCCAATAGGATGACCCATGGCAATAGCTCCACCATTCACGTTGATTTTCTCATCAGGAATTCCCAGCAGACGCTGGTAACGCAATACTACCGAAGCAAATGCTTCATTCAGTTCAAACAAATCGATGTCATCAACTGTCAGGCCGGCTTTGGCCAAGGCTTTCTCTGTTGCTGGAGCAGGGCCGGCTAACATAATGGTAGGTTCTGTGCCGGTAAGAGCCATAGACACGATACGAGCACGAGGCTCCAGCCCCAGATCTTTGCCGCTTTGCTCATTGCCCACTAATACCAGGCCAGCGCCATCGACTATGCCTGACGAGTTACCGGGAGTATGTACATTGATAATCTCTTCCAACGCAGGATAGCGCAGGCGAGCCAGGTCTCCGTGACCATAATCATTAAACATCTTGAAAGCCGGATTCAACCCAGCCAAAGTTTCAACCGTGGTACCCGGGCGGATAAACTCATCATTATCCAGAATGGTCACGCCATTCATGTCAGTCACCGGCACCAGCGACTTAAAATACCCGTTATCACGAGCATGAGCCGCGCGGCTTTGTGACATGGCGGCGTAGGTATCAACGTCTTCACGGCTAAAACCGTCCATTGTCGCAATCATATCGGCACCCAGCCCCTGGGATATGCCATATGTCTTCATTGAGACCCAGGCATCGCCCTGTGCTGCACCAGAGGCGCCAATACCCAGACGTGACATTGATTCAACACCACCGCCACAGCCCATGTCTTCAATACCCGCCATAACTTTGGCGGCAATCATATTTACAGCGTCCAAGCCGCCAGCACAGTAACGGTGAATCTGCGCGCCAGTTGTCACGTTATCCCAACTGGAATAGGTCACTGCCGTTTTCGCAATGTTCTGGCCCTGCTCATTAACCGGTTCACCACAGGCCACAATCAGGTCTTCAATACGAGTAGTATCCAGATCATGGCGAGTCTTCAAGGACTCCATCAAATGAGTTATCAAATCTATGGGTTTGACTTCATAGAGAGAACCGCCGGCTTTGCCTTTGCCGCGCGGCGTGCGAATCGCATCGTAAATAAATGCTTCAGTAGCCATAATCTGCCATCCTGTCAGTTCAGGTGTCGAATAAAAACGACACTATTTCGAATAGCTAGCAAGATAACTTGCAGAGATTATTTCTCAATAGCAAAACCCGTCAAAGATAGTGGCATTTTCTCACCCGAACTACTCTTCAGGCACACCATTGAGACTGCGTTGGCGATACTCGCCGGGAGGAATGCCCGTCCATTTTTTAAAAGATCGATGGAAGGCACTGGGGTCGGTAAAGCCCATCAGGATGGCAACCGCATTGATAGACAAATCGGGTCTGCGAAGATAGGCAACAGCGGCGTCTCTTCGACATTCGTCCTTTAACTGCTGAAAGGTTTTACCCTCTCTTTTTAAGCGCCGACGCAAGGTAGGAGCTGACATATGCAGCTTTTCAGTCACTTCTTCAAAACCTGGCAGGCCCTGACTAAAGTCGTGACCCAATAACGAGCGCACTTGTTCAACCAGGCTATTATCCTCTGCTCGCGCCGGCATAGTCATTAAGGTAAATGGCGCGGTGCGCAAGAATGTTTTAAGTGATTGTTCGGTATGTACCAACGACCAACTCAGGCAGGCCGCATCGAAAACCAGTACATTTCGAGGCTGACCGTAACGTATAGCACAGCCAAATAACTTTTCGTAACGTTCCCGCTCTGAAGCCGCGGGCACCCCCCACTGGAAAGAGACGGACTTCAATTCCACCGTCCGCCCCGTCAACCAGCAGCAGAATCGATGCCACGTCACCAGACCGTGAACCTCAAGATCCGTTATTGTGATATCCGGGGTAATATTCTCCAGCGCATAACCAATATAGGCGTCTTCATTTTCAACCGTCAGTGGCAGTTGCGCTTCACTGACCAGAAAAATACGAAAGAACTCGCCAGCTCGTTGCATAGCACGGCCAAGATTGTCGCAATGCAATATGGCATAACACATCATCCGAAAGGTACCGGCGGTCACGCCCGTACCGATGGCAGCAAAGCTTTCATCCTGTAAAAAAGACAATAACTGCTCATATAAACGACTGTAATGCACTGCACTGATTTCAAAACCCTCGGGCGCACTGCCGTCAAGCGGATTAAACTCTATGCCCGCCTCCAACAACATTTCCTCAACGGAATAACCCCGCTCTCTGGCTACAGACAACAGGGCGTGGGCGTATTTAGTCGAACTTATTTCAGCGCTCATCGTCTCATTTCTTGAAAATTAAGTCGGATCTGCAAGATAGTGTGCACCATGCAACAAGCTTATGCTTCATTATCTCGCCAATGGTCCTATAATAAAGGGGTGACAACCGCAGTGAAAGGCATAGACATGACAACACCGCAATTCGATATCGTTTTCAAAGGACAGCTCATTGAAGGCACGAGCATTAGTGACGCCGTAGAAAATATGGCAAAACTGTTCAAATCCGATACAAACACCATCGAGAAGCGATTTTTCGGCAAACCCTGCTTCATTAAAAAAGCCATTGACGAAGCTACAGCAGAAAAATATCAGCGCGCACTCGAGAAAGCCGGTGTCATCGTCTATGTCCGCCAACAGTCTGCCAGTACTGATGTGTCGCAGAGCGAGGACAAGGATGAGCTCACACTGGCGCCGCAAGCAGGCAACTTGCTAAATGATGAGGAGATGGATAACACCCCGCGCCAGGAAATCGACACCTCACATCTAAAGATTGAGCCCAATATAGGTGAATTACTCAAACCTGAAGAGCGCAAGCCCGCTGTCGCGCCTATACCTGCGCCAGACTTTGAGCTTGTACCACTCGAGCATTGAATCCCTAGTCTAGGAACGCCCTATTGGCAGTGTAAT
Source organism: Pseudomonadales bacterium (assembly GCA_036960375.1). Taxonomy (GTDB): domain Bacteria; phylum Pseudomonadota; class Gammaproteobacteria; order Pseudomonadales; family CAWVSB01; genus CAWVSB01. The sequence continues at coordinate 12,050 of JBALVY010000012.1, forward strand.
CACAACTGCCAAGCCAGGCTCGTTATCCTCCAGACGTATATAACCTTGATGCAGCTTGACTACTGCGGCGACCAGACTCAAACCCAAGCCATTACCTGGACTAACTCCGCGACTGGCTTCAACCCTGAAAAAACGCCTGAACACATTATCCCGGTCTTCCAGCGGTATCCCAATACCGTCATCGGCCACTATTATTTCAATACCGCCAACACCCACCTTGGCAGACACTTCAACATGCCCCTTCTCGCCGGCATATTTAATGGCATTGTCGACAAGATTCGCCACTGCCTGAAACAATAAGTCTCTGTCAGCCCACAAAACGGGCGAAATGGAGGTATCAAGCTCTAGCTGTAAACCGGCTTCACTGGCTACGGGTTCATATAGTTCGACCACATCTTCAAGAATGACGGACAGCCTGGTATCGGCAAAGCCCGAACGCTGATTATCAGATTCAATGCGAGCGATACGTAACAAGGCATTAAACGTTATCAAAAGAGCGTCAGCTTCATGAATCAGATGATCTACATCTTCCTCCGTTGCGTCGTTCAGCCCCAGCTGTAATTGAACCAGATGATTACGTAAGCGTGTCAGCGGCGTTCGCAGATCATGGGCGATATTATCGCTAACCTGACGCACACCGTGCATAAGCGACTCAATACGATCGAGCATATTATTAAAGTTTCTAATAAGCTCTTCAAAATCGCCACCTCCTCGCGACATAACGGGTATGCGCTTACTGAGGTCTCCTTCCATTATTTTTTGGATACTGCGGTTAATCGATTCAATACGCCTTAACCACAGGGTAGTGGTAATAGCACCGGCGATAGTACCCAAAACAATTGTGACTACCACGCCCTGCCACAAGATACCGGCCACCAGACGATAGTAGCTCACCACATCTTCATAGTAACGGGCTACCAATAATCTGCCTCCGTCAGGCAAATCTTGCCAGCGACCTACATAGGCCTCCTGATCCTGAGAAAGCAGGCTAGAGTCTCTTTGCAGTAAATCTAATTCAAAACTCAGCCACCCGGCTGGATAACGAGTACTGGCTGGCCATTCATCAAGGTTGCCGGCCAGCTTGTTGTTATCACGATCTAACAACAGGTAAAAATAGGTGCGAGCACGTGCCTGTGCTTCGCGCTGGCTAATAAAACTGCGGGTACCTTCTACGCCGCCGCCTTCATAAGATTCAAGCAGCGCATCCCATTCAAGGGCGATGTTACGTGTGACACTATTGGTAAACTGATAGGAGTTAATCGCGTATACCACGCCCAGCACGACAAATACGGCCAGGCTCAGTATGACGATATAGGCAATGGTGTATCGAAATGTATAACTGGAAAGAAGCCGACCAATCCTACTCGGGTTCATTCAGCATATACCCTGCCCCACGCACTGTATTCAACAAGGGTCGATCAAATTCCTTATCAATTTTCTGACGTAGACGACTGATATGGACATCAATCACATTGGTCTGCGGATCAAAGTGATAATCCCACACATTTTCCAGCAGCATAGTACGCGTGACCACCTGCCCCGCATGTTTCATCAAATATTCAAGCAACCGAAATTCACGCGGCTGAAGAATAATCTTTTGACCATCGCGAGTCACAAAATGCGAAAGTAAGTCCATCTCGAGATCAGCTACTTTGAGCTGGGTCACCGGCGCGGAATTATCTTTACGCCGCACCATGGCCTCAATTCGTGCCAGCAGCTCCGCAAAGGCGAAAGGTTTAACCAAATAATCGTCGCCGCCTGCCTTTAGACCTTTAACTCGATCATCGACATCGCCCAGTGCACTGAGAAACAATACCGGCGTCTGGTTTTCAGCAGCCCGTATGTTTTGCACAATGGTTAGTCCATCGACATGGGGCAGCATACGGTCTACTACCATAACGTCATATGAGCCATTATTTGCCAGATGCAGTCCGTCTTTGCCATCTGTGGCATGTTCGACACTGAAACCGCTTTCTTTCAATCCCTTGACAATAAAATCGGCAACGCTCGCATCATCTTCGATGAGCAACACACGCATAGGGCCACCCTTTCCTGTCTGTTGTAGTCTAGCTCCGGCAGCAGCCTTGCGGCTGGCACTGCCACCATAGTAATGCTGAGCTTCAAGCATATCACGTCATCCTGTATTGGAAAGCGCTAATTTTCCAGCGAGTAAAAAAGTGGATTATGCCTGTCGCTCCATGTACTCAGCCTTTCCGCGAAATTACCAATTAGTAAGACCACTAAAAATTAGCGGACTTTGGCGCTCGTTCATGTACTCAGCATTTGCTATTATAGCCGACTCAAAAAACAGCCTGAATACTATGACAAATTCTGCCAATACTTTGTTACCTAAAGCCAGCCTGCCGCGCCGTCTGGCCGCAATGGGCTACGACAGCCTGTTACTTTTTGCTGTACTTTTTCTCGCCACCTCGGCTTATAAAGTAGCCAGCGAATTGCTATCAAGCAGCAGCACAGCCACCGTAAGTACCGGCCAAACCGTGAACGACATCCCCGTCATAGCCAGTGGCCCGTGGTTCAGTCTCTACCTGATATCCGTTGCAGCACTGTTTTTTGCCTGGTTCTGGCAAAAAAATGGTCAGACTCTTGGCATGCAAGTTTGGCGATTAAGAATACAAAATTCGGATGGCACAAATATCAGACTGACGCAGGGCCTGATTCGATTTATCACAGCCGTGATCTCGTTATCTTGTGCGGGTATTGGCTATTTATGGATGCTCGTCGATAAGCAATCATTGACCTGGCATGACCGAATATCCACCAGTGAAGTGGTGGTTTTACCCAAAAAAATTAAAAAGTAGGCCACTGACAGCTGGCTGAGTACGCCCTAGCGCCTGCGCAAGAAATAGAAGCCAACTATAAAACTCACGCAAACAGGTATCATCACGGCATAAAAGGGGGAAAACCCAAATACCAGACTGGAAGGCCCTAACAAACCCTGTACCGTCCTGAATACGACGCCAACCAAGACTCCGGCAAAAATCCGATAACCCATAGTGACTTCGCGCAGCGGACCGAAGACAAAGGAAATAGCGATCATAACCAGCCCCATAATAGACAGAGGCTGTAGTAATTTGGTCCAGAATGACAACAGAAAACGTCCTGCCTCCTGACCTTGCTGTACGCGATAGTCGGCATAACGCCACAACGCTGAAATTGACAGCTGCCGTGGTTCCAACAAAGCCACACTCAACAACTCGGGAGTAAAACCGGTATCCCATCTGCGGGTGGTAAACTCGACACTATGGGTCTGCTGCTCAGTCAACTCCGTTGCCAAACCGTCTTCCAGCAACCAGTATTCGTCCTGCTGGTAACTGGCTCGCTGCGCAAAAAGGGAAGACTTCAGATTTTTCTGGTCATCAAACTCAAATAACGTCACCCCGTAGAGTACGCCATTTCGCTGCACCACGTTAAAGTGCATAAAGGTATTCCCTTCACGATTCCACAAGCCTTCGTCATTGGTCATTGCCGCTGGACCAATACGCATCATGGCCTTGCGACTTTTTGCTAACTGCTCACTAATAGGCGCAACATACTCCGCCACCATCATAGTGATCATCACAAACAACAGCGTAGGTCTAACAACCATCCAGACCAGGCGCACAGTAGATACACCAGCGGCGCGCATTACGGTCAGCTCACTGTTATTAGCCAAACTACCCAGGCCTGCGAGACAGCCCACCAACACAGCGTAAGGCATATACTCGCTTAAGCGTCTGGGAATAGTCAGCAATACGTAAATTATGGCTTGAACAAAAGTATAATCGCGCTGTAAGTCGTCGATTTCATTTACCATGGCACCCAAAAAATCCAGCCCCAGTAAAACTGCCAGCACCAGCAAGATTGCCAGTAAAACCTGTGCCCCGACATAACGTGTCAACTGACGTGAGCTCACGTACGAACCTCCCGCTGGTGACCCACCCGCCAACGAATCCACCACTGACCACCAAAGGTAATAAACAGGCCGGTAAGCAAAGCCAACAAATGCACCGGCCACATCCCCAGCCAAACCGGCCAGCTACCTTCGCCCATATATTCTCGCACAAGCGTGAGCGCCACATAGTATGCCAGATAGATCAGAATCGCCGGAAACAGCTTGGTATAGCGGCCCCGACGCTGATTGGTTCGGCTCATACCAATAGCGATTAACGCGGCAATTGGCAATAATAGTGGCAGCGATATGCGCCATTGCAGCGTCGCCTTATGCTCTGCGATGTCTGAGGCCAGCAACACAGAGGTAGCCAAAGAGTCACTGCCAGGACGCTTGTTGATACTGCCTTCGGGCATCTGTAATAATGCACCGTAACGTTTAAACTCTACTTTTTGGAAATCCAGCTCTCCAGGATTACCCCGATACTGCTTGCCACGGTATAGCTCCAAATAGCTCTCGCCTGAATCATCAAGGCTAACCACACCACCAGCTTCTGCAAGAATGAGCGTCAATCTGGGATATTCTTCATTACCTATCTGACTGCTATCAGCCAGAAATACCGTACTCATTCTGGTACCTTTGTCGGTAAGCTCTTGCGCATAAAACGCCCGTTGCGAGCCCTTCAAGACCTGAAACTTGCCTGGCAACAATGTACTCAGGCTCGAACCCACGTCGGTGGCATTAAGCATAGCCCTGGCTCTAAGCTCCCCCACCGGGCTTAACACCATACTGAACCACGCCAGCGCCAGCGACACCGCCAAAGCCGGTATCAGGGTATATATGCACAGTTTAGAGGTACTGACACCGGTAGACGACAATACGGCCATCTCGCTTTCAACATACAAGCGACCATAGGTAAGAATGACACCCAGAAAAAACGCCAGCGGCAGTATCAGCTCTATGAAGTGGGGCATTCGATAAAACATAACCGTAAACAGGACATCGGCGGCAATTTTGCCGGAAGCCGCGTCAGCCAGATAGCCCATGAACCTTCCGCTCATAAAGATCAACATAAGAACCAGCAATATAGCCATGGTAGCTAAAAGAACTTCTTTGGCCAGATATCTAAAGATCAGCACATTACACTCCGGGCTGGCAACGCATTAAAACAGCACGACATATTTGCAACTCAGCACAGGCCAGATACACTAGCAAACCTTGTCCTGACCTACATTTGTCTGTCGGCATTATCCATCAACCTTAATGATTTGTCTTGTGGAGCATCCATGGAATTTAGCGCCAAAGTATTTGACGACCTGTCTAACATAAAAACCGACTGCTTGATCTTGCCCGTATTTTCTGACGACAGCTCGGCACAGCTCGCAAACGACTTTGGCAGTGGAGCCAGCAAAACGATTGCAGCATTAAAACAATGTGGTGATTTTAACGCATCCATTGCCACTACCGTAATCGGTCATTTCAGCCAAGACCTCGCAGCCGTTCGTATACTTTTAGTAGGCTGCGGAAAAAAGAAGCTCTGGGACAGCGACGCAGCGCGTAAGCTATGCTCGGCAACTGCGCGTGCATTGCTAAAACTGAACGCAAAACAGGCCATTATTGCCCTGCCCACAGCGCCGAGTAGTTTCGATGCGGCTTGGCTGGCAAAAGAGCTGACGCAGGAAGCCGTTTCAGCCAGTTACGTATACTCGGCCAAACGCGACAAGAAAAACAACAAACCAAAACTGGCCCGCATTCAACTTGCGGCCGCCAACAGCAAAGAAGTTCGCACTGTTAACCGGGCTATTAAGCGAGGTGTGGCTACTGGCACCGGTATCAATGTAGCAAAAGAACTGGGTAATTTACCCGGCAATATCTGTACACCCACCTATTTGGCCGCTGAAGCAAAAAAGCTGGCACGTTCAAATACACAGTTGAAAGTAAACATCCTGCAGGAAAAGCAGATGAAAGAGCTGGGCATGGGCTCATTGCTGTCAGTCTCTGCCGGCAGCAAGCAAGCAGCCAAACTCATTGTGCTGGAGTACTCCGGCGGCAAGAAAAGTGATGCTCCGGTGGTCTTGGTCGGTAAAGGCGTCACTTTTGACTCTGGCGGTATCAGTCTCAAACCCGGCGGCAAGATGGATGAAATGAAGTACGATATGTGCGGTGCGGCCAGTGTTTTAGGCGCGCTGGCGACATTGGTCAGCATGGAAGCCAAAGTCAATGTCGTCGGTATCATCGGCGCAACGGAGAATATGCCTAGCAGTATTGCAACCAAACCAGGCGACGTTGTCACCAGTATGTCGGGCAAGACGATAGAAGTACTAAACACCGACGCCGAAGGCCGCCTGGTGTTATGCGATGCCCTCACCTATGCCGCCCGCTTCAAACCCCGCACAGTAATTGATATAGCCACGCTAACCGGCGCCTGTATTGTTGCCCTGGGCAGCCATCACAGCGGCCTGTTCAGCAACAACCAAACTTTGGCTGATGAACTGTTGGCTGCTGGTCGCCAGAGCGGCGACACCGCCTGGCAATTGCCGATCGACAAAGCCTACCACGAGCAATTGAAATCACCCTTTGCCGACCTCGCCAATATTGGTGGGCCGGGTGCAGGCAGTATCACTGCAGCCTGCTTTTTATCTCAGTTTGCAGAAGACTACTGCTGGGCTCACCTGGATATCGCCGGTACCGCCTGGAACTCCGGTGGCAATAAAGGCGCAACCGGGCGACCCGTTGCCATGTTAGTGGAATACCTACTGAAGTGACTGATATAGAATTCCATATACTCGCCAGCACCGATGACAGCAGCCGACTACGCTACTGCTGTCAGCTAAGCGAAGCGCTCTGGCGTAAAGGACGACAGGTACATATACACGCCACAAATGCGGAGCAGGCAGAGCAACTAGACCAGCTAATGTGGACCTTCCGGGATAATAGTTTTGTACCTCACGCCCAGCTCAATAAAACAGGTGCGGTTAACATCAGCATTGGCTATGACGAACAACAACCCGCAAGCGATGATGTCATGATCAATTTAACGCATCCGGTACCGGACTACTTCAGTCGCTTTCATGATGTTCTGGAGATAGTGATAGAACAAACCGGGATAAAACAACAAACACGGGATAATTATCGTTTCTACCAACAGCGAGGTTATCCACTGGCTCACAAAAAGATACACGGTGACGGATTAAGTCCCACCATCTAAACTCGCACTGCTATAATTGAGCAAAAAAAGGGAGCCAGACTTTGACTAAACGACACCCTGATAACGACGGCGAAACGGTAGCGGTCAATAATTTAGTTAACGAGCTGGAATCTATCCAGAATCTACTGGACAAGAAAAAAATGGATTTAGACGACATACCGGTACTAAAAGATGTAGTTATAGAAGTACAGCAGGAACAACAGCTCACATTACCACCAGTAGAAGAGCTGGATGCTCAACTACAACCCTTAGCCGCACAAACTCCTCATATTTCACCGACCGAAAACCTGAACCAGGAACAATGGGTGGAACAGGCGGTTCAGCGCTGTCTGACAGAGCTAGAACCGGTTTTACAACGGCAATTACACGAAATCTACCAACAGATGCTCCAGCAAAGCAAGAAGACGCCTTGAGCCTCTCCCCAGACCGATCTGGCATGCTATAATCGCCGCCTTTTGACACTTAGACTACAGATCCCCCTATGGAAAAGAATTTTCAACCCGCTGACATCGAAAATCGCTGGTACAAAACCTGGGAAGAAAACGGTTTCTTCAAACCTTCTGGCGAGGGCGAGCCTTATTCCATTATGATTCCGCCTCCCAATGTGACGGGCAGTTTACACATGGGGCATGCTTTTCAGCACTCTATTATGGACGCCCTAACCCGCTTTGAGCGCATGCGCGGCCGTAATAGCCTATGGCAAGTAGGCACAGACCATGCCGGTATAGCCACCCAGATGGTAGTGGAACGCAAACTGGCAGCTGAGGAAAACCTCACCAGGCACGATTTGGGGCGAGACGCTTTTATAGAAAAGGTGTGGCAATGGAAAGAACATTCTGGCGGCACAATTACCCGACAAATGCGCCGACTGGGCAATTCGGTAGATTGGGAAACCGAACGCTTCACCATGGACGACGGATTTTATAAAGCGGTACAAGAAGTATTTATCCGGCTTTATAAAGAAGGCCTTATTTACCGCGGCAAACGTCTGGTCAACTGGGACCCTAAACTGCACACGGCAATTTCCGATTTGGAAGTCGAGAATCATGACGAAAAAGGTCACTTGTGGCATTGTCGTTACCCACTGGCGGATAACGCAAAAACTGCCGCCGGCCATGACTATCTGGTAGTCGCCACCACCCGACCAGAAACTATGCTGGGCGATAGTGCTGTAGCCGTGCACCCGCAGGACGAACGCTATAAGGATCTGGTAGGTAAATTTATTGAGTTGCCCCTGGTTGGCCGACGCATTCCCATCGTCGCCGACGACTATGTCGACCAGGAGTTCGGCACCGGTTGCGTAAAAATCACACCGGCCCACGACTTCAACGATTACGAGCTGGGCAAACGCCATCAGCTGCCGCTGATAAACATCTTTTCTGAAGACGCCGCGGTTCTCGAGCAAGCACAAGTGTTTAATATCGACGGTTCAGAAAATACTGAGCTGAATGGTGAATTGCCAGCCGCCTACGCACTGCAAGACCGTTATGCTGCTCGCAAGCTCATTGTCGCAGACCTCGACCAACTCGGACTGCTGGAACAGATAGATGATCATGCGCTTAAAGTACCCCGCGGTGACCGCTCTGGTGTAGTCATCGAGCCTCTGCTGACAGACCAATGGTATGTCGATGCCAAAACCCTGGCCAAACCGGCTATCGAAGCCGTTGAAGATGGCCGTATCAAGTTTGTACCACAGCAGTATGAAAATATGTATTTCGCCTGGATGCGTAATATTCAGGACTGGTGTATCTCACGCCAACTTTGGTGGGGACACCGTATCCCAGCCTGGTACGATGAAGCAGGCAATGTCTATGTCGGTCACGATGAAGCAGAAATACGCCAGCAGAATAATCTGGGGGACATCACTTTACGACAGGACAATGATGTACTGGATACCTGGTTCTCTTCGGCGCTGTGGACATTTGGCACCCAGGGTTGGCCAGAAAATACGCCTCGACTGCAAACTTTTAATCCTACTGACGTACTGGTTACCGGCTTCGATATCATTTTCTTTTGGGTAGCCCGCATGATCATGATGACCATGCACATCATGAAAGACGAACAGGGCCAGCCCCAGGTTCCTTTTCATACAGTGTATGTCACGGGTCTTATACGCGATGAGAACGGTCAAAAAATGTCCAAATCCAAGGGCAACGTGCTTGACCCTTTGGATATGATTGACGGCATCGACCTGCCAAGCCTGCTGGAAAAGCGCGGCGGCAATATGATGCAACCACAGCAAGTTGAAAAAATACGCAAGCGCACAGAAAAACAGTTTCCTGCAGGCATCGAAGCCCACGGTGCCGACGCGCTACGCTTCACATTGTTAGCTCTCGCCTCAACCGGCCGCGACATCAATTGGGATATGAAGCGACTGGAAGGCTATCGCAATTTCTGCAACAAGATCTGGAATGCGGCTCGCTACGTGCTGATGAACACCGAAGAACACGATTGCGGTCAAGATAACAGTGACAACTATGAGTTGTCTCTGGCAGACAAATGGATAATCTCTCGCTTGCAACGCGCCGAGTCAAACATCACTCAAGCGATCGAGAATTACCGTTTTGACCTGGCCGCCCAAGCACTGTATGACTTTATCTGGAATGAATACTGTGACTGGTACCTGGAGTTATCGAAACCCGTACTATGGGATGAAAGTTTGAGCCCGGAACTCCATAAAGGTACCCGTCGCACATTGATCCGCGTACTGGAAACCATACTGCGACTAGCGCATCCTTTTATGCCTTTCATTACCGAAGAAATTTGGCAACGAGTTAAGCCTTTAGCTAATTGCAGCGGTGATACCATTATGCTGCAAGGCTATCCCTGTGCAAACAACGAAATGATAGACGAGCAGGCTGAGGCAGACATCAGCTGGATTCAGCAGGTCATTCTTGGCATTAGAAATATTCGTGGTGAGATGAATATCGCACCAGGTAAATTGCTGCCTATTTATTTTAAAAATGGCGATTCACAATCTCAGCGTCGGCTAAACGAAAACACACAATATCTCACTCGCCTGGCTAATCTTGAGTCAATCACCTGGTTAAACCTGGCAGACGAAGCCCCAATGTCTGCCACGGCGCTGGCCGGCGAGATGGAAATACTGGTGCCCATGGCGGGGCTCATAGACAAAGAAGCGGAACTGGCCCGCCTTGATAAAGAAACCGAAAAACTCAACAAGGAAATGCAGCGGATTCAGGGTAAATTGGGTAACCAAAGCTTTATTGGCAAAGCACCGGCCGAGGTTGTTGAGAAAGAACGCAACAAATTGAACGAACTGGAAACGGCCTTTTCAAAACTGCAGCAGCAGCGAATCACCATCAAGGAACTCTAGGAGCGAAAGCAGTGAACACACCACCTTTTGTTCTTAACAAACTTGACCATATCGTCCTGCGCACTACACGCCTTAAGCCCATGCTGGATTTTTACCAGTCCGTGCTGGGGGCGGTAGTGGAACGACAGCTTACCGATGAAGGACTGTATCAATTACGTGCCGGTGAGTCTTTAATCGATATTGTTAGCACGGATAGAAGCCTGGGAGCCCGCCTGCCCCAGCCGCCAAACCCAGACGCGGCCAATTTGGACCATTTTTGTCTCACCGTATCGCCGTGGTCTCCTGCTGCTATCCGGCGGTACTTATCTGAGCACGATATAGAATGCGGCGAGGTAGCGATACGCTACGGCGCAGAGGGTTTTGGCGAATCACTGTATATTTACGACCCCGACGGCAATCAAATAGAACTCAAACAGCCTAAATAATCACTACAAATCGGGCCCCACCCACTGGGGACGCTTCTATTTCAATTTTTCCGTCATAGCCTTCAACGATATCTGCCACCACTGCGAGTCCGATGCCCTGGCCAATATCACGACTATCGAGGCGCACACCACGTGCCAAAACGCTAACGCGCCTGTGCTCAGGCACTCCAGGCCCGTCATCTTCCATCACAATACGCAGCTGCTTATTGTGATGCAGCTGGTTATTATCCACCGACAAACACATCCAACGATGGGTGTATTTGTAGGCGTTCTCCATCAAGTTGCCCAGCACTTCATAAAGATCATGCTCATCCCCATAAAACACTTCATCCCGCTGTATTTTTAATTCGGCCTTTATCTGCTTCTCAGCGTATACCTTATCCAGGGTTTGCCGCAGTTTCTCTGCTACAGGTAATACGGCGACCGGTTTAGCCATGGATTTTCGACCAGCGATCACGGCCCTCTGCAACTGATAACTCACCATCTCGTTGAGCCGATCGACCTGTTGTTTTAACACTTCGCTCTGCAAGCCAAGAGCGCGTTCGTCGGCCAGGCCCCGCAGCACCGCAAGCGGGGTTTTCAGGCTGTGCGCAAGATCACCCACATTGTTACGATAGCGCTCGCGCTGGCGCCGCTCAGACTGCAGCAGATCATTCAGACTACCGGTTAAGCGTGCCAATTCAGTGGGGTAATTGGCATCGAGTGATTCACGTTTGCCTTCCTGAATTGCGGTGAGATCAGCGGCCATGCGCCGTAAAGGCCGCAGAACCCAGCGTAAAATAACCCCCTGCGCCACCAATAACAGTAAACCCACGGTACTCAACCAGCCCCACAGGTAAGCGCGAAATCGGTAAATTTGCTGACGGTAAGGCAACATCGATTCCATCACGGTCAGAGTGTAATCCACCAAGTTACCACTCAGATCCCACGCTACGCCGTAATTGGCTACAAACATCGGTTCGGGATAACCTTCTTCCAAACGAATAAAGGTTCTGGCTCCTCGCTCAGGAATCTCTATTGGCCAATCCCGCTCTACTGTGCGAGAAGACAAAGAACGCCATATCACCTGCCCCGCGGCATCGCGCACTTGCGCATATAAACCGGACTCTAACTGGTCGAGACGGGGGATTTCCAATTGCTCAGGTAGTTTCAGGCCACCCTGTTCCATTTCGGCAGCAGCAAGCAGGGAATAGACATGAAGTTGTAGCCGTTCGGCCACGGCCGCATCGGCACTTTGACGAAAGGCCTGATCCAGTACAATACCGGTAAGACCCAAAGAGACAAGCAGCACAAAAGCCACCACCCATTGCAAGCGTGCAGCAAGTGAGTAGGCACCGGCGATCTTGCTCACTAATCGGCAGTCAGTACAAAACGGTATCCGTGGCCACGCACCGTTTCGATCGGTTTGAGGCTTTCATCCGGATCTAGTTTGACCCGTAAACGGCGCACGAAGACCTCCAGTACATTACTATCGCGCTCACTGTCTTCGTCATAGATGTGCTCAACCAATTCGGATTTTGAAATAACTTTACCTGCATTCAATACAAGATATTCAAGCACCTTGTACTCATAGGCCGTCAGCGTGATATGTTCACTACCGAGCAGGACCAGCTTGGCATTGGTATCGAGCGTCAGTGCACCAAACTCTAAACGCGGAGACGAAAAACCTCGCGAGCGTCGCAACAAGGCATTCAATCTAGCGACAAGCTCCTCGGTATAAAAAGGTTTGACCATATAATCATCAGCACCGGCATCCAGTGCCGAGACCTTTTCCTGCCAACCGTCGCGAGCAGTTAAAATCAATATCGGATAATTGCAATCTGCAGCGCGCAGAAGACGTATAAGTTCCACACCATCAATTTTAGGCAAACCCAAGTCGATAACAGCTAAATCGACTGGAAACTCCTTGCCATAATAAAGCCCTTCTTCACCGTCAGCGGCCACATCGACAACATAACCTTCCTTTTCCAGAGCTTCCTTAAGCTGAGCCCTGAGTTCTGTTTCATCTTCAACTACCAATACTCTCATGGATCACCTTTTATTCAGCCAAATCCTTGCCGGTATCAGCCCGAATGACGACCATTCGAACTACACCCTGATCAGACAACAGTTTAATCTTGTACACTTGGCTTGCGTCCTCACCGGACAACGGCCCCAATTGTGCAGAGATAACACGCTCCGATGCCTTTTTCTGCGCCAGCTCTATCGCCTGGGCTTCAGAGATACTGCTTGTGTCTTGTTGCGCGATGACTTGCGAACCCAACAACAGCACTACAAACCCCATCACTAACGCGCGAATACGTCCTGAATTCAATTGCACTGCCTATTTATCCCGCTATACATTAGTCTGCTACTGTAATACAGCACTCACCATGCTGAAACTATTTTATTAAAGGCCTTACTGTCTGAATTAACCGTGAATAGTCCGGCCAGATCGAACAAATAATGCTAGAATCACTCGTTACATCTCTTAATTCAATAAAACCACCGGACATTTTATGACACTTATCCTGCAATGGCTTGCAGCCTCATTAGTCGCACTGGCCGGAGCCAGTCTCTATGAATACCAAAGCACATCAGCAATGAGCCTTGCTGACAATACCACTATTCTTGCTTTTTGGCTGGTTGCCAGCCTGGCACTGTTTATCGGAAAAATCAGTTTCTCGATACCCTCGTCATCGCGTAGTAGCTCTGGCTCAGCGAGCTCGCACCAAGATGGCTCACGTGAATACGGCAGCGTAAAATGGTTTAACCCACGCAAGGGTTTCGGCTTCATTACCTGCGAAGACGAAAGTGAAATTTTTGTTCACCAGCGCGCGCTGGGCGAGTCAATACGTAACCTGAAGCCTGGACAAAAAGTCAGTTTCACTATTGCCGATAGCGAAAAAGGTCCCCAGGCACAAGACGTTAAGCCAGACTAATGGCGCGGACTGACTAATAATGTGGGGGCGGTTGATCATCCATATCACCCCCGCTACCGGTACTTTCCCGTAAAGACCGTAGAGATTCGACAACTTCAGCTAACATCCGCTGCATAAAATCAATCTGCTTTTGCTGCGCTGCGCTGCCCCGCTCAAGAGCAGACAATGCATCCTCCTGAAACGCCAACTGCGACTGAAGATCGTCCAACTGCGCCTGCACTTTACTTTCTTCCATTTGCTTCACTCTCTCCCATAGTCCCATTGCAGCATTCTGTATATAATAACTCAAATCCCGACGGGAATACTCAGGAACCGATCATGCCTTTAAAGCTACTCGCCAACAGCATAGAAGTCGGCATCGTAACGACACAAATTGAACCGATGATGGAATTCTATCAGGACCTGCTGGGGCTGACCCTGCAGGGAGAAATGGCATTCCCCGGCGGCCATATGCAACGTTTTTCAGTCGGCGACAATATTATCAAACTCGTCACCTATGATACCCCCCCTGCGCACAGCGCAACTATGGGTGGTACAACTGAGGCCAACGGATATCGCTATATAAGCCTTGTGATTAGTAACTTACTTGAGGTTATCGACCAACTTCAAGAAGCCGGATATACTCCTTACAGTGAAATAACACCCTTCGCCGAAGGAGTGAGCTATGCTTTTATTCAGGACCCCGACGGCAATGCGCTGGAGCTGATAGGTATTGGGTAATTTCTACCACCATCGCCTATATAGAAAAACATGAAGCTAATTGAGAGAATACCCATTAGGTCTTGATTTGCATCAAGGCGTAAGCTTTGAGCTACACTAATATGGCGCCGCTAACGCCAGGCCAGTAAATCCGTATAATTACGTTTTAATAAGAACTTGTTTAGGCCGTTTTATTTAATCAGGAAGGCACACATGAGCACATCCTCTACTGTACTGGATCACCCCGAGTACAACTATAAGGTCGTAAAGCAATTTTCTATCATGACTATTGTATGGGGCATAGTAGGCATGCTGGTCGGCTGTATTATTGCCGCGCAGTTAGCATGGCCAGAATTAAACCTGGGTTTGCCCTGGACTCACTTTGGTCGTTTGCGACCACTGCACACAAACGCTGTTATTTTTGCGTTTGGCGGCTGCGCACTGTTTGCCACCTCATACTTTATCGTCCAACGCACCTGCCAAACCACGCTATTTGCCCGGCCTTTAGCCGCGTTTACTTTTTGGGGCTGGCAACTGGTCATTGTACTGGCGGCCATATCACTTCCAATGGGCTGGACCAGTGGCAAAGAATACGCCGAGCTCGAGTGGCCGATTGATATTTTGATTACTCTGGTATGGGTTTCTTACGCTATCGTATTTATTGGTACCATAGCCAAACGCAAAACAGCCCACATCTATGTAGCCAACTGGTTTTTTGCCGCGTTTATTATCACTGTAGCCATTCTGCATATTGTCAATAGTGCCGCTATCCCGGTGAGCATGACCAAATCCTATTCGGTATATGCCGGCACCACCGACGCCATGATCCAGTGGTGGTATGGTCACAACGCGGTAGGCTTTTTCCTCACGGCGGGCTTCCTGGGCATGATGTATTACTTTGTTCCTAAGCAAGCGGGTCGTCCGGTCTATTCCTATCGTTTGTCCATCGTCCACTTTTGGTCATTAATCGCTGTCTACATCTGGGCTGGGCCACATCACCTGCACTACACAACGCTGCCAGACTGGGCTCAAAGCCTGGGTATGGTTATGTCACTAATTTTGCTGGCGCCTAGTTGGGGTGGCATGATCAACGGCATGATGACGCTATCAGGCGCGTGGCATAAATTACGTACTGACCCGATTCTTCGCTTCCTGATCGTTTCTTTGTCTTTCTACGGTATGTCTACGTTCGAAGGCCCTATGATGTCGATTAAGACCGTGAATGCCTTGTCTCATTATACAGATTGGACCATCGGACACGTGCATTCAGGAGCACTGGGCTGGGTTGCCATGGTATCCATCGGCTCTCTCTACCATTTGATTCCACAGCTGTTCGGGCGCAAGGAAATGCACAGCATACCGCTTATCAATGTGCATTTCTGGCTGTCGACTATTGGCACAGTACTGTATATCGCTTCAATGTGGGTCAATGGAATAATGCAGGGCTTGATGTGGCGTGCCTATAACTCAGACGGCACCCTCACTTACAGTTTTGTAGAGTCAGTTGAAGCCAGCTACCCGGGCTATTACGTGCGTTTTCTGGGTGGTTTAATCTTTTTGATCGGCATGATCATCATGGCTTATAACGTCTGGAAGACTGTCAGGCCAGCCACAGAAGAACAATCTGACGTTGCCATCCAGGCCGCTTAAGGAGCTATTCGAATGAATCACGATATTATCGAAAAGAATATTGCCATCATGGTGCCACTTATAGTCGTGGCGATCAGCTTTGGCGCCCTGGTAGAACTGGTACCGCTATTTTTCTCCAAAGATGTCAACGAACCGATCGCAGGGCTGGAGCCCTACGCTGCGCTCGAACTTGAAGGGCGTGATGTGTACATCCGGGAAGGATGTAATGTCTGCCATTCACAAATGATCCGGCCATTCCGCTCGGAAACAGAGCGCTATGGTCACTATTCCGTCGCCGGTGAGCAGGTATATGAACACCCCTTCCTGTGGGGATCCAAGCGTACCGGACCCGATCTGGCACGAGTGGGTGAACGCTACAGCGACGATTGGCATCGGATGCACCTTATCGACCCGCGGATGGTTGTACCTGAATCCAATATGCCGGCCTTCCCTTTTCTGTTTGAAACAATACTTAGCGGTGAGCTAACGGCAACCAAAATGCACGCTCTTAGCCTGGTCGGCGTACCCTACACACAGGAAGATAAGGACGGCGCTAAAGCAGCTGTTGCGGGTAAAACGGAAGGCGATGCCGTGATTGCCTATCTGCAACAACTCGGCACGCTATTGAAGCAAAAGAGGTAAACCCATGGATATTAATACCCTTAGAGGTATCGCTACCATACTTGCCATGACCGCATTTCTTGGTGTGGTCTGGTGGGCTTACAGCGATAAAAGGAAAAAAGATTTTTCTGAAGCTGCGAACCTGCCGTTTGCCGATGAACAAAATAACGAGCGGGATAAAACGCCCGATCAATAAACGACAAGATAGTATGCACAAGGATTGTCGAATGAGGAAAATGCTATGACGAGCTTTTGGAGTGGTTGGATTATTGTCTTAACCGTGATCAGTCTGATACTAGTCACTTGGCTTCTAATAGCCAATAAAAGCGGAAAAGCAGGTCAAACTACAGGACATATATATGACGGTATAGAAGAGTACGATAATCCACTACCCATGTGGTGGTTTTATATGTACATCATTACTGTCATTTTTGCTATCGGCTACCTGATTGCCTACCCCGGCATGGGTAATTTTAAAGGTGTATTAGACTGGACCCAGGTGAATCAATACGAAAGCCGTATAGCAGAAGCCGAGGCACGCTACGGGCCCCTTTTTGCGCAGCATGCCGCCACCCCGATAGAAGAGCTAGCAGGCGATGATAAGGCGATGAAGATGTCGCAACGAATTTTTGCCAATAACTGTGCTCAATGCCATGGATCTGACGCAGCGGGTGGCTTTGGCTTCCCCAATTTGACCGATGACAACTGGCTCTACGGCGGCAGCGCAGAGCAAATTAAAGCCTCTATTACACACGGCCGCAATGGTGTCATGCCTGGCTGGAAAGATGCGCTGGGAGAACAAGGCCTGATCAATGTCACCGCCTATGTACAGAGCCTCAACGGCCGTCCCGTTGACGAAGTACTGGCCACGAAGGGAGCGGCTCAATTCGCCACATTCTGCGTCGCCTGTCACAGCCAAGATGGCAAAGGCAACCAAATGATGGGAGCACCTGATTTAACCAATAATAACTGGCTCTATGGTGGCTCACCTACACAGATAAAATTCACTATTGCCAATGGGCGCGGCGGCAAGATGCCCCCGCATAGGGAACTATTAAGCGAAAACAAAATTCACTTATTATCCGCTTATGTCTATGGCCTGTCACACAAATAGAACCCCCGACTAGATCAAATGGGCGACAATTAGTCGCCCATTTTTTTATTACTACTGTGTTATTATACGAGCTGAATTTATCGCCTGTATTTCATATTAATTGACTTGTATATCGGTAGTAAAAACATGACAGACGAAAAGCTGATACCTGTTCAAGAGCTGGCCCTCGAAGAGGTCGGCGAAATAGATCTGTATCAAAAACGTGAAAAAATTTATACCCGCAAGATTGAGGGTTTATTTCAGCGTCTACGGCTTTTCACTGGCTGGCCCCTACTATTAGGCTACGTACTACTACCCTGGTTGAACTTTGACAATCGTCAGGCTATCTTATTTGACCTGCCAGCACGTCAATTTCACATATTCTCCCTCACTTTTTGGCCTCAAGATTTTCATATGCTTGCTTGGCTATTGATTATCGCTGCCTTTTGCCTTTTTGCCGTAACCAATTTTGCCGGTCGCATCTGGTGCGGGTATACCTGCCCCCAAACGGTGTGGACTAGTATGTTTATGTGGGCAGAACAGGTGACGGAGGGCAGCAGAAACCAGCGAATTAAGCTCGACAAACAACCCTTTGGACTAAACAAGCTCTATCGTAAAAGTCTTAAACACGGTATCTGGCTCGGCATAGCCTTTGTTACCGGCTTCACTTTTGTTGGCTATTTTTCACCTATTGAAATATTGATAAGCGATTTCTTCATCGGTGAGGCAGATACCTGGGCTTATCTCTGGACCCTATTTTTTACTTGTGCCACTTATATCAATGCTGCCTATCTGCGTGAGCAGGTATGTATGCACATGTGCCCCTACGCACGCTTTCAGTCGGCCATGTTTGACAGTGATACGCTGATTGTTTCCTACAACGCCACTCGGGGTGACCCCCGCGGCTCACGAAAAAAAGGCGCCGACTATCAGGCTGAAGGCAAGGGCGATTGCATAGACTGCGAGCTGTGCGTTCAGGTTTGTCCTACCGGCATAGATATTCGTGATGGGCTTCAATACCAGTGCATTGGCTGCGCATTGTGTATCGATG
The DNA here is from genome assembly GCA_036960375.1 of Pseudomonadales bacterium. Taxonomy (GTDB): domain Bacteria; phylum Pseudomonadota; class Gammaproteobacteria; order Pseudomonadales; family CAWVSB01; genus CAWVSB01. Next base: position 30,923 of record JBALVY010000012.1, read on the forward strand.
CCTGCGACTCCGTGATGGAAAAAATGGACTATCCAACCGGCCTGGTTAGCTATACCACCGAGCGAGAGCTGGCCGGCGGAAAAACGCAATTTCTTCGCCCGCGATTAATCGGCTATGTGATTGTCATCCTTGTCATGTGCGGGTTATTTTCCAGTGTGCTATTCAACCGTATACCTTTGCGACTGGATGCGGAGAGAGACCGTAATCGTCTCTACGTTGAAACGGACATGGGGCTGGTGGAAAATATATACACGCTTAAAATCATGAATATGTCACAGGAATTACGTGATTATCGTATCTCCAGCCAAGGCATTGAGAATATGGTTTTTATTGGACCCACCGAAATTGTCGTTAATGCCGGAGAAGTCTATACCCTGCCGGTCAGGCTTCAAGTCGACCCGGGGCTGTTAACAGACGCTAGCACTGATATCACGTTTACAGTCACAGACACCAATGACGACTCCATCACCCAGACACAAGACAGCCGCTTTATCGGCCCTTTAAACCGCTAGCAGGCAGGTAAGAATTATGACCCACATGGACACAGATATAGAACCCTGGTACCGCCAATTTTGGCCCTGGTTCATAATGGCACTACCAGCCGTCGCGGTTATCGCTTGCATGTATACCATCTGGGTAGCGCTCAATTCACCCAACCCAATGGTGAAGGACGACTATTACAAAGAAGGCCTGGCAATCAATGAATCCATCGCTGCCATTCAAACAGCCAAAGCTTTGGGCATCAGCACTACACTGGCCATCGATGCCAGCAACAATACGCTCGAATTTATTGTCTTGCCCAGCGACTTGACGGTCGATAAAATCGAGTTAAGCCTACTACACCCTTTTGATGAGAAGCTGGATCAGGTTATTGACCTCCAGCTGATCGATAACAATCGGTACACCGGCACGGTCAATCTTCCCATTAATCGCTGGTATGTCGATATAGACGGAGAAAGTCAGGGACAAAGCTGGAACATTCAGAGTGATATCGACATCAGTGCCCGCGCCACCACCCTGCTTAAACCCTAATGACCGAACAGCCCTGTTATCACTGTGGCTTGCCTGCGCCAGATCTACGTTTCTGCACAGTACTTCTCGGACAACAGCGCGTCTTCTGCTGCCCCGGTTGTCTGGCTGTTTCAGAAACCATCGTTAGCGGCGGATTAGGCGACTATTACAAGTTTCGTGACCAACCAGCAACACAAGCGGATGCTGATGATAACGGCTACTCTCGCTATGACGACCCCCGTTTCCAGCAGCAATGGGTGGTGCATTCTGATGATGACAATTATTCCGAGGCCTACATTTCAATCGGCGGTATTACCTGCGCGGCCTGCACCTGGCTCATCGAAAAACATATTGGACAACTGTCAGGCATAGAGTCCGTTAATGTTAATCTCGCGCGGCGCCGCGCATTAATTCGCTGGCAAACAGATCAAACCAAGCTCGGCGACATATTTCAGGCAATCCACAGCATTGGCTATCGCCCCTATCCTTGGCAGGCCGATCGTGAAGAAGCTGAACTGGAACAAGAAAACCGAAGTGCCTTATTACGACTTGGCGTAGCCGGTATCGGCATGATGCAGGTTGGAATGTATGCCATTGCGCTGCATGCGGGCGCCCTGCAGGGTATGTCTGAGCCACTCAGAGACCTGATCCGCTATAGCAGCTTAATCGTTTCTACTCTGGTGGTGTTTTATGCCGCCAGACCGTTCTTCGTTGCTGCGACACGCAGCATTATGAACCGTCACTTGGGTATGGACGTACCCATTTCTATCGCTATAGGCACCGCCTATCTGGCAAGCCTATGGGCGACTATTTCGGGTCAAGGCGAGGTATATTTCGACTCGGTGGCCATGTTTACATTCTTGCTACTTTTATCACGTTATCTTGAAATGCGCGCTCGTTACTCTCTTTCCACAGAGCACCGTGCAGCCAGCCAGACAAGACCGGACGTTGCCTGGCGTATTGAAAATTCAGTACCCGTACCTACCCCACCGGCGATGTTGAACATTGACGATATCGTGATGATTAAACCCGGCGAACCCATTCCGGTAGACGGTATGGTTATGCGCGGCAATAGCGATGTCAGCGAATCCGTATTAACCGGAGAGCATCTACCCGTCACAAAACGAACCGGTGACCGTCTAAGCGCCGGCAGCCTCAACGGCGACGGAACGCTGACAATGAGAGTTGCAGCAACCATCGAGCACTCTACCCTCTCAACTATTAACCGATTACTCGAACATGCACAGCAGGAAAAACCCCGAGCCGCTCAGCTAGCCGACCAACTGGCGGGAGTTTTTGTTGGCACAGTACTAATACTAGCGGCGATTGTATTTATTTGGTGGTTCCCACAGGACCCAAACAAAGCCCTCTTGATAGCCCTCTCAGTGATGATCGTTAGTTGCCCCTGCGCTCTATCTCTGGCAACACCAACTGCCATCACAGCGGCTATGAGCTCATTGAGAGAGAAAGGCCTGCTCCTCCGCAAAAGCCAGATTATGGAAAGCCTGGCAAAAGCGGATTTGGTCATCTTCGATAAGACCGGCACCCTCACCGATGGACAACTCAGCCTCAATGCCATAGCACATACTCCAGATCGCAAAGAACAAGAGCTATGGTTAATCGCGTGTGCGTTGGAGCTACATTCGTCCCACCCTATCGCCAGCGCATTCAAAACCGATAGCCCACTGCCAGATACCGGCGAGGTCACCATTCACTCAGGGCACGGTATCGAAGCTCGGATTGGCGAGCAACTCTATCGTATCGGCACGCAAGAATTTATTGGTCTGCCTGCAGCTGCACTCGAGGCCGCAGCTGGCTCCGGTGATATCTCTGTATGGCTGGCCGACCGCACACAGATTCTGGCTCGCTTTGACCTGTCTGATAATCTGCGGGAGAGCGCAAAAGAGACGCTATCGTTATTAAACAAACTCGGTCTTTCATCCTGTATGCTAAGCGGTGATAACTCGGGTGCGGCGGACTACGTCGCTTCGCAGTTGTCGCTATCGGACTGGCAAAAGAGCATGAGTGCTGAGCATAAGCTGGAGCAACTACAACAGAGACAGCAAGCCGGCAGCATAGTTATAGCCGTTGGTGACGGCATTAACGATCTACCTTTGCTCGCCGCCAGCGACATATCCATATCAGTAGCCAACGCCACTGATTTAACTCGCCATAATACCGACTGTATTATGGTGTCGAATGATCTTCGCGGGCTGGCCACGCTGGTTTCTGTAAGTCGTAAAACTCGGCGTATTATTCGACAAAATCTCAGCTGGTCTTTAGCCTATAATATTACTGCCATCCCACTGGCTGCTGCAGGTCTGGTACCACCATGGCTGGCCGCCATAGGTATGTCTGCAAGCTCTTTGGTGGTCGTCGCAAACGCCATGCGTCTATTGCGCACCTAATACGGAACCCGTTTATGCAAAGCCTGGCCATCCTCATTCCCATTGCGCTACTGCTAACCGCGGTCGGTATAGCTGCCTTCATGTGGTCGGTAAAATCTAACCAATATGACGACCTTGACCGCAATGCTCGTGACATTTTTTTTGACGATGACGAATCTAAAGACAACGACAAATGAATGACTCTATCCTCACCTCTTTGCTAACCGCGTTTAGTCTGGGTTTACTAGGCAGCGGGCACTGCTTGGGTATGTGTGGTGGAATCGCTGGCGCTCTGTCACTGGGTCAGTCAGGCTCCAAACGTAGTGCGAGCTACAGTTTTCTTTTTAGCTGTGGGCGTATTCTCAGTTATGGCATCATTGGCTTGCTATTGGGCGGCCTGGCTCAAGTCGCTGCTGATACTATAAAACCTGTCATGGGCATTATGCGAATCACTGCGGGCTTATTGCTCATTGCAATGGGTCTATATCTCGCTGACTGGTGGCGTGGTCTGTTACAGCTGGAAAAGTTTGGCAGTATTCTGTGGCGTCACATTCAACCGGTCACTCGAAAATTAATGCCCGTGCGCTCTCCTGCCGCGGCCTTGGGGCTGGGGCTTTTGTGGGGCTGGCTTCCTTGCGGTTTGGTTTACTCTACACTGATTTGGTCTGCCTCCAGTGCCAATGCTTTGGAATCTGGCTTACTAATGGTCGGCTTCGGACTAGGCACTTTACCTTCTATGTTTGGTGCGAGTTTTTTCTCTGCTCAATTGGCTCGTTGGCTGGCGAAGAAATCTGTCAAAACTACTGCAGCCGTTTTGTTGATTTTATTTGGTCTCTGGACCATGGCTATGCCTCTCAGCCACAGTAATCATGCTGGTTCTTCTGAGGGTAGTTCAATGAAAGACCACAATAGCCATCATTAATCTGACTAACTCAGAACAGCTGATCGCGATCTGATTCTCTACAGCCACTCTGCTTACTGTGCCGCCTTAATCGTTGTGTGTGTTTTCTCGCCCGGTCACAGCCAGTTGCAAAATTCAGCGCTACAGGAACTCGCTGCGCTCAGACACCCTTACGCTTCATCTGAATTTTGCAACTGGCTAAACGTGCCCTGATTGGGCGAGAAAACACACACAACGATGAAGGCTGGGTCTGTGGGAATGTGGGAATGTGGGAATGTGGGAATGTGGGAATGTGGGAATGTGGGATTCAATATACGGGGGATTTATCAGAAGCCAGAAACTAAAAAGTGAAAATATCAATTTGAATACACCTGATAAACAAACAACAAAACAGCTCATTAACGTATAGCAGTTGGTCACTCCTAGAACAGAGTCAGTACGGTCGGTGGTGTATTTTTCAAGCAATCAGGGCATGCTCTCCTGGCCGTCTAAAATCAGATTGAGCGGAAGGGTGTCTGAGCGCAGCGAGTTCCTGAAGCGCTGATTTTTGACTGTCAGGATGACCGCTTGAAAAATACACCACCGACCGTACTGACGAATTAAACACTCCATACCTAGAAGCAAAATCAGCCTCAATTTTCACCGAGAATAAAAAAAACGGATGCGCTCTACTGAAAACCCGCCTTTCCGTTCGAGCTAACAGTTAGAACTTGTAACTCACATGAAGAACCAAGCTAGTTTGGTCTGAGGTGTATTTTTCAACCAATCAGGGCATGCTCTCCTGGCAGTCTAAAATCAGATTGAGCGCAAGGGTGTCTGAGCGCAGCGAGTTCCTGAAGCGCTGATTTTTGACCGCTAGGATGACCGGTTGAAAAATACACCTCAGACCGGAATAGCGAATTAAACACTCCTGTACCCTAAGTGGCTCCACCTTTTTAGAGTTAAAGCAATAGCCTAGATTTAGCAATTGCCGCGAGTGGTCACGCGAAGAACGAAGTCAGTTCGGTTTGGGGTGTATTTTTCAAGCAATCAGGGCATGCTCTCCTGGCGATCAAAAATCAGATTGAGCGTAAGGGTGTCTGAGCGCAGCGAGTTCCTGGAGCGCTGATTTTTGACCGCCAGGATGACCGCTTGGAAAATATACCCCAGACCGTACTGACGAATTAAACACTCCATAACTAGAAGTAAATCAGCCTCATTTTTCGCAGAGAATAAAAAAGGCGACGCTGAGTATCGTCTGCCTCATAGGCCTGAACGCTGCTGATGGCAGATACGGAGGCAACGGCAATAGCCACTGCTAATTTGGAAAGTGTTTTCATAGATATATCCCTTGAGCGTCAATAATTCGCATAAGCCAGAGAACAGCTTGACCTGAATCAAGTACCTAAATCGCCAGATCTCATAAACTACGCTGACATTCATCTCCGACAAAAATCATGAGCACTACTACCGCGATACAGGCCACAAGCCATTGGGACACGCATCTTCTCAAAAAGTATGACATGCCCGGGCCACGCTATACTTCTTATCCAACGGCAAACGTATTCGACAAAAACTTCGACGCCGGTGACTACCGTGCACTCGCTGCAAAAACACACGCCAATATCTCGCCGCTTTCGCTCTATGTGCACATACCATTTTGCGAAAACATTTGTTATTACTGCGCTTGCAACAAAGTCGTTACTCGCAAGCGTCATCTGGTGCGCCCCTTTCTCGACCACCTTGAACAAGAATTGGAGCTACGCGGTGCACTGCACAAGAAACGTCGTGTCACCCAGCTCCACTTCGGCGGTGGTACACCGACCTATCTGGACCCGGCAGAACTCACTGAATTGATGCATCACATTGGCACCCACTTTAATCTGGATAACACAGAGGCTAGAGAGTTCTCTATTGAGATAGACCCCCGCACAATCAGTAAAAGTACCGTCGCGCTTTTGAAAGGCTTGAATTTTAATCGCATCAGCATAGGCATCCAGGATTTTGACCCCTTGGTGCAACGAGCGGTTAATCGCCTACAGTCCTATGAGATGGTGAAAGGCCTTACCCATGCAATTCGTCGCCATAACTATCGATCATTAAGCTTTGACCTAATCTATGGTCTACCTATGCAGTCAGTGGCCAGCTACGCAGACACCATGGATAAAGTGATCGAACTGCAGCCTGACCGGATTGCGTGCTACAACTATGCCCACCTGCCGGAAAGATTCTCCTCTCAACGCGCCATAGATCGCCTACAGCTGCCCAATGGAGGAGAAAAGCTGGCCATGTTCCAATACATTGGCGAACGCCTGTTGGCCGCCGGTTACGACTATATCGGCATGGATCACTTTGTCCGGCCCGATGACGAGCTGGCCATTGCCAGAAAAGACGGCCGACTACAGCGCAACTTTCAGGGCTATTCCACCTGCCTGGCGCCAGACCTTATAGGCTTAGGACCCTCTGCCATTTCGCAATTTAATGGCAGCTACTCACAAAACCATAAAGATCTTGAAACTTACTACCAGGCACTGGATGAAAATGACTTACCCATAGCCAATGGCTGTACGATGTCGCAGGAAGACCATCTACGTCGCAAAGTCATTATGAATTTAGCCTGCCAATTGCGCGTGGATATCCCAGCAATAGAACAAGAATTTGGCATCGTCTTTACTAGTCACTTTAAAAAATCGTTGATCAATCTTGAGCCGCTAAGTGAAGATGGACTGGTAATTGTTGGTCCGGATGAAATTCTGGTTACCCAAGCAGGAAGAATGCTAATTCGTAATATCTGTATGGCTTTTGACGCACACCTGACAGAGCAGTCGCAACAACGATTTTCCCGAACAATATAGTGCCCTCCCCTATACAATACAGCCGAATACCCTATAATTAGAAAGGGTATCAGTGCGCTAGGGAAGGATTATGTCTATATCGTCAACGGAGAACATGGCAATGACTTTAGGTCAAACAGACCAACGCTGCCCACACAACTATCAAGTATCTTGTGGCAACTGCCGCCTTAATAGTATTTGCCTGCCAATTGCCCTTGAAACGGTTGAAATAGAGCAACTTGACGATATCATCCAACGCGGCAAACCACTCCGTAAAGGTGAGCACATTTTTCGAGAAAATGAAGTATTTGGCTCGGTCTACGCCGTACGCTCAGGCAGCCTGAAGGCCTACAGGATTACTGGAGACGGTAAAGAACAAGTTACCGGATTTTATTTCCCCGGCGAAATTCTTGGTATGGACGGCATTGGTCGTAATCGACATGCCTCTTCTGCCAAGGCGCTTGAAACTGCCGCTATCTGTGAAATCCCCTTTGAACGACTGGGCGATCTCAGCACTGCGATTCCCACACTCCAGCGTCACTTTTTTCAGCTGATGAGTCAGGAAATTGCCTATGACCAGGAGTTAATTACACTATTAAGCAAAAACTCCGCTGAAGAACGTATCGCTGCGCTGCTGGTTAGCCTCTCTGCTCGATTTTCCCTGCGTAAGTTATCACCCACACATTTCCGTTTACCTATGTCTCGTACAGACATAGGTAACTATTTAGGCCTTACCGTTGAAACTGTCAGCCGCGTATTCAGCCGTTTCCAGAAGACAGGTTTACTGTCTGTAGACAATAAAGAGCTGGCCATACTGGATCCTGAACGGCTTCGTACCACAGCCGGTATCAGAGTCACGACGGAATCGCGCTGACTGTAAAAATGCAGACTAAGTTGACCTAGCTCACTGGACATAATGTCTATCAATGCTTAGCCTTGAACACAGATTTTTTATCATCGTAAAAATACAATAATCGTTTAGGAGATACGCATGCTAGGTACAATTATTGGTTTACTTACCCAACCGAAAGTAGCTTGGGGGAAACTGGCCGAAAAATCCGATGCTCAACTTCGCCCTTATCTTATACTTCCTGTCATTCTGGGATTAATACCTACAATTGCGTGGAACTACGGCACCACTCAAATCGGCTGGAGTATAGGCGACTCCGATCCGACAAAACTGGCCGAGGAAAGCGCCCGTTTTATTGCTGTCATCTATTACTTTACCCAACTGGCTGCAGTCTACTGTATGGGTTATTTTATTCACTGGATGGCAGAAACTTATGAGGCAGAGTCCACTCCACTCAAAGGCTTCGCTGTAGCAGCCTGCGTAGTCACGCCAGCACTACTAATAAGCGTGGTTGGCGTTTATCCAAACTTTGCGCTGGATTTTCTGATCGGCCTGCTCGTTGTAAGCTATACGGTTTACCTGCTGTATACCGGCATCCCCATCATGATGAAGGTTCCTGCAGAAAGAGGTTTTCTGTACGCCAGCGCTATAGTTGCTATTGGCTTGGTTGTCATAGTCATCATGATGGTTGGCACAGTGATTATTTGGGATGTGGGTTTTGCGCCCGCTTTTGTAGACTAAGTATCTCGAATTTTAAAAGCCTCCGCCCAGCGGGGGCTTTTTTGTTAGTGGAGACAACGCGATACACCGTCTTTCCATATTAGGCCTTAGGATAATAGCCTAAACCTATAAAATGCTTGATTTTTTATTTTATTGTTGCAAACTGGTCTCCCAAGGGCGCAATAAACATACCAAGCACTCGCCCTGCCACAGTCAATTTAGCCGTGGCCTCGTATAACACCTATGAGATGGGGTGAACAATGAGTGGTAAAAGCCGAGCCTTTGAGCAGCTGGTTATCATACCAACCCTTCAATACCTGGGAGTCGCTTCCAGCGACGCCAGCCAACTCCTATTGGGCACGGCACTGTCTGAATCTGGACTGAGCAGCTGCTGTAATGGAGAGGGCATTGGAATTTACGGTATTACCTCCGAGCAACATCGTGATGTATGGGATCGCTACCTGGCCTTTCACCCAGATCTAGCCAGCAGAGTTCGCAGTCTGGCAAGTCGATACGAATTCCTGAAAAGCCCTGATATAGAAATGCAGCATAATTTTGCCTATGCAACGGCTATCGCCTGGCTCATTTACGAGCGCAGCGGCCTTCCAGTGCCCACCGCCAGTCAAGACGAAGAATTAGCCAGCTTCTGGCGCCACTATTTTCATCATGGCAAAGCCCTGCACTGGCAGACACCCGCTGCAGCCTAGTATGACCAGCCGACAGGCAGTTTTGATAAATCCTCAGGGCGGTCTATATCACTCAACGCGGATAGCAGTTGAAAACTCCAACCCAGTCGCAAAAGATTAGTCTGGGTATCCTCAAGAACACTATCCTTGCCCCACTCAATAGCCGAGAAAACCCCCCAGTCCACGCGATTAAGACCCAACAATACATAGCCCCCATCGGTGGCGGGACCTATCACCGCATCATAGCCTTGAGCTAATAGGTCCACAGCCTGTTTTATATATTCAGCATTCAGTTGAGGACAGTCCGCGCCGATAAGAATCACCGGCGAGTAATCCTGCATCGCAGCCTCGACGGCATGATACATTCGCTCACCAAGATCCGCGCCATACTGCTCATGGAGAGCCAAGGAACTCTCGTACGAGGACCAAAATTCATGATGAATGCCCCCTGCGCAGTAAATCTGTAGATCGGCCTCGCTAACTTCCTTCGCAGTATCAATAGCGTTGCCTAACATCATTCGATAGAGCCGAGTTGCCTGCTGCGAGCACAAAAAAGGCTGCAGTCTAGTTTTAACCTGACCATCTACTGGCGCCTTGGCGAATAGAAGAATCGCTACCTCGGCCTGCATTATAGATACCGGACCGCTAACTGTTGCGGCGAGACACCACGCCAATAGTCGAAGCGCAGACGCCACATTAATACGATGGTAGAGATAAGCCCTCGCTGCTCCCAGCGTCGACTGGAGGCACCCAAAACAGAGGAGGCCACTGTTGGCGCAGCCACGCGGCGCAACACCTTAGTCAATGCAACATCCTCCATCAGCGGAACATTTTCATAGCCGCCCGCCCGCTCAAATACGTCTCGCCGCACAAATAAACCCTGATCACCTGTTGCCACGCCCGTTAGGCTGGAGCGCCAGCGCATCGCCTTTTCTATCACTCGCAGCAAGATCTGATGACCACTAAGGCGGACCGGAAAAAAACCCCATCGAGAGGCACTTAAAATACATTCAAGATAAACTGACGGGTTATGCAACAGGCTTGCATCGGCATGGAGAAACCAGAGCCACTCTGCCTGAGACTGCGAGGCTCCCGCATTCATCTGCAGGCTGCGACCCGCGGAGCTTTCCAGCACCTTATCAACCAAGGGCCGTGCCAGATCTACCGTGGTATCACAACTCCCTCCATCAGCCAGCAAAACTTCACAGCCATACTGGCGCAAGGTTTGCAGTTGACCCAGTAGAGACTCTATAACGGGAGCTTCATTCAGCGCAGGTATAATAATTGATACTCGAGGCTGATCATGCGACATCCAGTGCGCCACCACAACTACTGCCTTGTCCAGCGGCGCAACCATAACAATGCTCGCCCGTCTCAATAGGCCAGCCCTCGACTCGCGTATTCATCAGCTCAGAGATATGCCACTGTCGGGTATCGCTGGCCAGCAGATCTCCCCGCTTTAAGGGCATATCAAGCATTTGATTAAAATCGCAATCGTAGACATAACCCTGCCAATCCACGCTGAGCAGGGAGCGACACATCAGGGTGGGTAAATTCTCCGCTGAATAATTGTTCTTCAGCAAACTCATATAGCTATCGAAAGAATTTTGAGCCAATAAAACGGCGCCAAATCGACTGATCGGCATATTGGTAATCGTGTGTAAACTATCGAAAGTAATACCGAATCGTTCTCCCAGCTCACGCTTATAGTCTGCCTCGAGCTGCAATTGAGAAGGAGGTAATACCGCCCCAATCGGGTTGTAAACCAGATTTAGCTCCAGCTCGGCGCCAAGACCGTAACCCAGACCATTAAGCATTTTCAGTACAGCAACACTGTCTTGGTAAACACCGTCGCCGCGCTGGGCGCTAACATTCTCTTCCAGATAACACGGCAATGAGGCGGTGATTACAACCTGTTGACGCGCTAAAAACTCGGCCATTTCTTCAAAGCCTGGCTCTAGTAGCACGGTAAGATTACAGCGATCAATCACCCGAACCCCCATCGCTCTGGCGGATTCTACAAAATAGCAAAAATGTGGATTCATCTCCGGCGCGCCGCCGGTTAAATCCAGCGTGCCGATATCATGTTGCGCCAAAAACTCCAGCAATGTGTCGATCACCTCACGGCTCATTAACTCCGTACGGCTTGGACCAGCGTTAACATGGCAATGAACACAACTGAGATTGCAGAGATATCCGAGATTGACCTGCAGGGTATCGAGGCTGGCCCGACGTAGACTGGGGAAATCGGTTTGAAGTAATAATGGTCGTGTATCCCTCATGAAAAATTATCCTGATTACCGAGGCTGTTTGGACGACAAATGAGGGCACAAGTTCCCGATGCTATCCTCCCGCAATTTTCACCAACCAGCCACGCTTTTCCAACAGCGGTTTCAGCACAGTTCTTTGGTCGCCTTGAATTTCAATCACGCCATCTTTTAGCGATCCACCGACGCCGCAGGCCTTTTTCAATTTGGATGCCAGTTCTTTGAGCTCATCTCCCGCAAGTGGCACACCGGTAATGAGCGTCACTCCCGCGCCTTTTCTACCCTTGGTTTGACGCTGTAGCCGAACAACACCGTCGGATGCAGGCTTAGAATATGATTTTTTACAATCACAGAGTGCTTTGGCTTTACCACAACCAGGGCATAATCGGCCATCTGCTGTTGAATATACCGGACGACTGGAGTTTGTTCTGGTACTCATTGAGGGAACATCGCTTTTTTAGCTGGAAGACTTATCCCGATGATAAATCAGCTGGTAGACAATATCACCCTCCCACGCAAAATTGAGTAACTTGATATAAGGAGACAAGGCGCTACATTAAAATAAATACGGCCATCAAACCGCGCGCGCAAAAACCAAGCATAAGCCCACCTGTTATCTTCAGGTATGTTACGCACTAATATGATAATTAGATCAAAACGGAAACGACCGGCGGCGCCAGATGGAATTAGCTACATTGATGAGTACGCAAAACTTGTTCTTCGGGAATCGACGACTGGTAATTTAGTAGAGTCGCCTCACGCATGTAGGTGATCGTGACCTGCTTTAGATACTCCGGATATAAATCAGGCAAGCCCCTATTCCAGTTGCGACAATGATAGTTAGCATAATGTCGCAGCAAATAGCGACGGCTATACATACGTACCATAAACTTACGCCAGCGCCACATGGGGTACATATCAGAAACCAGATCAGGCTTGGCTCTATCCACCCAACCGAAACTACCATCCAGGAGGTTCAAGCTTCGCCCATCTTCCAACATTCCCTCAACGATATACCATCCATCGCCGGTCATAGGCTGGGGTGCAAACATATTCCACTTCTGTTTCAAATGGAGCACGCTGAGAGGCGTCTTTAGCCATAATGGCATTGGCAACTGCTCGGGAACCAAACCTCTGACATTGTAATAACCAATGGAAGCCATAGCCAATAGTACCAAGGTTGCGGTAGTCAACCAGCTGGGCATAAAAATCGGCCGGTATGGGGGTAGAACAGCATTGAGGCGCTGACCCAGTAACTCTCTAGCACCCCCCACCCTGCAATACGCTTTGTCACCTGCTAGCGCCAAACGTGGTATTCGCAGCAATGGCGAGATCCAAAACCATAGCGGCGATATGCTCACCAGATGCACAAAAGCCCCCCAGCGAAGAAACTGCTTGCCCGCAGAAGACTGTACCACCCAGGAATATTCACGTTGCAGTACAGTATTTACTTGATCGTTCTCTATCGCTGGCCGAACCTGTACCCAGGGCAAAATCAGTAATGTTTTCATCAAAAAACACATTTGCCGACAAAAGCCGCAATCGGTGTCATACCAGATGATGACAGCGCAACGCCTTTTGGTGGCCAGGCGACGATTAAGCCAATCCCATACGACGCCGGGTGTGAAAGCCAAAACTGAAGCAATACTAATGAAAGCAAATAGGCCGATCTGCAAAAAGATATGAAAGCCCAGATGCATACCGATCAATAACAACATAACCAGCAGGCGGACAGTCCACTGGCCAATGGGTAGGAACATAAAAACAGGCATGCATAACTCTAACCACCAGACAAATTTTGTCAGCCCCTGCAGCAACAATGGAAAGCCCCTGATATATTCAGCCCATTGGGTCGCGTAATGATCAAGATGAAGTGCCAGATAGACGGCAGTGCCTTCGACCCCCCAGGCAGGAGAATCCTTCAGTAGCGCAGCAAAAAAATAAAGCGATGCCGCCTGCAACAAAAAAATGGCGGTCGCTGAGGAAAAGTACTCATTCGGGACAGAATGATAGTGATCAGGTGAAGACAATTGATCCACGGCCAGTCGAACGCCCAAGGGTAGAAACATGGCCCAAAACAACAACAGACAGAGTAAATCATCCGCGCCCGAGACAATGCCATTGTTTCGATTAAAGGCGGACACAAATAGTATCCAGCTCAGGAAACAGCTCAGACGGGCGCGATAACCCAGAGCGAGTGAACAAGCCGCCAGCAGCGCAATAAACCAAAGAAAAGCCTGCCAATACCATTCGCCGCTAATAAAGTGTAATGACCACAAGTAGGACTTGGCACCGCCATAGCCTATTAGCTCTGCTCGGGGAAGTAGACCGGCATCGGAATAAAAAGCGCCCAGCCAGGGCAGTTTAAAGAGTAAATCTACAATCAGGATAACAGCTAGAAAAATACGCACCAGCGCGATGGTTCTCAGGTCCATCGAAAACATCGGGCGGAGTATTTCAGTTATACGCATTTATTATCCTCTTGGGATAATAGCTTAACCCAGCCGAGCATTAAAATTCCATTCACTCATGCACATTAGTAAACGATATCTATTAATCCGTGATCAAGATGTAATAAAAAAACGCGGCTAAAACAGGCTCTGCTGCCTGTTTTCGGCATTACGGAAGCGTGAGCAATCCAACTGCCAATGCTCATTTTTATTAACGCCATTAACCTTACAGGCCTTCTCAAAACGTTTGCCGATTATTTCAGCAAAAGGACCACTGGCGGTCATTCGCTCACCAAACTGACTGCTATTAAGTGCACCGTTACGACTCTGGGTAATCCGGTATTGCTTTTCTATCGGCTGGTAGGTGTCGGTGCCGAGAGCAATTGTCACCGGCCCGGGTCAAATCGGTATGTTTTAGCATCAAAAAAAGAAAGGCTAAGGTTTCCAGTCCCTGTGGCGAATATGAGCCGGAGACGTATTACTCTTCATTTTACCAGCCTGATCACCAAGCCACTCAAACCACTCACCCCAGGACGGCTGCTGTTGTTCGCTCCGCACATCCTCCTGCCAGCGTTTCAACTTGCGCGACATTGTGGTCACCACACCGCCAGCCAAATCCAGTACCAGTTCAAGCGGGGCAATACGTTTGAAAACAAGCAGACCCATAGTTTCAAAAGAGGTCGTTACGGTAATCGCTGCTTCAGTATAATCCGGACCGAGATCACGTAATTCCTGCAGGCTAATACCGTCCGGCAAAGGCTGTAATATTGCCAGCGCCTCGGCCAGTTGGCGGCTATAAAAGGTCTGAGTCAGATTTGCAGCTACCGTATCCATTTGTTTGCGACGATAATGTTTTATCTGAATGGCACCAAAAATCAAACCGGTAATGATGGAACCAGCGCCTATAATTTCCGCCAGATTGGCCAAGGTAGCCAGAGACAATTCTGTCATAAGCAGATCTCCTCATTAATTCAAGCCCAATAAAAATCGGCTGAGCCTAGACTAGTATAGGCCAGATTTAACGATACAATGGCTCGATGCTACAGAGAGGGCCTGAAATCGACAGGGAAAAGATAATAGTCTTACCAGTCGATCAGATCGACCGGTAATGGATTCTTAGAGGAGAGACTAGCTACCGCTATTCACTTCAGATATCTGCTCATTGAGGGTAAGAAAGTCATATAGCAGGCCAATGCCAAACAAACCGACGGTAAGCAAGTAGAGAATACCGGTGAAAATTTTGCCCTGATAAAAGCGATGAATACCGAATATCCCGAGAAAAGTCAGCAATATCCAGGTCAAGTTATAATCGATACGACCGGCGGTGAATCGATGGTCGGCATCCCGGTCCATCATCGGGATCAAGAATAGATCGATGATCCAGCCGATGAAAAACAAACCCAGCGTAAAGAACCAAATCACACCTGTTATCTGTTTGCCATAATAGAAGCGGTGAGCTCCCATAAAACCGAAAATCCACAGTAAGTAGCCCATAAATTTAGAGTGAGTATCGCTTTCCATAGTGTCCCTCAATGTTTTATGTAAAAAAAGGGCGGCCACAGTGGCCACCCTCCTAATATAACAGCGTCTAGAACAGTTTTCTGCCCTTGTTTGCCGCGATTCGCATCCGCAGCGCGTTGAGCTTGATGAAGCCCTCAGCATCTTTTTGATCGTAGGCGCCAGCGTCATCTTCAAAGGTGGCAATTGATTCATCGAACAGTGAGTCATCTGACTGCCTACCGGCAATCGATACATTGCCTTTGTACAACTTAACCCGTACCACGCCATTAACCACTGCCTGAGACTGGTCTATGGCCACTTGCATCATTGCCCGCTCCGGGCTCCACCAGTAACCGTTGTAAATCACCTCGGCATAACGCGGAATCAATGAGTCCTTGAAATGCGCTACTTCACGATCAAGCGTCAGCGATTCAATGGCTCGGTGAGCTTTAAGCATGATGGTGCCGCCAGGCGTTTCGTAACAACCGCGAGATTTCATCCCAACATAGCGGTTTTCTACAATGTCCAAACGACCGATACCGTTGTCGCCACCAACCTTATTCAGGTATTCCAGCACAGTGGCAGGAGACATCTCGACACCATCAATTGCGACGATATCGCCGCCACGGTAGCTCAGCTCGAGATAAGTTGCCATATCGGGCGCTTGCTCAGGCGATACCGACCAACGCCACATGTCGTCTTCTGCTTCAGACCAGGGGTCCTCCAGATTTCCGCCCTCATAAGAGATATGCAGTAAATTGGCATCCATAGAGAAAGGCGACTTTTTCTTACTAGAGGCATAATCGACCGGAATGTCGCGCTCGGCACAATATTGCATCAAGGTTTCACGCGAGGTCAGATCCCACTCACGCCACGGAGCAATGACCTTAATACCAGGTTTAAGCGCATAGGCGCCCAATTCAAAACGTACTTGGTCATTTCCCTTGCCGGTCGCGCCATGCGAAATGGCATCAGCATTAGTTTCATTGGCGATCTCAATCAGACGCTTGGCAATCAATGGCCGTGCAATCGAAGTACCCAACAAGTACTCGCCCTCATAGACTGTGTTAGCCCGAAACATAGGAAAGACATAGTCACGAACAAATTCTTCGCGTAGATCATCGATATAGATTTCCTTTACGCCCAAAGCCTCAGCCTTAGCCCGAGCCGGCTCTACTTCTTCACCCTGACCAATATCAGCCGTGAAGGTCACCACCTCACACTGATAGGTTTCCTGCAACCAGCGGACAATCACAGAGGTATCCAAACCACCGGAATACGCCAGTACTACTTTGTTGATATCAGACATCAGGTTCTCCAACACAATCACTATTAGGCCAGAAAGGCCGAAACGGCGCGTATTCTAACGCTTGTGGCGCAATATTCCCAGCGCTCAGACTGTCGTTATTGGGCTATTTACGGTAGGATGCCGCCATCTTAACAGGCTGGAATCATCATGCAGGAACTGATTATTACGCGCCCGGACGATTGGCATATACACTTGCGCGATAACGATGCACTGGAAACCACTGTGCTGGACGTCAGTCGTCAGTTTGGCAGAGCCATCATTATGCCCAATCTGAGCCCGCCTATTGTCAATGCAAATCAGGCGATGTCCTATCGCGAGCGCATTCTGGCGGCACTACCCGAGGCGAATGACTTCACGCCATTAATGACTATTTACCTGACTGACACAACCACAGCTGAAGATATCAAGGAAGCGGCAGAACACCCCCATATTTACGCGGCCAAGCTTTACCCCGCTGGCGCCACCACCAATTCGGACAATGGCGTCACCTCGCTGGACAAGATTCAATCTACACTTGACGCAATGGAAACATACGGACTGCCCCTGCTGGTCCACGGTGAAGTCACTGATAGCGACATTGATATATTTGACCGCGAAGCTATATTCATTGAGCGCAGCCTGGCCCCATTGGTCAGCCGACACCCCAAGCTCAAAGTGGTACTTGAGCACATTACAACCGCGCAAGCCGTGGAATTTGTCGAGTGCAGTGGCCCGCTTATCGCAGCCACTATTACTGCTCACCACCTGCTCTACAACCGCAACCACATGCTGGCAGGCGGAATTCGTCCACATTATTACTGCCTGCCAATTCTAAAACGTGACATACACCAACAAGCGTTGCTGAAGGCCGCTACCAGCGGTAATCCCAAATTCTTTTTGGGCACTGATTCCGCACCTCATACTACCGACAAGAAAGAAGCGGCCTGCGGCTGTGCCGGCTGTTATACCGCTCGTTACGCAATGGAATATTATGCCGAGGCATTTGCCGGCGAAGGGGCGCTGGACAAGCTAGAGGACTTCGCCAGTCACTTTGGCCCCAACTTTTACGGACTGGACAGAAACACGACAAGAATGCGGCTGCATAAAACAGACCAGACGATCCCACAGCAACTGCCTCTTGGCAGCACTCACTTAACACCACTAGGCGCCGGCGAAACCCTGGCCTGGACCGCAGAGCTATTGCATGACTGATACCGAACCCACAGATAACGCAGAACACAAATCTCTTCTGGCAAAAAGATTTCGCGGTTTTTTACCCGTCGTCATAGATGTTGAAACTGGTGGATTTAACTCAGCCACCGATGCCATTTTACAAATTGGCGCCTGTATTATTGATGTTGACCAAGACGGTAATCTGCACAGAAACGATACATTGTTTTATCACGTAACGCCGTTTGACGGCGCCAACCTTGAACCTGCGGCTTTGCAATTTACCGGCATAGATCCCGACGACCCGGCCCGCGAAGCAGTCGATGAAGGCGAGGCGCTGCTCGATCTATTTCAACATATTCGCAGAGCGGTTAAGGCTCACGGCTGTACCCGCGCGGTTTTGGTCGGTCACAATGCCTTCTTTGATCACGGTTTTATTATGGCCGCTGCTGAACGGTTGGACATTAAACGTAACCCACTGCATCCTTTTTCCGTCTTTGACACCGTCAGTTTTGCTGCATTAGCTTACGGCCAGACAGTACTGGCAAAAAGCTGTGCTGCGGCCGACATCCCTTTTGACAACAAACAGGCCCACGCGGCAGACTACGATACTGAAAAGACTGCCGATCTGTTTTGTAAAATCATTAACCGCTGGCAGGAGCTGGGCGAATGGCCGCTGGCTGCGCCCACCGGCGATGACAAAATCGAGACATAAAAAAATCGGGCCAAGGCCCGATTTTTTTATCAGCAAGAACTTACAGTTGCTCTGAATTCTCAGCCAGGTAGGCAGCAACGCCATCAGGCGAGGCATCCATACCTTTATCGCCTTTACTCCAACCGGCAGGACAAACTTCACCATGCTCTTCGTGGAATTGTAAGGCTTCTACTACGCGTACCAGCTCATCAATATTTCGCCCTAAAGGTAAATCATTGACTACCTGTGCACGAACGTTGCCCGCAGGGTCGATAATGAATGCACCACGGAACGCCACGCCACCGTCAGCTTCTACATCATAAGCACGACAGATGTCGTGTTTCACGTCAGCAGCCAAGGTATAGCGCACCGCACCAATACCACCGTCATTGATCGACGTATTACGCCAGGCATTATGAGTAAACTGGGAATCGATCGAAACACCAACAACTTCAACACCTAATTCGGTGAACTTGTCCATTCGATGATCAAGCGCAATCAGCTCAGAGGGACATACAAAGGTAAAATCCAGAGGGTAAAAGAACACCAGACCATATTTACCCTTCATCGCTTCAGAGCGTGTATAGGAATCAACGATCTCGCCACTACCCAATACCGCTGCTACCGTAAAATCGGGAGCTGCCTTACCAACTAAAACACCCATTTTCTATCTCCTTTAAACCATGGTGTATTTACAGAAATCTCATACGGGCCAATAACATCAGCCCGGAAACCGAACTGGCAATAATACCTAGCTGGCTTAAAAACGCACCTATTTCCACACCGGAAACAGCAAAAAAGTGAATACCCAAGCTTATTTGATCTAACACAAGGTATTCCATTCTCATTTGAAGTAAATGGTATTGACAATCATTCTCATTCGTATATACTACTTGACTATCGAATCAAGGGTATTCTCATGTACGTCTGTCTCTGCAATGGCATTACTGACAAGCAAATTCGCAAAGCGGCGAGTCAAGGCTGTGCCTCGCTGGATCAATTGCAGTTACAGCTTGGTGTTGCCTCCCAATGCGGCTCATGCGCCGATTTTGCCTTGCAGATTCTCGCCGAAGAAAACGGCCTCGATATCAATTACTCACTAGCCTACTGCGCCGCCTGAGCCACCAGCTCTTATTGACAAGTCCTCTGCACGCCACCACACTTCTATATTAAAACCCGATACCACAGAAGAGTGAATCCCATGAAAGGCGATCCTAAAGTTCTAAGTCATCTTAATCAGGCGCTGGCCAACGAACTGGTAGCGATCAATCAGTACTTTCTTCATTCCCGTATGTACAAAGACTGGGGGCTCACCGAGCTAGCCGAACACGAGTACGCCGAATCTATAGATGAAATGAAGCATGCCGACATGCTTATAAACCGTATTTTATTTCTGGAAGGCCTTCCTAACCTGCAAGATCTTGGCAAATTACTCATAGGTGAAGACACTCGCGAGATGCTCGAGTGCGACCTTCGCCTTGAGCTTAAGGCAATACCCGACCTGCGAGACGCCATCGAGTACTGTGAGTCCATACGCGACTACGTCAGCCGCGATATTTTTGCAGATATACTGGAATCAGAAGAAGAGCATGTTGACTGGCTTGAAACCCAGCTGGGGCTAATTGATAAAGTTGGCATCGAAAACTACCAGCAATCAAAAATGCAGAGCTAAAGTCACAAACTAACCCTTACAGTAAACGACGAGTATTCAGGCGTCCTGCTTGCGCTTGCGCCAGCGGCCGGGTTTTGTTGACCACACCCACACTCCACTCAGTGCTAACATCGCCAAGCCCAAGGCAAAAATATCAGCCAGCAGAATTCCGCTGCGACCAAATAATCTACCGCTATGTAAGTCCAGCAGAAATCTCTCCCAACTTATCCCCTCGCCCATCATGGACTTTTCAATCTTATCAACTAGCTTTGGTGGCGCCGGTGAACTTGTGACCCACACAGGAGCAGTGTCGGCTGGTAGACGTTGAAAGCTCAGCTCCTCCAGATCCACTTGATAGATCAAATCTCCTGAGCGGATAACAACGTTTGTTTCCTCACTGGCGATCGCCGATACAGGCGTGGGCAAGCCATACATACTGTTAACGCGCTCAATCAAGGCTCCGTCGTCTGCAATAAGCAGTAATACATCGTCACAGGCAGCAACAATATACTCCCCACTGACCACCGCCCCTTGTAAACGGTTGGTGCAGGACTCGGTCGCTATACCATTAAAAAATACATGGCCATTGGCCGCACTGAGCCAATTTGAGCCAATAGCATATGAGCGTATCTCGGGCAGATCCCCCAAATACCAACGTTGCAACGCCGATATGCCCACCGGTGAGCTATCCAGCGACAAGTCATCCGTATGATTTAACAATATGCCGGTTGCCGCCAACCATAATAGACAGACAGCCAGCGTTACCCCCATACGTCTATGCCAGCGCAAGAGATAAACCCGCGCCATCTGCCAGGCAGTTCTAGCCATCAGCCATCACCTGCTGATGCAGATAAAGCGCCCATCTGGCTACTCGGTTAACCGCCCGCACCGACAGGGTTGCACCGGTAATGCCGTCTATGCGCCGATCAAGCTGATACTTATCTTGCAGTTTAGCCCCGCGGTATTGATCGGTAAAAAAGGGATATCGTACCTCCCAACCACGGCTTTCTCGAAACGCCAGAATTTTCACCTGCTCAATGCCTTCAGGCCCAACCACCGTACCCACAGTAATCGGTTTAACCTTGCCTATTTCTTCGATGATCCAGGCGGTGCGCTCACCCAGCTGCCAATAACGCAGACGCAAAGCCGAAGGCTGATGTGAGAATATTTCGCCACCGGCCTCTTTATATGTCTGGCTTAGCCATAGCTTATGCGCTTCCGGTTCAACACCTGCAAACGTCTCGGCAAGGAACTCTTCACTGCTGAGATAATTCTCGGCATGGCAAAACACCGGCAAGGACATTGCCAGCGCTACCAATAAACCGATTCGAGCAAAGATGCTCATAAATCTCCCAATGCTAGAAGCTATAACCCATACCCAGATTGAAGCCGTTGTATTCCTTGCTGCTGTCATCTCCGGCGTGTGCCTGCTTCTGTAAATCCAGCTTGAACACGACCTGCGGGTTTAGCCAGAAGTTAACACCAATATCGTATTGATCCATACCTGTTTGAGAAGAGCTTCCCGCCAGGTTATCCCAATCACTGTAGCGAGCAAATACACCCCAGCTTTCACTGAATTTATAGGATGGCTCCACATACCAACCTTTTTGCTTATCGGCGCCGTCCTTAATATCGTTAATAGCGCTATTGATATCCCACTGTGCATAGAGCGCACGTAGACCAAAACCTTCCATTCGCCACGCAATATGTGCTTCTAATAGAGTCGCATCTACTTCCGATGAGAGTTCATTTTGATATATATCTTCTTGATACTGAGCAGTTAAACCCAATTCCAGGCCTTTGACACCGGTATATTTCATGCGCCCTGTATAGGCCAACGCATTGGCTTTAGCCTTGGATACTTTCTGGCGGCCATCACGCACCTTATATTTACCTGCCTGGGCATCGATACCCAAACCCGAAGTCAAAGCCGCATCATAACTAAAACCTTCGCCAAAGCGACCGGTTAAGGCTGCACCGCCCTCCCACCAGGTAGTCGGGATGATATTCTTCTCCACCGGGTTGCGCTCAACGCCGTAGAAGGTATTCGGCTCATGAGTCTCGTTCATAATACCCACGGGTATGAGAAACAAACCGGCCTTAAACTGATGATTTGCAGCATAGTCATGCTCAATGTAGGCCTGCTCCAGTTCAATTTCACCAGGCTTACCGTCTCCCGCTATCGAATGCTCCAGTTCCAATTCACTGAATAAGCGGGTTGTGTCATTAAACTCATGGTTAACAAAGAGCACAAACCGGTGGAAATCGATCTCTTCTTTCTTGCTGCCATCAGACTGTTTTTCCAGGTTGTTATAATGTAACTCGCCATAACCACCGAGTGTGGTTTTGCTTTTGGCCGCAACCTTATTATCGGACGATACCTGATCAACGACATCAGCCGTCATATCCAAACGTTCTACAGTCACCGACAAGCGATTGTCGCGCGCTGCTGCTGCGTCCTTCAGGGCTTCAATCTCGGCCTGCTGTGACTGAATAATACGCCACATTTCATCTACACTAGGTGTCTTAGCTTGCACCGAACTAATAGTTACAGCGCCCACAGCGAGTGCAAGTACTAACTTTTTCATTTATCCAAACCCCTATCTTAAGCACAAAATAATCGTAAAACTTCGATGAAAGGGACTTTATAACAAGCTAAATCTAAATGCAAATTATTCTCATTTGCATTTGTTGATCCAAAACAATGTATTGGCGAATAAAATCAAACGCCTAATGAAAAGAGGGTATACGGGGGGAATCGCTAAAACGGGGCCAGACAGGCCCCGCGAAACACACTTATTCGGCGGGCTGCTTTGACACAGATTCGTCAATCAGCGTCTTAAGTTCACCACTCTGGTACATTTCAGTGACGATATCGCAGCCACCAATGAGCTCGCCGTCTATCCACAACTGAGGAAAAGTCGGCCAATTGGCATAGGCAGGCAAATTGGAACGAATTTCAGGATTAGACAGTATATCGACATAGGCAAAACGCTGACCGCATGCCATTAAAGATTGAACTGTACTCGCGGAAAATCCGCATTGTGGGGCATTGGGAGAGCCCTTCATATAGAGCAGAATACTGTTACTAGCAATCTGATCTTTAATTGTGTCTAGAATTTCCATAAACCAAACCGGTGCTTGTCTATTAATAAGGCCGCCATTGTAACCAAACATTGAGGGAAAATCCCGACAAAAACACTGCGGATTAGGCAAAACCTCGACGAGTTTTTATTGCCATGATAGAGATAAACACTTAACATCCCTTGTTTACAGGCGGCTTTTGCTGCCTTTTTGCGTTTGTATAGGGTCTGTTTTTAAAATGAGTACAGTAATGAATACATACGGTCGACAGGCGGTTGAATTTTCCCGCGGTGAAGGCTCATGGTTATATGACACCAATGACAAGGCCTATCTTGACGCTTTGTCCGGTATTGCCGTGTGCTCGCTGGGCCATTCTCACCCTGCAGTCACTCAGGCTATCTGCGAGCAAGCGGGCAAGCTTATTCATACATCCAATATCTTCCCGATAGGTCAGCAAAACCTACTGGCCGATACCTTATGCCGCCTAAGTGGTATGGATAAAGTGTTTTTTGCCAACTCAGGAGCTGAAGCCAACGAAGCCGCTATTAAATTGGCACGCCTGCACGGCCACCAAAAAGGCATTGGTAAACCCGATATTATCGTCATGGAAGGCGCATTTCACGGTCGCACGATGGCGACGCTATCGGCCACTGGAAACCGTAAAATACAGGCCGGTTTTGAACCGCTACTCAGTGGTTTTGTGCGTGCGCCCTATAATAACGTTGAAGCAATTGCCACCATTGGCGCCAACAACCCCAATGTGGTCGCCATTTTAGTTGAACCTGTACAGGGTGAAGGCGGCGTTGTCATTCCCAGCCCGGGTTATCTTAGCCAACTGCGTGAATTATGCGACAAAATGGGCTGGCTGTTAATGCTTGATGAAATACAAACGGGTATCGGCCGTACAGGCGAAATTTTTTCCTATCTGCATGAAGCCATACTTCCCGATGTGGTTACCAGCGCCAAAGCATTAGGCAATGGTGTTCCCATAGGTGCTTGTCTGGCACAGGGTGACGCTGCCGAGGTGTTCCAGCCGGGCAACCACGGTTCGACTTTTGGCGGCAATCCTTTGGCCTGTAGCGCCGCACTCGCGGTACTTAAGACAATAGAAGACGAAAATCTGTGTGATCGAGCTATGGCACTTGGCCAGCGGATTGTTGAAAATCTGCAGCAAACTATTGGCGACAAAGAGTATGTCCGCGAAATTCGTGGCTACGGTCTGATGATCGCCATTGAACTCGACAGAGATTGCGGCTCGCTGGTAGCGGCAGCACTTGATGACGGTCTGATTATCAATGTCACAGCAGGGAATGTTATTCGTTTACTACCCCCGCTAACAATAAGCAATGATGACGCTGATCTGCTGGTTCAAAAACTGAACCCGCTCCTGGACACGTTTGCTCAACAGTAAAGTAGTAGGATTCTAATATGGCAGTAAGACACTTCCTAAGCTTGATGGACCTGACACCAACCGAGCTGAACGGTCTGATAAAACGCGCTAGCGAACTCAAGACCCTGCAACGCAATGGCACTCGCCCTACGCCATTGGCAGGTCAGGTATTAGGAATGATTTTTGAAAAATCTTCCACCCGCACTCGGGTATCTTTTGAATCTGGCATGTACCAGCTGGGCGGTCACGCCATGTTCCTTTCCTCTCGGGACACCCAGCTTGGACGCGGAGAGCCGATAGAAGACAGCGCCCGGGTACTGTCCTCAATGGTCGACATCATTATGATTCGCACCTTCGGGCACGATATTATTGAACGTTTTGCGGCTCACTCCAGCGTGCCCGTTATTAATGCCTTAACTGATAGCTATCACCCATGCCAATTGCTTGCCGATATGCAGACCTATTCTGAGCATCGCGGTAGCATTGCAGGCAAAACAGTTTGCTGGGTCGGCGATGGCAACAACATGTGCCAATCTTATATTAATGCTGCCAGGCAATTCGATTTTGAATTGCGTATAGCGACTCCGGCGGGTTTTGAACCCGACTCAGAGTTAGTTGCCGCCAATAAATCCAGAGTGAGTCTATTCAATGATCCACTCGAAGCAGCGCGCGACAGCGACCTGCTTGTCACTGACGTTTGGGCATCTATGGGGCAAGAAGATGAACAGACAGCCAGAGCCCAGCAATTTGCGGGTTTTCAGGTCAACGGTGAGCTAATGTCTGTCGCAACCAGCAATGCACTGTATATGCACTGCCTGCCGGCCCACCGCGGCGAGGAGATCAGCGCTGACTTAATGGACGCCAGTGATACCGTTATATGGGATGAAGCCGAAAACCGCCTGCATGCACAAAAGGCTTTGATGGAATTCCTGCAACAAGCCAACCAGGGCTAATGCATTATTCGACCCAGGGCTTGAAGCCAGCCCTGGTATAACTCGTCGCGCCGACTCTCGTCCATTTGCGACTGGAAACGTTTTTGCTCCTGCCATGACTGTCCAACACTAGTCAGGTCAGAAAAGATACCACTGCCTAATCCAGCTAATATTGCGGCACCCAGCGCTGTGGTTTCCGTGACGTCAGGGCGACGCACAAGAACCGCTAACTGATCAGCAAGAAACTGCATCAACCAATCATTATTGGACATACCTCCATCAACCTTGAGCGATGACAGGCTTATGCCATCTGCCTTAATCGCCTCCATTAGGTCCCGACTCTGGTAAACCACCGCCTGTAATCCCGCGACAACTATATCTTCAAGTGTATTGTCTCGAGTCAAACCCAGAATACCTCCGCGCGCATGTGGGTCCCAATGTGGTGCGCCTAAACCCGTGAAGGCGGGTACCAAATACACACCATGAGCATCACCGCCCTGCGCCAGGGCGATATCCCCGCTGGCTGCGGCATTAGGAATAGCCCGCAATCCATCTCGCAGCCACTGCACTACAGCTCCAGCAATAAAAATACTTCCCTCTAGCGCATAACACGGTTTTCCAGCCAACCGATAAGCCACCGTGGCCAGTAGTCGATGCTGTGACTGCACCACCACATCACCGGTATTCACCATAATAAAACAGCCAGTACCATAGGTACTTTTGGCCTCTCCCGGGGAGAAACAAGCCTGTCCGATCAACGCGGCTTGCTGGTCTCCTGCTACGCCACAAATAGGAATCGCATGACCAAAGTGCTCAGCCGCAATACTGCCAAAATCTGCAGCACTATCTTTTACCTCAGGTAACAGGGAAGCGGGGATATTAAATAAGGTCAGTAATTCATCACTCCAGCATTGTCTATGTATATCAAATAACAAGGTACGACTGGCGTTGGTCGCGTCAGTCGCATGCACCCGACCTTGAGTCAATCGCCAGATAAGAAATGTATCTACTGTGCCAAAGGCCAATTCTCCCGCTTCCGCCCTGGCCCTGGCACCATCGACATTATCCAGTATCCATGCCAGCTTTGTGGCCGAGAAATAGGCATCGAGTAGCAAACCTGTTAATGCCCTCACTTGCGGCTCATGGCCTAGCTCTCGCAGCGTCTCACAAGATGAGGCAGTACGACGATCCTGCCAGACAATCGCTGGATAAATCGGCTCGCCGCTTAACCTATCCCATACCACGGTGGTTTCACGCTGGTTGGTAATTCCCGCGGCACAAATTTCATCCGCACTTAGCTCTGCCTGCGACAAGGCATCATCAATAGCCAGTTTGGTGGTTTTCCAAATATCTTCGGGCTGATGTTCAACCCAGCCGTCAGAGGGAAAATGCTGGTCAAACTCATGCTGACCCTGGCCAATTATTGCTCCATCTTCCGCGAAAACCAGAGCCCTGGAGCTGGTTGTTCCCTGATCAATCGCCAGTAGTTTTTTCGACATGACTTGCCTCACATAGCTTACAGCTGTAACGGAACTATTAGACAGAATAATACGCCGCCGAACAATCAATTTAAGAATTAGGCCGATAGATCATCGTATACCGTATCGACAGAATAGCGCAGTTGTCATTGGCCTGGAACTTGCCAGACGAGGTGAGTTAAAGAACTCCATACCGGTAGCACTACCATGCCATGACTAGGGAAGGCTAATTTAGTACGCGATAACCGCGACCACGCATGCAGTTTTTGACTACTCTATCCATTTCCCGTACTGACGAAGCGACTCCGGCGGTGCCGCCAAGTACGGCCCCAACACCCGCATCTGTAACCGCCCTATCACTACCACCACGAATACCGCCTATTGCCCCCCCAACTACCGCACCACTAACAGCACCTGTTGCTGTGCGCTCCGCAGTCGGTACCTGACCCGCGTAGGTTTCACATTCTTTCAAATCAACTTCGTAATTCGCCATATTGGTATTTTTGGTATCAACAATGACACCACTATTACCAGGAATACTACTGGGCGAAGAACAGGCTGCTAATAGCCCTAATACAACCACGATTGCCCATTGTTCTTTCATCATGCAAAACCTCCCTTTTAAATGCCAGCCTACGCCTGACAAGCTGAACACGGGTTTACTACAAGCCATTATTGACCGCGCGATTCGCAACCAAGCCGGCACTGGATCAACTTTTGTAAGGTAACGCAGCCAAAACTGTGAACCAGCTCCTGTTTTAGCTCAAATCACCGTAGCTAAGCCAAAAAAAAACTCAGCAATCACTATAATTGCTCATGTAGAAACATTGAATACTTTATCGAGTGTACGGATATGAAAAAATTACTACTAGCGACTTTATTAAACTTTACATTTATTAGTCTTGCTAGCGCCGGCAGCGCCGAAGATCGCATCCTGCGTTTAATCTTTATTGCGTCTCAAGAGCCTATTGAAAATGTACTGACTAGCGAAGAGATTAGCACTGCAAGAATCGAAGTTGTGCATGCGGCGCATACAGGCCAGCCGGACGCAGTTAACGCAATCCGCTGGGCACGCGAAAACAATAACCGAATTGCCTATTTAGCTCCGCTGGGCTCCGACCCAAAGAAAAACCTCGAAAACCCTAGCTAATCAATCAATTAAGCAGACATAAAAAACCCGGTCACCTTGCGATGACCGGGTAAAGCGTCTAACTAGGGAAATACCATATAGGGAATATGGTGGAGCTATTTTAACCAAACACCACTCTAAAACTATTCGTAGTTGTACGTCTACAACCCCCCATATGCGCTAGCTGGTTGCGGTAATTGCGTATTTTACCCTCAATTAATAAGCGTTTCCGGCAATACCCCGAACGTTAACAGCGCGATAAAATATCCTCTCACATCAATAGGAGATGGATCTATGCTGGTACTTTCACGACGAATAGGCGAGCGCCTTATTATTGCGGACAATATACATATTTCAGTACTGGGAATATCACAGGGACAGGTGCGTATAGGTATTGATGCGCCTCGCAATATAGACATTCACCGGGAAGAGCTGTATCAACGAATCAACAGTGGCTTAACCAAGCCTCAAGTGCAGGCGGGCAATTCGAAATAAAACGTCGTACCGCCTTCCGGATTTCGTTCATAACCCATTTTCCCCCCGTGCTCCTGGACTATTGAGGCACACACTGACAGGCCAATGCCCATGCCATTGGCCTTGGTTGTATAAAAGGGGTGAAACAGGTGGTCTTCCGCGTCAGGAGCAAGACCACCACCATAGTCTTTGACCGCAAAGCGTACCATTTTGCTTTGGCCGGATAACACCACTTCAACCCCGGGACGGGTATTACCGGCCTCGACCATGGACTCCATTCCGTTACGTAATAAATTCAGCGCTACCTGTTGCAACTGTACATCATCAACCATAACCAGCGGCAAACCCGGGGTGGTTTTGAAACGAATAAGCACATTGTTTCGTCGGCTATCTACCTCTGCCAGTTCTATCACTTCCTTCATTAGCTCATTTGGAGCCCGACGACTTTTTCCGCCCTTGGGGGTACGCACAAAGTTACGCAAACGCTGAATGACGTCACTGGCGCGAATAGCCTGATTTTGAAGTTTGCCAAAAACGGATTTCAGTTTCTCGGTATCAATAGCAGGGGCATCGAGTAAGCGTCGAGCGACACTGGCATAATTGGCAATCGCTGTTAGCGGCTGATTAACCTCGTGAGCAAAACCTGCTGCCATTTCTCCCATCGTACTTAAACGTTCAATATGAGCCAGATGCAACTGCTGCTGGGCCAGCTGAGTCCGTGCTTGCGCCAATGCTTCTTCGTTTTCCAGGCGTGCGGTAATATCCCTAAACACCAGTACCGCAGCCTCGAGTTTTCCGTTTAGGACGGAGGGCGTTAAATTAAGCGCCGCATCGAAAAAACTGCCGTCCTTGCGCCTTAAACACTTGTGATCCCACTCAACGGAACGGCCCTCTGCCAGCCCCTCAAAATCTAGAGCAGTCAGCCATCTATCACTATCAGGCTCTGAATGAATGGCGTAGATTTCCCGACCAATGAGCTCCTCCTCCCGCCAGCCAGTTAAACGACCTGCCGCTTTATTGGCGTAAGTAATATTACCTTCAAGGTCTACCCCGTAGACACCTTCTGTCATACTACTCAGAATTCGTTCGATCTCACTTTCCAGCTCAAGGTTACGCTGAGCCAATTCAGACTCAAGGCGACGAATCCTTATATGGGTGGCGACCCGCATAACAATTTCATCCGCCTGAAAAGGCTTGGAAACGTAATCAACCCCACCCAATTCGAAACCTCGAACCTTTGATTCTGCATCCCCTAGCGCAGAGAGAAAAATAACTGCCACATTGGCTGTTGCCGGATCAGCCTTGATAAGCGCACAAACCTCAAAGCCATCCATCCCCGGCATCATGACGTCCAGTAGCACCAGGGTCGGCTCTACTTCTTTGACTATTTTTAATGCAGCCTGACCGTCACGCGCAACCAGTAATCGATAGCCTCGTTTGTCCAGCGTTTGATACAATACTTCCAGATTTGTCGGATTGTCATCAACCAATAAAATGGTGTCTTGCTCAGCCACGGCCGATCTCCTCACTTATTTTCTGCACCTGCTGGCTACAATATTCAGCCAGTTCGTCCATCGCGAACTGATCAATAAACTGTCGGATACTGAGTACCCTGGGGTCGTCTTCGCCCAGCAATAACAACACATTGTCCATACTACTGCGAATTGCCGCCACATCACCTAAGCTGGCATACTCGTGAATTTCTTGCAGGCAAGCCTGCCACTGCTGCAAGCCCTGCCCAGAGAGACGTGTCTCCTCCTCCGGCAGTCTCCTGGCGAGGTCACCGCCAATCTGGCCAGAGTGAAAATCGAGATTCAGCAAAGAAGCAATTTCGGTAAACAGCCGATGGCTGTCTACGGGTTTGGAAATAAAGGCATTGCACCCAGCTTGGTTTATCTGCGCTTCAAGCTCGGCTTGAACTGTCGCCGAAATGGCTATAATGGGCAATGTTTCAAAATCCGGATCAGCGCGTAACGCTGACGTTGCCTGTAAGCCATCCATTACAGGCATACGAATATCCATTAATACAAGATCAGTTTTATATTGCTGTAACAGCGCGAGTACCTGCTCTCCGTTGCTAGCCTCTCGCGTTTTAATCCCCGCTGACTGCAGCAACTGAACCAGAATATCTCTATTGGTTGGATTATCATCTGCAACCAATACCGTTATATCTTTCTGCGGCTCAAGCAGGGGCGGCGTTCGTGGCTGCCCTTCAGCGGCCGCATCCCAATCCTTCGCCAAGGTATAGGGCATGTCAAAATAAAAGCAACTACCCACCCCCACTTTACTTTCCAGCCAAAGTGAGCCACCCAGGGCGTGACACAATTGCTGCGTAATCGCCAGGCCAAGACCTGTGCCGCCGGCCTGTTTACCCACACTGGTTTGTGCAAAAGGACTAAACACTTCTTCTATTTTGTCCTCAGGAATACCCACCCCGGTATCCACTACACTGAAGCGAAGACGCTGCGTATTCTGAATTTTCTCTACCCGCAGAGTCACACTGCCCCTATCAGTAAACTTAATAGCGTTGCCCAACAGATTAATCAAAATTTGACGTAGCTTCATTGCGTCGGTGTTAATCGCAACAGGTACACCACTGTTAATGACCTTAAATTCCACACCCTTTTGCATCGCCCGAGGCTGTACCACATCTCTCACCCGCGACAATAGATTATTCAGGTCATAGGGACGGCATTCGACGTCCATTTGCCCGCTTTCAATTCGAGCCAAATCCAATACATCATTAATCAGCTCCAAAAGGTGCTGACCACAGTTTTCTATAGCTGAGAGCGTTTCACGTTGACTCGAAGCCAGATTGTCATCACGACGTAACAGCTGCGCATAACCCAATACCCCATTAAGCGGGGTGCGTAACTCGTGACTCATACGCGATAGAAAATCACTCTTTGCCCGGTTCGCCCGCTCTGCTTCCAGAGAAGCATATTCGGCGCGCTGTCGTGAAGCGTCCAGAGCCTCAGTTCGCTCACGAATCTGGGCCGCCATGCTGTTAAAGTTCGCCACCAGGTCACTTATTTCACGCGATCCAGGTTGATCGGTAATGGCTCCAGCATAGTTGCCTCTAGCCAAGCGCCGAGCATTATTCAAAAGAGCCAATAGAGGTCGTTCTGTACGTCGGGCAAATACGTAGGCTACAACCAGAAGCACCAAAAAGCCCAGCCACCAAGCTAGTAACAGCTGAGACATATTTGAACGCATGCCGGCAAAAGCTTCTTTTTCTTCCATAGTCGCTATCAGAGACCAACGTATGCTATCGACCTGCACTGGCTGCCACACTGCAAATACATTTTCACCGCGATAATCTTTCACCAGGCTTTTCCCACCGTAGCCCGCCAGACCCTCACGAACCGCACGATTATCAACAAATCGGGTTAACAGGGATTGTGCTCCCCAGAATCGAGATTCAGTGCGCATCAATTTATCTACGCCAACCAAATACGTTTCACCGGTACTACCCAGGCCAGGTCGCAAGGCCATTATGTCGTTGATTATTTGTGGAGAAAACACTTCAATTAAAACACCTACAGGTTTCCCTTCAAGCACCATTGCTACCGCAGCACAAGCCCTCGGCCCTGCCTCGGTCATCATAAAGTCCTCAATAACAACGCTATCGGGAGAAGCCAATGCTCCCTGATAGCATCGATCTACTGCCGCCCCCAAACCCACGGAAGGCAACAACTTCATTAGCGCGTCCTTACCGTGAAATGAATAGATGACCAATTGATCGGCAGGGCGAACCAAATATATTTCACTGCCCCTATCACTGTGTTCGACATAGCGAAAGTAAGGATGAATTCGGGAAAATGACTGCCAGTACAGACTCAATCGATCACCTGCGACAGGATCCTCACCTTTATCGCCACTGCGAATGCGGGCAAATAATTCGGGCGCAGCAGGCAGGCGAGGCAAAGACGTATTAACAAAACGTATATCGTCCAGCAAGGCCACATTAGTGGATAAGGAATTCAGCGTAGTACGAAGCTCATCAAACTCTCGCTGTAGCCAGAGTGCCTTCAGGTTATTGGCCGAGGTCAGTCGATCGTAAACCAGGCGTTCCTCACTGCTTAATGCCGCAGGAACGGCAACCAACGCCGCTGCCAGCATCAGCACGAGAATAATAGACACCAGCAAAATCATTATCTGGTGACGGAATCGGATATTTACAGAACGCTTTGCCAAATTTTTTACGCCTACCTATGCATCCTAAATGAGCCATTGGGGCAAGTGTACCATCTAAATCTAGCCCTGGAGCAGCAGCAAACATGCATACAAAGTCAATTAAGGCTATGATTATTCACTATAAGATTAAGGCCGTATTGGTTAAGAGGAAAAATAATGCCCGACACACTCGCCCAGGTATATATTGTTGATGATGATGAAGCAGTTAGGGAGTCGCTCGCCCTGCTACTGGATTCAGTGGGACAAGCCAGCCAATGTTATGAATCGGCTGGCCATTTCCTGGATGCCTATAGCAATGAAATGGCTGGCTGTATTGTGCTGGATATCCGTATGCCCAGCATGAATGGTATGGAATTACAGCGCAAACTCAATGAGATAAACAGCATCTTACCCATCATTTTTGTCACCGGCCATGGAGATGTGCCTATGGCAGTAGAAGCTATGCAACATGGCGCCGTAGACTTCATCCAAAAGCCTTATCGCGAACAAGACTTACTGGACAAAATCAATATTGCTATTAGTCTTGATGCCTCGCAACGCGAAACACTCAAGGAATTGCTACAGATCGCCGAGCGCATCGACTCTCTTACCGCCAGGGAAAAGGAAGTCATGGGTATGATGGTTGATGGCAACGCCAATAAAGTGATTGCCATTGATTTGGGCATTAGCCAGAGAACCGTAGAGATCCACCGCTCCCGAGTAATGGAAAAAATGGGTACTAACTCGCTGGCTCACCTGGTACGCATGGTCATTGCTCACCAAAATGGCTAACACTGGCAAAGCTTAATTCCAGTTTTCAATCTCGCGCCGATAATTTGGCAGAGAGTCCAATAAAGCCTTGCCGTAACGCCGGCTGACCACGCGGCGATCTAAAAGGGTAATTCGGCCGCGGTCATCTTCTTTACGCAGCAGTCGACCGCTGGCCTGAACAAGCTTTATCGCCGCATCGGGTACAGATATCTCCATAAAAGGATTGCCTCCACGATCCTTGATCCAGTCAGCCAGTGTTGCCTCAACCGGGTCGTCAGGCACCGCAAATGGTAGCTTGGCGATAACCACATGCGTGCAATAATTTCCGGGTAAGTCGATACCCTCCGCAAAGGATGCCAGACCAAAGATGATGCTCGACTGCCCCTGGTCGATTAACTCCTGATGACGCTTTATTAAAACCTGCTTACTGTAGTTATCCTGTAACAGCACGAGATCGCGAGTATCTGACTGCAATCCTTCATATACCGCCAGCATTTGTCGCCGCGATGAAAACAATACCAGAGTACCCTCCGCTGGAGCGACCAGCTGCGGCATCATGTCTATAATGAGTTGGTTATGCGCCAGGTTGTCGCCAGGATCAATTTTCATGGCGGGCACATGCAGACTAGCCGCATTAAAATAATCAAACGGACTGGGCACCACCAACTTCTGACTCGATTCCGGCACGCCGCTGCGAGTGACAAAACGATCAAAACTTTGCAGTGCAGTCAAAGTCGCAGAAGTAATCACCGCTCCGCAGCAACGCTTCCACAACTGTTCGGTTAGACTATCTGCCGCCATAATAGGCGTAGACGCCAGCTCAATTTCCACCCCACCGGTAAATGCAATGAAAGACATCCAACGAGCTTTGGGCGGCTGACCGGCTGGATCAGCCCTGCGGTAGCTGAGCCAAAGAGCTTCGGTGTTTTTCGCTCGCTGCGCAATTTGCCCGGCTAGCGGATACCAGAGTTCACCCTCGGCTTTTGTTAATTTTTCACCTCGCCCTGCCAGAGCATCATCCAGCAGGCCAGATAATCGATCGGCTAGTTGCGCCAGACGATCATAGCTGGCAGCAAGTACAATGGCATATTGCGCCAACTGGTCTGGCACATGGCCTCCTTCCAGACGCCAGCGCATGCCTTCGTTTTCACCGTCGGCTTCACCATGCTCTTGTATCGCAGACTCCAACCACTCCCAAACATTCTGCAGTTGATGCTGTAGTTCGTCGACCGATTTGTTCATTTGCTCGAGCAAGCGCTGTATATCCGCATCACCTTCGGCGTCTTTGGCCAGCCCGGCCAAGGCCTGGCGAGTTTGGTCCAGCCATTTGCGGCTGGCACTGACTCGGGTTTTGTTAGCAAAGTGATTGAGGGCTTTATCAGGTAGCTGATGGCCTTCATCAAAAACATAAATGCAGTCTTCCGGCGCCGGTAATATAGCACCCCCACCCAGGGCTAGATCGGCTAATACTAGATCCTGATTGGCAATAATGCAGTCAATATCATCAAGGTTTTCTCGCGCTTTAAAATAAAGACATTCGGTAATATGCGCGCATCGTCGCCCGGTACACTGTGCGTGATCAGTGGTTATCGGGCGCCAAACAGGGTCTGGCATAATGTCTGGCCAATTGTCGCGGTCGCCGTCCCAGCTACCATCCGCCAGACCGTCCAGCATGGACTGATAAGTTCCCAGCGCCTCGCCTGTCAGTGGCGCTGCCTCCTCATCAGGATAAAGCGCAAGAGCCATGCCCTGATTATCCGAGCCAGACAGCAAGGTATCAAGTTTTGATAAACACAGATAGCGCCCACGTCCCTTGGCCAGGCCGTATTCGAATTTCAATCCACTATTTTTTTTAATATCGGGAAAGTCCCGATATACGATCTGCTCCTGCAACGCCACCGTAGCCGTAGCGATCACCAGTTTCTTACCCAATGACTGGGCCACCGGCAACGCGGCCAAAGTATATGCCACCGTCTTACCCGTGCCGGTGCCGGCTTCTACGACGCAAATGCCCGGCTCACCGCAGCGATTACCTTCGGTATCGAGAAAAACACCGGCAACAGATTTCGCTATTTCGGCAATCATCAGTCGCTGACCATAGCGCGCAGTCAATCCGCGCGCTTCAAGCCAGGTACTATAGGCTGTCTGAATAGTTTTCTTAACGGCCTCTGTTAGCAAGACCCATACTCTCGACCCTGACTATCGATTGTCATCAATTCAATACCATCGATATTGTAAACACCCAGACCCCGCTCTCCCTCAGCGAATAGTGTCTCCAGCTCCGACCAGTCTATGGCTGAGATCAAGCCGGAAATATCCTCTACCAAAAGCTCCAGCAGCATTTTCACCGCCGTATGACTAGCCGTGCCCATACCATCGCGTACCATGATCAAAAGCGCATCATCAAGGCCCTCTGCCAACTCGTAACATGGCTCACCTTTGATGATGGGAAATAATGCCAAGCGACAATCGAGTTCATTATCAATACGCCATTCAGCGCCTATATTGTCCTTAACAAAGGGCACCCCGGAAAGTCCATAGCGGGGATCTGGCTCGGCAAACGCCAGCTGTAGCTCATCCAGCAACTGACCGAGCTGCGCACGCGTTTGCTCCAAACTATCAAACTGACAAATTACAGTCTGCGCGGGAGTGCTGTCATCGTCTGCTTCTGGCCAAACTTCTTCGTCATCGTCATACATGTTTTTCTGCCGCCACTTCAAATTCCTTTTTGCGTCGAATCGCATTCGCGTAATTTGCCAGCGCATAAGGCCTGTGCAGTTTCGGTATGGCGTTGATCCGTGCAGTAAAATGGCGTTCTTCTTCCGCCAATTGTGAAATATCAAATACTATATTGTCTGACCCATAGATTCCTTCAGGATACTCGCCATACAATAACTTCCAGGCAAAATAATTGGTCGGATGTAATACATAAAGTGTCGAAATCTGCTGATCCATCGCCTCAGCCACTGCCTCAGGGGTATCGTAATGTCCTGCCAGCATTTCCCCAAACGCGACATGTACGTGACCTTTCTCCCCGGCTATACCCATTGCAATACTGGCGATATCTTCCTGCTCTTCCTTTTTATACTCGCCTTCACTTTCGCGCAGAAATAACTCCCGCGCCTTGGCGGCATCGCAAGGATCGAGCTCGTAGGAAATAGCCACTGGCAAAATACGCAGAGCGGCCACTTTGTCGGCAAATGATTCACCCTTACTCTTGTTCATGCATAACATCTTGATCATAGCGGGCTCGGTTTGGTCATAACCGTCTTTTGCTCGCCCCTGGCGCTGAGCAATCCACACCATAGACTTATCAACCTCAAGGCTATGTCGGATATAGGCAGACAATTGACGAAATGCAGCCAGCATCTGTCTCGGTGCGGTAAGCGAGCGCTTTACAATAAAGCTTTTGTTTACCCGCATCAGTTTGGAGATCCAATCCCTGCTCAACAGATTATCGCCAATAGCGATACGTGAGGTACCCATACCCTGTAAATGAAGAACCATATTGATCAGCGCCGGGTCCATGGCGATATCGCGGTGATTACTGATTAACAAATTGGGGTGTTGCGGGTCAATGCTATCAATGCCAGACCAGCTGAGCCCCTGACATTTGGAATCAATCATGTCCTGCATATAGACTTCAGTCACCAACTGGAAACTTCGCACATCATGCACGCCAGATATCTGTCTTCGAATAAAATGCCCTGCCAGCGGCCTTAATAGCCAACCCAACCAGGGTAAAAGGGCGGGGTACTTTAACTTTATCACGGCGTTAATCAATTCAGGGTCGCGCGACAACTGATCAAGCACTACCGGCACTTCACCATCATTGAACGGACGGATATCCTGAAACTCATCTGAGGACATAAAATTCTCTATTAAAGCGATTTATTGTGCTTATTGTAAGCATCCAGTCTCAACAGAGCTATGCTTATTACAGAGCAGGCCTTATTATCTTGGTCTATAACAATAGAGAATCGTTGTAAGCCTACCAATGCACTGGTATGTTAAGACGGTAACCGACTCAGGCCATTGGAACCAAATATGGCAGCTGCGGTCTATCTAATCAATTAGCGACTAAATTATATATGGAACAGAACATGAATCGACTCAAGAGCTTGTTAATTCTGACTCTTTGCACGCTGGTTTTAGCCGCCTGCTCGAGTGTTACCGTGAACGAAGATTACGACTCCGGTACCGACTTCTCCAAACTGAAGACCTTTACCTGGCACCACACAGAAAGAGCCGACCCGGCTACCGTCAACTACCTCGGCGGCGACATCTTTGTTCAACGTCTTGCAGAAGCTGTTAAATCCAGCCTCACAGAAAAGGGCTTTACCTTCGTCAAATCGGGTGCTGACTTCATGGTGAATTACGACGTGATAACCGAAGAAAGACAAGATGTTCGTACCTATAATACCTATGGTGGCTATGCACCAGGTTACGGTGGCGGTTATGGCGGTTATGGCTATTCAGGTATGCACGGTGGTATGGGCTCCAGCCAAACAACTGTCACTGATTACACACAGGGCACCTTGGTTCTGGACGTCATTCATCCTGGAAATGACACATTATTATGGCGTGGCACCGCAGATGGTCGCTTACCCAAAAAGAGCGATGCCAGCAAGCGTGAAGAAA
This sequence comes from Pseudomonadales bacterium, assembly GCA_036960375.1. GTDB lineage: Bacteria > Pseudomonadota > Gammaproteobacteria > Pseudomonadales > CAWVSB01 > CAWVSB01. The sequence goes on from JBALVY010000012.1 coordinate 69,386, forward strand.
ATATGAGGGAAGTTGTAGACAGTATCTTCAAGAACTTCCCGCCGGAAGCGGCCAAATAAGTCTGAATGACAGGAGACACCAAAATGAGGTTTATCTATCTAGCGCTGATACTGACATTCACCGTGGGCTGCTCTGGCCTGACGGTGAACACCGATTACGCCCAGGAGCAGGATTTTTCCAGCTACCAAAGCTGGCAATGGCACCCTGACGGACCACCACAAACTGCCGATCTTAACCGCATGGGCAGTGATATTTTTGACACCAGAGTGAAGCGACTGATTGACCAGGATCTGGCAGGCAAAGGTTTAACCACCAGCGACAAGCCCGACTTCTATGTTAATTATGCAGTTATTACCGATGATCGAGTTTCCATCAATACCTACAATTCCTATGGCGGATATGGCGGTGGATGGGGCGGTTATTATGGCAGAGGCGCCTATGGTGGGGGGACCTCTCATACCTCCGTTAACTATTACGAAGAAGGCACTCTGATCATTGATATCATCGACGCCCGTAGCAATCTGCTGGTGTGGCGCGGCAGCGCTCAAGGTCGGCTAGACAAAAAAACTACACCTGAAAAAAATGAAACCAACACTCAGGAAGCCATCCTGAAAATATTGGCGGATTTCCCCCCCCAACCCGCAATGTAAGCTCTATTTCATCTAACGGCTGCGAATTGCCTAATTCGCAGCCGTTCTTTCCCCCGATCATGAGCTATATCAATCCTTTTTTCGCTTACTTACTGATTCTTAACGCTCTTTTCTCAGCGTAATCAGTACAATGCGCGCCATTGTCACCCATTTCTTTCCATTTTGGACTGCTCTATGGGTGTTTTAAGTGGAGTTATTGATCTACTGCGTCGGTTTTTAGTTTGTGGGTCGAATTCGATCCCTTTTATTGGTCTTGTCATTACTTTAAAGAGAGCGTTATTATGAAAAAGTTCGTTATATTTGCCGCTGCGGCCTGTTTATCAGCCAGCGTATTTGCCGCCAAACCCACCAAAGTTAGCTTTGACAGCTACGGCACCGCTGAAGACGGCACTGAATATGCCACTTATATCGTTAAGTGCTCAAACGGCAAAAAACTGCCCTTAACGGCGTGGGACAATCGCAAGCAGTGGTGTGTTGGTGAAGAATCCAAAGAAAACTGTGAAAAGAAGCAACTTAACGCTGCCAAGAAAGCCTGTAAGCTGCGCTAAATCTGGCTCTACTCCGAATACCAAGGCCCCGCAAAAGCGGGGCTTTTTTTATGCCAAAATAGAACAACTAACGAACATTAGTACAATTTAACTGGCAAAGGCCAGTATCAAAGCGTGTAATTCCTGTCACAGGCACAGCAGCCTATTACATTACGGACAATAAGGAATTGATATGTCTATTTACGAAGCCGTGGGTGAACGCGATGGTCGCCGCGTACTGAGCCTCAAGAGCCCGGTAAACCTGCAAACCACTGGCGAATTAATATGCGCCAATCGTGATGATGTTATCGCCGCCGTCAAAAACGCCCGCGATGCGCAAACTGGTTGGTCCGCCTTAAGCTTCAAAGAACGCGCGAAATATATGGACGCCGCGCTAAAGGTGATGATGGATCAAGCGGACCATATAATGGACGTAGTGGTTGCCGAAACGGGTAAGGCGCCGGCCGATGCTTTCACCATGGAAGTTTGGGCCAGTTGTGACGCTTTGTGTTACTACGCAAAAAATGCAGCCAAGTTTCTCGCACCGCAAAAACGTAAGGTTCACGGTCTATTGGGCTTCATGAAAAAAGTACGACTGGTTTACCAACCTTTGGGAGTCGCCGGCATTATCTGCCCCTGGAACGGCCCCTTTATTCTGGCGATGAACCAGGCGACACAAGCTTTAATGGCCGGTAACACCGTGGTCATCAAGGGTTCTGAAGTCACACCTAACTCATCTAAACTGGTACAAGAAATTTTTGATAAAGCCGGCCTGCCTGCCGGTGTACTGACGGTACTCGAAGGCGACGGTCAGACCGGCGCCGACCTATGTACCGCAGGCGTCGATAAAATATCTTTCACTGGCTCTGTTGCCACAGGCAGAAAGGTGGCCGAATCCTGCGCTCGCCAGCTTATTCCCTGCACCATGGAGTTGGGCGGCAAAGATGCCATGATCGTCTGTGCTGACGCCAACCTGGAACGAGCAGCCAGCGGCGCTGTCATTGGCTCTTGTATGAATACGGGTCACTACTGTTGTGGTACCGAGCGAATTTACGTTGTTGCCAGTGTTTATGATGAATTTGTCAGCAAGGTAGTAGAAAAAACCAAGGAGCTCAAACAGGGCCCTCAACACGGTCTGGATGAAGACGTCGGTGCGGTATTCTGGGACCGGCAGATGACTATTATTGAGGCCCACGCTGAGGACGCAATAGCCAAAGGCGCCAATGTGCTGGTCGGCGGCAAACGTAATCCTGATCTTGAGGGTTTGTATTTTGAACCCACTGTAATGACCGGCGTAAACAACGATATGTTAATTATGCGGGAGGAGACCTTTGGTCCCATTATTTGCATTCAGAAGGTCGCCAATGAAGAGGAGGCGATGCAACTTTCCAATGATTCGCCTTATGGTCTTAACGGTAATATTTGGACCAAGGACAACGCTAAGGGTATTCGCATGGCTGAACAAATGCAGACCGGCGCGGTCTGTCTCAATGACATGGCCTGTACTTACGGTGTGCCTTCTGCGCCTTTTGGTGGTTTGAAGGATAGTGGTGTCGGTCAGGTCAATGGTAAAACGGGTATTCGTGGTTACTGTCACCCTAAACCTATTATCATTGATAAGGCGGGGCACAAGGATAAGTTGCAATCTGGTTATCCTCATACGGCTGAAAAGATTGAGGGCATGAAGAAGTTTATGCGTATTCTTTGGGGCTCTCCTATTGGTCGCTGGCTGTCTTAAGCTTGCTGTTTTAGCCAACACTTTGAATATACTTGAGGCCACCGTTGGGTGGTCTTCTTGTTTCTGGCTTGCCGACGTTTAGTATTCAGCGTCTGGCCTCGGGCGTGCAGTGGTATTACTTTAGCGGAACGATCGCACGCTTGATGGGAATTTCGGCAGCTAAAGAACTCGCGCAAGCGCTCAGACATACTTTAGCAAAATCCGCCGAAAAGCCCACCAAGCTAAACCGCGATCTGATTGTTCCGCTAAAGTAATACCACTGCACGCCCTACCTTTATGTGTGGAAAACAAAGAAGACGCCACATGAAGAGCTAAACCTGTTTTACTATTTTGGGCCCAATTAAGGGTAACGCTAGTAACTATCAATAGATCATTGGGTTTTACCCCATAAAACTCATCAATTTAATCGTAAAGAAATTCCCGTCGTAATTTCTCCAGATCTTTAGCGCTCAATGCTAGATGGCGATCGAGATACTCTTCCACGGAGTCAAACTTCTCATCAATTTCTTCGAAGGCTGCGCTCAGGTATTCGGGCCTTACTTCATACATAGGCCGGAGTACGGCGGGGTCGAAGTTTTGCGGAAACTGATCGCGGTAGCGCTCAATCATGGATTCCACTTCGCGATCTATCGGTAAATACTGATTGCTGAGTAGGTAGTCTGTCATGATATCTTCTCGGCTCACGCCAAGAGCAGAGAGAATCACTGCGGCTCCAAAGCCTGTTCTATCCTTGCCGGCAGCACAGTGTATCAATAGCTGTTTATTCTCCAGGCTCAGCATATGTTTGAGCATTGATTGGTACTGCTCGGCATAACACAGGGCCAGATCGCGATTGAGCGCCACCATAAAACTGGCCATATCCTCAGGGGTAGCACTGGAGTGCACTAGTTCACCGAAAAAGCTCTCCATACTGCCCGGAGAAATCCCCAGTGCTGCTACATGTGGTGCGTTAAGTATGGGCAGCAACGTTGGCTCTCTTTCTCGTTCGGGATGCCAGCGAAAGTCACAGATCACTCCAATGTCTAAATCTGCCATTAGGGCAACATCTTGATCGGAAAGTTTGTTCAGTTTTCCTGAGCGATACAGTCTGCCCCACTTCACATGCCGGCTGTTAGCGGCATCGTAGCCTCCCATGTCGCGGAAATTAGGACTTTTTTCGAAAGCTAGCCTGCGTTCAGCCGCCACTCCGCTGCGGCCATTTGCAAACTCAAGATAGAAGTAAAATCGGCGATCTTTTGGCAGGCCGGTAATAACCACTGAGTTGGTCGCTGTTTGCGCCACCGGTTCGCCATCCGCTAGGGGATGATTATTCTCAATGGCGTAGATAGTTACTTGTCCGGCATTGGCCTGGGGCCATTGGAGGTGATATTGACCTGCGGCGTCGCGGGTCACACTGACATCAGTTAGAGCAGTCATAGGTTATTTAACAGCCTCGGGGGGATATTGATTTATTGACCGGTATCCGGATCGTAGTTCATAAACGCGCGCGTGAGCAGGTTAATACTTTCGGCCTGCATCGCCTTCGCTTCGTCGCTAAAGGGTTCAACCCCAATAATATCGCGATACATGGGACCCATAGTGATATAGGACATTACGATGTTGTTAAAGGCCATCACCACCCAGGGTCGTAGATCAGGCCGTTGCACCAGCGAGGGTGAATCTATCCCGGTGATCTGCTTCACGGGCTCGGCTATAAGCGGACGAATCAACTCATCAATCAATTTTTTGACCCCTGGCCCACCGGACAAAGCGGCATACTGCATTAATCTGGCCAGATTGGGGTTTTCCACATGCGCATCAATCATATGGCGCTGCCAGGCTAACACCTGTTCGGCAGACACTTGCTCCAAACCCACTAACTCAGTCATTGGCCGCTTAAATTTTTCGATCAGTCGATCGAGAACTGCTTCGTATAGCGCCTCTTTATTACGAAAATGATTGTACAAGCTGGGCGCTTTGATCCCCACGGCCTCTGCCACCTCGCCCATTGAGGTTGCTTCAAAGCCCTTTGCTGCAAATAAGTCTTCTGCGGCGTCCAAAACCCTCTCGGGCGTCGATTTCATTCAGTATTCAGCCTTTATCAGTGATAGCTGGCGCTATAGTATATCAGGCTCAAGCCGACAACAAAGAATGATAAAGCCATGCCTGATCCTTATCGCGAAATAGAAAACCTTCTCTACATCTATGCAGACAAGCTCGATAGAGGTGACCTTGAGGGGGTAGCAGAGTTATTTCGCTATGGTGCCATTGTTGCGCCCGCAGTTAACCATCGCGCCGAAGGCCGAGAACAAGTTCTCGCCCGGTATCAGGGCTCCACTCGCATCTATGCAGACACGGGCACACCTAAGACCCAACACGTCATCAGCAATGCGGTGGTGACAGTAAACGATGCCACCGCCACCTGTGACAGCCGCTTCACGGTGTTTCAAGCAACCGATGATTTGCCTTTACAGGCCATCATTACCGGCCGTTATCACGATCAATTTATCTATCGCGATGACAGCTGGTGGTTCCTGCAGCGCAGCATGATGCCCGAGATGTTTGGCGACCTGAGTCATCACCTGCTATTTGACGCTGGCGACATCCAGAGAGAGGAGTAATTCCGTGGTGAAAGATCCGCTAATGAAAAAACCCGGGCTTAGTGGCTTCAAGCGCCTGATTGCCGCTACAGAGTATTCATTCAAGGGGCTGGCGGCTGCCTGGAAGTGCGAAGAGGCGTTTCGCATGGAGATAGTGCTTTTTGTGCTGCTTGTACCCACGGCATTCTGGCTGGGGCGTAGTCTTGTCGAACAAATTGTTCTGATTCTGGTCTGTGTTTTAGTTATTGTCGCCGAGTTGATCAACACAGCATTAGAGTCCGTTGTTGACCGAATTAGTCATCAACTGCACCCCTTATCCGGCCAGGCCAAAGACCTGGGATCAGCCATCGTTTTTGTCGCAACCCTAACAACCATAACGGTTTGGGGCCTTGTGGTATGGGATCGCTTTATAGCTTGAATATATGCCGCCAGAGCTATTGACAACGGCGTCTCAAAACGGAATAATGCCGCTCCTTTTTTCAGCATACACCGCATTTTAGCGAGGAATTATTAGTGGCTAACTCTCCCCAAGCCCGCAAGCGCGCAAAGCAAGCAGAAAAGCGTCGTAATCATAACGCCGGTTTTCGTTCTATGGTTCGTACCTACCTGAAAAAGGTTGATGCTGCTATTGCTACTGGCGACAAAGCACAAGCTCAAACAGCTTATGACACTGCCGTACCTATTATCGACAGCATGGCCGACAAAGGTATTCTGCACAAGAACAAGGCAGCTCGCCATAAGAGCCGCCTGAACGCCCAAGTTAAAGCTCTGGCTTAAACCTGGCGCTGGTAAAAAAACCGGCTAATAGCCGGTTTTTTTGGTGCTAAATTTTTAACTCACGCTAAACCAATACCAGATTGTCCCGGTGAATCAGTTCGTCTTCGTCCTGATAACCCAAAATGGCGTGAATTTGGTCGCTGGGCTTACCCATAATCATCGAGGTATCGGTGGCACTATAATTCACCAGACCTCTGGCCACTTCAGCTCCTGAGGAATCAACACAAGACACCATCTCTCCGCGCTCAAAGTTGCCCGCTACGCGACAAATACCAACCGATAACAAACTGCGGCCGGAGTCACGTAATACCCTAACCGCTCCGTCGTCCAGCTCCAGCTCACCACGAATCTGTAAATGCCCAGCCAACCACTGCTTACGCGCTGCCACAGGTGCCTGGCTTGCCGTCAGCAGACTACCCACCGAATCACCAGCAGCGATGGCTTTAAGTACATCACTGTTTTTGCCACCGGCAATCACGGTATGTGCGCCCGAACGAGCTGCCAGTCTTGCTGCCTGTAATTTGGTCGCCATGCCACCACGGCCCAGCTCTCCCTTACTGTCGCCGGCAAAATCATCTAACCGACTGTCATTGGCCCTGGCAACATCAATAAGATTCGCATCAGCGTTTTTACGAGGATCAGCATCAAATAAACCCTGCTGATCAGTCAAGATGACCAGTAAGTCGGCATCAACAAGATTAGCCACCAACGCCGCCAGTTTATCGTTATCACCAAAACGGATCTCATCGGTAACCACCGTATCGTTTTCGTTGACCACGGGAACCACACCCAAGCCCAGCAAAGTTTTCAAGGTACTGCGAGCGTTAAGATAGCGCTGACGATGTGATAAATCATCATGTACCAGCAGTATTTGGGCCGTATGCAAGTCGTGCGCCTGAAAACTGGCTTCCCAGCTCTGCACCAGGCCCATCTGGCCAACAGCCGCCGCTGCCTGCAACTCATGTACAGCCTCTGGCCTGCGAGTCCAACCCAGGCGTGTCATACCGGCCGCTACCGCGCCAGAGGACACCAGCACAATCTCGATACCCTGCAGGCGCAAGCTCGCCATAGACTCGACCCAGCCGGCCATCAGGGCTGTATTCAGACCTCGGCCATCATCAGTTAACAGCGCGCTGCCAATTTTTATTACCCAACGTCTGGTTTGGGTCAGGCTATGCCTTAGATCGGTATCGGTCATACTCTACTCTACGTAAAAAACTTCGGCCTCGTCGTCTTCGTCGTAATCTTCGTCATTGTCTTCCTGCTCTGCTTTACGAGCCAGGCGACGCTGCTCAGCCATGGTCAGAATACGCTCGCGTCCTTCGGCCTGCATAGCCAACTGCGCATCATGTTCGGCCTCAGCATACTCGGGATCATCTTCCTCCCGCTCTCGCTGAGCTTCCATATGCAGCATAATATCCTGACAAAGTTTAGCCGTTCCTTGCTGGCTCACCGCCGACATAGAATACACCGGTCCGGTCCAACCAAGCTCTGAAACAATGCGATCCGTCTCTGCTTCAACCGATGACGTATCGAGCAAATCCGTTTTGTTAATCACCAGCCAGCGCGGCCGTGATGCCAGCATGGGCGAGAACTTCTCCAGCTCTTCGATAATTTCACGTGCAGAGACAACCGGGTCGGAGCCATCTGGCGGGCTCACATCGACCAGATGTAGCAATACTCTATTGCGGGTCAGATGCTTAAGAAAACGAATCCCCAAACCAGCACCTTCAGCGGCGCCACTGATCAAACCGGGAATGTCAGCGATAACAAAGCTGCGATGGGCCTCCACTTTAACCACCCCCAAATTGGGCACCAGAGTAGTAAAGGGATAATCGGCTATTTTAGGCCGGGCCGCCGATACGGCACTAATGAATGTAGATTTGCCCGCATTGGGCATACCCAGCAATCCCACATCCGCCAGTAATTTCAATTCAAGGCGCAGGCTGCGTATTTCGCCCTCACTGCCCTTGGTAGTTTGACGCGGCGCACGGTTAGTACTGGATTTAAATCGGGTATTGCCCAGGCCATGAAATCCGCCACGGGCCACTAATAACCGCTGATCAACCGTCGACAAGTCGCCCAGCACTTCGCCTGTATCATCATCAATCACGGTAGTACCTACTGGCACCTTGAGCACGCAATCATCCCCTGCTCTACCAGTCATGGTCTTGGGCATGCCCTTTTGACCGCTCTGAGCCCTGTAATGTCGTGTAAAGCGGTAGTCAATCATGGTATTTAGCTGGCCACAGGCCTCCAGGAAAACACTGCCCCCATCTCCACCATCGCCGCCATCAGGGCCACCCCGGGGAATATACTTTTCACGCCTGAAGCTCAGGCCGCCATTTCCGCCTCTACCGGCTTCAATGCGGATAACTGCTTCATCTACAAATTTCATGACCAATACCTGTAATTTAAGCCGGGCAATGCCCTAAGCATAACGCAAAAAGCCCCGTCCGGAGACGGGGCTTTTTGATGTTGCTGGTAAAAAGCGCTTAAGCCGGAACTACATTTACGTATTTACGGTTTTTAGGACCTTTTACAACAAACTCAACTCTACCTTCCGCCGTGGCGAACAACGTGTGGTCTTTACCACAACCTACATTCACTCCCGGGTGAAAACGCGTACCACGCTGACGGATCAGGATGTTACCTGCGACAGCTACCTGTCCACCGAACAGTTTTACACCAAGACGTTTGGATTCTGAATCGCGTCCGTTACGAGTACTACCGCCTGCTTTTTTATGAGCCATTGTTCTCTCCTAAATTTTGAGTTAGCCGCTAATACCGGTAATTTTAACTTCAGTAAACCACTGTCGATGGCCAGCACGTTTCATATGATGCTTACGACGCTTGAATTTGATGATGTGGATCTTCTTGTGACGTCCTTGGGAAATCACTTCAGCCGTCACCTTGGCACCTTCAACAACAGGTTCGCCAATTTTCACGCTATCGCCTTCGCCTACCATCAATACACGATCGAACTCGATGGTTTCGCCAGTAGGCAATTCAATTTTTTCCAGCTTGAGGGTCTCGCCCTCTACAACACGGTGTTGCTTACCACCGCTGACTATTACAGCGTACATATCTTGCTCCACATTTTGGCCTGCTTGCTGAATCAGATGGGTTTGACCAGCTCTTCAATAACACCTGTTATTGTTGAACCGCTCAAGGCAAGTCCAGGCACCCACACACGGCTAACCGATACGGGATTTGTTCAGGGGCGCGAATTATATATAAGCTGCCCCTCCATGACAAGGACAAAAACGCATCCATTTCGATACAGGACGGTGTATCTGCAAATTGTATAAACCGCCGCTTGACAGGGCCGCGGCCGCTACCTAGCATGACGCGCTCTGAAGCAGGGATACCCCAATGGACGCCATTCGCAACGCCGTAGCCAACGATTTTGATGCCGTTAACCAGCTAATCATTGACGAGCTGCACTCTGATGTCGGCTTAGTAGAAAGTATTGGCCACTATATAGTTGATGCCGGCGGTAAACGCATGCGTCCCATATTGGTGTTATTAAGCGCCATGGCACATGGCTACCAAGGTAAACAGCATATCGAATTGGCCGCTGTCATTGAGTTTATTCACACTGCCACACTGCTACACGATGACGTCGTTGATATTTCCAGCCTGCGCCGGGGCCGCCCCACCGCCAACGCCGAATGGGGCAATGCGCCCAGCGTCCTGGTGGGTGATTTCATCTATTCTCGTGCCTTTCAGCTGTTAGTGCGTATTGGTCACATGGATATCATGCAACTGACCGCCAATACCACTAACCGCATAGCCGAAGGTGAGGTATTACAACTGGAGATGGCCGGCAAGCCGGATACCACTGAATCGACCTACCATCAGATTATCGAGCGTAAAACGGCCATTCTATTCGAAGCTGCCACCCGCGGCGGTGCCATTCTAGCCAACAGCAGTGAACCGGAGTGTATACGCGCCGGCGCCTATGGCCATCATCTCGGCATGGCTTTCCAGCTTATTGACGATGTACTCGATTATCGTGGCGACGCCGCCACCATGGGTAAAAATCTCGGTGACGACCTGGCCGAGGGCAAACCTACGCTTCCGCTTATTTTCACCATGCGTGAGGGCAGTCAGCAGCAACGTGACCTCGTTACACATGCCATCTCCAACAAAACTGCCGAAAATCTCGATCAGATACTCACCGCGGTCAACGAAACAGGTGCACTCGACTATACCGAGCAACAAGCGATAGAACATCAATCCTTGGCCTTAGCGGCCTTATCAGAGCTTCCTGCCAACAATTATCGTACGCAGATGGAGCGATTGGCGGTGCTGGCTGTTAAGCGGGATCACTAGGCCCACTCTTCGACAAGGATTCTGATTCCAAATCCTAAGTTTCAAGTCAACTTCAAAAAATTCTGACTGGTGGTTTGGCGCGCTGAAAGGTGTGATGTGGGTGGTGCTTTTCGAATCGACCACAACTGCGTCAGCTACGCCGATTGCTAAAGAACTCGCACAAGCGCTCAGACATACTTTAGCTTAACAACATCGGCGCAGCTGACTCCGTTGACCATGGCCTGATTGATTCGAAAAACACCACCCACATCACACCAAGTCATATTCTGAGCCGAGACCCCGTAAAACAATGGGGGACGGAGCATTATATGCACAATTCCCGAACCGCAATGCTTATAAAGACCTGAAATATCACCCCGGAACGCACAACAGATCAGACGAAGCTCAGTGGGAGGGTGGAGCGTGATGGTGATGTGGAGAACAATCAGATCGCGGTTAAGCTTGTTGGGTCTTTACGGCGTTTTTAGCTAAAGTATGTCTGAGCGCTTACGCGAGCTCTTTAGCGATCATAAAGTCCCGACTAGTTTGCGATCGTTCTCCACCGCACTGTCACGCTTAACCCGAGACTAAAATCTAGTAACTCAAACATACAGCACATAGCGAGGCCAGCATTCGGTGACACTGCGGGGAACAATCAGATCGCGTTTAAGCGGTTTGGGGTTTTCCGACGTTTTTAGCTAAAGTATGTTTGAGCGCTTGCGCGAGTTCTTTAGCGGTCGGAAAATCCCAAACCGCTTGCGATCGTTCCCCGCAGTGTCACCGAATGCAGGCCGGGGTTAATGCATCAACTCGCCCAACTAAACGCCCAGCAAAGCCAGAATCTCATCCCGCTTCTGCTCCATCAACGCTCGGTCACCACGCGACTCAACATTCAGACGTACTACAGGCTCAGTATTTGACATCCGCAAATTAAAACGCCAATCAGCGAAGTCCATCGACAAACCGTCTACGGAAGAAATCGTTGGATCGAACGATTCATAGTGCTCACGCACAAGCGCAATGGCTGCGCCAGGGTCATCAATGCGATTATTGATCTCGCCGCTAACAGGAAAAGCCTTGGTGCAATCGGCTACCAGTTCAGACAAACCCTTGCCAGAAACACTGATCAATTGAGCCACCAAAAGCCACGGAATCATACCGCTATCACAGTAGGCGAAATCACGAAAATAGTGATGCGCGCTCATTTCACCGCCATAAATAGCGTTTTCCTTGCGCATGCGCTCCTTAATAAAAGCGTGACCCGTTTTGCTCTCTACCGCAACGCCACCAAACTTTTCCGCCGTAGCGATAGTATTCCAGGTTAGACGCGGGTCGTGAACGATGCGCTCACCAGGATGCTGAAGCAAAAATGCTTCGGCCAGCAAACCGACCAAATAATAGCCTTCAACAAAATCACCTGTCTCATCAAAGAAAAAACACCGATCAAAGTCGCCATCCCAGGCAATGCCCAGATGCGCGCCATTTTCAATGACCGCATCACGGGTCGGCTGTCGGTTTTCTACCAGCAAAGGATTGGGTACACCATGCGGAAAATGACCATCCGGCTCGTGATGTAGCTTAATAAAATCAAACGGTAGATACGGTTCAATAGCATCTAAAGCGGCACCGGCAGCGCCATTGCCCGCGTTAACAACTAACTTAAGCGGCTGTAATTTATCCAAATCAACATAGGATAGTAAATGCTGAACATAGGCCGGACGCGTCTCGAGAGACTGCAGGGTGCCGCGCTTTTCTACCCGTGTAAATTCTCCCAGTTCCGCTAACCGATGTATGTCATCCAAACCGCTATCACCGCTAATAGGGATAGACAGCTCGCGCACGAACTTCATGCCGTTATAGTCCATAGGGTTGTGACTGGCCGTCACGACGATACCGCCATCCATCTCGGCATAAGAAGTGGCGAAGTAAATTTCTTCCGTGCCACATTCACCAATATGAAATACATCGACGCCGCTAACCAGCAAACCTTCTGCCAGAGCCTCGCAGATTTCCGGACTGGTCAGGCGAATATCATGACCGATGACGACTTTTTTAGGCTGGATTACCTGTGCAAAAGCACAACCAATACGATAAGCAATATCAACATTAAGCTCATCGGGCACACGGCCCCGTACGTCGTAGGCCTTAAAACAATTTAACATCAAATAGAACTCCCGAATTTACTTTGTCGAGTAAATATTTTCAAAACAATAATTTGTCGCTTCGACAAAACCTTCGACACTACCGCAGTCAAATCGCTTACCTTTGAATTTGTAAGCCAGCACACAACCCTCACGCGCCTGCGTTAACAAGGCATCGGTTATCTGTACTTCACCATTTTTACCCGGCGGCGTATTTTCGATAATATCGAAAATATCGGGAGTAAGAATATAACGACCAATGATTGCAAGATTAGAAGGTGCATCTTCGGGGTCAGGTTTCTCAACCATATCATCGACCCGGAACAAACCTTCCTTTAGCGGCTCGCCAGAAATTATGCCGTATTTATGTGTATCTTCTTTAGGCACTTCCTGAATAGCAACAATACTGCAGCGAAACTGTTTATACAGCCTGGCCATTTGCGCCATCACTCCGTCGCCATCGTTAAAACACAAGTCATCTGCCAGTATTACACCAAAGGCCTCGTTACCAATGAGAGATCGCCCGGTCAGTATCGCATTACCCAAACCTGCCATTTCTTTCTGCCGAACATAGGTAAAGACGGCTTCGTCCTGCACTCTGCGAATAGAGTTTAAATAAACCTCTTTGCCGGTACCCTCAATCTGGTGCTCCAATTCGTAATTGACGTCGAAGTGATCCTCGATAGCCCGCTTGCCACGACCGGCAACCATCGCGATACCCGTCATCCCAGCATCAATGGCCTCTTCAACCCCGTACTGCACCAAAGGTTTGTTAACAATAGGCAGCATTTCTTTGGGCATGGCCTTGGTAGCGGGTAAAAATCGCGTGCCGTAGCCAGCCACCGGAAATAAACATTTCTTGATCATAGTTCAGAACTCCCTGCTGCGGCCATACGGCCGTATACGTCCTCAAAACGGACAATGTCATCTTCTCCCAGATAACTGCCGGTTTGTACTTCAATTATTTCCAACGGTATAGCGCCAGGGTTGGTCAGACGATGTTTGTGCCCCAAAGGAATATAGGTCGACTGATCTTCACTGAGCATAAATTCCTTGCCGTCGCATTCAACCAGCGCCGTACCCTTCACCACAATCCAGTGCTCGGCGCGATGATGATGCATTTGCAAAGACAAGGAATGTGCCTGATTAACAATAATACGTTTTACCTGAAAGCGATCAGACTCGACCAGCGACTCATAAGAACCCCAGGGCCGATATACACGCGTATGCGATTCTATTTCAGGGCGCCCCTGCGCCTTGAGCCTGTCGACGATTTTTTTTACGTCCTGTACGTGATCGCGACTGGAGACCAACACCGCATCAGCGGTTTCAACCACTACCAGGTTATCGACACCCACCGCAGCCAGCAAGCGCGACTCGCTGTGTAAATAGCTGTTACCAACCTGGTAAGTTTCTACATCGCCGCGCACTACGTTGCCATCGCTATCACCATCCTGAACCTCCCATAAAGAAGACCAGGCACCCACATCGCTCCAGCCCGCATCCAAAGGTACCACCACCCCCTTTAGGGTGTGTTCCATCACCGCATAGTCGATGGAATCATCCGGACTGGCACAAAATGCTGTTTTATCGAGACGAATAAAATCGAGATCAGAGGTCGCGGACTGCAATGCAGCCGTTGCTGCCTGAAAAATCGGTTCTGCATGATTCTCCAGCTCCGCCAAATACGCGCCTGCGCCCAGCAGAAACATTCCGCTATTCCAGTAATATGAGCCATCTTCTACATAGGATTTAGCAGTAACAGCATCAGGTTTTTCGACAAACTCGCCAATACTAAAGCCAACATCACCCAGCGCATCGCCACGACGAATATAACCGTAACCCGTCTCGGGTGAGACTGGTACCACGCCAAAGGTCACCAGGTAATTTTCAGAAGCCAGCGCCAAACCGCGGGTCACCGCAGCACAAAATTCTTCGTCGTCGGCAATAACATGGTCAGCAGGCAAAACCAGCATCAGCCCATCGGGGTCCTGTTGCTGCACCCAGGCTGCCGCTGCCGCAACCGCCGGCGCCGTATTACGACCCTCGGGCTCGAGCAAGATAGTTGCACCTTCGATCTCTAATTGACGCAACTGCTCTGCCACTAAAAACCGGTGTTCTTCATTACAGACAATCAACGGTGCCGCTACATCCAGGCCACCAACACGCGCAATCGTTTGCTGCAACATAGAGGTCTGATGATGCACCAGAGGTAAAAACTGCTTGGGATATAACTGGCGCGATACAGGCCACAATCGGCTACCTACACCACCAGACAAAAACACCGGATATAACTTCACTATTTATTTATCCATTTTAGGTTATTGCGACCAATGGCAAAATATTCAAAGCCCAATTCGGCCAGCATTTCCGGCTCAAACTGATTACGGCCATCAAAAATAAGCGGCTCGCTCATCAGCTCTAACATAGCGGGAAAATCGGGCTGTCGAAAACGCTTCCACTCAGTCATAAGTGCCAGCGCATCAACTTGTTTTAGCGCATCGTATTGATAAGACACAAAGGTCAGTGCGCCGGATGAAAACCACTGCTCATCAAAATATTCACGCGCAGCTTCAATGGCCACCGGGTCATAGGCAACAACCTTCGCACCTGCCTGCAATAACGCCGTTATAAGCACTACCGAAGGTGCCTCACGCATATCATCGGTGCCGGGCTTAAAGGACAAGCCCCACACAGCGATAGTTTTATCTTCAAAATCACCGTCGAACCTGTCGCTTATTTTTTCGAATAAACGATGCTTTTGCAGCTGATTGCGATGTTCAACCGCGCTCAGCACGCTGGCATCTGCGCCGGCATCCCGGGCCATTGAAATCACCGCTTTGACATCTTTCGGGAAACAGGAACCACCGTAACCTGCGCCAGGGTATATAAAGGAGAAACCGATACGATTATCCGAGCCTATACCCAAACGTACCTGCTCAACATCCACATCCAGCTGGTCGCACAGGTCGGCTATTTCGTTCATGAAGGAAATTTTGGTTGCCAACATCGCGTTGCCGGCGTATTTGGTCATTTCAGCATCACGTACTCCCATATACAGAATACGATCATGATTTCTGACAAAAGGCGCATATAAACGACCAATCTGTTCTTTTGCTCGCTCAGAATCTGTACCCACTACCACTCGATCCGGGCGCACAAAATCCTGTATCGCCGAGCCTTCTTTTAAGAATTCCGGGTTGCTAATCACATCAAACTCGAGAGGCTCGCCACGCTTATCTACCGCCGCCTGAATTCTGGCTTGAACTTTCTCTGCCGTACCCACCGGCACGGTGGATTTATCCACTACCACCAGATAACCGTGCATATTACGGCCAATATCATCTGCCACTGCCAACACCGCCGTTAAATCGGCCGAGCCATCGGCTCCCGATGGCGTACCAACCGCGATAAAGGCGAATTCGGCATCAACCAGCGCGGCGTTCAAGTCTGTCGTGAAGCTCAACAAACCGGCTTCAATGTTATTACTCAGTAACTGTTCCAGTCCCGGTTCATAAATGGGACATTCGCCGCGCTGCATTTGTGCCACTCGTTCGGCATTGATATCAACACAAACAACGTGATTGCCCATTTCAGCAAAACAGGCGCCAGTAACCAGCCCCACATAACCACTTCCAACAATTACGACCCTCAAAATACACTCTTCCCTGGTTAAATTTGCACCCAAAACACCGTAAACCGGACAGCACGATACTCAGCCGCTAATTGTGACACTTCCGCCTGCGGATGAATAGATCTGGACAGAATTACCTTAGACAGTACAATTGTGCCTCCGAACTCATGCAATTGGGATTTTTAGCCGGTTACAGGCCCCACCCATGAGTACCTCACCAGAACAGGATGCAACTGTGATAAACCCCGTACCCCCTCTTACTCATATTCACTCTTTTTCTAAAGAAGAGCTGGTAGCCTGCGGCAATGGCCAATTATTTGGCGAAGGTAACGCTCGCCTACCCACCGATAATATGCTGATGGTTGATCGTATTAACAATATCAGCCTCGAAGGCGGTAAATACGGCAAAGGTGAAATAGTCGCTGAACTCGACATCAACCCTGATCTCTGGTTTTTCCAGTGTCATTTCCCCACAGACCCGGTTATGCCTGGCTGTCTGGGACTGGACGCGCTGTGGCAACTAGTCGGTTTTATGCTGTCGTGGAAGGGTAACCCCGGACGTGGTCGAGCGCTGGGAGCAGGCGAAATCAAATTCACCGGGCAAGTACTGCCAACAGCCAAAAAGGTCACCTACAACATCGATTTCAAGCGCATTATTGAGCGCAAGCTGGTCATGGGCATTGCCGATGGCAGTATGTCAGTAGACGGCAAGGAAATTTACACCTGTAAAGACCTTCGGGTAGGCCTGTTTACCGACATGAGTGTCATGACCTGATAAGCAGAGGCGATTCATGCTTCGAGGCGTGATATAATCTCCAACTTAACGCATCAAAAACAAGAGGTTGCACTATGAGACGGGTTGTTATCACCGGAATAGGCATTGTGTCCTGTATCGGCAACGACGTTGCCACTGTGACAGATTCACTGAAGCTGGGGCGCTCAGGCATCAGCATTAATCCTGAATACCAGGAATTAGGACTGCGCAGCCATGTCTGCGGCAGTGTTGATATCGATTTTAAAGAGCACATCGACCGTAAAGTACTACGCTTTATGGGTAACGCTGCAGGTTACTCCTATATTGCCCTGCGTCAGGCAATTGCCGACTCTGGCCTTGATGAAAACGATATTTCCAACTTCAAGACCGGGATTATTGCGGGCTCGGGAGGCGCATCTGCGGCCAACATCGTGGAATCAGCCGATATTGTACGGGCAAAGGGCGTCAAGCGCGTTGGCCCTTACCGCGTCACCCAAACCATGGGATCAACAGTCTCTGCCTGCTTGGCCACGCCATTTAAAATTAAGGGCGTGAATTACTCTATATCATCTGCCTGTGCTACCAGCGCACACTGCATTGGTAATGCTTACGAGCTGATCCAACTGGGCAAACAGGACGTGGTATTTGCCGGTGGCGGTGAAGAAGAGCACTGGACCCAGGCCGCACTATTTGATGCCATGGGTGCGCTATCTACCAAATACAATGATAACCCTAGTCAGGCGTCTCGTCCCTATGACGCAGACCGCGATGGCTTTGTAATAGCCGCCGGTGGTGGCATGCTGGTTGTCGAAGAACTTGAACACGCTAAAGCTCGCGGCGCCAAGATCTATGCCGAATTAGTTGGCTACGGCGCCACCTCTGACGGCTACGACATGGTTGCTCCCAGTGGTGAAGGTGCAGTTCGCTGTATGCAGCAAGCTATGGCGTCAGTAGAAGGAGAGGTGGATTACATCAATGCCCATGGCACGTCTACTCCGGCTGGTGATATGCAGGAATTACGTGCGATAAGACAAGCCTTCGAAGGTAACACCATACCACCTGTCAGCTCTACCAAGTCTCTTGCCGGTCACTCTCTGGGTGCCACCAGCGCTCACGAGGCGGTCTTCAGCTTGATCATGATGGAGCATAACTTCATTGCAGCAAGTGCCAATATCGGTAACCTCGACGAGGAAGCCGCTGGTATACCTATCGTGCAAAGCCTGCAGGAAAACGTTCAGCTAGATACTATTATGTCTAATAGCTTCGGTTTCGGCGGCACCAATGCGACTTTGGTATTCCAGAAATATAGCGGCTAACTAGCGACATACAGTACTATCTTTAAAGCCTCGCTTAGCGGGGCTTTTTTGTGGCTGCTAGATAAGCTGGTCGCCTAGAGTATTTAAAGGGCCTGGGCAACGGCCGGAAGACCACAGGCTGGTCGCCTGGTGTATTTAAGCCGGAGCAACCGCTGAACAGCCTTGGGCAACGGCCGCACGCTTGCTGTGCCGTTTTTGCTGATCCAGAGTCCTCGCTGCGCTGCGGGAGGGCAAAGATACTGGATCTAAGGGCGCAAAAAAGGCACAGCAAGCTAAAACCGCGGCCTGATTGTTGCCCAAGGCTGTTCACCGGATGCTCCTCTTATCGAAACAATGGGGGGACGGAGCACTATTAACTAGAAGAAAAAACTGTTGAAGATCCAAGCGATAGCTAAATTAAACTCCGCCTAGGCACAATAAAGAGGTGAGGCTGGCGCTGGGGTTCGGGCAACAATCAGATCGCGCGGTAAGTCCGTGTGGCTATTTTTTCGCCCTGAGACCCAGTATCTTTGCCCTACCGCAGCGCAGCGAGGACTCTGGGTCAGAAAAAATAGCCACACGGACTTGCGATCGTTGCCCGAACCCCAGCGCCAGCCTCACCGGATTCACTGCGCAGAATTAATCTTATATGCAGGAGGCTAAAACAACCCCTCCATGGGTAGCACAGAGATGACTTCACCACGCTCAAAACTCGATCCAACAGGAACAACCGCAAGCGCATTACCCCAGCTGGCAGAGCTCAACACCCCCGAACTCTGATTATCGTAACGGCTTACCCAGCTTTGCCCGTTATCATCCTGATATAACCTGGCACGCAAATACTCCTGCCTGCGACCGGCCCGCGGCCAATCGAAATCAGCTTGCGCTTGAACGGCCACCGGAGCCACATCCTGCAAACCCTGCAGGCGGAGAATATACGGACGAACCACCAAGCAACTGGTGACAAAGACCGCCGAAGGATTGCCCGGCAAACCCAGAATAGGCGTATCCAATACCCGACCATAGGCCAGAGGTTTACCCGGCTTAATGGCCAGCTTCCACAAATTCAGCTCACCCATCGACTCGACCTGAGCCTTAACGTGATCCTCCTCCCCGACTGATACACCACCAGTGGTCACAATCAAATCACACTCGGTTGCAGCAAGGCGCAGCGCGTTGGCTGTCACCTCAGCGTCATCGGCGATGATGCCGTAGTCTACCGCTTCCACACCCATCGCCGCCATCATGCCAAGAAGAGTGTAACGATTGGAATTAAAAATCTGACCTTCTCCCAAAGGCTGACCGGGCTCAATGACTTCATCGCCAGTAGAGATCAAAGCCACTTTGGGGCGACGCCGTACTTTGACCTGCGCCAAGCCGACCGAGGCCAACACACCGAGTTCCTGAGGACGCAAACGCTGACCCGCTGGCAATACCACATCACCTAGCTGAATATCTTGCGCCTTTGGACGAATATTATTGCCCACTGGGGCTGATTGGAGAAAGATGACGCCATCTGCAGTGGTTTCGGTGTTTTCCTGCATGATAACGGCATCAGCGCCGGGGGGCACCGGTGCACCGGTAAAGATACGCGCCGCTGTGCCCGGCAGCAACTGTGTACCCACAGCACCCGCAGGAATACGCTGCGAGATGGGCAGTTCAACCGGGCAATTTAAAACGTCTTCAGCCCGCACCGCAAAACCATCCATCGCCGAATTATCCCACGGTGGAACCGCTACCTGCGCGCTGATCGGCTCGGCCAGTACTCGACCGTAAGCCTGCGCCAGAGCAACAGATTCCGCTCCGTCTAGCTCCTGACAGTCAGTCAGAACCTGATCAAGAGCCTCATCTATAGGTGTCCACTGGCCATTATTAGGCGCCATGACGCACCTTCAATACGCCGACAAAATTACAAGGTTTGTACTGGCTATCCAGCTGGTCGCGGATAATCCCTTCCCACGCTGTGCGACAGGCACCAGTAGAGCCCGGCATGGAAAAAATTACCGTGTTATTAGCCAAACCCGCCACTGCCCTGGATTGAATGGTGGAGCTGCCGATATCCTGATACGAAATTTGGCGAAACAACTCACCAAAACCATCAACCGACTTATCCAGTAAGGGAATAATTGCCTCTGGCGTAGAATCTCTACCGCTGAAACCGGTACCACCGGTAATCAGAACCGCGTCGATTTCATCGTGTGCTATCCAACTGGAAACAACCGCGCGAATGGCATAGATATCATCTTTAACAATCTGTTTGTCTGCCAGTTTATGGCTAGACTCTTGTAGTGCTTCGGCTAAATATCCACCCGAGGTGTCTGTTGACTCAACGCGGGTATCGGAAACAGTCAGCACGGCCACATTCAGTGGTATCTGCTGAGCAGAATCTATTCTGGTCATAACTCTTACTCTGTAGGATTTTCTTGAAAATATTGACGCATAATGGCTGTAAGCGCAGACCGCCAGGGCCTCTGCATGACACCAAAATGCTCTCGAATTCGGTTGCAGGACAATATAGGATATGAAGGCAAATCGTATTGATCAGGATCATCAACCTCAACCAAGTTCAGCGCTGCTGCGTCAATATGGCCGTATTGCTCTGCCAAACCAACAACAATCTCGACAAACTCACGACTGCTGGTCACCTCCGAACTGCCATAGTGATATATACCTTCGCACTGCGCACCATAATAAAGTTGCAACAACATAGCGGTAAGCACACGCGCAAAATCGCTAGCCGGAGTAGGCGCTCGCACGCTCTCAGCCTGAAAGTAAACATCACCGCCGCGAATCAGCGTATGAATCAATTCATCAAAGGCGCCATGACCTTTTTGCCCAAATAGCCAGCCCACACGCAGCACCAGATTATTCTCCGATGCCTGTAATACCCGCTGCTCAAGTTTCAGTAAATCCTTACCCAGAGCAGTGGAGGGCTGAGCCTGCTCCTCTTCGACATAGCCAGCCTTACGTAAACCCGCAAAAACTCTTGAACTTGAAATATGTATTAAGCGCACATTGCAGCGAGTACATTGGTCTACCAAGCTCTCAATAAAAGGGATGTGTTTGGGGTGTAACTCGCGGCTTAGATCAGCCTGCTCGAAAGTAGAGCAATTAATGACAAAATCGAACTGACCCTCGGCAATTTGCGCCAGGGCAGCCTCCGGTTTTGCAATCATTGATTCGCCGTGTATCGAGGTTAAATCGATCGCCGGCTCGCGCCCCGCCATCGCAGACTCAAGGGCCACTCCCGTCTGGCCACAGCTGTCCAACAACAATACTTTCACAGATTCACCCTAAGACCATTTCACCTTATACGTTAGCTACAATATAACGAGACATCAAGCCTAATTCACTGGCCACAAAAAAGCCCCAATAAATGGGGCCTTCAGAGAGATTCTTAACACTAAGTTATATCTTAGAAAGGAATATCATCATCAATGTCATCCATGCCTACTGGCGGCGCAGACGGCGCTTGCTGCTGAGATCTTTGCTGCTGTGGCGCTCTTTGCTGTTGTTGCTGTTGCTGCGGAGCAGGTGAATAATCCTGATTCATACCTGTGTCACCGCCCTGGCTCTGCTGAGAGCCACGACTATCTAGCATCTGCATCTCGCCGGCAACAATTTCGGTAGTGTATTTATCCTGACCGCTTTGGTCCTGCCACTTACGCGTACGCAAGGAACCTTCAACATACACCTTTGAGCCTTTTTTCAAGTACTCACCGGCTATTTCCGCCAGACGATTGAAAAACACCACCCGGTGCCACTCGGTGCGCTCTTGAGGCTGACCAGTCTGTTTGTCCTTCCATGACTCGCTAGTAGCAATAGTCACATTGGTTACAGCACCACCAGACGGCATATAGCGAGTCTCGGGATCTTGCCCCAAATTACCCACCAGGATGACTTTGTTTATACCGCGTGCCATATTCTTATCCTCTACAATTTATCGTTTTATTGTGTGCCCCGGGGGCAGTCAGTTGGATGAGCACTATAACGCAATCAAGTAGCTTCCTCTAGCGAAAACGGCGCCAACGAGGCCGCTTGAAACAGCTTCGGGTCAACTTTTAAATACGCAGTCGCATCGCCCTCCACTATCATCACATCGGTCACCCCGGGCAAGGCCGGCAAAGACTCGAGTAAATCGGCTGCACTAAAACGCAGACCGTCAAAAAACAGCACCACACTGCGAGTATTGTTCGGATATCGCATAGTGGCCGCAGCAGCCAGCCAGACTAGCAGCAGGGCTATAGCCGCAATATAGAGACCCACCGCGCCGAAAACCATAAGCAGTAAACCGCTAAGACTACCACCCATAAAAATGCCAAGGAATTGACAGGTAGTGTAAACGCCCATAGCTGTGCCGCGTCCGCCGGCAAAAACCTGGCGGCTCACCAATGAAGGCAATAGGGCCTCAAGCATATTAAAACCGATAAAAAAAACAAATAACGTGACCAACAGCATGCCGGAAACATTAGAGCCAAAAACTAATCCTAGCAGCGAAAGAATAAGAATAACGACAGCCGAACAAAAAGCCAGACCTATTTTGCCGCGCTTTTCGCTTATTATCACCAGAGGAAACATCGCTATAAAAGACAGCCCAAGAACAGGAACATACACTTTCCAGTGGTCCGACAGCTCAAGGCCTAGCTGATCTCGCAATAGCCCCGGCAACACCATAAACAGAGCTGTAACGATAAAATGCAAAGTAAAAATACCAAAATTAAGGCGCCACAAACCGGCATCTTTTAATACCTTGCCAAACATCTCTTTCGCTGGACTGACTTCGTTGTTCACTCGACGCTGTGGGCTGGGCACCATAAACATCAATACCAACATACCCGCGCCGGCCATCGCAGCAGTGGCCCAGAACAGCCCTGACAAACCAAACACATCAGACAAAAAAGGCCCTATCAACAGCGATAGACCGAAAGTAAGCCCAATACTGGCTCCTACAATAGCCATTGCCTTGGAGCGCTGCTCTTCTCGAGTCAGATCTGCCAGTAAGGCGAGAATAGCACTGGAAACTGCGCCTGCGCCTTGCATTGCTCGCCCAATAATGACGCCATTCACGTCTGTGGCCAGCGCTGCAACAACACTGCCAATACAGAATATCAGTAGTCCGGCAAGTATGACTGGCTTGCGGCCCCAGCGGTCGGACCAGAAGCCAAAGGGGATTTGCAGCAGCGCTTGGGTTAGGCCATAAGCGCCCATAGCAAGGCCGGCCTGCATAACGCTGACTTCACCATAGCCTTCCAGCAGTATCACCAGCACTGGCAGCACCATGAACAGGCCTAGCATTCGGGTGCTATAGAGCAAACTCAGGGACAGTAATGACTTGCGCTCGGCACTTGTCAGCGCATCATTTTTTATCGCGGGGGAACCCATCAAGACTCACAATTCGTACGATCACATTAACAAGTGCCTAGTTTAGCATTTATGCCCATGCCATAAAACGCTGTCCTTGCTTTCCATTGCAATAAATACTTGTGAGCTCTCAATAACGGGAGGCTTGGTGAAATAACGTCGAGCAGAAGGCTGGCCCTATTGGGCGAACGCGCAAGGCTGTCATTACAAGGCGCGACTACCTAGAGCTAGAGCGGGAAGCCTGGTGAAATTGCGTCGAGCTGAAGGCGGAGCTATTGGGCGAACAGCAGTCTGGCTTCTTCTGTGGCGCCGGTCGCTAAAGAACTCGCGCAAGCGCTCAGACATACTTTAGCTAAAACACCGGCGCCACAGAAGAAGCCAAAGCCGACTGAATAGTTCGCCCAATAGCTCCGCCTTCAGCTCTAAGCCCTGTAGTACTCAGGTAACTAGGGTTCAAAACAAAATTTTCTTTTCACGGACTATTTATCTCCGCCGGTTAAGGAATAGGCTCTTTCATCAAACAACACATCCCTCCCAGCTAGAACTCCGCACATAAAGAGGGAGATGCCCTTGGCGCTGTGACAAATTATTCAACCCGCTTATAACGGCGTCAGCCGATCCGACGCCTTTAGCTAAAGTATGTTTGAGGGCGAAGCCCGAGTTCTTTAGCGGTCGGAGCGGCGGGCGTCGTTATGGTTGCTATTTGTCACAGCGCCAAGGGCATCTCCCGGATTAATCACAAAAGAAAGGCAACCAACAACATCCGATCACAAAGATTAGCCGTAAAATAGTTATTAGAGTCCCATCGCAAGCTGACAAGAGATATAATGCATGGTTTTTCACTTCAGAGAGAGTCATGGATAAGATACTGGTACGCGGAGCACGCACGCATAATCTCAAGAACATTGATATCGAGATCCCCCGCGACAAGTTGATAGTCATTACCGGCTTATCAGGCTCGGGCAAATCATCGCTGGCCTTTGATACCCTTTATGCCGAAGGGCAGCGTCGATATGTGGAATCGCTATCTACCTATGCCCGCCAATTTCTGTCCATGATGGAAAAACCCGACGTAGACCATATCGAAGGGTTGTCACCCGCTATTTCCATAGAGCAAAAATCGACATCTCATAACCCCCGTTCTACTGTCGGCACCATCACCGAGATATATGACTACCTGCGACTACTGTTTGCGCGAGTCGGCACACCGCGCTGCCCCACGCATGGTCATGCACTGGCTGCGCAAACTGTCAGCCAAATGGTCGACACCGTGTTAGCACTCGAAGAAGGCAGCAAGGTCATGATTCTTGCCCCGGTGGTCAGGGCACGTAAAGGCGAACATTTACAATTATTTGACCAACTGATGAGTCAGGGTTTTGTTAGAGCTCGCATAGACGGTGTGGTTTACGATCTGGATGAAGCGCCGGCACTGGTTAAGAACAAAAAGCACACCATTGAAGTGGTCGTAGACCGCCTCAAAGTGCGCGCTGACCAAGGTTTGCGGCTGGCCGAATCGCTGGAAACCGCATTGGATCATGCTGAGGGTTTAGCCACACTCAGTTATATGGATGGCGACGGTGATGATATCGTCTTCTCTGCCCGCTTCGCCTGCCCGGAATGCGGTTATGCCATACGTGAACTCGAGCCCCGGCTGTTTTCCTTTAATAATCCAGCGGGTGCCTGCCCTAGCTGTGACGGTCTGGGTATCAACCAGGTATTCGATCTGGAACGCATCGTCCAGCATCCTGAGTCCACCTTGGCAGAGGGCGCAATTCGAGGTTGGGACCGGCGCAGCGTTTATTATTTCCATATGCTTAAATCACTCGCTGATCACTACGAATTCAGCATCGATACACCCTTTGAAAAACTGAAGAAGAAACAGCAACAAGTGGTGCTACACGGCAGCGATGGTGAAGACATCAGCTTCTCCTATGTCAATGATCGTGGCGACATATACCAGCGTACCCACCCGTTCGAGGGCGTAATCCCCAATATGGAGCGGCGCTATAAAGATACCGAATCACAAATGGTGCGCGAAGAACTGGCAAAATACCTCAGCAGTCAAAAGTGCCCCACCTGTAAAGGTACTCGTCTGGGTGAAGCAGCTCGCCATGTCGATATAGAAGGCCGCAACCTACCCAGTATTACCAGCCTTTCAGTGGCAGGTTCTCTTGACTATGTTCACAATCTGAAACTCGCAGGCAGTCGTGGCGAAATCGGCTCCAAGATTCTCAAAGAGATTGAACTGCGCCTGAGGTTCCTCGCCGACGTAGGTCTGGACTATCTAAGTCTGGACCGCAGTGCTGAGACCTTATCCGGCGGCGAAGCACAGCGCATTCGACTGGCCAGCCAAATTGGTGCTGGTCTGGTTGGCGTCATGTATATATTAGATGAACCCTCGATAGGTCTGCATCAGCGCGATAACGAACGACTACTTAAAACACTGATTCATCTTCGCGATCTGGGCAATACCGTTATCGTGGTAGAACACGACGAAGACGCCATTCGCACTGCTGACATGGTGATAGACATAGGCCCGGGCGCTGGTGTTCACGGCGGTGAAATCATTGTGGCCGGTGACCTGAAAAAAGTCCTCAATCATAAAACATCGCTTACTGGGCAATATCTGTCCGGTAAGTTATGCATCGAAATTCCCAAACAACGAATTCAGGCAAAAGACGGGCAATGGATTCACTTGGAAGGTGCCAGTGGCAACAATCTCAAAAACGTCACGCTGGATATCCCTCTAGGCTTAATGACCTGCGTCACCGGTGTTTCCGGATCGGGTAAATCAACCCTGATAAACAATACGCTTTATCCCGTTGCAGCAACCGAACTAAATAGAGCAACCACGCTCAACCCCGCTCCTTATACCAGCATCACCGGTCTTGATAAGGTCGACAAGTGCATTGATATAGACCAGAGCCCCATTGGCCGCACGCCGCGCTCAAACCCGGCAACCTATACCGGCTTGTTTACGCCCATCCGTGAAATATTCGCCGGCACCCAGGAAGCCCGCTCGCGCGGTTACAAACCCGGCCGTTTCAGCTTTAATGTCAAAGGCGGTCGCTGTGAGGCCTGCCAAGGTGACGGCGTGGTAAAAGTAGAAATGCACTTTCTACCCGACATTTACGTACCCTGTGAAATTTGTCGTGGCAAGCGTTACAACAGAGAAACGCTGGAAATCAAATTCAAAAACAAAAACATTCATCAGGTATTGGAACTGACAGTAGAAGATGCGAGAGTGTTTTTTGATGCTGTGCCTACGCTGGCCAAAAAGCTACAGACCCTGATCGATGTCGGCCTCAGCTATATCAAACTCGGTCAGGCCGCCACTACTCTCTCCGGTGGTGAAGCACAGCGCATTAAACTCGCTAAAGAACTATCTAAACGCGATACAGGCCAAACTCTCTATATTCTCGACGAGCCAACCACAGGACTGCATTTCCACGACATCAAACAATTACTTGCGGTACTGCATCGTCTGCGTGATCACGGCAATACCATCGTTGTAATTGAGCACAATCTCGATGTAGTCAAAACCGCTGACTGGGTGATAGACCTGGGACCTGAGGGTGGCGACGGTGGCGGCTATATTATTGCCACCGGTACGCCGGAAGATGTAGCCAAAGTGAAAAAGTCTCACACTGGCAAATTCCTGGGTCCGGTTCTGAAGAAACAGGCAAAATAGATTGAATCAAAAGCCCGCTGGGCGCTGTGGGCTATGTACTTCGTAGCCCGGAGAGCCAGCCGGAGGGCCTTGGCCAACGACCGCAGACTTGTTGTGTGTTTTTTTGCCGATTTTGAAACTCGCCTTCGGCTCAGACAGTCAAAATCGAATACGCAAAAAAACACACAACAAATCTCTCTCGCGGCCTGATTGTTGGCCAAGGCAGTCCGACTGACGCTCCTCACCACTGATCGGATACAAGATTTCTAACGCCAAGATGCTGCAAAACCATTCTGAGCGCATAGAATATAATTCGCCCGCTTCCCACTAAGACAGAACCTTCGGCGCTAAGAATTGGCCACCCTAATGCCACACCTACTTTGCAACCTACATACCAGACAACACAGCCCCATAAAACCTCGCCTTAACTTACCCATACCGAGGTACCTGCAGTTCCGCCCCTGAGAAATCATTCAAACCGTTCATAACCGAGCCCGACCATTTGGCGCCCTGAGATAGCTGTCTGAGCCACGCAGTGGCGAGTTCTATCTCTGCCAAATGGTCGGGCTCGGTTATGGTTTGCGTTTCTCAGGGGCGGAACTGCAGGTGCCGGATTCAAAGCTACCGAACTTGAAAGGTTTAGCGGTTTAGCGGTTTAGAGGTTTAGAGGTTTAGAGGTTTAAGAATAAAACAGCAGACACAAAAAAGGGCCGGTACAAGACCAGCCCTCTTTGACAAGCTATCGAAGCTTATTCGTCGTCAGCGTCTACATCAACAACTGGACGATCAACAAGCTCTACAAAAGCCATTGGAGCCGCGTCACCAGTACGGAAACCGCACTTCATGATACGCAGATAACCACCAGGACGATCTTGATAGCGAGGACCCAACTCATTAAAGAGCTTGGTTACCGCTTCACGGTCGCGCAGACGAGCAAATGCTAAACGACGGTTGGCAACAGAATCGCTCTTGCTCAAAGTCAGCATAGGCTCAGCAAAACGACGTAGTTCTTTCGCCTTCGGCAGAGTTGTTCTAATCATTTCGTGGTCAAACAGAGACACCATCATGTTTTGAAACATGGCCTTACGGTGCGAGCTATTTCTGTTTAACTGACGGCCACTTTTACGATGACGCATGGTCGTATTCCTTACCTAATTGTTTATGAGCTCAACAAACGCTCGTCGTTACGCAGGCTGGCAGGTGGCCAGTTGTCCAGGCGCAAGCCAAGAGACAAACCACGAGATGCCAGAACGTCTTTAATTTCAGTCAGAGACTTTTTACCCAGGTTAGGGGTCTTCAGCAACTCAACTTCAGTACGCTGAACCAAGTCACCGATATAATAAATACTTTCGGCTTTCAGACAGTTTGCAGATCGAACAGTCAACTCAAGATCGTCAACTGGACGCAGAAGGATCGGATCGATCTCTTCAAGCAATTCTTCCGGCTCGGCTTCACCAACACTTTCCAGGTCAACAAAGACAGCCAACTGCTGCTGCAGAATAGTCGCTGCGCGACGGATAGCTTCTTCAGGATCCAGAGTACCATTGGTCTCCAGATTCAAAACCAGCTTATCCAGGTCGGTGCGCTGCTCAACACGAGCGCTCTCGACAACATAAGATACACGACGCACAGGGCTATAAGACGCATCTAACTGTAAGCGGCCAATAGGCTTGGTTTCGTCTTCTTCAGTCTCACGTCCGTCTACTGGCACATAACCACGGCCAATACCAACGATCAAACGCATGTTTAACTCTGTTGCATCATCCAGGTGAGCAATAACGTGCTCAGGGTTGACGATTTCCATGTCAGCCGTCAACTGGATATCAGCACCGGTTACAACACCAGGACCGACAGCATTCAAAGTCAAAACAGCTTCTTCAGCGCCGTGCATAATCACTGCCAAACCTTTTAGGTTAAGCAGAATTTCAATAACATCCTCACGGACACCTTCAATTGTGCTGTACTCATGCAGTACACCATCAATTTCGATATCTGTAATTGCTGCACCAGGCATGGAAGACAACAGAATGCGACGCAGCGCATTGCCCAGAGTGTGACCAAAACCACGCTCTAAAGGCTCGAGTGTCACCTTGGCGTGCGTGGCAGAGACCTGATCTACACCGATAACCTTGGGGGTCAAAAATTCTGTAACAGAACTTTGCATATATACACCTGTAATTTGAGCCGATTAATCGGGTTACTTGGAATAAAGTTCCACAATCAGGTTTTCATTGATTTCGGAAGGCAACTCAGCACGTTCAGGCACAGCCTTAAACACACCCTCAGCCTTAGCAGCATCAACTTCAACCCACTCGACAGCAACACGATTACCAGCCAGCGCCATTGCAGATTGAATCCGCAACTGCTTCTTTGACTTCTCGCGAATCGCAACCACATCACCAGGCTGAACCTGATATGAAGGTACGTTTACACTCTGTCCATTAACAGTGATCGAGCGGTGCGATACTAACTGACGCGATTCCGCACGAGTAGAACCGAAGCCCATACGATAAACTACGTTATCCAGACGGCCTTCAAGCAATTGCAGCAGGTTTTCACCTGTAGCGCCTTTACGGCGGGCTGCTTCTTTATAATAGGCGCGAAATTGCTTTTCGAGTATGCCGTATATACGACGTACCTTCTGCTTTTCGCGCAGCTGCACACCGTAGTCAGAAAGACGACCACGACGAGCACCCTGCATGCCGGGAACAGACTCCAGCTTACACTTGGATTCCAGAGGACGAACGCCGCTTTTCAGGAACAGATCAGTTCCTTCGCGACGAGCTAATTTACAAGTTGGTCCGATATACCTAGCCATTCGTTTGTCTCCCTACACTCTACGTTTCTTGGGCGGGCGACAACCGTTATGAGGAATCGGTGTCACGTCTGTAATATTGGTGATGTTGTAACCACAGTTATTCAGTGCACGAACCGCAGATTCGCGACCAGGCCCGGGGCCTTTCACTTCAACATCGAGATTTTTCAAACCGTAATCCTGGGCAGCAAGACCAGCGCGCTCTGCTGCAACCTGAGCTGCGAACGGCGTAGACTTACGTGAACCACGAAAACCTGAACCACCTGAGGTAGCCCATGCCAGAGCGTTGCCCTGACGGTCAGTAATTGTAATGATCGTATTGTTGAATGACGCATAAACATGCGCAATACCGTCAACAACCGTCTTCTTCACCTTTTTCTTGGTGGACTTGCTTGGCTTAGCCATTTGTCTTCCTGTCTAATATCAACACTGCACCAAAGTGTGCAGCTACACTAAACACGATAATCGTGCTTTATAAACCGTCTTACCAGCAGCTAATAAATTAGCGCTTAATAGGACGACGAGGACCTTTACGCGTACGCGCATTGGTCTTGGTACGCTGACCACGAACTGGCAAGCTTCTACGATGGCGCAAGCCACGGTAGCAACCCAGATCGAGCAAGCGCTTAATGTTCATGGATACTTCACGGCGAAGATCGCCTTCCACGTCCAAATTGGAAATTTCACCACGCAATGCGTCTAGTTCAGTCTCACTGAGACCGCCAACTTTTGCGTCTTCAGCAATACCAGTAGTAGCACACAATTTTTTAGCAGTTGTCTTGCCGACACCAAAGATATAGGTCAGCGAGATCACTGTATGTTTGTGGTCTGGTATATTGACACCAGCGATACGAGCCATGTAGTTACTCCAACGTTACATTTGCTGCTGAGCTTGCTTTATTACAACCCACCACTCAGAAGGCGGCGGATCATAGCTGCACAGAGCACAAAAATCAATAGCGGTGTTACACACCGACCAAACTTAACCCTGGCGTTGCTTATGACGGGGTTCAGTTTTACAGATAATACGCACGGCGCCGTTGCGTTTAACAACTTTACAATTGCGGCAAATCTTTTTTACAGAAGCACGAACTTTCATCGCCTACTCCAAATTAGTACTAGTTAGTTGGCATTACTGCCAACATTTTTAAATTTTTGACTTCTTCGCCAAAGACTCATATTGATGCGACATCATGTGAGATTGAACTTGAGACATAAAGTCCATCACTACCACAACGACAATTAACAATGAGGTTCCACCGAGGTAGAACGGTACATTGGCGTAGACCACCAGTAGCTGTGGCATCAAACAAATTAAAGCAATGTAGGCTGCACCAAACATGGTTAAGCGAGTCATTACTCCGTCTATATAATTAGCTGTTTGTTTGCCAGGGCGGATCCCCGGTACAAACGCACCTGAACGCTTCAGGTTATCCGCCACTTCATCAGGGTTAAACATCAACGCTGTATAAAAGAAGCAGAAAAATACAATTAAGGCCGTAAACAACAGTATGTTTAGTGGCTGCCCCTGACCTAACATCAGAGAAACTTCTTGTAACCATTCCATATCACCGGACTGACCAAACCACTGGGCAATCGAGGTGGGGAACAACAACAGTGAGCTGGCAAATATTGCAGGTATAACACCGGCCATATTGACTTTCAGTGGCAAAAAGCTGCTTTGTGCGGCCATTGCCTGCCTACCTTGCTGCCGCTTGGCGTAATTCACCGCTATTCGGCGCTGACCCCGCTCAATGCGGACGATGAAATACACCACCGCCAGTGCTAATACTAATATAGCCAGCAACATCAATATGTTTAGCTCGCCCTGCCGTGCACTCTCAAGTGCCTGGCCAATAGCTGATGGCAACCCTGCAACGATACCGGCGAATATTAGCATCGAGATGCCGTTGCCGATGCCGCGCTCAGTGATCTGCTCACCCAGCCACATCATAAATACTGAACCAGTAACCAATGACGTTACGGCAACAAAGTGAAAAACAAACCCGGGGTCAAATGCCAAACCCTGACTCGCCATACCGACCGACATGCCTGTCGCCTGTATTATTGCCAGAAATACCATGCCGTAGCGCGTATATTGCTGGATCTTTCGGCGACCGCTTTCACCTTCTTTCTTTAGCTGCTCCAATGTCGGCGATACCGCCGTCATCAGCTGCATAATTATCGACGCTGAAATATACGGCATAATGCCCAGCGCTAAAATACTCATACGCTCCAGTGCACCACCGGAGAACATATTAAACATACCCAACATAGTGCCCTGATTTTGAGTAAACAGGGCTGCCAGGCGCTCCGGATCGATTCCCGGCACGGGAATATGCGTGCCTATCCGGAAAACAACCAGTGCCATTAAAAGAAAGCGAAGGCGAGCCCATAGCTCGCCCAGACCGGATTGACTCTTTAAGGCTAGTTGTTGCTTTGCCATTTATTCCTCGATCTTGCCGCCAGCTGCTTCAATAGCAGCGCGCGCACCTTTAGTAGCACCAATGCCCTTCAAAGTAACTGATTTGCCCAGCTCGCCAGACAAAAACACTTTGGCACGAGTAATGTGCTGACCAATCAAGTTGGCGTCTTTCAATGATGCAATATCTACTACATCACCTTTAACACTGTTCAATTCTGACAAGCGTACTTCAGCTGACTTACGAGAAATACGTGAAGTAAAACCGTATTTAGGTAAACGCTTCTGCAAAGGCATCTGACCGCCTTCAAAGCCCGGACGCACACTACCGCCAGAACGAGACTTCTGACCTTTGTGTCCACGACCAGCTGTCTTGCCAAGACCACTACCGATACCACGACCAACGCGCTTGGCGTCTTTCTTGGCGCCCGGTGCGGGGCTCAAATTATTTAAACGCATCTCTTCGCTCATGATTACGCTTCCTCAACCTGTAGCAAGTAGTGGACCTTATTGATCATACCGCGCACAGAAGGTGTATCTTCAACCTCGACTGTTTGGCGTATACGACGCAAACCCAGACCCTTTACACAGGCTCTATGGTTTGGCAATCGGCCAGCCGCGCTGCGAATCTGTGTTACTTTAATCATTTTCTTGGCCATTCTATTAACCTATACCCGAGACCCAGGATTAACCGGTGATCTCTTCAACCGTTTTACCGCGCTTGGCAGCTATTGAATCAGGCGAGCGCATGTTGCTCAGTCCGTTCATAGTCGCGCGCACCACATTGGTCGGATTGGTAGAGCCGTAGCACTTTGCCAATACGTTGTGTACGCCAGCCAATTCCAATACTGCTCGCATTGCACCACCGGCAATAATTCCGGTACCTGGAGAAGCGGGCTGCATATATACCTTTGAGGCACCGTGGCGGGCCTTGATAGGATACTGAATCGTATCGCCATTAAGGTCTACCTGAATCATGTTGCGGCGAGCCGCTTCCATTGCCTTCTGGATAGCCAATGGCACTTCACGCGCTTTACCGCGACCGAAGCCA
This sequence comes from Pseudomonadales bacterium, assembly GCA_036960375.1. Taxonomy (GTDB): domain Bacteria; phylum Pseudomonadota; class Gammaproteobacteria; order Pseudomonadales; family CAWVSB01; genus CAWVSB01. The sequence continues at coordinate 103,117 of JBALVY010000012.1, forward strand.
ACTTTGCCTTTGCCGTCACCGACTACTGTGAGTGCAGAGAAACCAAATAAGCGTCCACCTTTTACAGTTTTAGCAACACGGTTAACCTGTACTAACTTTTCCTGCATACCTTCTGCAGCGTCGTTTTGATCTTTATAAGCCATAACGTACCCTTAAAACTCTAATCCGCCTTCGCGAGCCCCATCGGCCAGCGCTTTGACACGACCGTGGTATTTAAAACCACTGCGGTCAAAAGACACCTTTTCAATACCTGCAGCTTTAGCACGCTCGGCAATTAATTTGCCTACCGCTTCTGCAGCCTCGATATTCCCTGTAGCTCCGCTACGCAGATCGGTATCCAGTGTAGAAGCTGTCGCCAATACATTAGCACCATCTGCAGCAATAACCTGTGCATACATATGACGGGGAGTCCGATGAATACTCAATCGAATAACACCCTGCTCGCGCATTTTTATGCGCGAACGGCGGGCCCGGCGTAGTCTTGCAGTTTTCTTGTCGCTCATCACACCACCCCTTTACTTCTTCTTGGTCTCTTTACGACGAACATGCTCGTCAGCATAGCGAACACCTTTACCCTTGTAGGGCTCTGGCGGACGGTATGCGCGAATTTCCGCTGCAACTTGACCAACCTGCTGTTTATCCACGCCCGAAATAACAATTTCTGTCTGGGTGGGGGTTTCCGCCTTGATACCTGCAGGCAATGTATAATCAACCGGATGGGAAAAACCCAAGGTCAGATTAAGCACATTCCCAGATGTCTTAGCTCGATAACCAACGCCATTTAGCTGAAGCTTTTTCTCAAAGCCTTTGCTAACGCCGGTTACCATATTGTTTACCAGTACACGCATGGTGCCAGCCATAGCAGAAGCCGACTTGGCGCCATTGCGAGCAGCAAAGGTAAGCTGATTCTCTTCTTGTTTCACTTCCACGGTATCGTGAACAGTGAACTCAAGGTTTCCTTTACCACCCTTGACAGCAACTACCTGGCCGTTAAGTTTTACCTCAACGCCTGTGGGTATTACTACCGGTGTCTTTGCAACTCTTGACATAATCTTTTACCGTCCGAAATCGCTCTTAAAATACGGTGCACAGTACTTCGCCACCAACACCTGCAGCACGAGCTGCACGATCTGTCATCACACCTTGAGAGGTGGAGACTATGGCGACACCCAGACCTGCACGAACACTCGGCAGATCTCCTTTTGCTGCGTAATGACGCAGACCAGGGCGACTGGCTCTTTTAATTTCTTCAATAACCGCGCGGCCTTCGAAGTACTTAAGGTCGATGTTCATTTCGGGCTTGCCGTCGTTTTCGTCGACAGCAACGCCGTTAATGTAACCTTCGTCCTTTAACACAGCGGCGACAGCCAGCTTGAGCTTGGAACTAGGCATACTAACCGTCTTCATCTGCGCCATTTGCGCGTTGCGAATTCTGGTTAGCATATCCGCCAAAGGATCTTGCATGCTCATGATCTATATGCTCCTGAAAACATAGTTTGCCTACCAGCTGGACTTAACCAGACCTGGGACATCACCGCGCATTGCGGCTTCACGTAACTTATTGCGGCAAAGGCCGAACTTGCGGTACACACCGTGAGGGCGACCAGTAATCGCACAGCGACGACGCTGACGAGTTGGGCCTGCATCACGCGGCAATTTCTGTAGCGCTGCCTGTGCTTCCCAACGATCTTCATCAGAAGTTTCCTGACTCAGAATAGTTGCCTTAAGTTCAGCACGTCTAACTGCGAACTTGGCCACTGTAAGTGCACGCTTTTTTTCACGCGCAATCATAGATTTCTTTGCCATGCTATATGCCTCTTAATTCCTGAAAGGGAAGTTAAACGCCCGTAACAGGGCACGACCTTCATCATCGTTACGCGCTGTAGTGGTAATAACCACATCCATGCCGCGCAGTTTATCAACCTGATCATAATCGATCTCAGGAAAGATGATCTGCTCAGTAACGCCCATGGCAAAATTGCCGCGGCCGTCAAACTGTTTTGAGCTCACTCCACGGAAATCACGAATCCGGGGAATAGAAATTGAGATCAAACGGTCCAGGAACTCATACATGCGATCAGATCGCAGAGTTACTTTCGCGCCAATCGGCCAACCGTCACGTACCTTGAACGCAGCTATAGACTTACGCGCTTTGGTAACTACCGGCTTTTGACCAGTAATCTGAACCAAGTCGCGAGTCGCGTGCTCCAATACTTTCTTGTCACCAAGAGCTTCACCAAGACCCATATTAAGGGTAATTTTGGTAATGCGGGGCACTTCCATCACGTTATCAAGACCAAGCTCTTCTTTCAGCTTGGCACGTAACTCACTATCGTAAACTTCTTTCAACCTTGCCATTATACTTACCTTCAGCCTCAGCTTACGCGTCAATCGCTTCGCCGGTAGATTTGAAGACGCGAGTCTTCTTGTCACCGTCGACTTTAATTCCTACGCGATCAGCTTTGTTTGTTGCACTGTTATAAATGGCAACATTCGAAATCTGTATCGGCGCCTCTTTCTCGATGATGCCACCAGCTACACCCGCTTGCGGGTTTGGCTTGGTATGCTTCTTCACCATATTGATGCCTGATACCATCACGCGCTTGTCGTTCAGTATCTTGACGATCTTGCCTCGCTTGCCTTTATCACGGCCCGCAATCACGATCACATCATCATCAGTTTTAATCTTACGCATTTCCAACCTCGGTATGTCTTGGCCCGCTTAGAGTACTTCGGGAGCAAGCGAGATAATTTTCATGAACTTCTCAGACCGCAACTCACGAGTTACTGGTCCAAAAATCCGAGTACCAATAGGCTGCTGGTTCGCGTTCAAAAGAACGGCAGCGTTATCGTCAAACTTGATCAGTGAACCGTCAGCACGACGCACACCTTTCCTGGTTCGAACAACAACCGCATCCATAACCTGACCTTTTTTGACCTTACCACGAGGAATTGCTTCCTTGACGGTCACTTTGATCAGATCACCCACACCAGCATAACGACGGTGTGAGCCACCCAGTACTTTGATACACATAACGCGGCGTGCGCCACTGTTATCTGCTACTTGTAAATATGATTCTGTCTGTATCATGTTCTAACTCCGCTGCCGTAATGGCCGGCTTCAATTTGCGCTCTAAACCAGGGCAGCTTGACCTTCGATACTTACCAAATTCCAGGTCTTGGTCTTTGAGTAAGGACGAGTTTCCTGGATAGTGACTACGTCACCTGCTTTACACTGATTTGTTTCATCATGTGCATGCAGCTTGGTTGAACGGGTAATGTACTTGCCATATACCGGGTGCTTAACACGTCGCTCAACCAGCACAGTAATGGTTTTATCCATTTTGTCGCTGACTACTTTGCCGGTTACTGTCCGGACACTGTTTTGCTCTGCCATCTTAGTTACCTGCCTTCTGAGTCAGTACGCTTTTTACTCGAGCAATATCACGTCGAGCTGCTTTCAGCAGATGGGTTTGACCCAGCTGACCAGTAGCAAGCTGTGTGCGCAATTTAAATTGTGCTTCACGCAGCTTAAGCAGTTCGGTATTAAGCTCTTCGACCGACTTGCCGCGTAATTCGGCTGTTTTCTCGGCTGCTTTCATTACATCACCGTCCTTCTAACAAAGGTGGTTGTCAATGGTAGCTTGGCGGCAGCGAGAGCAAATGCTTCGCGGGCCAACTCTTCAGATACACCTTCTACCTCGTACAAAACGCGGCCAGGCTGACACTGTACTACCCAATATTCAACATTACCCTTACCTTTACCTTGACGTACTTCCAAAGGCTTCTTGGTAATGGGCTTATCCGGGAAGACCCGAATCCAAATTTTTCCGCCACGCTTAATGTGACGAGTCATAGCACGACGTGCTGCTTCGATCTGACGAGCAGTTATACGTCCGCGACCGGTTGCTTTCAGGCCAAACTCACCGAAAGAAACTTTCGAGCCACGTGCCAGGCCGCGGTTGCGACCTTTCATCTGCTTACGATATTTTGTACGCTTTGGCTGTAACATCTGACAAACCCTTTATTGTGCGGCTGCTTTCGAGCTGCCTTTAGATGCATCCTGAGTATCCAGAATCTCACCCTTAAATATCCAAACCTTGACACCAATAATGCCGTAGGTAGTCGCGGCCTCATAGGTCGCGTAATCGATGTCTGCACGAAGTGTATGCAGAGGCACACGGCCTTCACGATACCATTCGGTACGAGCAATTTCTGCTCCGCCAACACGACCACTAACCTGAATCTTGATGCCCTGTGCACCTTGGCGCAAAGCATTCTGTACCACACGCTTCATAGCGCGGCGGAACATAACACGACGTTCGAGCTGCTGCGCTACATTTTGCGCTACCAACTTGGCGTCCAGATCCGGCTTGCGAATCTCTTCGATGTTGATTTGCACCGGCACGCCCATCATCTCTGTCAGCTCGCGACGTAGCTTGTCTACATCTTCGCCCTTTTTACCAATCACAACGCCTGGACGGGCGGCGTGAATTGTAATGCGGGCAGTAGCCGCTGGACGCTCAATCACTACACGACTTACAGAAGCGTGTGCGAGTTTCTTTTCGATATACTCACGCACCTGCAGATCATTGATCAGGTTCTTGGCATAGCCCGTCTTGTCGGCATACCACACTGAATTGTGGTCTTTAATTATACCGAGGCGGATGCCGATCGGGTGTACTTTCTGACCCATCTGGTCGTCTCCTGAAGCCTTTAGCTATCTGAAACTTGAACGGTGATATGACAACTACGCTTTAGAATACGATCAGCCCGGCCTTTGGCCCGCGGCTTAATGCGCTTCATAGTCATACCTTCATCTACGAAGATGGTGGATATTCGCAACTCATCAATGTCAGCACCTTCATTGTGCTCAGCATTGGCGATGGCAGAATCCAGCACCTTCTTTACGATATCAGCGCCTTTCTTTGTGCTAAAACTCAGCACATTGAGGGCTTCCTCTATCGACTTACCACGAATTTGGTCGGCAACAAGGCGAGCCTTTTGCGCTGAAATACGCGCGCCTCTCAATTTTGCAGATACGATCATCTCTCTATCCTCTGCAGCGCTTAGCGCTTAACCTTCTTGTCTGCCACATGACCTCGATAGGTCCGCGTGGCAGCAAATTCACCTAATTTATGACCAACCATGTCTTCGGTAACAAATACCGGTACATGCTGACGGCCGTTATGAACCGCGATAGTCAACCCAACCATTTCCGGAAATATCGTTGACCGGCGAGACCAGGTCTTGATTGGTCGCTTGTCTTTGTTTTCCAGTGCCGTCTCAACCTTCGATAGTAAATGAAGGTCGATGAACGGTCCTTTTTTCAGTGAACGGGGCACAAATATATCCTCACTTTAAACCAGTAACACGGGGCTAATTATTTCTTGCCACGGCGGCGTACAATCAAACTGTCTGTACGCTTATTTTTACGTGTCTTGTAACCCTTGGTAGGCACACCCCAAGGCGTCACGGGATGACGACCACCTGAAGTCTTACCTTCACCACCACCATGCGGGTGATCAACCGGGTTCATCGCAACACCGCGAACCGTAGGACGCACACCGCGCCAGCGGCTAGCTCCTGCCTTACCCAGTGAACGCAAACTGTGCTCACTGTTTGATACTTCACCCAAAGTCGCGCGACAATCTGCTAACACTTTGCGCATTTCGCCGGAGCGTAAACGCAGAGTGGCATACTGACCATCACGAGCAACCAACTGAGCAGAAGTACCGGCACTACGTGCAATCTGTGCACCTTTGCCAGGCTTTAACTCAACACAATGCACAACACTACCCAAAGGGATGTTACGCAAAGGCAGCGAATTGCCATCTTTGATTGGGGCTGCATCACCAGACTGTACTTGATCGCCTGATTTCATACCCTTGGAAGCAATCACGTAGCGACGCTCACCATCGGCATACAACAGCAACGCAATATTAGCGGTACGGTTGGGATCGTATTCCAGGCGTTCAACTTTGGCTGGTATGCCATCCTTGTTACGCTTGAAATCGACAAGACGATAATGCTGCTTGTGACCACCACCAATATGACGGGTAGTGATGCGTCCAGTGTTATTACGACCACCAGACTTTGATTTCTTTTCCAACAAACTCTTGTGCGGTGCACCTTTATGTAGATCAGGGTTTACTACCTTGACTACAAAACGACGTCCCGGAGAAGTTGGTTTTGCTTTTACAATTGCCATAATCCCAAACTCCTCTTATGCGCCCAGCGTAAAGTCGATGTCTTGACCCGCTTCAAGTGTGACATAGGCCTTTTTCCAACTGGCCTTACGTACGGAACCGTAACGGTTACGCTTAACCTTGCCTTTAACATTCAAGGTTGCAACACTCTTAACTTTCACTTCAAACAGCTGCTCAACGGCTTTCTTAACTTCAAGCTTGGTCGCATCGACCGACACTTTGAAAACCACCTGATTATGAGCCTCAGATACGTTAGCTGTTTTCTCGGAAATGTGCGGTGCTACCAGCACGGTAAATATGCGCTCCTGGTTCATCCCAGCATCTCCTCAATTTTCTTCAGAGCCGCTACTGTAACCACGACAGTGTCGTTGGCTACCAGACTAACCGGATCGATACCTATCACGTCAGTCACATCAACCTTATGCAGGTTGCGTGAGGACAGGTATAAAGCCTCATCAAGATCTTCTGTAACGATCAATGCGCGCTGAAGACCCATATCGGCTAGCTTCTGCACCAGCACCTTGGTTTTAGCGCCTTCAACAGCAAACTCTTCAACTATTACAAGACGCTCGCTGCGAGCCAACTCGGACCATATGGACCTCATGGCGGCGCGGTACATCTTACGATTTACTTTATGCGAATGATCTTGTGGCTTGGCGGCAAAAGTGACACCACCGGAGCGCCAAATTGGGCTGCGGATAGTACCTGCACGAGCGCGGCCCGTACCTTTTTGACGCCAGGGCTTCTTACCGCCACCACGAACTTCTGCACGAGTCTTCTGGGCACGAGTACCCTGACGACGGCCGGCTAAGTAGGCAGTAACAACCTGATGTACCAGATCTTCGTTAAAATCTTTTGCAAATGCCGCGTCAGATACTTCTATCGTTCCGCTGGCTGCCCCATCTGTGGGCGACGCAATATTAAGCTGCATTGTCTGACCCCTTAGGATTTCGCCGCAGGACGCACGAGCACATCACCGCCATTAGCACCAGGGACTGCGCCCTTGACCAACAACAGATTGCGTTCAGCATCTACGCGAACAATTTCAAGACTTTCAACAGTGACGCGCTCGGCACCCATGTGACCGGACATTTTCTTGCCCTTCCAAACACGACCTGGTGTCTGGTTTTGTCCAATGGAACCATTTGAGCGGTGAGCCAGCGAGTTACCGTGGGTCATATCCTGAGTTGAGAAGTTCCAGCGCTTGATACCGCCCTGAAAACCCTTACCCTTAGATGTACCCGTAACGTCTACCTTCTGACCAGCTTCAAAAGCTGTAACCGACAACTCGCCACCAATCGCAACTTCTTCGGATTTGCCTTCAAGGCGAAATTCCCACAAGCCACGACCAGCTTCAGTTCCGGCCTTTGCATAATGGCCAGCAAGCGGTTTGGTCACGCGCGATACACGACGCGTTCCGGTAGTGACCTGCACGGCTTCATAACCGTCGGTATCAGCTGATTTGATTTGAGTTATGCGATTGGGCTCAGCCTCAATCACAGTGACGGGTATTGATACGCCGTCGTCGGTAAAAATGCGAGTCATACCGCATTTGCGCCCGACTATTCCAATAGTCATTTTCTATAACCTCTCGTGTATGGGGCTCTAACCCGCTATGGCCGCAAACGTCTTTCAACAACTGCGTCACACCGCAAGCCCCACCATGCAGGGCTCAGTCTTTGGTGGTTAACCGAGACTGATTTGAACTTCGACACCAGCTGCCAGATCGAGCTTCATCAATGAATCAACAGTTTTTTCTGTTGGCTCAATGATGTCGAGCAGGCGCTTGTGCGTACGAATTTCGTACTGATCTCGTGCATCCTTATTGACATGCGGTGAGATAAGTACGGTAAACTTCTCTTTTTTCGTGGGTAACGGGATAGGACCGCGCACTTGTGCGCCAGTACGTTTGGCAGTCTCTACAATCTCTTGTGTAGACTGGTCAATTAAGCGGTGATCAAAGGCCTTAAGACGAATTCTAATCCGTTGGTTTTGCATTTAATCCACACTCCATACTGCTAAATCGTTAAAGAACCAAGGCATACCCGCTAGGAGTACCCCCTAAAAAAGAGTGCGCATTCTAATGACGGAGCAACTGAGTGTCAACGCATATATACAAATAAACCAAGGTATTTACAGCTAGCCAGCAGAGCACCACCTATGAACAACCATCAAGCGGGCGAATAAGTGGCAAAGCGCCTCTGCTACGCACAACAAAACACCCCATAAAGGCCGCTAAACCTATGTTTTATAACGTATATCTTGAGAACCTCAAGCGCTACGCGCAATGCCGCTCCAATACTGGCTCAACATGTAAGCTCAACGCCCCAGATAGAGACAAGACAGGCAGCATCTTAAATCACCGATCTAAGGCTGTCCTTTGTGTTTTCCACACAGAAGGAACCTGGTTCAGCCAGACAAAGAACCAGAGGGCAGACAAAGGGACTTCGTACTCGGCGCGACTAATAATGACTCTCCGGCAACGATCGCTAGCTTGGTGGTATATTTTGACGCCTTTAGATCCAGCATGTCTGAGCGCAGCGAGTTCTGGATCGGTCAAAAAACCGCCGGCGAGCTAGCGATCGTTGCCGCAAAGTGATTTTTCGGTCAAACCGGCCAGGTGGCAATAACCGCAAAAATAGCTAGATTACTGCTGTCAAATGCACCCCAAATAGACCAATAATGACGCGCAAAATTCAGCCTTCTATATATAGTCCGATATTTTGACTTATTTACACCAAATATAGTGATATAGCTGTTCATTAAATGATCGGCATTCTGTATAATCCGCGCATTTTTCACCCTGCCTAATCGAGCACCATAATGACTGAATTGAGCCACTACAGAAACATAGGAATATTCGCCCACGTTGATGCGGGTAAAACCACCACAACTGAGCGAATCCTCAAGCTAACCGGAAAAATCCATAAGACAGGTGAGGTGCATGATGGCGCCGCCACGACTGACTTTATGGATCAGGAACAAGAGCGCGGAATTACCATCCAGTCTGCAGCGACTACCTGTTTCTGGAAAGACCACCGCATGAACATCATCGATACCCCTGGGCACGTTGACTTCACCGTAGAAGTTTATCGCTCTTTGAAGGTACTTGACGGCGGCGTGGGTGTATTTTGTGGTTCCGGCGGTGTAGAGCCTCAGTCAGAGACCAACTGGCGCTATGCCAATGATTCTGAAGTTGCCCGAATCATCTTTGTTAACAAACTTGATCGCATGGGTGCAGACTTCCTGCGTGTTGTCGGTCAGGTAGAAAAAGTGCTGGGCGCCGTCCCAATGGTAATGACCCTGCCTATCGGCCGCGAAGAAGACTTTGTCGGCGTAGTCGACGTTCTGACCAAGACTGCCCATATATGGGACGATTCTGGCCTGCCAGAGAATTTTGAAGTAAGTGACGTCCCAGAAGACATGGTTGAGCTGGTTGACGATTACTACGAAAAGCTGGTTGAAATGGCCGTCGAACAAGACGACGACCTGATGATGGCCTATATGGACGGTGAAGATGTCGCTATTGATGACATCAAGCGCTGTATCCGCAAAGGTACCATCGCGCTGGATTTCTTCCCGACTTACTGTGGCTCGGCATTCAAAAACAAAGGCGTGCAACTAATACTTGATGCCGTTGTAGATTACCTGCCAAGCCCTACTGAAGTTGATCCTCAGCCATTAACTGATGAACACGGCGAGCCAAACGGCGAAGTCGCTCTGGTATCTACGGACGAGCCCTTCCGTGCGCTGGCGTTCAAAATCATGGATGACCGTTTCGGTGCCCTCACCTTTATACGCGTATATTCTGGCGTACTGAACAAAGGCGAAACGATACTCAACTCCTTTACTGGCAAGACCGAGCGTATTGGCCGCATGGTAGAAATGCATGCTGACGACCGCAAAGAAATTAGTAGAGCCCAAGCCGGCGACATCATTGCCATCGTTGGTATGAAAAACGTTCAGACCGGTCACACACTGTGTGATCCCAAGCACGAATGTACTCTTGAGCCGATGATATTCCCACAGCCGGTTATCTCCATCGCTGTTGCGCCTAAAGATAAAGCAGGCGCAGAGAAAATGGGTGTTGCCATTGGTAAAATGGTTGCAGAAGATCCTACCTTTAAAGTTGAGACTGACGAAGACTCAGGCGAAACCATCCTTAGAGGCATGGGCGAACTGCACCTGGACATCAAGGTTGACATACTCAAGCGCACTTATGGCGTTGAGCTGATAGTGGGCAAACCACAGGTAGCCTATCGCGAGACAATCACTCTGGCCATCGACGACAGCTACACGCACAAGAAGCAGTCTGGTGGTTCGGGTCAATTCGGTAAGATCGACTACCGCATCAAACCAGGCGAGCCAGGCACAGGCTATGTATTCTCCTCTAGCGTAGTCGGCGGTAACGTTCCGAAGGAATTCTTCCCCGCTATTGAGAAGGGCTTCAGGAGCATGATGGGCGAAGGCCCACTGGCCAAGTTCCCCGTACTTGATGTCGAAATCGAACTGTACGACGGTGGCTACCACGCGGTTGACTCCTCTGCAATAGCCTTTGAAATTGCAGCCAAAGGCGCTTTCCGCCAGTCTATGCCAAAAGCCGGACCTCAGTTGATCGAGCCGATCATGAACGTTGACGTATTCACCCCGGACGATCACGTTGGTGATGTTATCGGTGACCTGAACCGTCGTCGCGGCATGATCAAGGATCAAGAGCCAGGCGTGAGTGGCGTTCGTATTAAAGCAGACGTACCTCTGTCTGAGATGTTCGGCTATATCGGACACCTGCGCACCATGACTTCTGGTCGCGGACAGTTCTCTATGGAGTTCTCGCACTACAACCCTTGCCCACAAAACGTGTCGGCACAGGTAATCGAAGAAGAAAAAGAGCGTCAAGCGAACAAGTAATCGCTTCTCGCTTTAAAAAAGCCCCGGCAGCGCAAGCTACCGGGGCTTTTTTGTGGCCGACTTATACAATGGGGGACGGAGCACTATATCGCTAAGCAACGAAGTTGCAGCGATATAGTGCTCCGTCCCCCATTGTATAAGTCACAAAAAAGGCCGCCCGTGGGCAGCCTTTTTGAACCAAGAATCGATTACTCGATGATTTTGGCTACAACACCTGCACCAACGGTACGGCCACCTTC
>JBALVY010000013.1:0-6691 GCA_036960375.1 Pseudomonadales bacterium
CTATAGTACCCACGTTGACGTGGGGCTTGTTACGTTCAAACTTTTCTTTTGCCATTGCGCCCTTCTCCTCGCGAAAGAACCCCAAACGGGTACTGTTTTAAAACAAAATAACGCAGGACACCCCTTAGGGCACCCTGCCTAGCAGTAGTGGAGCTCATAAGCGGATTCGAACCGCTGACCTCTTCCTTACCAAGGAAGTGCTCTACCTACTGAGCTATATGAGCCTGTTACTACTACAACTACACTTTGGAGCGGGTGGCGGGAATCGAACCCGCATCATCAGCTTGGAAGGCTGAGGTTCTACCACTAAACTACACCCGCAACATACTTCTATATATAAGCTAAATTTCGACCCGCTTATACCCTTCAAATAATGGTGGTGGGGGGTGGATTCGAACCACCGAAGCTTGCGCGTCAGATTTACAGTCTGATCCCTTTAGCCACTCGGGAACCCCACCACAGGAAGCAAGTTAATAAGCCAGTTTTTCTAAATATCCAGAATCGGATATAAAAATCGACAAGCAAACACCAACCTCTACCAAGAGCCGTCACCAGAACGACTTCTAAGTACTCGTATTTTAAAGGAAAAATGGAGCTGGCGAGAGGAGTCGAACCCCCGACCGGCTGATTACAAGTCAGCTGCTCTACCAACTGAGCTACGCCAGCAAAAATCATACCTCTTTCGAAGTGGCGCGAATTCTAGTTTAAGGCCGTAAACAAGGCAAGCCCTATTGTGGATTTTCGCAACAAATAACCGCATAAATTACACATTTGGCAGACGGAGCCGTATTTTCCCCACATTGGCGCAAACAATGGGGGACGGAGCATTAAAAATGCGAACAAAACATGGGGACGGAGCATTATTTACACGGCAGTATGTGTAAATAGTGCTCCATCCCCGTTTTCGTGAATTCCAGTGTTTCGCCGCACCTGATTTTTGAATTAATGCTCCGTCCCCCATTGTTTTTCTGGGCGCTGTTTTTGTTGGAATTCACACACAAACGACATCATTGAGATACAATAACAACACTATAGATAAGAGGCACGGAGGCCATACCGCTCGTCAACCCAACCGGTTACACGACCAAAACCTGTAGAGGAATACCCAACGATGACAGAATCTGTTTCCATTATTGTAGTCCCGCGCGAAAGATTCAGCTGCTCTATTGAGGCCCTGAAGAGTATCTATTTACATACCACCGAGCCGTTCGAATTGATCTATGTTGATGGAAACTCTCCCGAGCCCATCAAAGGCGCTATACGCAGCGCGGCTGCCAAATATGGTTTTTCGTTAATTCGATCAGAAGAATTTCTACCTCCCAACAAAGCACGCAACATGGGTGCCCGCGCCGCCAGCGGTGAGCTAATTGTGTTTATCGACAATGATGTAGCGGTATCACCGGGCTGGCTAACCCAGTTGATCGAGTGCAGAAATGACACAGGCGCAGACATTATTGCCCCGATGTACTTTATTGGTGAACCCAAAAATCAAATAATACATATGGCAGGTGGAGCATTAACCCTCGGCCAAATTAACGGAAAAACCACTTTTTCTGAAGAACACCGGTTTCTCAACAGGCCCCTGAGCACTGTTGCGGACCAACTGAAGCGTGAGCCTGTTGACTTTATTGAATTTCATTGTGTACTCGTTTCCTCAAGCTTGCTTGATAAACTTGGCTATTTGGACGAACAGCTACTGAGCACACGTGAACATCTGGACTTCTGCATGTCGGCAACCAGATTGGGCGCCAAAATATTCTTTGAGCCGGCATCCACAGTGACATACCTGGCTTTCAGGGAATTCCATCTCTTCGACCTCGATTATTTTAGACTGCGCTGGTCGGACCAATGGAATGAACCCAGCCTCGATCATTTCTACCAGAAATGGAACATGGAAAAAAGGAGCGCCACACACACGCTGCAAGGCTGGCTCAAGCCCCATCAAAAAATACTCCAGCTGCCCGCCGGCAACAACTCACCGGCTGGCAAGGACTTCCGTTGCGCCCAGACCAATATCGAACTGTACAATCAATGCATAGCGATGCACTACTCAGAGCGTGATCTACAGCTCATAAAAGCAGCCTGCGAAATGGCAACCAAGGAGTTCAATGGGCTTTACAGAGGCTCGGGGAAACCTTTTATTTCACACTGCGTTGGTACCGCAAGTATACTTGCCCATTTTAGATCATCTGCTCAAATGATAGCTGCAGGCCTGCTTCATTCATTTTATGAATTCAGTAGCATCTCAGAGAAAGACAATACTGCACGGCAGTATCTTGCAAACCTCATGGGCGCAAAAACCGAACACATGATTTTTGCCTACAATACGCTCAAACCCACACTGAAACCTGAGCCACGGTTATTATCCTCACCAAACCTCATGGCGCTTACCGCGGCTAAGAACTCCCTACTACAAATGGCCAATTACCTTGATGAGCTACTCGATAACAGTTTGGCTTACAGCGGAAAAACCACACCTGAATTGGAAGACTGGATGCCCATATATCGACATGCCTGTGACTCACTGGAAGTACCGGGCCTCTACCTAATGCTAGAGGACGCAATCAAGAATACAGCAGATCTGACCATCCCCGAATCGATGATTTCTAACTCAAAAAATACATTTCGTTTATCCGAAAAGCCCCTATAACACACTAGTTCTTTGAAAAACCTAGAGCAGTCCAGCTAGTTTCTCGGAGTCAAAAATCCCCAAATCCTTTAACTTACCAGCATCCGAAAAAAGTAATCGATGGGATCGGGGGTTCAAACCAAGAACATACTTTGCCCACAACTGATAGCGATGTAATAGCGCTTTTTGGTCACTGTACAGACCAAGTCTTGCGCTGTAAAACTGCATCTTATTTTGGAACTCCACAGAGCGAGCCTCCTCTTCAGATACATCCTGCAATATACTCTCGCGCCTATCAGAGAGCCGCTGATATAAGCTTTGAGCAGGAGCGCAGACCGTAACAACGTAAGTATCCGCTTCGCTTGACCACTCAATTAATCGAGCTGGATCTTCCGGCTCCATAACCTGCTTATAGAGAAAGTCAAAATGCACGATGACTACACCATAGTCCGGCTTTTTCGCATGGGAAAATGGCGCATCAACAAAGGTCCGACTATCTTTGGGGGCAACACCACTCCAAGCGAAGATCTCAGCGTCAGGATTGCCGTGTAAATGTGCGAGAAAGGTGCTCTTCCCAACAGCTGACACTCCAGCTATCACCAACAACTTTGCCCGCGAACGATGACCGTCAACCACGTATGCCCCCTTCAACACTTACAAGAAAGCCCGCCTAGGCGGGCTTTCTTGTACTAACGACCCTAAGCTCTTACCACTCGAAGGTGACACCAACCTTGCCACCTACCTCGTCACCACTAGCATCTGTACCAAAACCGATATCGAGAGAGGTGTTCTCAGTGATACGCCCAGCGCCCGTGATACCAATAGCCGACTCACCATTATAGAAGCCTCCACCAATGCGCATGGCAAAGGCACGACCCTCACGCGGCAGTACGGTGGTCATTGCATTAGCAATCGCGATACCTTTCATCGCCCGATCATCCAATTCGGTAATACGCCCACTGTTGTGAGCGATATCCTGGCTATTTTGATCGATGTCAGTGCGGTTCTGAATAATATTACCTTCGTTTACGGTGATCCTGCCTTCGGCAGCCCCCATGCGAGTATCAAGAACATCTATATCACCCTCATTGACCGTGACTCGATCATCCAGCGCTGCGATATCGTCTTCGTTAATACTCACTCGAGTACCGAGCAACACGATGTCGTCGGCGTTCACCATAATGTCACTGGCATTGACCGCAATATTATCGGCATTCACCGCAATATTGTCGGCATTCACCATGATGTCACTGGCATTGACCGCAATATTATCGGCATTCACCATGATGTCACTGGCATTGACCGCAATATTATCGGCGTTCACCATGATGTCACTGGTATTGGCCGCAATGTCATCAGCATTAACCATGATGTCACTGGTATTGGCGACAATGTCCAGCGTGTTCTGATCTACCTTCACTTCCAATTCTTTGTGCTGCTTAAACGTCACTGCGTCTTGATCTTTCTCAGCATCTTTCACATTGGAAACAAAGCGTAGATTGCTGACCGAGCCGACGGAGAAGGTATTTGATAGACCCGCTACCGAACCTTCGCCTATCGCCACCGAGTTTTCTGCACCGACTTCTACCAAGGCGTCTCTACCAATAGCGAGGGAACCCTCTGTTTCAGAAGTAGCGTCTGTACCAATAGAAATAGCACCAGAGGCGTTCGCCGCTGCTCGACTTCCAATGGCCACAGCTTCATCATCCATAGCGCTAGCGCTCGTACCTATCGCTACACTGTCTATTCCATCAGCAGAAGCAGAGGTACCAGCCGCGAAGGCGTTGGCGGCGTTCGCGCTCGCATCACGACCCAGTGCAGCACTATCAACACCGCTTGCCGATGCTGAGCCACCAGCTGCGAAGGAACCCGCGCCCGCAGCATCTGCATCAAAACCAAGCGCCGTACTATCTGCACCTGCCGCATTGGCTGAACTACCGGCGGCAAAGGCATTAGCCGCTGTAGCCGTGGCATTGGCACCCAAAGCACTACTGTCCTCTCCAGATGCAACAGCAGAAGAACCCGCAGCGAAGGCGTTAATCTCAGATGCGCTTGCACCAGTACCCAGGGCCATACTATCCGCCGCTGAAGCAGTTGCGTCGGTACCACCTGCAAAGGCATTCATAGCCGAAGCATCAGCCCCGACACCCATCGCAGTAGCATTCGTAGCAGTAGCGGTAGAACCGGTTCCCGCAGCAAGACTACTTGCACCTGATGCGGTCGCGTCTGAACCAATGGCCGTACTATCAGTACCACTAGCCTCTGAAGAGTTACCCACTACAGTGGCATTGGCTATTGCGTAGGAATCATTACCCACAACAATCGCCTCGTCTCCATCGGCGGTACTACCATGACCGATGACGCTTGCAAAGCTGCCGTCTACAGTATTGTCATCACCTAAAATATTACTCTGCGTACCGCTAACCACATTATTGTTGTCACCCACTACGGTATTGTCATCGGTATCGAAACCGGTATTACCCGAGCCGACCAAGGTATTGCCGCTACCGGTAATATCGGTATTATCATCACCAATAACAATATTGGTATCGCCTAACATGCCAGTATTGCCATCACCTAAGACTCGATTGCCCGCGCCATCCAGATCAGAGTTACCGCTACCCATAATGGTATTGTCATCACCGTCAACCCCGGTATTGGCATCGCCCAGCATAACGTTGTGCTCGCCACTCAGGTCATCGTTGCCATTACCCACTACGCGGTTGTTATCTCCACTCACGTTGAGGTTGTCGTCACCAAAGATGTTGTTGTTTTCTGCACTTGCAGTGAGGTCGTTATCATCCCCGTAGACTCCATTACCAGAGCCCGCCACTGTGTTACCCGAACCAAAGACGCCACGGTTGTCGTCACCAGAAATGGTGTTGTCACTACCATATGCCTCGTTATTGGTACCGGTAATAGTGTTGTCATCACCGGAGGCGAAATTGTCTCCCGACACGTTATCCAGCGTATTGCGCTGACCAAAGGCTGAAGACTCAGGGCCAGTAACGCTATTCTGACGACCAACAGCCATACTGCCGTCACCGTTTACGGTGGTGTCGTTGCCGATCGCAATCGTGTCAAGACCAGTTGCAACAGCACCGTCGGTATCACCGTCGGCATCGGTATTACTACCAATCGCAATAGACTCACCTTGATCAGCACGCGCACCTTCACCAACAACCAGATTATTGTTACCGGTAGACGACGCATCGGTACCTACTACCAAACTGTCATCGCCATCAACAGTGTTACCACTGCCGCCAACCACATTGGCATCGGCTCCCGATGCAAGTGTATTGCCATTACCAGACACCGCGTTATCCCGGTTATTGCCCTCTAGCACGTTACCGAAGCCAGATACCGCATTATGATGAGAATCGGCGTTAAGCACATTGTCGTGACCTGACACATTATTAGCATTCGATTCAATAACCGTATTGTTCCAACCGGTCACATTGTTGCGCTCAGAATCAGTGACCGTCTGATCATCACCGGAAATATCATTACTGTGCGAACCTGTCACCTCATTCTGATAACCAACCACCGAATTATTCATCGAGTCATCAATAACATTCTCCTCACCTGCCACCTGGTTGCCGGAGCTACCATTAGTCAACTGATTCAAATTACCGGCAACAGTATTATCGTCGCTATCCGCTGCCACCTGGTTCAACGTACCAGCCACCTGATTGCCATCCGAACCAGCTGTAATGCGATTTTGAGCACCCGCCACGGTATTATTATCACTGTCATCAACGATGTTGCTGTCACCACCCACGGTGTTGCCTTCAGCATCGGTTACCTCGTTGGCAGTACCCGCCACAGCATTACTCTTAGCATCGGTGAGAATATTATCTTCACCCGCTACCTGGTTACGATCTGAATCGTCGAGGTCGTTGTTATTACCCACCACGCTGTTGTCATTACTGTTGTTAATCAGATCATTATTACGACCACTCACCGCGTTTCTTTCACTGTCCGTCACCACATTGGTATTACCCGATACGGTGTTATCGTCGGCATTGGTTAGCAGGTTATCTTCACCCGCCACCTGGTTAC
>JBALVY010000013.1:6791-112837 GCA_036960375.1 Pseudomonadales bacterium
GTTGTTGTCCGACTCAGTCACCTCGTTGGTATTACCCGCCACCTGGTTAGCCTGACCGTCAGTCAAGATATTGCCGGTGCCACCCACGGTGTTATCGTTGGAATCGGCCACCACCTGGTTGGTAGAACCACCCACAGTGTTATTGTCCGATTCACCGGTGACATCGTTCTGGTCACCCGCCACACTGTTGTTGTCCGACTCAGTCACCTCGTTGGTATTACCCGCCACCTGGTTAGCCTGACCGTCAGTCAAGATATTGCCGGTGCCACCCACGGTGTTATCGTTGGAATCGGCCACCACCTGGTTGGTAGAACCACCCACAGTGTTATTGTCCGATTCACCGGTGACATCGTTCTGGTCACCCGCCACACTGTTGTTGTCCGACTCAGTCACCTCGTTGGTATTACCCGCCACCTGGTTAGCCTGACCGTCAGTCAAGATATTGCCGGTGCCACCCACGGTGTTATCGTTGGAATCGGCCACCACCTGGTTGGTAGAACCACCCACAGTGTTATTGTCCGACTCGCCCGTCACGTCATTCTGATCACCTGCCACCGAGTTGTTATCCGACTCAGTCACCTCGTTGGTGCTACCTGCAACTGTGTTGCTCTTGGCGTCATTGAGAATATTGTCCTCACCGGCCACCTGGTTACGATCTGAATCATCGAGGTCATTATTATTACCCACCACCGAGTTATCGTTACTGCCGTTGACCAGGTCATTGTTACGACCGCTCACAGCATTGCGTTCACTATCGGTCACCACATTGGTATTGCCCGACACGGTGTTATCGTCGGCATTGGTTAGCAGGTTATCTTCACCCGCCACCTGGTTACGATCTGAATCATCCAGGTCATTATTATTACCCACCACCGAGTTATCGTTACTGCCGTTGACCAGGTCATTGTTACGACCGCTCACAGCATTGCGTTCACTATCGGTCACCACATTGGTATTGCCCGACACGGTGTTATCGTCGGCATTGGTTAGCAGGTTATCTTCACCCGCCACCTGGTTACGATCTGAATCATCCAGGTCATTATTATTACCCACCACCGAGTTATCGTTACTGCCGTTGACCAGGTCATTGTTACGACCGCTCACAGCATTGCGTTCACTATCGGTCACCACATTGGTATTGCCCGACACGGTGTTATCGTCGGCATTGGTTAGCAGGTTATCTTCACCCGCCACCTGGTTACGATCTGAATCATCCAGGTCATTATTATTACCCACCACCGAGTTATCGTTACTGCCGTTGACCAGGTCATTGTTACGACCGCTCACAGCATTGCGTTCACTATCGGTCACCACATTGGTATTGCCCGACACGGTGTTATCGTCGGCATTGGTTAGCAGGTTATCTTCACCCGCCACCTGGTTACGATCTGAATCATCCAGGTCATTATTATTACCCACCACCGAGTTATCGTTACTGCCGTTGATCAGGTCATTGTTACGACCGCTCACAGCATTGCGCTCACTATCGGTAATAGTGTTATCAAAGCCTGAGACATCATTATCGAAAGCATTATCCAAGTCGTTAGACTCGCCGACAACCGAGTTACGACCAGATGCCGTTATCGAATTATCCAAGCCCCCGACCAGGTTATCGTTTGAATCATTCTCAACAATATTTGTAGTACCTGATACCGTATTGTTATCAGATTCACCGGTGACATCGTTCTGGTCACCCGCCACACTGTTGTTGTCCGACTCAGTCACCTCGTTGGTATTACCCGCCACCTGGTTAGCCTGAGCATCGCTCAAGACATTCCCGATACCACCAACAGTGTTATCGTTAGAGAAGTCTAAGTCATTTGCCTGCCCAGATACCGCGTTGCGTGAACTGTCGGTAACGAAGTTTCCGTCACCCGACACATCGTTGTTATAGGCACGATCGAGGTCATTATCCTCACCTGAGACATCGTTTCGGTTGCTCAGGTTAAGGTCATTACGAGCACCAGACACGTTGTTATCATTACTGCTCGTCAGAATATTAGTATCACCTGAAACGGTATTGCGATTGGCCGTCGTCATCGTATTAGCAAGACCACTGACAGTGTTGTTATAACTGCTTGTCATACCGTTGCCACTACCGGAGACGGTGTTGCGATCAGACCAGTTAAGGATATTGCCATCACCGGCTACGGTATTGCTATCAGCTAAAGTCAGATCATTGCCGTCACCGGCAATCTGGTTGCTATTGCTTCGATCCAGAATATTGGTATCACCAACAACAGAGTTGTTATTGCTGTCTGTCAGAGAATTAGAGATGCCCATCACGACGTTACCGCTACTGGGGTCAAGGAAATTACCAGAACCGCCAACAAAGTTGTTATCAGAATCATCGATAACGGTGTTGCCGTCCCCTGACACAACATTGTTGTCAGAACCATCATCTACCGTATTACCCGTACCACTTACATCGTTACCAGACACCGCGGCTGTTTCGCCCAAGTCGTTATCAATACCACTCACCTGGTTACCGATACTGTCGTTATCAATACTGTTGTCACGACCGCCCAAGATCACGTTGTCTTCGGTAAGGTCGCCACTGATAGAATTGCCGTGGCCGGCTAAAATGGCATTATGGTCGCCATCAGCATCGATGACATTTTCGAAACCGCCGATAACCACGTTGCCTACACCGTCACCGTTCACACCACAGTTGGTTAGGTCGTTGCCGATGGCGATATTGCCATCGCCACATACTTCGTTACTGGTGCCAATAGCGATATTGTTATCACCATCAACATCGTTTTCATCGCCAATAATGGAGTTGTTTTCGCCAGCGTAGTTGCCGGTGCCGATGGCGTTGTCATCACCAAAAATATTATTATCGTCGGTATCAATGTCGTCATTGTTGTTACCCATAACAACATTATCAGCACCGTCCATACTATCGTTGCCGGAGCCTGTCACTGTATTACTGTCACCTGTCATATCGATGTTGTCGTTGCCAGTAATTACATTGTCACTGCCTGTCATTCCAGTATTGCGATCGCCCACCACATTGTTCTGGTTGCCGGTCATATCATCATTGTTATTACCCACAATGAGATTGCCATTACCGTCAATATTGTCGTTGCGATCACCGAAGATGTCGTTGTTATTGCCGGTGACACTGGTGTTTTCATTACCGGTCACGCTGTTGTCGTCACCGGTCATACCCGTATTGTCGTCGCCGGTGACGTTGTTGTTGCCGCCGGTCATACCCGTATTACGATCACCTACTACATTGTTCTGGCTACCGACCATACCGTCGTTGTTGTTACCGACGATCAGGTTTCCGTTACCACTGACGTCATCGTTACGATCACCAAAGATGTCGTTATTGTTGCCCGTCACATTGGTATTGGTATTACCTGTCACACTGTTGTCGTTACCAGTCATACCGGTATTGTCACTGCCGGTCACACTGTTGTCGTCACCGGTCATACCCGTATTGTCGTCGCCGGTGACGTTGTTGTTGCCGCCGGTCATACCCGTATTACGATCACCTACTACATTGTTCTGGCTACCGACCATACCGTCGTTGTTGTTACCGACGATCAGGTTTCCGTTACCACTGACGTCATCGTTACGATCACCAAAGATGTCGTTATTGTTGCCCGTCACATTGGTATTGGTATTACCTGTCACACTGTTGTCGTTACCAGTCATACCGGTATTGTCACTGCCCGTCACGCTGTTGTCGTCACCGGTCATACCCGTATTACGATCACCTGCTACATTGTTCTGGCTGCCGACCATACCGTCGTTGTTGTTACCCACAATCAGGTTGCCGTTACCACTGACGTCATCATTACGATCACCAAAGATGTCGTTGTTATTGCCGGTGACACTGGTGTTTTCATTGCCCGTCACGCTGTTGTTATTGCCATCGATGTCGACGTTGTCACTACCGGTTACGGTATTATCGCTACCGTCCATGCCAGTGTTGTCATCACCGGTTACGGTATTGTCGCTACCGGTCATATCGGTATTAGCATTACCCGTAACGGAGTTGTCACTACCCGTCATGCCCGTATTATCACTACCGGTCACCAGGTTATCACTGCCGTCCATGCCGGAGTTTCCGTCACCCGTCACCGTATTGTCACTGCCCGTCATATCGGCATTAGCATTACCCGTAACCGAGTTGTCGCTACCTGTCATGCCCGAGTTATCGTCACCTGAGACCAGGTTATCGCTGCCCGTCATACCGGCGTTACTGTTACCCGAAACCTGGTTACTGCTGCCGGTCATGCCGTCGTTGGCGTCGCCAACCACATTATTGTAATCACCGGTCATGCCGTCGTTGCCGGTACCCACAATCAGGTTGTTCGCGCCTTCCAGACCCGTATTGCTGTTACCGTTAACAATATTGTCGCTGCCGGTCATGCCAGTGTTGGTATTACCGGTCACCACGTTGTCACTGCCGTCCATACCGGTATTGCCATCGCCTGACACCAGGTTATTGCTACCGGTCATGTCCGCGTTGCTGTTACCCGAGACCTGGTTACTGCTGCCCGTCATGCCGTCGTTGGCGTCACCAACCACGTTATTGTAATCACCGGTCATACCATCGTTACTGGTACCCACAATCAGGTTGTTCGCACCTGCGAGACCCGTATTGCTGTTACCAGTAACAATGTTGTCAGCGCCGGTCATGCCGGTATTGTCGCTACCAGTCACCGTATTATCGCTGCCGGTCATGCCAGTATTGGTATTACCGGTCACCACGTTATCACTGCCGTCCATACCGGTATTGCCATCACCGGACACCAGGTTATTGCTGCCCGTCATGTCAGTATTACTGTTACCAGAAACCTGGTTACTGCTGCCCGTCATGCCGTCGTTGGCATCGCCAACCACATTATTGTAATCACCGGTCATGCCGTCGTTGCCGGTACCCACAATCAGGTTGTTCGCGCCTTCCAGACCCGTATTGCTGTTACCGTTAACAATATTGTCGCTGCCGGTCATGCCAGTGTTGGTATTACCGGTCACCACGTTGTCACTGCCGTCCATACCGGTATTGCCATCGCCTGACACCAGGTTATTGCTACCGGTCATGTCCGCGTTGCTGTTACCCGAGACCTGGTTACCGCTGCCGGTCATACCGTCGTTGGCGTCACCAATCACATTATTATAATCACCGGTCATACCATCGTTGCTGGTACCGACAATAAGATTATTATCGCCTTCCAAGCCAGTATTACTGCTGCCAAAAATCAGATTATTATCAGACCCTAGCAAAATGCCATTGTCGTCACCGTAGACGCCATTGTTGTTTCCAGCGACGTTATTACCCGCGCCGTAAATTCCGCCGTTGTCATCACCCGATACGATGTTGGAAGTACCGTATACATCATTGCGCGCACCCGATACCGTATTGTCCGCACCAACAACGACGTTATCGTCTGCATCGCCAGCATCGCCGGCACCATCTAGAACATTGTTCTCACCAACAACGACATTGTTATCCGCGCCGTTAGATAGTGCGTTAACTGAACCGTCCACCACATTGTCGACACTGTCAGTTACCGTATTGCCGGAACCGTCAACAACATTACCCGTAGCATCACTGGCCGCTGCGGTAACTGTATTACCAAAGCCAGCTATCTGGTTGTCATCGGCCGCTAGACCGGCTGCGGTAGATTCAACAGTATTGCCATTGCCATCTACCTGGTTAGTTGATGCCGAACTACCTGCGCCAGTGGAAGAAATAACATTATCCATGCCGCTGGTTTCATTGGAGCTTGAAACACTGCCGTCTGCTGCAGATACGTCGTTGTTTAGACCTTCAGAACGGTTGTCATTGGCAGTCGCGTCTGTCGCTACTATGGAGTTTTCGCCTCCAGAAAGCTCGTTACCGGTCGCCATTGCTTCACCAGCCACTGAGGTAACAGTGACATCGTTAAAAGAGCCATCGATGTTGTTATCGCCTGCCGTGGCAGCAAAGCCGCCAGTCGAGCTGGCAGTGATGGAGTTTGCACCACCGCTTACACCATTTTGATCAACATTAGCTGTTGAACCAGCTCCATCAGCCGTAGCGCCCAGCGTATTGCCAAGACCGTCAATAACGTTTTCAGAGGTCTGTGCTGCGCCAGATGCAGTACCGGAAGTACTTACCGTGTTGCCACTGCCAGCGACAGCATTATCGGTTGTGGTCGCAGTACCCGTATCGGATGCTGATGCGCTCACAGTATTCAAGCTACCCTCAACGGTGTTGTCATCGTTGGTCGCAATTCCTGCACTCAAAGCATCGGCTAAAATTTCGTTGCCGCCACCGGAAACGGCGTTGCCGCCGGTGGATGCAGTTGAGCCGCTAGCGTCGGCAGTTGCCGCCAAGGTGTTAAACACGCCATCGACAGTGTTGTCGTCGCTATTAGCGGTGCCTTCATTTGAAGCCTGACCGCCAATAATATTACCGCCACCAACAACATTATTACCATCACCTGTTGCAGTAGCACCTATGCCGTCAGCTGTGCCGCCAATAAGGTTAAAGGAACCATCGACGATATTTCCATCACCCGAAGCCGTTCCTCCGTTTGTTGCCGTACCGCCCATTATATTGACATTACCGTTGGCGAGGTTTCCATCACCTGTGGCCGTGGAACCGTCGCCCAGCGCTATACCACCAGAAACATTCAGTGTGCCATCAAGCACATTATTGTCGCCTGATGCAGTGGCACCCAAACCTTCGGCATAGCCACCGGCTATATTTAACGTACCGCTTTGAATATTGCCATTGCCAGTTGCAGTTGCACCATCGCCAACGGCGATACCGCCAACGACATTGAAACTGCCATCCTGAAGGTTGCTATTGCTTTCAGCACTCGCACCCACACCATCAGCCAGTGCGCCATTGATGTTCAAGAAACCATCTTGTGAATTATTTGAAGCACTGGCAGTACTGCCATCACCCGTTGCACTGGCAGCGGTTTGATTCAGAATGCCAGATTGGTAGTTGGTATTAGCCGACGCAGTAGCATCCTCGCCATCCGCGAAAGACGATAGCGAGTTCTGGCTGCCATTGACGTTGTTCCCGTCAGCATTTGCAGCCGCGTTGAGCCCATTAGCGCCTACACCAACGCTATTCTCTACACCCGAAATTGTGCTGCCGCTAGCGCTAGCAGCACCGTCATTGGTAGCGTCAACATCAATGATATTGCCGCCACCCTCGATATTATTACCTACCGCATCTGCAGTACCCGTGTCAGCATCTACAGTGATGCCATTGAAGGAACCGTCGATCAGATTGGTGTTATTGTTTGCAACACCAGCATTCAAGGCGCCGGAAGCCAGGGTGTTCGAGCCACCGCTGACACCATTGCTTTCAGTATTTGCATCAGAACCTGCTCCGTCAGCAGTAGAGCCCAGCTGGTTGGCCACACCATCGACAATATTGTCCGCCACATCGGCATCACCGCCATCGGTCGCACCAGAGGCAAGTGTATTGCCACTGCCTTCTACCGCGTTGGCGCTACTGCGTGCGTTTGAATCAACGCCATCTGCAGTAGAAGTAATATCATTCAGACTACCATCAACGTCGTTACTGTTGGTACGCGCCTGGCCACCGTTATCGCCATCAGCCAAAAAGCTGTTTTCGCTACCATCCGCCTCGTTACCACTGGCATTGGCAAAGCCACCTTGGGTCGCGTCCGCTCTTGCCGTATTACCATCACCATCCAGATCGTTATTAGACGCCACGGCGATTGAGTCTGGGCCGGCGGTTTGAGCCCGAATAGTATTATCGTTACCGGTCAACTCATTGTTGTTCGCATCGGTAGTTGAATCGGCTCCATTGGCGCGTGATACCACCAGGTTATCCAGACCATTGGCTTCATTGTTGTCAGCACTGGCCACAGCGCGTGTACCATTGGCGTCAACATTAATCGTGTTATCGACCCCTGTGACACGGTTGTCATTGGCATCGGCTTCAGAGTCTGTGCCATCGGCATCAACAAAGATGTCATTGCCATCACCCATGACCTCGTTGTCGTTGGCGTCGGCTTCCGAACCTTCTCCATCAGCATTTACCAGTATCTGATGATCCATTCCGCTGAGATCATTATAGTCTGCTTGCGCGTCTGCACCGGTACCGTTGGCATCTACTCGAATATCAATATCGTTGCCGTCTATAACATTGCTGTCGGCGCTAGCAAAAGAGTCTTCACCATCGGCGTCAACTTCTATGTCGTTCTCCATGCCGGACATCTGATTATCATCTGCACTGGCAGTTGCTGAAAACCCGTCAACGTTAACGTCTATTTCGTTATCATTACCATCTACCTCGTTGTCATTTGCTGTAGCGTCGGATTCATCAGCTTCAACAGTTACAACGACCGAATTCTCCTGGCCAGAAAGCTCATTGTCGCTCACATCCCCCGTCGAATCTTCACCATCAACGTCGGCAACCAAATCATTGTCATAACCGTCGACCTGGTTGTCAGTAACGGTAGCCTCAGCATCAAAGCCATCGGCGTGTGCAAATAAAGTATTCTCTTGACCAGTACTGTCATTACCTGACACATCTGCAGTGGACTCTTCGCCCTCGGCCCAGGAAATGGCCGCATTTTCCATGCCCACCGTGTTGTTATCTTCAGTAGTAGCGGAGGAATCGAAACCCTCAGCCACGGCGGCATAGGCGTTATTGGACCCATCAGTGGTGTTGTCGCCCACTCTCGCATAAGCGTCTTCGGCGGTCGCGCCGGCAAAGAAGCCATTACCGGAGCCTTCAACATCATTACTGTTAATAAATGCAGCCGAATCTTCTCCGTCTGCAAGCGACATCATAGAGTTGCCTTGGCCCGATATATTCTGCTCTGTAACGCGCGCTTGCGAGCCGTCCGCCGTGCTGAGCGCAAAGGCTGAATTCTGTGAGCCTTCAATGGTGTTATCAGTAACAGCAGAGTCAGAATCGGCTAATGCCAATGCCTCTAAATCATTGCCCGTACCATCAACGGTGTTGTCACCGGAAAACGCTTGCGAAGAGTCAGCCATTGCAGAGCTGGTGAATGTATTGCCATTACCCGCGACGCTGTTAGTGGACGAATACGCATTTGAATCGGTACCTTCGGCCAGCACATCAATGTTATTGCCCGAACCGTCCACCGCGTTGCTACTGGCAAATGATCGCGATCCGTCGCCGTTAGCTTCAGACTCAATAATGTTATCTTGACCATCAAGCGTATTGAAACTGCTGTAGGCGTCAGCCGTAGCCGCCGTGGTAATCGTTTCTATGCTGTTATTGTTACCATTTACGGTGTTCCAGTTAGAGTAATTATCCCCAACAGATTCAGCAGGAACGAGATCATTTGCAGTAACAATATTGTCATCGCCATTAATGGTATTGAAATTTGCTGGATCAACGAAATTGCCATTACCGGTAACGCGGTTACCATTACCCATCACGGTATTGTCACCGCCAATAACTGAGTTGTCATTGCCAATGACTTCGGTGTTATCACCCACCACAAAATTGTCATCGCCGTCTGCGCTGGAATCCAGGCCCAAGACAATATTGTTGTCGCCTGTGGCCGTTGGTTCACGGGAGGGATCAAGGTTGCTAGTTGCCAAGCCTTGAATGTCATCGCCATTGAGGCTGTCATTTGAGACCTTGGCGCCAGTTACGGCATCGTTGGAGATGTCGGCATTCTGAACCGCACCATCGCTTATTTTAGCTGTGGTCACCGCATTGTTAGAAATATCGGCATTCTGAACCGCACCTTCACTGATCTTGGCCGTGGTGATCGCGTTATCGCTAATCTTGTCGGTAGTTACCGCATTATCAGAAATATCGGAATTCTGCACCGCTCCTTCGCTGATTTTCGCCGTGGTGATCGCATTGTCGCTGATCTTAGCGTTAGTCACTGCATTGTCAGAAATATCGCTGTTCTGTACCGCACCTTCACTAATTTTGTCAGTCGTGATCGCGTTATCGGCTATATCATCAGTATCAATCGAACCATCGCTGATCTTGTCGCCAGTAACGGCATTGTCTGAAATATCGCTATTTTGTACCGCACCTTCGCTTATCTTAGCCGTCGTTACCGCATTATTGCGCAGCTTGTCATTGGTCACCGCCGCATCAGCGATATCCACCGTAGCCACCGAACCATTGCTGATCTTGCCGCTCGTTACCGCATTATTGCGCAGCTTGTCATTGGTCACCGCCGCATCAGCGATATCCACCGTAGCCACCGAACCATTGCTGATCTTGCCGCTCGTTACCGCATTATTGCGCAGCTTGTCATTGGTCACCGCCGCATCAGCGATATCCACCGTAGCCACCGAACCATTGCTGATCTTGCCGCTCGTTACCGCATTATTGCGCAGCTTGTCATTGGTCACCGCCGCATCAGCGATATCCACCGTAGCCACCGAACCATTGCTGATCTTGCCGCTCGTTACCGCATTATTGCGCAGCTTGTCATTGGTCACCGCCGCATCAGCGATATCCACCGTAGCCACCGAACCATTGCTGATCTTGCCGCTCGTCACGGCGTTAGTGGAAATATCACTGCTCTGAACCGCACCCGTACTGATCTTGTCTGTGGTGATCGCGTTATCGCTGATCTTGTCGCTGGTCACCGCTTCGGCAGAAATCTCACTGCTCTTAACAGCCCCTTCGCTAATATCTCGCGAACGAATAGTTTCATCTCGGATGTCCGAGGATCGAATAGCACCCTCACTGATATCCACCGATTTAACAGCATCCGCGCTGATATCTCGTGACCGAATAGTCTCATCTCGGATGTCCGAAGATCGAATAGCACCCTCACTGATATCCACCGATTTAACAGCATCCGCGCTGATATCTCGTGACCGAATAGTCTCATCTCGGATGTCCGAGGATCTAATAGCGTCTTCGCTAATTTTGTCGGACGTAATCGCGTTATCGCTAATCTTGTCACCGGTCACCGCTTCAGCAGAAATATCGGTATTCTGTACCGCACCCGTACTGATCTTGGCCGTGGTGATCGCATCATCGCTGATCTTGTCTTTTGTCACTGCACTGTCAGAAATATCGGCCGTTTGCACCGCGTCATCACTGATCTTGGCCGTGGTGACCGCATCGTTAGATATGTCACCCGTCTTTACCGCCTGCTGGCTGATATCGGACGACTTAACCGCCTGAGTGCTGATATCGGACGACCTAACCGCCTGAGTGCTAATATCGGACGACTTAACCGCCTGCGTACTGATATCCACCGACCTAACCGCCTGCGTGCTGATATCGGACGACCTAACCGCCTGAGTGCTAATATCGGACGACTTAACCGCCTGCGTACTGATGTCGGACGACTTAACCGCCTGCGTGCTGATATCGACCGACCTAACCGCCTGCGTGCTGATATCCGCAGAATTTATCGTTCCGTCAGTTACGCAATCTGTAGAACTATTTACCACCGCACAATCCAAGGCTCCTGCGTAGACCCCGGGGCTGCCCAACAACATCAACGGCAGACACATAAACGCCGCAGAAACTGCTCTTTTCTTGAATTTGAGCATACGGTGGGTAGAAACGTGGTTAAAAGCGTACTTGTTGGTATTGGTGTCCATTCTGACATCCCCTATTAAATTTATTTGCAACCATGCAGTATTGTCTAAAAGCTAACGCGCAAAAATCTCTATATAAGTCATTAACTTACGCTAGGATTTTTGAAGCAGTGAGCTCTAAATTTTTTACTTCCTGTCTGGCCAGCTTCGTCCTTGGAAAGATCAAGCTAACCCAAATTTATTACATTTATGTGAACCAGTTATCAATTATCTCGTATACCCATTCAAGCACAAAATCGTATTAGTGCAAGTTTTTATATAAAAATAACGTATATGGCGAAAGGGGCTGACTGACAAG
This sequence comes from Pseudomonadales bacterium, assembly GCA_036960375.1. Taxonomy (GTDB): domain Bacteria; phylum Pseudomonadota; class Gammaproteobacteria; order Pseudomonadales; family CAWVSB01; genus CAWVSB01. Next base: position 18,643 of record JBALVY010000013.1, read on the forward strand.
CCAATACAAGCGGAAAGACGGATCTGTTCAAATTATGAACAGTAAGATAAACCCTCCTGACAAAACCCGTAGGCTTGTGATAGATTGAGCCAAAATTTTAAGAACCTGACTTATGATCACTTCCAGCCTTTCCATTGGCGTAAGCCTGCACAACGCCAGGCCCGCCGATCAAATGTTGACCATCAATGGTATGGCGCAGAACGCTATTTATCTGTACCACTTACTCGTAGAGCTGGGCCACAAGCCGTTTTTGGTTCTTTCTGAGGATCACTCCAGCAACGCGATACAGCTGGGCGCACAGACGTACCCCACTTTCTCGCCGCAGGAAATATTCAACGGCAAACACCGCACAGATTTGATTCTTGAGGCAGGCTGCGCGCTAAAAGAACAAAACCGGACCAAACTGCGCGACCAATGGGGCGTACGCTTTGTCAGCGTTAAATACGGTCACACCTTGACCCACATAATGGAACAAATGTGCTTTGAAGGTGAACTGGCGGTGGGCTCCATAGTCCCCAAACCCGAAATGGTGTGGGCCTCACCGCATTTTGAGTCTTCGTTCAGCTTTCTCGAAACGCTGTATTCGCAACAAGTACGCTGCTGCCCCTATATATGGGAGCCGATGTTTATCGGCAAACCCTTCGCGCATAACCGCCGCCTGAAGACACCGAATATCCGTATACTGGAGCCAAATCAAAGCACACTTAAAAACGCTTTAGTTCCAGTAACTATCCTTGAGCAGCTCTATCGCGAGAAACCCGACAGCTTCGACAAGGCGTATATTTACAATGCCGAGCATTTTAGCAATCAGGATGGTTTTCTTCACAACGTTGTCGCCAATATGGGCGTACTAAACAGCAAAAATAAAAGAAGTTTTTTTGGTGGCCGCCAACCATTCGACGAAATTTTTACCCAGCGTGATGTGCTGCTGGGCCACCAATGGCACTGCGAACTGAACTACCTGTACCTTGAAGCGCTCTACCGTAATATTCCGCTGGTACATAATTCGACCATGCTGCATGGTGCCGGTTACTACTACCCAGAACATGATATACAACAGGGAAAAGACGCTTTGCTGCAGGCCATCAATGATAAAAAAACCAAGGCCTATCATGACAACGCCAAAGCCGCATTAGCCAGGTTTTCAATCCACAACCCTGAAGTGCAGGCCAGCTATCACCAATTGTTAGCTGAGGCCATGAGCCAGAGGATAATTTGAGCAACGACGATCTTATCTCTTCGGCCAAGCCAGCGGATGAAATAGAGTGGAATAATACCGGCATCGCTTTATATCAAGCAGGCCGTTCCGATGAAGCCCGACAAGCGTTTGAGTCCGCCATTGACCATAACCCGGCCTATACCACCGCCTGGTACAACCTGGGAGATTTGATCCCGCTTGAGCAGATAGACCACTGGCTAGCCAAGGCCGCCGACCACATACCCCAAGCAGCGAGCAGAGCACCCTGGTATTTCTTTTTGGCACAGCTATATGACCGCAAGGCTGAATATAAGACTGCCGCCGAATATTACCTCAAAGGAAACCAATACGCCGAAGCGGATATTCCAACGCCCTGGCAGCAAAGCGCAGCAACTGAGCTGTATTCACGAATCAGCCAGTTTAATTATGCAATATCATCGCAAGATACTAGAGACGAAGCTGAAGACTGCCAACAAACCCTGGTTTTTATTGTCGGCATGCCACGCAGCGGTTCGACTTTGGCCAGTAGAGTGGTAGCGGGACTGGAAGACAGCCTTGATCTGGGAGAAGCTCGCCATCTGGTCAATACAATCAATGAATATTGCGGCAAATCGGATGGCCGCTTTCCCGATGCATTGGCCAATGCCAGCGAGGAAGACTACACAGAGCTACGCGAAAGTTACCTCGCCAAGGCAGCAAACCCCGGCAACCGCTATATCATCGACAAGTATCTTGAAAACTACCTTTTCGCGGGCATCATTCCTCGCATATTCCCGCAGGCAAAAATTATTTGGTGTAAGCGCCAGCCCGAAGATATTTTTATCTCCTGTTTTAAACATTATTTTGGCAGCAACGTAAAATGGTCTAATAATACCACCACCATTGTGCAGTATCACGCCCTGCTGGACCGTTATATGAGCCATTGGCAAAACTGTATGCCGGCCAATCAGTTGTTTCAGCTCGACTATGAAAAACTGGTCCACCAACCTGATGCCACATTGGCAAAATTAGCCGCATTTTTGGAAGTGGGCAGCAAGCAGCTTTCGCTGACCCCGACCAATACCAGCGCCAGAATTAAAACCGCCTCGGCCATGCAAGTACGAAAGCCACTGTATCAACATGCCGTGGGTAGCTATGCTCACTACAAACCCTATATAGTATTCCCCAAGGCTTGCGACACAGCACCGGAGATCAAAGCGGACGTGATAGACAAGGTTAAAATTTTTGGCGAAAGACACACAGCCACTAATGCCGTGGCACGCCTGATACAAAGCAACTTTGAGGCGCAATGCCAATACTTTGATTTTCTGGGCTGGAAACACCGGCGCGCGCCACTCAAAAAAGAATGGCAAAAAGCCGACGCCGACCACACCCTATTTATTTTTACGGTACGCAACCCCTATACCTGGCTTAAAGCCATGCACCGGGAACCCTACTACAACCATCAGCCAGACATCAACGACCGCCTGTTTCGAGATTTCATCCGCTACCCTTTGGAAGACTACGAGAACTGCATGGCGATGTGGAACGAAAAAAATCGTGAGTTCATTCGAATGGCTGAAGAAGTACCCCATGGTCTAATTATCCGTCTGGAAGACTTTTCCCTGAACCAACAAGCCAGCTTCGCCGCGATGTGTAATTTCATGACACCCAACGGCGCATACCAAGCCTATACCAAATACTACTCTGGTGACGGCGAAAAAGAGCGCCCCGGCGAAATGAGCAAACAACTCAGCCTACCACCTGTGCCCGACGCCACTTACCAGATTATCAATGAATGGCTAGACCCCGAATTGATGCAATACTTTGGTTACGAATTTGTAAACAGCAGCGAAGCCCAGCAAACTTCATGAACGAAGTATCCAGTGCAACCAGGCTAGCAGAAGAATTAGCCACACAGTCTATCCCTCGATCAGACATTAATGATTGGCATCTGCGAGAGTTTTATAGCGCTCTAAATAGGCACAGCAGTGCGCCGGGCTCATCAGACCCATACTTACTAGACGATCTGCAGGCACCTGCCGCAGAACATGATGCGTTAGCTGTCATTATAGAAACGCGACCCCACCCGGCACTCGCATTAGTCATCGACAACGTCATCAATACTTGCCACATACCAGTGCAACTATTTCATGGCAGCGACAACCTCGACTTCATTCTACAATCATCGCTTAAACCGCATATAAACAGCGGTCAGCTGCAACTCAGCGCATTGAACACAGCAGCACTGAATGCCAACAGCTACAACAGCCTGCTACTGAACCGCACATTTTGGAATAGCCTGCAGACGCGCGCAAAAGTATTAATTTTCCAGACAGATGCTCTCATTTGCCAAGCCAGCCAATACAAACTGAGTGATTTTTTTAGCTTTGATTATATTGGCTCTTGCTGGCAGCGCGAACGACCCATCGGGCTTATTATCGATGGCGGCAGTGGCGGCCTCAGCCTGCGCGACTGGCAGCTCAGCACTCAATGCTTACAGCGCTTTGCACCTGCGCTCTGGCCCGGCGGCGAAGACGGGTATTTTGCCTTCCATATGGAATTAATTGGCGGTAAAGTCGCCACGCAAACCGAAGCAGCAAGGTTCTCAAGTCAAGAATGGTTCACAGACAATAGCTTTGGCGTTCATCAACCTCAGTGGATGAGCGATAGTGATAAACTAAAACTGTTAGCCTACTGCCCAGAGGCTGGGCGTATTATCTAACTATTGACACAGCACGAAATAACAGACGCTGGATCCATTGAAAGCGCATTTACCACGGGATACCAGACCAATATTGTATCTCAAGGCTCAATACGATCGTATGATAAAAGACTGAAATCCTCTGTGTAAATCTGATTAAATAACTGCCTTGCCTCAGAGCTCCACAATAAACTTCTTCGGTGTGCTGCATTTATTCGGGGCTCAGACGGCGGAGCAATTAAGCCTGTAATATCTGTCAACTTGGAGACGACCTGCCCTAAACCATCTTCAAGCCGAAACACTTCCAGCCCATAACCCAGAAACTCATTTTGAGGACGAAAATGATTATCGAAGATATAATTATCTCCGAGGTAATTTTCCAGATTTTTCAGCAACCAGTCCGAAAATGTCACCTCGGCGGTTGATGTGCGATAAAAGTATTCGCTTTCCATTCTGGTGTAAGGATTACGAACAATAGAAAAAGCATAATCCCACTTAACTTTCCAAAATATACTTCGGATATCGTGCATGGTGAGGTGCTGGGGCGAGCACCTCAAGACGTCGGGTATCCCATTCTGATAAAAGCCCATAGGCAACAGATTATCCAGCCATACTTCAATGCTGGTACCACCTGTTTTAGGAATATGCACAAACAATATTTTCTGTTGGGCAGACTCAAAGAAAGGCATTTCAACTCACGTGAATTTTACTGATTTAGTAAGCTTCATCTTCTCATAAGCCATATGAAAAATCTTCAAAATTGTGTGTGTGCGGGGGGGGGGGTATTAGTTCAAACTTCGCCTTCAATGTTGCCTTGGCTTCATCATCCCCATGCGTTTAACAAAGTTCACCAGATCCTGCTGGTCAGCATGGGTCGAATAGCCCGTCCCATATGTAACCGGTCACCGTAAGTACTTTCAATCACCAGAGTATCTGGCCGCAGCCAAACAACCACTAAATACCAAGGATATTGGTACTTACCAGCCGTTTCGGCCTTTTATCCAGTTCTAGCGCAGTGAGAACTACGCTCTTAAGAGCCAGACCCTCGCAGTGGCGAAACCTTAATAACTAAAGGTAATACCCACCTGACCACCGTTTGTGCCAGCTGCAGTACCGAAGCCACCGTCTAATACCAGCTTTTCGGTGAGATATCCCGATGCAGTGACGCCCAAGGCTTGCTCGCCGTCGAAGAAGCCACCACCCATGCGAACCGCAAAAGCTGCTCCGGGCGCAATCATGGGCTGTCGCATGGCGTTTGAAATGGCGATGCCGCGCATCGCGCGGTCATCCAGTTCGTTAATTCGCGCGCTGTTATAGGCAATATCTCCGGTATTACGATTGATCTGGCTACGGTTCTCCTGAATGTAGGTCAGGTTAGTCGAGATACCTACCTCATTCACCGATACACGCCCATCCAGAGCAAGGATGTCATCTTCAGCAAGCCCCATGCGGACATCAAGAACAATCACATCACCTTCAGTGACATCCATCCGGCCTTCCAAGCTATCGATGTCGTCTTCATTTATTGATACCCGGTCACCCAATACGACGATATCTGCTTCATTAGCCGTCACTCGGGTATCAAGTACCTCGATGGAGCTCGTATTGGCAGTCACCTTGCCTTCCAGTACCCGGTGCTGCCCCATATTGACTGCGTCGGTATCCCTATCACCGTCTTTCACATTGGCGACAAAACGCTCGTAGCCGTCGGCACCTACCGAGAACTCATCATCGCGGGTGGTAGTAGAGCCGTTACCAATGGCCACTGAATTTTGATTTGCTACGCTTGCACTATTACCAATGGCCATGGACCCCAACCCGCCTGCGCTGGAATTGGTACCAATCGCTATCGTATTTGAATTAGTGGCTTCGGCACTGGTACCGATGGCAATCGCATCTTCTCCACCGGCGGTGCCTGCGCCCTCACCTATTACGGTATGACGCGAACCCACTACCAGAGTATTGCTACCCAATATATTATTGGACGTTCCGTTAGCAGCAATGGTATTGCCGCTACCAATCACATTGTTGTCGGCCGCCCCATTCATATTGATGTTACCGGCACCAATAACGGTATTGTCATTACCCGCGAAACTGTTGTTATTACCCAGCACGCGGTTGTCATCTCCGGTGACCGTATTGTCGTTGCCATTCACTACGTTGGCATCACCGTCTACCACATTGGGATCGCCCAATACGCTGTTATTGCTACCACTGACCTGATGACCTTCACCCAATACGGTGTTATGGCTACCGCCATCGAGGATATCGATACCATTACCGACGACGGTATTACTACCGCCACTGCCGGTCGCGTTAAAGGCACCCAAGGCGACGTCGTTGGTACCGCCGGCGCTGGCTTCCGTACCCTGGGCAATGGCCGACTCGCCAGACGCATTGGCCTCATAGCCCTGAGCGATAGAACCGTCTCCGGAGGCATTGGCATAATCACCCTGAGCAATAGAACCACCACCCTCGGCAGTGGCATACCAACCCTGGGCAATGGCTCCATCGCCTGAAGCATTCGCTTGCGTACCCTGAGCAATGGTCCCTACGGCACTGGCAGTCGCTCCATTACCCATGGCTTGAGAGTCGTCACCGCTGGCTGAAGCATTGGTACCTATGGCCGAGGAATCGACACCGATGGCGCCGGCGCCAAAGCCAAGCGCATTGGCGTTTACACCACTGGCGGTAGAATCATTACCTATCGCCACAGTGTTGGTATTCAAGGCTGCGGCACCTTGGTCATCGCCGTCGACATCGCTACCAATGGCGACTGAACCACCTTGGCTCGCAGTAGCATCATCACCGACTACCAGGTTGTTGTCGCCAGTTGAGTCAGCCGAGTTACCCGCTACCAGACTGTTATTGCCAACAGCGCTATTCGATGTACCACCGACCACATTGCCGTCACCAGTCACGGTATTGCCTGCACCTGAGACACTGTTGTCATCACTGCCCGGAGTCAAGTTGTTGGATGCACCACTCACTGCGTTGCGATTGGCCGCTATTAGCTCGTGATCCGCACCCGACACCGCGTTACCCGCACTCGACACGACGTACTGGTCGTCACCACTCACGGTATTGCTATGGCTGTTGAATACTTCGTTGCCTGAACCGGTCACATCGTTGTTGTTGCTATTAAACACATCGTTCCCGCTACCGCCTACGGTGTTGCCATCGGTAGTCGCCGCACCGATAGCCGGACCAGCCGTCGCCACTCGGTTATCGCTACCGGTTACGCTGTTATTATCGGCGTTAACAACCAAATTTGTCTCGCCAGAGACGTCGTTATTATCGGTAGTGTAAGCTAGCGCCGCCGCAGGAGCTGTTGTCGCTACAGTATTACCATTACCCGTGACCGAGTTACCATCGGCATCTCCGATCTGATGGGCGAAACCGCCTACGGTGTTGCCTTCAGATTCAACGAGCACCTGCTCACGACCACCCACGGTATTCAATTCACTGTCGGTCAGCTTATTGAGATTACCGCTCACGGCATTGTCAAAACTGCCGGTAAGCTCATGATCTGAACCACTCACTGTGTTGCCGCTACTGTCAGTCAAGGCGTTGAACCCGCCACTGACCGCGTTGCCCTCACTGGCATCTGTCAGACTATTAGACAAACCACTCACAGCATTCCAATTACTATCTGTCAGCGCATTGCCCTGGCCGGTGACACCGTTGTTAGTGGCGTTAGACAAGCTGTTAGACGTACCACTCACGGCGTTGTCATCGGCACCAGCAAGCAAGGAGTTTAACGAACCACCAACAGTGTTACGCGAGCTGTCAGTTAGAATAATGCCACTACCACCCACTGTACTATCGTTGGCATTGGTCAGCGTATTCGAACTACCGGCTATCTGGTTATTGACAGCACCATTGGCTATATTCTGTGTACCCACTACCGAGTTCCCAAACGCGTCATCGAGATCATTAGACTCACCTGCTACGGTATTATTGCCGGCGTTATCCAGGTTGTTAGTTGAACCTGCCACCTGGTTATCTTCAGCCCCCACTAACGTGTTAGCAGTACCTGCCGCAGTATTGCCATGGCCATCAACAGCGTTACCGCTACCACTGACCACATTGGCATCAGCCCCTGAAGCTAGCGTATTGCCATCACCAGACACCACGTTATTTCGGTTATCACCATCTAGCACGTTCCCAATACCCGAAACCGCATTATGATGAGAAAGCGCATTGAGCACATTGTCGTGGCCTGCAACACTATTGGCATGCGATTCAATAACCGTATTGTTCAAACCCGTCACATTGTTACGCTCAGAATCAATGACCATATGAAGATCACCGGAAATATCATTGCTGTGCGAGTCGGTTACCTCATTCTGATAACCAACCACCGAATTATTCAGCGAGACAACTACATCATTTTCCTCACCCGCTATTTGGTTACCACTACTGGAGAATACGTTGTTATCGAGGCCCGCCACAGTATTGTTGTCGCTACCACCGACCACCTCATTCGAGGTACCCGCCACCTGGTTTCCATCAGAGCCACCCGTAATACTGTTTAGACTACCCGCTACCGTATTCTCGACACTGTCGTTCACCAAGTTGCCACCACCAGCTACCTGGTTGCGGTCGGCATTGTTTTCGACCAGATTGTCAGCACCGGTAACGCTGTTAGCGTCACTGTCATCAACCCTATTACGTCGGCCCGATACATCATTGGCATCCGCATCGTTATCCAGCACGTTCAAATGACCCGACACCTGGTTGCTGTCACTGTCATTGAGTACGTCGTTATCAGCACCCGATACATCGTTGTTGTCTGACCGAACTCGCACTTCGTTATAGGCACCCACCACTGAGTTGCGGTCACTGGTGCGCATGATATTGCCCTCACCGGCCACCACGTTGTCGTCAGAGTTGGCGCGAATGTCATTCTGGTTACCACTGACCGTGTTGCGATCACTCAACACCACGTCGTTATCGAAACCGGCTATCGTATTGTCATTCGCCAAGTTCGCCAGGTTGGAAGTACCTCCCACGATGTTGCCATCACTGTCGGTGACCAGGTTGTCAAAGCCGTTAACCGCGTTACCGTCGGCATTGGTTAGATCATTATTGACGCCGCTCACCGAGTTATTATCTGAGGAGGTCAAGTCGTTGTCGGTACCGCTGATATCGTTACGGTTAGAACTCACCAGATCATGCTCACGGCCACTGACCGAGTTATCAGCACTGGTATCCAGATTGTTATCAAAACCACTGATATCATTGCGACCACTCTGGTTGATCAAGTCGTGATTAACACCACTGACCGAGTTACGATTACTATCGTTTAATACATTCGAGAAACCACTGACGTCGTTTTCTTGCGCATCAGTCAGGCCGTTATCGGTACCGGCAACCGAGTTATCAACACTGCGTGTCATGTCGTTGTTAGTACCACTGATATCGTTACGGTGACTTTGGGTCAAGTCGTGCTGGACACCACTCACGTCGTTGTCACTACTATTAGTTAGGTCATTATCATTACCTGAAACCGAATTACGCCCACTGCTGGTAAGGTCATGATTAAAACCGCCTATGGTGTTTCGATTACTGCTAGTCAACTCGTGAGAGCCACCACTAACCATGTTTTCCTGAGAACTGGTGAGCAAATTATCCTCACCTCCCACAAGATTCTGTTGGCTATCGGTCAGATCATTATTTTCGCCACCGACCACGTTCTCATTCGAACGAGTCAGATCGTTGTCTTCACCACTGACGCTATTGCGCGAAGCCTGTTCTAAATCGTGAGTCGTACCGCCAATGGTATTATCTGAACTGCGATCCAGATTATTATCATTACCGCCAATTACATTGCGACCACTCTGGGTCAGATCATGCTCCTGGCCTGTCACCATGTTGCGGTTACTGGCGTTAAGCAGCTCGTTCGAGTTACCACTCACGTCGTTCGCCTGCGAATCAGTGATGATATTGTTGGTTCCCGTAGCCGAGTTGTGGTCAGCATTGGTCAGGTCGTTATTGTTACCAGTCACCGAGTTATTATCGCTGTCGACCAGGTCGTTATTGGTACCCATAACAACATTATTGTTACTTGGATCCAGGGTATTGAGCGTACCGCCCACAAAGTTGTTAAGTGAATTGTCGGTGACAAGATTTTGGGTGCCCGACACAACATTATAGCTAGCGCCCGAATCAACGGTATTCAAGGTACCGCTAACATCATTGCCCGATACCGCAGCCGTTTCACCCAGGTCGTTATCAATACCACTCACCTGATTACCGATACTGCCGTTATCAACGCTATTGTTATTACCGCCAAGAATTACGTTGTCTTCGGTGTTTTCACCAAGAATCTGGTTATTGTGACCACCCAGAATCGCGTTATGGTCGCCATTCACTACGTTGATTGCGTTGGCATTGCCACCGATTGCTACATTATCTACACCACCAATAACATCTAGCTGATTACCAATGGCAATATTGCCTTCGCCAGTGACTTCGTTGCCAGTACCAATGGCAACATTATCCAGACCATCAAGGGCATTCCCGTCGCCCATGATGTTGTTATTACCGCCGGTTACAATCGTGTTGTCATCGCCAAATATATTGTTATCGTCAGTATCGATCCGGTCATTGTTATTACCCATGACCACGTTGTTAGAGCCACCCATGCTATCGTTACCGTTACCGGTCAAGACATTACCACTGCCTGCCATACCCGTGTTATCACTACCAGTCACCGTGTTATTGCTGCCACCCATGCCGGTATTGCCATTACCTGTGACGGTATTGTCGTCACCCGTCATATCGGCGTTACCATTACCTGTCACGCTGTTATCGCTGCCAGTCATGCCGGTGTTGCCATTACCAGTAACAGAATTATCGCTGCCCGACATACCCGTATTACCATCGCCCACTACCAGGTTATCGGCACCGGTAATGCCATTATTATCACCGGCAACGTAATTGCCTCCTGTGGCATTGTTGACTGTATTATTACTACCAAACACACCCGTGTTATCACCCGTAACGGTATTCCCATTGCCCACTGCCGTGCTGCCATTACCCGTAACCGTAACGGTGTCACCAATACCCACCGATCCATCACCGTCTACGATGACATTATTACCCGAGGCAACATTACCTGTACCCTCGTCACCACCATTGATGGTATCTCGGATGGTGATGTTATTGCCGCTAGCAGAGTTATTATCGCCCACTATCGAACTCGTGCCGGTAATGGCCGCGGCGTTGTTATCGCCAGTGACTGTTCCGTTACCTGTACCGGTTATTGCGTTGCCCGAGCCCACAACGATAATCGGGTCGCCTATCACGGCGTTATTGTTACCGGTAACCTCATGGCCAGAACCAAATACCTGGTTGTTAGTGCCGTTAACTGTCAGGTTATTACCCACGCCGGTATTGCCGCCGGTACCTGTGCCGTCATTCAGCACAACGGCCGTACCAATGGCTACGTCATTTTCGTTGTCTGCTGCAGCGCCATTACCAATGGCAATAGCCGTTGAATGACCAGTCGTTGCGACCGCACCGCCAAAACCGAGTCCGGAGATTTGTCCACCACCCAGAGCAATACCCTCCTGAGGGTCTCCCGTGGGGTTACCCATGATCAGCTCACCGCCTTCGGCTGAAACAATATCGCCGGCGAATACGTCGTCACCTGCAGTAACGTCGCCTAATGTCGCTTCGATATTGCCCTGAGCGGCTGTAATATCACCCGAGGTGACATCGATATTACCAGGATCAGCATGACGAGCATCAGGCTTAACCGTAACAGTCCCCTGAAAGTTCGTCGCACATTCATCCAAACCTTGCTGAGTAATACCTAAGCCATAGCTGGTATAATCAGCTACCAATGCCAACCCACCGGCGATAGCTGCCCCTGCCTGTAAGGCAATAGGAGCCGCAGAAGCCGCGCCGCCAACCAATGGCGGCGTAGATGCCACCGCCTCGACTATGAGAGCGGCGGCATCAGCAATAGCCGCTCCTGTATTCAATCCAAGCGAAATCCCATCCGCAACATTTATGGCAGTATCCAAATCTTGAGCACAGTCACCTGGAGTTGCGGGATTAGCGGCTGCCGCGTCTCCAGAACCTACTGGCTCTGTACCCGACGGTGCATTGGCAGGATCTGTCGCAACGGGGGGATTATTTGCAATAGCAGTAGCCGCCGCGTTAGCCGCATCAATTTCATCTTGAATAGATTTTATGCCGGCCGTGTTGGTCGTAATCCGAGTTTCGTGATCAACAATAGCAGCCGTGTTAGTTGAAATATCGCCCGTGTTAAGTCCAATATTGGTCGTGTTAGTTACTACCCGAGCATCAAGAAGGCCGAGATTAGCCGTCGTCGCAAGCGGCGCAATAGCAGCATTAAGCTGGGCCGTCGTCGCAAGCGGCGCGACAGCCGTTGAAATCTGGCCGTTCACCCAAGTTACTCCCGCGCCATTAATATTACCTTGAGCCGAAGCATCGAAAGCAGCCAGCACAGCCAGCGACATAAACGCCGCAGGAATAGCGCGCTTCTTAAACTTAATGACCCGAAAACTGGCACGTTGCTGGAAGTGTGATCTGTTATTCATGCTGTAATCCCTATATATAGCAAGGCAAAAGCCCTGTATCTTGTTAGCAAGGGAAATCACAAACCACTACAACGCATAAAACGTAAGCCACGGGAGGCTCTGGTCGGGCACGTATGCTCGGCAGAGATGCTATGTGGGGGGGGCTAAATGCGCTGGGTGATATTACTTCCCTAGTGTTTTTTTTGTTTTATCCGTAACCTACATTCAAGCACAATTGTGAAAGAGATCAAGTTTTAATGCGTATTAATTCCGTTGCCAGATTGCGATAAGCCTCACTATCGTTTAGTTTCCACCTCCGAATACACCAAATTTAACCCTCCACAACAGGATTCTCCCTTGAAATCACTTTTATCCAGCCTGCTTCTAAGCCTGCTTATTTTCAGCCCGACAACTTTTGCCACCAACGACAGCCACCGCGCCCTGGCCGAAGAAATGCTCACCCTATCCCACGTCGGCGCCACCCTCGACACACAGGTAAAGGCCGGAGTGGAACAACAGCGGCTACGCATGAAGGACTTGAAGCTAAACGAGGCCTCGCAAGCAGCCGTTGATACCTTTATGGACGGTATGGCCACCCTGATGGCACAAAGCCTTGGCTGGGACGCCAATAAAGAATACTACCTGGAGCTCTATACGCAGACATATGACGAAAAAGAGCTCAATGAGATTGTGAAATTTTATAAGTCCGATGTGGGCCAAAAGCTGTTAAACCAGAGTGCCGCTCTGGGTGCACAAATTGCCGTCAGCACCCAAACAAAAATGACCGAACTACAACCCAAACTGATGGCCCTGCAAACACAGCTACAGGCAGACCTAAAAGCCGCCAACGCCCCGCCGCCAGTACCGGTACCCGCCGAAGACAAAACCCCGACCCAGTAAAAACAATGGGGGATGGAGTAAAAATAGGGACTGACCACAAGCGAAACATGGGGACTGAGCACTATTTACACGGCACTATGTGTAATTAGCGCTCCGTCCCCGTTTTCGCGTACTTAACCAGTGCTCAATCCCTGTTTTTTACTCGCGCAACTTCGTTGCGCCAGGCATATAGTGCTCCGTCCCCCATTGTTTTATGCCGTTGGAATAACCACCCGCGCATCCGGCACCAACACCTCAAACTTCGCCTTCAAAGTCGCCTTGGCTTCATCGTCTCCATGCACTACACGAATCTCTTTCGGTTTCACCCGCATACGTTTAACAAAATTCACCAAATCCTTCTGGTCTGCATGGGCCGAATAACCACTAATAGTATGAATATGCGCTTTAATATCATATCGCTGATGGTCCAACTCTACCCAACCGCCTTTTGGCCCATAAGCCTGAATCGTCCGCCCCGGTGTACCCGAGGCTTGGTAGCCAATAAACAGAATATCGGTGCGTTCATCTTCTATTAGCGCTTTAAGGTAATTCATCATACGACCACCGGCACACATGCCACTGGCGGCTATCACAATACAGGGGTGGCCTCGGCCTTTAATATAATCAATCGCGCTTAGGTGCTGAGCATGGTCACCCACCGTATACAGCTGCTCAAACTTGAGCGGATGACGCCCCTCTTGCAAGCGCTCTCTGGCCTCGGCATCCCAAAAGGGTTTTAACTGCCGATAAACCTTGGTGAATTTAGCCGCTAGCGGCGAGTCAACAATGATCTCAATATCTTTCCAACTATGTTCCCCTGCCTTGTCATCGGCATAACGGTGAATCAGCCCTTCTATCTCATACAGGATTTCTTGAGTACGACCAATACTGAAAGCTGGAATCAATACCGCGCCTTTGTCTTCTAGGGCCCGTTCAACCACAGCCTTCAGTTTCAAACTACGCTCACGCCGCCCCATATGCAGCCTGTCGCCATAAGTGCTTTCAATAACCAAGGTATCGGCTTTATAGGGCGACCGTGGTGCAGCCAACAAAGGTGCATGCGGCGCGCCCAAATCACCAGAGAACACCACCCGATGTGCCAATCCAGCCGATTTCACATCACACTCAACATAAGACGAACCCAATATGTGGCCTGCCGGCTGAAACTTAATAGCAATTGATGCTCCGTCCCCCATTACGACTTTATGCCACTGTTTGTAGGGCACGGCGATGATGCGCGCTTTAATGGCTTTCATAAACCGTTCGACCAGGCGTTTGTCGCGGGTAATGCCTATTTTTACGGCATCTTCCAGTACCAGCGGCAACAGCTTAGCCGATGGTTCGGTACACACAATGGGGCCTTTAAAACCCGCCGCCAGCAAATACGGAATTCGACCTACATGGTCTATATGCACGTGAGTAACAACCAAGGTTTGAATATGCGCAATAGGGAAATCGATTTCGAGTTTGTTAGCCGCCGCACCCTTACCGGATGTTTCAGCTCCCTGAAACATACCACAGTCAATCAATAAACCCGGGCCGTCTTTTAAGCGCAACTCGTGACAAGAACCAGTAACGCCGTTAACTGCGCCATGGTGAGAAATTTCAAAAAATGACATCGCTTATCCTTATGCTTTTATACAATGGGGGACGGAGCACTATATGCCGCGCTAGCGCGGCATATAGTGCTCCGTCCCCCATTGTATAAATTAACTAAGGCCTTTGTTTTAAGGTAGGTTTAAGCTGACTATCCTCTATCTGCTAAGCACCTCCTCCGGAGGTTACGTCCCGAATCCTACTTAAAACGCCTAATTAAGGCTTAACGTAGTTCCTTCCTTCGAGAGAATCCAGTCAAGAGCCCAGATACCTTGAAGCAGTGTATCGCACTCTTTTTAGCCGCATGCGGCAGTTTTGGACTTAGATGGATCATCGCAGTGCTTGTTTTCACTGTGGGCGACAATAGAAGCGCCGGTCGTCAAACTCGCCAGTGTTCCCAATACCGACAAGGTCGGAGCGCAGTACTTTTTCTTTACTGGCGAAGGCATCTGATCTGAATTAACATCAAACTTGGCCATAACCCCCCCTTTTTTACATTACTCTACGTGCATCCATTCACCTAGATTATAGACACCAAAAACTGAATCGACCAGTCCCTCGTCCCGACTTAACAACCATTGTTCCATCTTACTCTGCCACAGGGTCTTATCCAGGTACTGTGAACAAACAATTTCCTGCTCCGCTAAGCCCCTGAGTTTACTGTCCATCAAACCAAAGCGGGCCATATTAAAATTCCAGCCCAAATGCTCCCAACCGCGACGCCACGCCACGTCCATCGGCAAATGTTTCTGTGCAAGTAATCGCAACCCGTACTTAGACCATCCACCTTGGCTCTTTAAGCGCCACGGCAGCGCGAGTGAAAACTCTATAAGCTCTTTATCTGCATACGGATGGCGCAGTTCGATACCGCAATAGCTGCCCAAACGCTCATAGCACTCGATACCACAACGCAATTGATGACTTTCCATCCGCTGGATACACGCTTCATCCAGGCTATCCCTGGCATCCTCAGCCCACACTTCGGCCGCCGCCTCTGCTCGTCGCAACACGCCTTTGGCTACTACGCCGCCTTGTCGATATACGGAGTTTGCCAGTAATTCTCTCGCGGCTGATATCGAACTCCGAGTTCTCAGCCAGCCACGAAAACGTTCGGGCATAAGATAATGAAGCGCACCACTACCCAATAGGCGAGCCGTTGAACGTTTTCCCTGGTAGTAATTTTCGCTCAATGCGTGAAACTCCTGAAGCGCTAATTTCCACCTTTTTTCTTTCAAAAAGTACGCGGGATAATTAGCGGGTAATGACATAACCATATCACCGTCCACGCCATCCAGTAATGCGCCACAGCCGGACTCTTTAGCCATTAGCGCCATGAGCAGGGGCAACACCATATAACTATCCGCAGGATGCTCAATATTTTTTAAGGCCTGGTCTAGCCGAACATTCCATGCCTCCACGTCCGTCGCGCGCAACCGCTGGCAATCGACTCTGCCCTGACTCGCTACCGCTCGAATTGAAGTAGATTCAACGCACAATTCGTCGTCACTATAACCGGAGAAAACAGGCAGCAAATGAGAACCAGAACCAGAGGGTAAATTTCTCGCCAAAGCGACGATAAGAGATGAATCCAAACCCCCGCTCAACATTGACCCTACCGGCCGATGGGAGCGCATGCGTCTTGCTACCGCGCGGGTCAGCACTTCCTCTAGCGCCTCAATAGTTTCACCGTCATTTTCTCGCACTACGCCCTTAGGCTGGGGCTTCCAATAACACGAAATTGTCAAATGCCCCGCCACCCAAGTGGCTACCGATGCCGGAGGCAACTTAAAAACATTGTCAAAAAAACTCTCAGTGGCGCTAGGGATCGCCAGCCGTTCATGGGGAGTGGATACCAAGCGCCAATAGTTATAAGACAAAGGACGTACGCAAGCCTCCGCAACCGGCCTGTCTGAAGAGGCAAATACACATTCTCGTGCATCACTGGCATAGTACAGAGGCCGACAGCCTAAATGGTCGCGGGCCAAAAACAACTTAGCGCCATCCCAAATGGCAAACGCAAAATCACCTAGCAAATACTGAACGCAAGCTTCACCCCACCGGCGATAGGCATACAAAATAAGCTGGCTATCGGTATATGAATTATCCACGCCTAAGGAGGAAATCAGCTCTTTGCGATTATCAATACGCGCATCGGCCGTGATAACCAAACCACTGGCAGGGTCTTGCCACGGCAATTGCTCCGACACTGACTCTGGGGTAGAACACAGCATGCCCTGGCCCAGCCCGCACAGACCATCGGTCCAATAATCCCAGCCATCGGGACCGCGATAGGCCATTTTGTTCGCCATACGCTGCAGTTCATCGCTAACAACGGGCTCACCGTCAAACCGTATTACCCCCAGAATGCCACTCATCTCGGCTTAGGGTCTTTCACACACAACACTGCAACTCTCCTTAATTTCAAGGCGCCTGAGCTCTTGAAATCTTTTGGTAGACATCGGGCAGGGCGCTGTAGTCGCGGGGGTAGTGCAAGCGGTAAATACCTGCCGTGGTGCGGCACAAGGCACCTATTTGGGCGAAGCGGTTGCCGGCCACACTGCGGTCTGCCGGGTCCAGGGAGAATACCTGCGCCAGCATACTGGCTACGCTGGAGGCACCTTGTATGGGCTCCAGCGATATGCGCTCAATGGCCTGCTCTGGCCGGTCGATCATAAATATAGCCGCCAACGGTGTCTCCACCGCACTGGCCTCCCCTTCTGGCCGGCTTATGGCCTGGCGGCGCTTGGAAGAATAATGAGACACTTCGGCACTGGCATAGGCGCTTTGTAATACGCCCTGTTCTGAGTCGGCGAACAGGCGCACGCCATGGTAATTGGGCACACAATACAAACGCCCCTCGCGCTGACGCAGCAACAGGCAGTCGTCGGTTAACAGCTTTGCCCCCTGGGTATAACAATACGAGGCAAGGGTGGATTTACCCGCACCCGAATCACCGCTAAACATCACCGCCTGGCCGTTGGGCAGCACCACTGCACTGGCATGCAGAATAAGATTACCGCTATCACCCAAGACCATAGGCAGTACGTTGTCGAGCAGCAGATGGCGCAGACTGGCATCTGGCAGACTCTCTATGCAGCTATAGACCAATTCGGTGCGCTCGCTATTGATGGCAAAGTCGGCCATACCCTCAAAATATAACCAATAGCCACTGCTGGTGCGTGCCAGTGATGAAAAGCCCTCGTTCCACACCTGTACCCACTCCTGCGGGCGTTGCTCAGGGTCAAGCTCGGCTCGGCGTACCCTGATGCCGCCCTCTGCCGGAGCTGCGGCATCAAGTTCGGGCAGAGCCATATCGGCCACAATAAGCTGGTCAAACAAGGTGTAGTAGTGCATTGGCTCAGGCACGGGGCAGCTCAAAACAGACATAGCGCGCAGACACCTCGGCTACATCGTTCACTACAACCCCGTCAAGTTCCACCCAGGCATGAGCTTCGAATAGATCAGGCGCCAATTCCCCCCCCCGAGGCACGCCAACTTTAAGCTCACCGACCAAGCCGTGCCTGCGCATATAGCGCAGCAATACCAGCGAACGGCGCAGGCAGCTCACACGGTAAAGCCCACTGCTAGCGGCGCCGTTAATCAGCCAGCCCCAGCGCATGGCTTTTTCAGTCGCCTGCGCCTCTCCCGCTTTGCCTAAAGGCACCATGGCCCAACGACGAGCACTGGCAACGCCAC
Source organism: Pseudomonadales bacterium (assembly GCA_036960375.1). Taxonomy (GTDB): domain Bacteria; phylum Pseudomonadota; class Gammaproteobacteria; order Pseudomonadales; family CAWVSB01; genus CAWVSB01. The sequence continues at coordinate 37,250 of JBALVY010000013.1, forward strand.
GGCTGCGCAATATTATATCTACCACGGGCAAGGCCAGAGCGGCCCACAATAAGCAATACCAGTCGGCGGCGCCAAGACCTGCTAATTTGGATAATTTAGACACGGCTGCAGCTTATCCGGCAATACGGATTAGACCGCGTTCTTGCAACTGACTCAATAAACCTTTTACGTCATCGCTCAGCTGGGGTTTGGCCACGGCATATTCAGCCAACAAGGCGGCAACGACGCTATTAGCCGAATGCCCTTCCTGCAACAACTGCCACACCCGCACACCCACTTCGTTCAGACCAAAATATTCTTCGCCCTGTAAATCGAGCAGCACCGCCTCCCCAGCTACTTGCTGGAATAGAACGTCATCTGATATTTCATAAACCGAATTCGGCATGTTGATCCCGCTGATTGTTTTACGTCTATTGCCTGCAACTGCACATACCATAATACTGCCTTTAAATAGAGCTTGCCAGCAGCGCCACCCACCCTACAATATCGCCATGAATTTCTATCAGCTGCTACAATTCATCACCCCACACCGCAATACGCTGGTCTTAGTGCTAGTGCTATTACTCACCGGCAGCGTCATTAGCCTAAGCACCCCCTGGGTGGCAGGCCTGCTTACCGGCCATATTCTGGGTGAAACCAATAACTGGCTACCCTCACTACCCTGGATACTCGGTGCCTGGTTCGCTTTGTTAGTTGTCAAAAGCCTACTCGGCTTTACTACCAGTTACCTAATAGGCACCACCGGCGAAACCATGTTAGCCAAGTTACGCACTCGCCTGTACGACCATATACAGCTATTACCCATGCAGTATTATCAGGAACAACGCCGGGGTGACGTGCTGGCCCTGCTCAGCAACGACGCCGAGATTATTAGCCGCTTTGTCACCAGTACCTTAGTACAGCTATTACCCCTACTACTGACTTTTTTTGGTGCCCTCATATTAATGGCGTGGCTTAGCCCCACCATTGCTGGCCTAGCCCTGCTGCTATTGCCGCTGTATTACCTGGCGATGAAAATCATCAGCCGAAAAATCCGCCCCTTGTCTACCGCTTGGGTGCAGTCGTGGTCTGACATGATCAGTTTTGTCGAAGAAAACCTCGGCCTGCTGCCTGCTATTAAGGCCTTCACCCGTGAGCCACTGGAAGCCGAACGTTTCGGTGACAAGAACAGCCAGCTGTTAGGTCTTTCCAAACAGCAAATTCTAATTCAATCCTTACTGGGCCCAATGATTGGCCTCTTGGCCGGCGCGGGTTTGCTGCTCCTGCTCTGGCTTGGCTCTTCGCAGCTGGAGCAGGGCCTGCTCACAGCGCCGCAATTGGTCAGCCTGTTACTCTATGCCATGTTGCTAAACCAACCGCTGAGTGGTCTTGCCAACGTCTACGGCCAAATAATGAATACCCGAGGTGCAGCCAACCGGCTAATCGCCTTTTTGGCAGAACAGCCTGAGCCGGTTGACATACATCACCCCGACCTAGCCCTTGCAGGCTGTCATATTATTTTCGACAAAATCAGCTTCGCCTACCCTGGCCGTGACCCCATACTGACTGACTACACTTTAGATATTAAACCGGGAGAAACCATCGCCCTTACCGGCCCCAACGGCGCGGGCAAATCGACACTGGCGCATTTACTTATGCGCCTAGCTGATGTGGACCAAGGCCAAATTACGATTGATGGCACAGATATTCGCCAAGTTAACCTGGCCAGCCTACGCGCCCAAATAGGCCTTGTGGCGCAACACACGTTACTGCTCAATGGCAGCGTAGCCGACAATATTGCCTACGGCCGCGCCATGGCAAGCCAAGACGATATTGAAGATGCAGCTAAAGGCGCGCACGCAGATGAATTTATTAGTCAGCTACCCGATGGCTACCAAACAGTTATTGGCGACCAAGGGCTAAAGCTTTCAGGCGGCCAACGCCAACGCATTGCACTGGCCCGCGCCCTACTAAAAAACTCACCCATACTGATTCTGGACGAAGCCACATCCATGTTTGACCCAGAGGGTGAAGCCAACTTTATTGCCCAGTGCCATGAATTATTACATCAGCGCACAGTTATATTGATTACCCATCGCCCGGCCAGTTTGGCGCTGGCAGATAGAATTATTTCAATCTAGATCTGCTGGCCACTGTAATGCTTTATCAAGTACTCTCAAGACCTGCACCTCATCACCGCCAACAAGCCTGCCTTTCCAGCTAAAACAATCATGCGACATTATAAGTTTCTAACAACAGGCGCCGAATGAGAGGTGTTAGCGGAAGGCGTAACTGTTTTCATTACACGCAGCGGGCTCTCATTTTTTGGATATAACCGCGAATAAATTCAGTCAGTTTCAAAGCTTGCGGTAACTCGCTTTCTACCTGCACCAACGTACTTAACATTTTGTCTGCTACCAGCCCAATGCGCTTTAGTACCATGGGCTTAGATAGCCCAGCCTCTTCGGCCATTCGCTCAAAATGACGATTAGATATTTCACTCGGTATATATTGCCCGCCAATTTTCATCGCCATCGTATCGGACAGCTCTGGATAATACACTGTAGAAAGTAAATCATAGAAGGGGGCCAAACGAGCTTTACCGTTCTTGTATATAAGAGAGAAATTCTTGCCATGGGCGTCGTTATTACCAATAAAAAAATTGAATAGCACAACGTCCAACAGATGCTGTAAATCGATCGCTGGAATACTGGAAGCAGTTCGTACTAAACTGAAAGCCTGTTTTAATGATACTCCGCCTTCACATTGGTATTTCATTTCAGACACGATTCCCAGTGCCTGACAAAAATCTTCTTGGTGCAGACGTGTAATTTTTCCGTCAACCGCTACGTCACGATCGAAACGTTTAACGGACAAGGCTGAAATTGTGCCTAGCGGCAAAACATCGACATCTGCCACCGGCAAACCAATCGCTTTTGCAAGTTTCATACAGACGGCTTCGTTAAGCACAGTATCTTTATACCGCTCAATAGCGGGTTTTATAATATGAGTGCTTGGCGCGCCGTATAATGGCACTGAAATTCGTTCGTCAAAGCAATGAACCGTTATTTTATCCTGCGCACCCGCTAGCGACAGACGAACTCCTGCTTCGCCCGCCATTAATGGCCGCTTGGGCAAATCGAGTAATATTCCCTCCAGCTCTTCTTCAGCCAGCATCTTGTAAGATGCGCCCGTTACCTCCAAGGGCTGCCCCTCAGGTAAAAATGTCACCGCACCTGCGCATTCGCCGCCAATTTCTGCCAGCATCGCAAAAGCGTTTTTATCGCTGATACCTAAGTTTTTAGCGATTCGTTCCCTTTTGGACTCTTCTGGCAAAATACCGCCAAAGAACCCAAGACATTGCTTCGCCCTAAATGACTCTGCTTGGTGAGGCAAAGAGTGAGACAAAATTGTAGTGGCGTCTCCTTCCAGCCAAACGGAATCGTAGCGGAACTTCATGGTACCCACATCGCTCTGAATCAACTTGCCCACAAGGCGGCTATGGAGATAGACATCAAGAACCCTCACCATAATTTACCCCGCCGTTCTCGTATCTAATTCGGGCAAATGTAGCTGCACCTTAATCCCCAATGTCTGCAGTACGGTTAGAGCCTTGGCGATCTGGCAAGTAGGCTTGCCTTTTTCAAGGTCAATAATAAAGCGCAGGCCGGTACCCGAAGTAAGGGCTAGGTCCTTTTGGGTAATACCCAGGGATTTTCGTGTTTGGCGGATTCTTGCGCCAATGTCTTCTGTCGTCTTTATCATTCCACGCATCAAATATATTACCGAACGGGAATATTATCACGATCACAGCACAAAATACACTATATATTCCCGATCGGGAACCCTATAGGTAAATACAGTCAAGTATCGAGATATGTTCCCGAACGGGAACACCAAAGATAGAGGCCTACGTTACGGCAGCCTCGGCGTGCTTTGCCAGCCTACGCGCCCAAATAGGCTTGGTGGCGCAACACACGCTGCGGCTAAACAGCAGCGTAGCCGACAATACTGCCTACGGTAAACGCAGCGTCACATCACCCAGCAGGTTACTATTCAATACCACATCACGGTAATCTGCACCCAGGTTTTGCTTGCTGTCGCGTACCGCCTCACCCAAGGTTTTACCTGCTAACAACTCAGTGAGCAAATAGCGGGTGGCGCTCCAGTTATCGCTAAAGTCACTTAGCGTTGCCGCGCCATATACCGCTGCAGCGCCGTTTGCACCAGTAGTTAACTGATGCGCCAGCGTACTGGTATAGGGGCTTTCGGCATAGGTGGTATAACAGGTAAACGGCAATGCCAGAGTTGGGTTTGCCTGATTGGCAATGCCAGCAATATGACTTTGCGCCAGCATACCTTTATAAGACCAGGTAGATGGGGCGCCGTGGCCGCTAAAGAACGTCATCTTGGCACCTGCTTCGAGTTCGGCCTTCACCCCCGCACGCGCCTGAATGATCGCCTCACGGCCATCAGTCGGGTAATCGTTGAGGTAACTATCCAGATACTCTCGAGCTGGCTCTTGCCACTGGCCGGTTTGTGCTAACTGATTGGCAACAGACTCCAACTGCCCAATAAAGTTGTAACCCGGTTGTTGCGCATCGGCGATAAGCAGCGCACGGTTAGCCGCGCCGTTGTTGGCCCAGGTATTGCCCTTGTTAATGACATTGGCCAGCTCTTCTTGGCTGCGAACTGCCCAACGACCAATAGCGGCCTGTGGCAATTCGTTCTCGCCTAAGACATAACAGGCATCGCATGGGGTGTAATTAATAATATCTGCGGTATAGGCATAAATACTGGGAATAAAGGCGATAGAGCCCAAACCCAGAAAATCTCGGTAGTCGTAGCTAGCCGAGCCAACCAATTGCACATGGGTATAACCGGTCTTGCTGGCATCGTCTAGATAGCTCTCTATTGCGCCGGGTAGTGCCATGCCATAACCGTAACTTTCATAAAGGTCTAGTACGTCTACCAACTTGACGCGCCAGCCTTCCGATTCACGCTGTTCAACGTAGCCGTCAAGTACATCACCCATCAAGGCGGGGTGACTAATAACCAACAGGTCGGCCCGACCATTGGCCAGTTCGTTACGTTTTACCGCTTCGGCAAGGCGCAGTGCTGGCGTCATGGCATTGCTGTGATTGTCGGCTTCAAAACGCACCACTAACTTGTCATACAGCACATAATCAAATGCGCTGGCGTCACCGGGCAAGCTCAAAGTCAGTGTATTGCCGGACTCTTGTAATATTCCGTCGCCCACTGCAATGCTCACAGGCCAGTTGGTCCAGCCATTAGCGCTCACATCTGCCAGCGAATAACCATTCACACTCACCTGTAAATGGTGGCCACCTGCCGACAGCGCTGCAACATGTAACTCAAGTTCTGCGTCGCCACCCGCATAACCCTCGACATCAAACGTACGGTTTAAGCTACCGGGCCTGCCGCTGCCTATCGCATAAAATGCGGCATCGTACCAGGGGTCTTCAGCGGGCGTAGTAAAGGCATACTGGCGATTCTGCTCAATAACCACCTGCGCAAGCGCTGCAGTTTCCACCGGTCCAGCTTCCTCAACCAAGGCCACCTCGGTGCTTAGCTGATAGGTATTGGCATTCAAATAAACGGCATCGCGGCCGGTAGGCGCCACAGCCTCAAACTCTACCCAGCTTGCGCTAGTCCAACGGCCTTTTTTGTCCAGCCCGCCAATAGTGCGGGCAATAGGCTGACCGCGAAAGCTAATGGCAATGTGATCGCCTTTAGCTCTCTCTAATGGATAACCCAAAGCAGACAATTGCGCGCCTGTTATACGGTAAACGCCATTTTCAGGTACATCGATATGTACCGCCTCGCCTTTTTTCACTTTGCGCTGCTTTAAAGAGGCTTTGACGTCTTTGTTTACCCGCCCCCAATTGACCGGACTGGCGAATGGCCGCGCGCCAAATTCTTCGTTCAGATTGAAAGGACCGTGGCGGTCTTCATTACCCTGCACATCGACGCCGGCAATGCCTACTTGCTCTAGTGAACCACGATACGGGTTAGCCACAATGGTCTGGTAGTCTCTAGGCTCGAGTGAATCTAGCGAACCGGCAATCATGTCGTCATTTAACTGAAGCCATTCGCCGCCAATAATGGCATAAAGATTAAATCCAATATTGGAGGTTTCTGTTGCCGTGCTCCAATCAAAACGCAGGCTGTTGCCCTGGGTTTTAACATAGGCATGGGCAATGGTGACGGGGGTACTCTGTACATCGCCAAAATAGCCAGGTGCGATAAAATCCTTTTGCAGTGGGTCAGTAGCCGAATTAGCCGTAGAGTAGAACAAACGGAATTTTTGCTCGTCCTTAAAAATGATATGCGTACCAGGATCGATCACTTCCGCATCGGACAGCGAAGAAGGGTTGGAATAACAACCGTTATTCGCTGTCATGGCCGATACGGGTACCTGCACATCAACAAAGTATTCGCCAGTAATATCGCTGGCACCGCCGTTGGTGCCGTTAATGTCGGTAACGGCGTCTACTCCGGTAAGAGAGTTAGTCGCCACAGTGCGGGTGTGAGAAAGATCATCCCCAGAGCCATCTTCGCAATCTCCGGTCAGGCCATTGCTATGGCAGGCCATAAACGAGTTAACAACCGTACCAGTGCCATCGTCTGTAGCACCTGAGAACTTGAATTGGCAGTCATCGCCCGCAATTCCGGCACCGTCAGAATTACTAACTGTATCTTGCTGCAAGTTTTCATAAATGATACTCAGCTTATCCGCCGAGCTTCCACCGGTGAAACCATTGCCGTCCAAATCTATCCAGATCTCTTTATAACAATCAGGGTTTTCTGTACCCGGAGTGACGTCTACACCGGTGCAAAAATCAGACGCAGGCGGCACCCCTGTCTCCTCAGTATCGAACAAGAAATTCCAGTGGTTTTGCTGAAAGCCCAAGCCGCTCGCGCTTTGGGGGCTATCATTCACTCGAATACGCAGATACAGAATATCATCCTGGATATCGTCATCGACGCCATTTGTATCTACATCGGTGCCGGCAAAGCCCGGGGTGCCACCATCGTAATAATAATAATACGCAGAAGGGTACAAGCCACATAGATCCCCTCCACCGCTTGGCGCACACGGGGTGGCGGCATTATCGGGGTTTTCCGGATAACCCGAGGCAATTTCGGCCGAACCAGAAAAGCTAGTGCCGCCATTGGAGTCATCAAGGCTCTTGCCGCCTTCGGGGTCACGGGCCACAACACCAGCGGCCACATAGGGCACCCAATTACCACTGACCTCGCTCCAGTCGGGGTCTGGGGCAACATCGGTTATTAAGCTATGTGCTGGCAGTGAGATCAGAAAAATCGCGGTCGAGCAAAAAGCTGATATCTTAAACTTCATATACCGTATACCACATTATAATTAGACATTATTGCGTCATATTATGACAGCAACGCAGGCCAATGTGAACGACCTCACATAAAAGACACAATCCGCACATTGACAGCACCCCCGCAATAACAACAAGCCCTTGCGAGCACCGCCTAAACCGCGCAAAATTGCCCCTCAAACACAAGGCGCAATGCTACAGGGATACACCAAGGCAATGACCGCAAGCGACAACAGCGTGCTGTATCAAATATTGATTACTCTGGCACTGATGTACCTGCTAATACTCGCGGCGCCCAAACTGGGGCTGCTGGATACACCCGGCGGCCGTAAAAACCACCAGGGAATCATTCCCACGGTAGGCGGTATCGCCATATTTATCAGTATCGTCCTTACTACCTATCTCTTAAATACAGCCATACTCACCCGCAGCCTGCTATTGGTAGCGGCCATCCCATTTATACTGGGCGTGATAGACGACCGCATACACCTGCGCCCCAACTTACGCCTGGCCCTGCAATACCTGTGCGGTATTCTGTTGGCTATTTACGGCGGCATACTCATTAAGGATGTCGGCAATATATTAGGTGTGGGCCATATTCCCCTGTTAGAGCTGGCCATACCGCTTACCGCACTAGCCGCCGCTGGCCTCAGCAATGCCTATAATATGATAGACGGCATAGACGGCTTGGCGGGCAGCCTAATAGCCCTGCCCATCGGTATCTTGTGGCTGCTAGCCGTACAAGCCAAGCACCCCATGGCGCCTGCCTTGTTGGTTGTATTAATACCCGTACTGGTATTTTTATGTTTTAACCTGAGCCCAATACCTAAGCTATTACCTAAAGTGTTTTTAGGCGATGGTGGCAGTATTACACTGGGTTTTATCGTCACCGCCTGCTTAATCTACTTCAGCCAAGGCCCCAACCGCTTAATACAACCGGTGACGGCTCTGTGGTTAGTCACCCTACCCCTGATGGATATGCTGGCCACCATGCTACGGCGCATAAAACATAACAAACACCCGATGCAGGCGGATCAATCTCATGTTCACCATATTTTGCAACACATGGGCTACAGCCCAAAATTAAGCCTGATGATTTTATTAGCTTATGCTATTGGCTGTGCCGTCATAGGCCTGGCCTTGGAGCACACAACGGAATACCTCAGCTTAGGCATTTATTGCCTACTGTTCGCCGCACACTGTGCCGGCGTGATACAAGCCTTTAAGATTGACCGCGTACAGCAAAAAGCCAATGCCTAAAAAAAAGCCTTTCGAGCCATCGCTCCAGTTTGACAGCTACCGTCGCTGGCTCTCTTTACTGCTGCAGGCAGATACCAGCAAGGCTGGCAGCATTCCAGCGGGCTTAGACTGCAATCAATTTATTCAACTGTGCGAACACGAAGGCATAACACCGCTACTCAGCCATCAAATTAGTCAGCAGCTCAGCCAGCCAAACACTAACATCCAAATACCTGATGCATGGCAAAACGAACTCAGCACACTCAGCAAACAATATGTGGCCACGCAATTAATCAAGCAGCGAGAAATACATAAGCTAATTACCGCGTTTAACCAAAACGGCCTAGACTATATTCTGCTCAAAGGCGAGGCCCTATCTATTAGCTGCTACCCCCAAGCCTACCTAAGAACCCGCTGCGATACAGACTTTATATTTAAAGACAAACAAGAGGCAGAAAACGCCTGGACGCTACTACAAGCACAAGGCTATGCGCGCCTGCCCACTATGGAAGGCGAATTTGTGGGTTATCAGTTCCCTTGCCAAAAGACCCTGGCGATGGGCGTAGTCAACACGCTAGACATACACCACAAAATTACTAACGCCCAATGGTTTACACAACAGCTAGAATACCCAGAGCTTAAAGACAACAGCGTAACCATAGAGTACGGCAACCAACACACCCTGGCACTCAGCCCGCTCTATGCGCTTATTCATGCCTGTATTCACCGCACGACAAATGTATCTAACCAAATGGAAAACCGCCTAATTTGGCTGTACGACATCCATTTATTGAGCCAGAAGCTAACAGCCACAGATTGGGAAAAACTGCTATTGATTGCAAAGGAAAAGGATTTTTCACAGCTGCTTTTGCAAGGCCTGACCATAACCAAAAAGACCTTTAACTCCCCTATTCAAGAAGAGACATTGGCTGCACTGCAACAACAGGCAAAAAACCAAAGTACACCGCACACGGCTGGGAGCCGGCGCTTAACTTCTTATTATAATAATGTCATGCGCCTGGAAGGCGGCAAACAACGGTGGCAATACATAAGAGAAACGCTATTTCCCCCAGCGGCCTATGTGGCAGAAAAATACCATGTTAAAAATAATGCCCTTATCCTCTGGTACTATGTCAAACGCATTATCGATGTCGTGATCAAGCGATAGCGCGCCCTTACTAAAGAGCCACTCTAGCCACAATTTCTTTAAATACTTTAGCACTGACATTCAGCGCATAGGCGCCAGGCAAGCAACAATACTGCTGCCTCAATAAGGCACTCTCAAAGTCTGTAGGTACCGGTATTAGCTCTAGGCCAGAGTCTAGGCCTAAGGCATCGAAACGCCCAATAGCGCGCCCCATATGAAAAGCCGAAGTCACCAGCAGTACGCGCCTATAGTGATGCTCGCGAATAATATCGCCGGTGAAGTGCGCATTCTCTCGGGTATTATTACTCGCACTCTCCAGGTGTATATGCACTGACGGAACGCCAAGACTCTGGGCAAATACCTGCATTGCCTCGGCCTCCGACAAACCCCCACCACCTAGGGGCGTGCCACCGGTTAAGATCAACCGCTTAACCTTGCCAGCATGATACAGCCGCGAGGCATACCACACCCTGTCGGCACTGTTGCCCAAATTAATGTCTTGCAGCGTGCTCTCGCTAAAGCCCGTAGCAACCACCCCACCGCCCAATACCACCGCGGCATCTGCGACGGGTATGTCGTCAAATTCTACCAGCGCATACTGCGACTCGACATACGCCAGTATCCAACTACTGGCCACGGGGGTTGACCATATATACAGCCACAAAAACGAAAACACCGCCAGCAAACGCCCCAACCTTTTAAAACCCACTCTTGCCAGCAAAAACGCCACCAGAAAACCCAGCAATGCCGAACCCAAAGGAGAGATAACACTAATAACGACTTTATCTAGCATGGTTTACAAGCTCTCACAACTGCGCACGGCATCCACTGCCGCATCAATCACAACATCCTCTCTAATATAGCCATATGGAGAAATATTCCCACCATGAGCAAGATGTATTTTTCGTTTCTCATTTTAATGCCTCCGTCCTTCTGCCTATTGAGCTCCATACAATCACTATCTGATACATTAGCAGTCACCTGGCTCAGGACCAATCTATCAAGACCATCCCATACCACCACAGCCGGGCGACCTATCCAAATAGGCAAGGCATTCGTCTAACCTTAAGACACTAAAGGCAGACAAATACAGCTAACCGCCGAGGTACTTCGACACATTCAAAGCGTGGACAGTGGCGCTAACGTGTCATTTCCAGTGCTATACTTGGGGCCAAAATAGTCACATGGAAAGAAAAATGCAATTCGAATATCGATCTAATTTATTTGACATTGAAGGGGTAGCTGAAGATGATCATATTTATCAGTGCATTGTGAGGTCGGGTACTTTTTATGAGTTAGATCTTTTAGAACATATACGACTACTGAAACCCTTCTTCTATTCGAAAAGCTACAAGAATGTAGTTATAGATATAGGGGCGAACATAGGAAATCATTCACTTTTTTTCTCTTCTTTCTTAGCTGACCACTTGATTGCGATAGAGCCGAACCCCCACGTACTCCCTATACTGCGCAGAAATCTATCAAAAAATATCGACAACTACACTTTACTGGAACACGGAGTAGGAGAGAAAGAAGGCACGGGAACGTTGGTTTTGCCAGATGCCCATAACATTGGAGGAGCAAGAATTGACTTGCAAAGTAATACGGGGAACATAAGTATATCCACCTTAGACTCAGCATTCTCTTCTTGGAAAGAAAATGAGTGCGAGCCAATATCATTAGCCCTAATAAAGATCGACGTAGAAGGTATGGAGCCTCAAGTACTAAAGGGGGCAGAAAATACAATAGCAGAATACAAACCACATATATTTGCTGAGGCCGCGACAAAAGAAGAACTTCACAGGATCTCTAGTTATCTTAATCCCCTAGGTTATAGAAAACTGCCAGGCCACTGGGCAGCAACACCAGTCTATCATTTTGCACACAATCCAAGTTTTTCACTCATAACTAAAGCATATTCTATCTATTTCACTTTAGATTTTTATCACCAGCTTAGACACACGGTAAGCAGATTAAAAAGCCGCCTAATCAAGTATTACACCGAGCGGTAAATTAACATGTAATACCCTGTCTGCGCCGCCGCCCTAAGTCCACTCTCGCCAGCGAGAACGCCATAAAACATCCCAGCAAGGCCGCGTCCAAAGAAGAGATTAAACTAATAGCGACTCTATCTACAATTTCTCACAACTGCGCACGGCATCCACTGCCGCCTCAATCACAATTGCCTCACTAAACTTCTCGGACACACGCGCCCTGCCATTGGCTCCCATAGCCCGCCTCTCGGCATCACTCATAGACAACATTCGCTGCAGGGCACCCTGCAATGACTCGCTACTTTGCACCTCACATAACAAGCCATTAAAACCGTCGCTAACAATATTGCGACAACCAGGTACATCGGTGGCCACAACAGGCAAACCCATGGCACCTGCCTCTAGCAAGCTTCTGGGCATACCTTCTCGGTACGAGGGCAATACCACGCAATCAACCTGTGCATACATGCTTGCCATATTATCGCTGGGGCCAAGCCATTCAATGTTGTTCTGTTGCCCCCATTCGTTTAGATGCGCCTCACTAATGGCCGACACATTTTCAACATCGGCAAACCCACACAACCACAGGCTGCAGTGAACACCTTTGGCATGCAGCGCCTGAACCGCCGCAATTAATTCATACAGTCCCTTGTCGGCCAGCATGCGCCCGGCATACAGAAACCGAAACTCGCCTTCGTGGGGCTTAAGCAAGCCGGGGTGAAACGCATCCAAGTCGACCCCAGACCCAGGCAATAAGAACAAGCGGTCTTGCGGCACCAGTTTATTTTCAATCAACAGATGTAAATCTTCTTCGTTCTGGCAAAAAACCTTATAGGCTAGCGGCATGCTGAGTTTGTACAACAGCCGCACAATGCCACCCACAATACCCTTGCGAATAAAGGCCGTGCCCAAACCCGACACATTATTAATAGCCGGCACCCCAAGCAAGCGTGCCGCCCATGTACCGTAGACATTATTTTTTATCGTAAAATGAAAAGCCGCTACAGGACGTAGCAGCCTGTAGACCTGCCAAAACCGTAATACTAAACCAATATCTTTAAACGGATTTTTACCTTTGTTATCCATATTCAACGGTAACCATTCGCAACCAACATGCTCGACTAAGCGTTGCGAAAAATCGTCTTCAGGGCTCAGACAAACGACCCTATAGCCTTCGCTTAAAAAGCGACGAATGGTAGATGCACGAAAGTTGTATAGGTACCAGGAGGTGTTGGCAGAAAGCACAATAGTACGCTTACCCGCATTGCTATTGCTCATGAGAACAAGTAACTCTGATAGGGCAACCAAAACCTGGCGTGATGCCCAAAGTTTAACCACACAAACTGCACCAGCGCGTAGTAAGCAACCACACCGAATATAATAAAATTATAGTTGGCCCTGTTTTTTGCTATGAACGGCAACCGGGAGAATACAAATAATTGAATGGGCAAAAGATAGAGGGCCATTCTGTCGACCGCTGTTGCTGAATAACTTAGCGCCGGAATACAGACCAAACTAATAAGGGCTAATATAACCCATAGCTTGCGCTCCGCTTTGTCATAAAATAGCCTTTTATGGAATAACAACAAAAGAACGGCTGGCACCACATTCATAAAAACTCGAATTTGAGCACCTTGTGATGCAAAGGCGTAGTCATCTTCAATATATGCACCTATTAAATGATCCACATCATCAACAATTAACACATAGGCCGCCGCTGCAGCCATAATGCCAACCCAGATGAAATTCCAAAACTTGTTCTTTGACGATGACAGTGCGGCTATGGGTATAAGTAAAACCGCCGTCTTATGAAACAACGCACCCAATATGACCCAAAAAACAAACTGCTTAAGCTGATGTTTACCCAATGCAGTAAGCCCGATAAGTGCAAAACCCAGAGCAGCCGCCTGGCGGCTATAGCCCATACACACCACTATAATCAAATAGGGTACGGCGACATATAGGGCTAACCATGGTAGCGGCTGATTTCTACAAAAGTAATGAAGGCCACCTATAGCGATGAAGGCACAAACTAAATTCACCCATAAAATAGAGCCGCCATTATCGGCAACAATCCAATTGATTCCGTAATAGCCTGGGTCGCCCCGGCCCAATACCTCAGAAAAATCGTAATACAGAATGAAGTCAAAGTGACGTAGATACGAGCCCCAATCACCACCTACTTCATACCGTAGCCCGACCATAAGGGCGAACAAGAAAATCACAAGATACCAACTATAGCGCCCCAACTGACTCCTTGCGTTGCCGGCTACACCAGCTAGGGGAAGTAGTAGCATCATCCAGTACGGCCACATAAGGCTACGCAGACTCCTGCTGCTCAAGCAAATACGGAAGACCATAAATGCTTGGCCTCATGGCCTGCCCCGTCACAACCCACCCTTCCTCGATAGTCGACTTGACCACCCAATAGGATAGCCTTGTAATCGTCCATGTCATATTGCTAACCATCGACATTGAAACGATTCGCAAAGCGAATACAGAATATTTTATTGCAACCGTCTAGTCGGCGACCGGTCGAGAAAATGGAAGTACCAACACAGCCGAGATTAAAAACATCAGCCAATATACTAGTAAATGATACTACCAGATCTATGAAGCAAACTAGCCATCTGCAAAGTATAGTTTCCAATTAAATTATCCTTGATATGACCAATCGAACCTTCCCGTGTGGGCCCTTAGCTATTGCGCCAACCAAATTCAATTGCAATTTTATAGGGTAGCCTAAAGCTCTCTCGAAAGATCCACTAAGCTCCTTTGCCAAGCTCGAAGAAGTATAGCCATCCGGCAATGCAACCGTATTTACCTCAAATACCGCAAAATCATGCTGAATCACCTGCGTTTCCCCCAGACCCTGGATGTGTTTCAGCGTACGATAGGTAAACATTCCCAAAGCACGCCCGTCTGGCGTTTGTATGACGTCTTCCACTCTGCCCAATACCTTCCGAATCACCGGCGATCGTAAACCGCATTCACAAACATCGGCGATCGTAGGGGAGAGCCCCTCTACAAGATCGCCGGTCCGGTATCGAATGAGTGGAGTTCTATCTTGGACAAAACTGGTGCAAATGAGCTCACCATCTCCTTCAAATCCAATTTTCCCATTATCATCAACTTCACATATTCCAGACTGCCAACGCACATGATAAGTGCCGTGCATGCATTGCTGTATCAGCGGCAAACCTTCACTGGCTGAGTAATAGTCCATCACCGGCACTTCGCCCCCAGAGAGCTCAACAAGCTCCGCTCGGGCAGCTTCGCCCAACGACTCCGCAGTGGTAACTATAGCCCTTAAAGAAGTAGGCTCGTAAGAATGCCTTCGTAACAACCTCAAAAGCTCTAAAACTCCCGACGGATATCCATCTAGTAGACGCGGTTTGAATTTCTCAAACTTCTCTATAATTTGAGCACTATGCTGGTCGTTGATGTGATATGTAGACAAGAACAACTGATTCTCTGCCTCGTTGTACAACCAAGGCTTAGCATGCGATCTATTAACTGCACAAATTATACGTCCGGAGAGACGAATAGAAGCGGATTTCTCTGTAATTCCCACTGAGTTCAAATGATGGTTTATCAAAGCAAATCGGCGAGATAATGAAGCCGCATCATGTTCGATTTCTAGCGGCGATCCGGTTGAGCCACTGGTACTGCTTCTCACGAAAGTATTCACACTTGAATTTAAAAAACTGCCGGGGTGACGTCTAAGTGAGTCTTTATCAAGTAATGGCAAGGCGTTCAATATATCTCTTAAGTCTCCTCTTGTAGCTATATCCTCGTGAGATGGCAAACACTTAGAATAATACTCAGTTTCATTTCTGGCAGAATTTACTAGCCCCAATAGCTTCTGACGCTGCCATTCATCTTGCTGAGAAATCAGCCAGAGAGACGAGTTTTGGAGAAATTCTCGAAAAGAGCGGTAGCTCCGATTGTAGCGATAAAAGTAATTCCGCCAGCCCATTAGAGAAAAAATCAGCTGCCTTAAAAATCTTGGTAAACTCTCAAACCTCATGTGCCACCCTAGCGTCACGCGCCACTACACTAATATCCATATTCCAACTGCGCCTCATTTAATTCAGTTTTGAAGGGCCTGGTCATACAAGACTGCTAATTGAGCAGCCAACCTATCGAAGCCGAAATCAGATACCCTAGCATCCCCATAGGAAACTAGCTCCTTGCGCCTGACCGTTGAATGCAAGCCCGTTTCAATTGAATGTGCAATAGCTTCCACGTCATTACAATCGAAGTACAAACCTTGATTCTGTGTGATTTCCCTAAATACCGGAATATCGCTTAGCACCATGGGGCAACTTGCTGCCATCGCCTCCAGAATAGGAATACCAAAACCTTCATACCGTGAAGGAAATACAAGTAGAGAGCTCAGGCCGTATGCGCAACGCACGTCCAAATCTGTCAATCCTGACAGCACGCGTACGCTGCCCCCTAAGGACTTCTTTTCTATGAGTTCACTTACAAGCCTACCTTGACCGCTATCGTTCCCGATCACAACCAAGGGAACATCTAGGCCCCTACCCCGAAGTAATGACACAGCATTAATGAGGTGTAATATGTTTTTCCTAGCTTCCAAGTGACCAACTGCAAGTATATAGCCGTCTGGCAAGCAATATTTACGCCTGAACGCAGACAATTCTTCACTACTTATCGACTTATAAAGGCTCGCATCAACTCCGTTATACACGACAGAGACATCTGCATTGGCAAAATTTCTCTCAATCTCTGCCTTCATTGTTTCAGAAACTGTAATAACTTTGTCTGCCCTACTCATTGAATAGCGGGTATATTGCTTTCTAAAGAAGCCCTTAATATCGACCAAGCCTGAACTAACCCCCCGAACATCGTGGGTAGTAAGTATATTTACAGCCCCGCGAGCTGTAACCACCGGCAAATTAAACCGCTCAAAAACGTCAAAACCCGACGCATCAAGGTTCTGCCCCCCCCATCCAAAAGACAAATGTTTACCTACAGAAGACGCGCTTGCTATGGGAGTTTTGGTATATTGAACGTTTGGAAAGTCACCGATTAGAGGTCGCAGTCTAAAGTCAGAAGGCTCAAATATCTCGAACTCTGCGAGCGGCATTGCTCTGAACAACTGAGAGTAAATTCCATAGAACCGCTGCCACGCCCCAGACGGCCTACCATTAAAACAAGTGCAATTTAGGCCAATTTTAGTCATAAATTAAAAAGTATGAATCACCCGAAGTTGGTACATAGTCCATTGATTCAAACCTGATCTACAATGCCCTCAATCAATTCAACCTCCCTATCGAACCGCTCATCAATAGACATGAATTTCTCTTTAGCGCACTCTATAGCTCCAGATCGAATTTTTGACACGTCGTCGCCCATTGCAATCTTCATTATTCTCCTGCATGCCTCCTCTTCATTAGTAACTATATACCCAGTTTCGCCATCAGAAACATAATCATCCAGCGATCCATCATCAAGCGCCACGACTATTGCTCCGACTGAAAATATTTCAAAAAATACATTCCCCAAATTCGAATGGTCATACATCAAGGGATTTGCAACCGCATGATACGCCAGGTTCTTCACATCATCCTGCTTAATAGGGCCTAAGAAATGAACGAAATCCTCCAGTCCATATTTTTCTACAATCCCCCCAAGCCAATCGAAATGTTGCTGTGAACGAATAGACCCCGCAAAATACACGTGCAGATTACAGCCGGAAGAATGAAGTTTATGAAGAGTGGATAGTACTCGATCGTGCCTTTTCCAGTCATCTATTCTCGCAGCATAAAAAATATACTTATGTTCGGGCACGGGCATTGTAGGATCAACGTCTGAGATTTTCTTAATCTCTATCCCAGTCTTCCAAAACAGAAAGTCATAGTCCGCGTCTGAAGCCCACCCCCTATGAATAATATCGCCCTTAGTACCATCGTCTGTCATAAGAAAAAAGTTCTTTTTTAGCCGAAAAGTCAAATATTCTGCAGGCCTTTTCAATGCCGTAATCCACGGCCCATACAACTGAAAGTCCTTATAAAGAGTGGTACCCATTGACCTCATTCCGCAAGGAACCCCTCTATAATTAGCGACTAAGTTTCCAGCCAATCCTTCGTAGTAGGCCTTACAATATACAAAATCATAGCCGTGCTCAGTCACAGCCTTATTCGTATAATATAGCAATTTAAAAAATCGCTTAGCTCTTCGAAAAACCCTGAGATACCATGATTGTTCTGAGGCGGGATCATATATATTGGCATATATATTTTTTTCGTCAAACCAACCAACACGTATATTAATATCTTCGTTAAAATTCGACAGAAATATAAAATCAACTTGATGGCCTTTCTCTACTAGCTTTCGCCAAGGATAAAAAAAAGCCGGCGCACCTGTGATCTCATCGTCGTACTTACCGTTGAGTATATCTAGGATAGGGGCAGTAATTCCTGTTACGTACAATATTTTCAATCGAACCTCCGCCCTGCATCCGCTCCCAATACAAAGCCTCCGTATATATCTTCATACTGCCCAACAATCCAGTTGATATCAAATGACTGTAAGACGGAGGAGTCTGCCTGTCTAGGTGAAGCCCCATCATTCAATGTATCCACTATATACCTCGCCCAGAAAGCAGGGCTACGATCTAGTGATATATATTGCGCCATCCCTATATCAACCTCCTTACTGACAGAATCACTCAAAAACGTAGTCACGCCTGCGCACTGGGCTTCTATTGCGCAAATAGGTAAACCCTCCCATAGAGAAGGCAAAACAAACCCATCCATATCTTTTAGCACTCCTGGCACATCAGCATCGAACCGCAAAAACGTCAAACGATCATCCAAATTTAGCTCGCGTACTCGACATCTCAATCTATCTTCTAAATCTCCATAGCCCATGATGCTAAAATTGTAACCATCTTCGATATTCGCTATTTCACGAAATATATTCAGCATAAATAGCTGATTCTTTTGCTTCGAAAAGCGACCAATATGGACTAGCTCTTTACCCCCTTCCTCCCTACATTCCCTTTTCTTTCCCAACATTCTATTTATAGAAAACCTATCCAAATCGATGCCGTTATATATGATCTTTACTCTGTCAACTGTGCCGAAAATCCAATTAGCAGCCACTTTAGAACATCCCACTCTATGAGTAACCAGTCTAGTGAATGCTAGCTTTCGCCTCAATTTCGTCATAATCAATCCTGAATATGTATTGCGCGCTGCACCTCCTGAATGAGAATGGACTATTCTTACCGGGATTCCTCGGACCGTTGCTAGCAAGACGTACAAGAAGAAATTACTATAATTGTGACAATGCAGCACATCGTACTTATTCGTGAATATCAGAATCGAATAATTTAGAATCGCTCGAATGCGCCAGCCTATTTTTGACCATACACTTGTACCTCCTCCTGCATCGCCAATAAAATGAACCTTCGCCCCCAACTCTTCAATACGATCCTGATGAATAGGATAATGTGGATTAAAGACCGCCAATTCAAATATATATTTATCCCTATCTATAGCCTCCAATAAGGATAAGACGAGAGATTCAATTCCACCGGCAGAGACACTTGGTACGATATGTAATATCTTAGTTCTCATAGAATCTACATTTGGAGCGGGAGGTGACCACCAAGTTAGAATAAAAAATATTGAAATTTTCCGTCTTTAAACGAGATGATTTACGATAGATTTAGTAAGATCAGGGTTTAATCTGTTCAACCGCATTCTAGGCGAAGGCCTCGTTCGATAATAACTACGATACAGCGACTTTAAGGGAGCAAGACTAGAGGCCATAATTCCTACTTTGGCTTTGCGACCCTCCAACTGGCAACTCGACGTCTTACCGCCATCTTTAGCTGCCCATTTAGACGAGTAGTCGCTCTGTTGTATATCATGGTGTGAAAAATCTGACCCGACTTTCACAGTACGAACCAATATATGAAGCCCTTTTGAGTTATGTACCATTAGTCTACTATCACTTACAATCTCGTTGACCCTCCACCATGTTCCAACTTCGGAGACTTCGGCCAAAAATATTTCTGTGCCAACATATCCATTCTTTGGCGCATAGAGAGAGAAAAACAACTCCGGGGTAAACTGCCAAAATCCGTGCCCACAAAAGTTATTTGCGGGAAGGACATGAACTATTTGGCCTCCAGCCTTGGCCAACAATGAACAGTTCTTTAGCGCAAGAGGTATATTGTAGATATGCTCTAATGATCCACAATCAATTACCGTATCATATTGCCCAACAAGATCTTCGGGTAACACATTATTCATATCATGCGTGAATGTCGCTCCCTCATACTCAGAATTGTCGACCGAATCCACTTTACTTGAACCAAGATACGTCTTAAGAAACGTCTCACACCACAAGTCGTCGCCGGCCAAAGCAAGCTCCCTCGCCATAGCTTTTGACCACTTATCTCGGACATAACCCTCTCTAACATGAAAGCCTTGGCGCCCTATCGTAATCGTATCATCCAGAGTACGGTTCTTTCCTGCATACCGTAAAAAATTCATGCCATGAACATCTATACCCATTAAAAACCCCCTAGCGCACTTGTGTCATTCTAGTTAGTATCTTGCTAGCCGCGTCACCACTACCATAAATTTCTGAATCAAATAGTCCCAAAGTATTTACATCTTTCTGTAGGGCGCTAGATATTGTGTCTCTATTCACCCCTATTAGCTCGTTAACACCTAGATCAACAAGCTCAACCCATTCCGTCTCTTCTCTCAAAGTCAAACAGGGCACCTTATGAAAATATGCCTCTTTTTGTACACCCCCGCTATCCGTCACAATGAGTAGTGCATTCGCCTCAAGGCTAATCATATCCAAATATCCAACGGGATCTATCACGCATATATTTGTGGGAATATTTATTCCGAAATCTTTAATCCTGCCTCTTGTGCGCGGATGTAACGGCATAACTATCGGATATTCAGCAGTCGACAGGCCTTCAAGAATGCCTCTTAACGTAGCTGGATCTTCAGTATTTTCAGCGCGATGTACCGTAGCTAAGCAGTAGCTTTTTGGCACAAATTTTAACTTACTAAGAATGGTCGACCGCTGCTTTGCACGCTCCATGTAATAAACCGCGGCATCGTACATTACGTCACCAACGTTAAGCACTTTGTCACCGACAATACCTTCGAGCGTCAGGTTATGTATTGCAGTGATAGTCGGCGCAAATAGTAGATCAGACAAATGATCAGTCAACACACGATTGACTTCCTCTGGCATTCTTCGGTTATACGATCTTAGGCCCGCCTCAACATGGGCAACGCTAATATTGAGTTTACTACCAGCTAATGCGCCCGCCAAAGTCGAGTCGGTATCGCCGTATACCAACACCCAGTCTGGGCGTTCCTTTATCAGAATTGTCTCTACAGACTCTAGCATTCGGCCCGTATTTTGGCCATGAGTTCCTCCGCCGACGCCTAAGTTGTAGTGCGGCCTGGGTATATCCAATTCATCAAAGAATACTTGGCTCATATTTGCGTCATAATGCTGACCGGTGTGAACCAGAATCTCCTCCACTGCTGGACCATGCTGCTCAATTTCCCTGGATAACGTTGCTGCCTTTATAAACTGAGGACGTGCCCCAATAATCGTGACAATCTTCATACGCCACACTGTAGAAAGATAGACATTAAATCCCCTCTCTTCGGTACATTTGTTTTAAGAATAGATAATCTGAATAGACTGGTAAGAACATTTTGAACCAATGATTTTTAGACAGCGAAAGGTAAAAATAGAGCGTTATAACGGAACAAACCGCATATGATAATGTAGTGGCGACGGCCGCACCCGACAGACCATAACGGGGTATAAGTACAACATTACCAACAACATTTATAATTAGAGTTACAAAGGATGTGTACATATTCAGTTCCGGCCGCCCTCGTGCTGCCAAATCGTTTGCCCACACTTTTGCAACACCAAGCAATACAACACCGGGAATTAGCAATACCAGCGGGCTAATGGAACCTCCATAATCTGCGCCAAAAATTGTCATAACCAAGTGCTTCGACAGCATAAACACGATAAGCCCTGCCAGTAGCGTAAATACGAATACGAACCGACTAATTACCGGCGTAAGCTCCTTTCTCTTTGCCTCATCAGACGACAGCTCGGCTAACCTTGGCAACAGAACAGTGCTAATAGCACTGGACAATACCCAAAGTTTCTCTACCAACAAAACCGAAATAGCATACACACCGGTCGCCACAGGCGACATAAAAAAGTTCACAAGAAAAATGTCTGCCCTATAGTTTGCATACCCTAGAATTGCACCAACATTGGATTTCCAGCCATAACTAATCAGACTGCGTAAATAGCGTTCCCCAACTGGGGCTTTGTCAGTTTTGGCCAGAAGAGAAACTGTTATGAGCGCATAAATTAGTGTCACTAGGCAGGTCAGCACATAACCCAGCACTAAGTAGCTTAGGCCAGAAATGTCGGATAAATAAAGGACCACAACCGTTAACAGAAACAAGGATGGCTGCAATAGCATTAACCGATTGTATATGCCGAATTTCTGCAAGCCTTGAAAAATAGCTGCGATGTACCCGGTTATCAATACTAAGGGAAAAGCCACTAGGGAAATCCAGAGAAATACTGGCTTAACACCTGGGAAAAATAGATCGCCATACCAAAATACAAGCAGCCCACCCACCATTAAGCCCAATACCGATAAACACCCTCCCAGCCCTAGACTAACCGAGGTAGCCTTACGTATCGAAACCTGGCCAGACCCCACATAAAACACGTTTGCCGAGCCAATACCCATACTTAGAAACGTAGCTAGCATACCGGGTAAAAGCAGTACCAGGTTGTATATGCCATTGCTCTCGGGGCCATAGAATCTTGCGATAATTGCAGCAGACGCTAAGGAAAGTAGTCCCGCGCCAACCTGACGCGTGAACGTACCAAAAGCATTCCAAGCTAAGCGCCCAAGGCCTAGATCACGCATTTTGACGATACGCTCGTAGCTTATTAAACAACCAAACCTTCATATAACTTGCTAAGGCGGCCCGCAATAACGGTGCTACTGTAACGGGCTCTACAGTTCTCACGAATTTTCTCTGCGCTATAGTCGCCGGAGTTGTGGAACATTTCTAGCATCGCTTCAGATAACGCTTCTGCGTTACCCGGTGGAACAAGAATGCCATCACCCGACTGCACTATGGACTCTGGCCCTCCACAGCGGGTAGCGATAACGGGCCTACCTAAGGCCAATGCCTCTATTGCAACAACACCAAAGGTCTCATAAAGACTGGATATAACAACCACGTTGGATGAGGACATTTCAGAGACTACGTCGGCTCTGCTCAACATGCCGGTAAATACCACTTGATCGCTGATACCAAGTTCATCAACCAGTAATTCCAGTGTTTTACGATAAGGACCATCACCGCCAATTTTAAGCAGCACATTTGAGGTACCCCGAAAAGCTAAAGTAAAAGCCTCTATAAGGTAATTAGTTCCCTTGTTCTCGTCCAATAGTGCCAGACCAAAGAAACAAAAACTCCCGCTACTATCCAAGGCCTTAGGTAACTCATAATGAAGGAATGTATCGTCTACTATATTCGGCGCCTCACTCCAAAACCCTCTAGCTTGGCCCAGCTTTCTCGCCAACATTTCTGCCAGGGACTGACTAACAGCCAAAGTAGCTGAAGCCAATGCTGACACGTTGCGAGCCAGCTCTAACTGCCTTGTGGACATTAGATCACGAGCATAGAAGCTACTATGCTCAGTAACAACAAGCGGAATATCGTATAACTGTGACAGCCTACCGGCCAAATAGCCTCCATATAGCATCGAATGGGCATGAATAACATCGGGGACCCCAAATTCATTGACATAGCTTTCATACAATTTGAGACCGTAATTAAGCCAAACCCTATCCAGAAAATATGGCGTTCTTACAAACCAATTGGTGGCCAAATAACGCTTGGTTGGAATGCCCTCATCTAATTCGTCAACTATACCAAACGGGCCACGCACAATAGATTTCCATTGCCTTGGCGATCTAAGCTGCACAGTAATTACGCCAACTTTATGCCCGTAGTTTTTTAGAGCCAAGGCTTGCGTTCGAAAAAAGCTGCCACCAATATCGCCTGCTCTATTTGGGTACCACGATGGAATGACTAGTATATGCATATTGCTTTACTTGATTTAGTGATTACGTTGTTCAATGATTACAGCAGGCGCGCCCGCAACAACCGTCCAACTTGGCACTGATTTAGTCACTACTGAATTGGCGCCAACAATGACATTATCGCCGATTGTTACACCCTCGCGAATAAACACCCCGTCCCCAATCCAGCAGTCATCACCAATGACTATAGTCGCCTCCTTGGTTCTTATTATCCCTTCTACTAGTCCACAAGGGTCGTCAACATCATGTGTTATCGCCTTAATAGACACGCGATAACCGATAGCGCATCGCTCACCAATAATGACCTTCGATTTTTCTCCTGCTGATATTATTGCTTCATTGATATACGTATCTCGCCCAATCTCAAAAGAATCTTTGGGTCCAATTATTTGCACATTGGCTCCAATTTTCACAGACTGGTCAATTGCTGGATAGGTCGACACTATGTATCTTTGTGCACGGGCCTTAACCTTCATTGCGAGTACAAACAGTACTCGGGCAAGCCTATCGATTATGGTATTTTGTAACATCAATTATCCAAAGCGTTTTTTAGCCCGGCCACTACTTCTTCCTGCTCCACAAGCTCTATCTCTGGATGCATAGGCAGGCTCAGTACCGTTTGAGCTGCATTCTCAGCGATCGGAAAAGAATCACCCTGCGCTACAAAATGCTTAAACACCGGCTGAGCAGGCAATAAGCCAGGATAATGAACTGCCGATGGAATACCCATGCTACTCAGCCTTTGAATCACTTTTTCTCGGTTCTTTATTCTTATAGTATATTGTGCATAGACGCTAACATTACTGGTTAATATATCAGGCGGCTCTACGCTCGCAATTTCGGCCTTTAAGAGATCTGAATACCTACTAGCTGCCAAAGCCCGCTTCTTTATGTCGCTATCGAAAATATCGAGCTTGGCCAAAAGGATTGCCGCCTGAATGGTATCCAAACGACCATTTATTCCTAATCTAGACTGACGATAACGACTCTCCTGGCCGTGAACTCTTATTTCTCGAAGAATGCGATTTAAATCGTCATCATTTGTAAAAAGCGCACCGCCGTCTCCATAACAGCCCAATGGCTTAGTAGGAAAAAAACTAGTTGCCCCAAGTGTAGACAGGCCGCATGATTTGTTACCTTTGTAAGTGGCTCCAAATGACTGCGCACCATCTTCAATTACCGCCAATTCATATTCCCTTGCAATGTCATTTATTTCATCCATATCGGCACACTGCCCAAACAAACTCACTGGCAATATTACTTTTGTATTCTCACTTACAACCGATCTAATCTTCGTTGCATCTATGTTATAGGTCGTTGCGTCGATATCTACAAATACGGGTGTGGCTCCCAGCAAGGCAATTACCTCTGCCGTTGCCATAAAGGAAAAGGGCGTAGTTATAACTTCGTCTCCCGGCCCAACATTTAGTGCCATGAGAGCCATAAGTAAACTGTCTGTGCCACTACTTGTCGAAATGCAATGCTTAACGCCCACATAGCTGGCCAGCTTGCTTTCTAGCTCGAAAACCTCGGGCCCTAAGATATACTGCCCGTGCTCTAGAACTTGATTAATTCTACGCTGTACGTCCGGCGCTATATTCCGGTATTGAGCTTTAAGGTCTACAAATGGTATAGCCACTATTCCTCCACGCTCATCGCTGTGCCTTCTAGTCGATAGGTTCGATCGCTATGGGGGCATCTATATGTTCCTTGACCGGATATCGGTAGTGGAATACTTTCTCCATACTCACTCATCCAACCAATCTGCTTTGCTGGCACACCCGCGAATAATGCATATTGTGGAATATTTGAGCGAACAACGGAGCCCGCTGCTATAAAAGCGTACTCGCCAATAATTACGCCACAGACAATTGTACAATTTGCTCCCAGCGTTGCGCCTCGACGAACGAGTGTATTCTTATATTCTGCTTTCCGATTTATCAAGGCGCGCGGGTTATACACGTTGGTAAACACCATAGACGGGCCACAAAAGACACCATCTTCAATGGTTACATTGTCGTAAATGGATACATTATTCTGGATTTTCACATCATCGCCAACCACGACACGATTGCCCACGAATACGTTTTGTCCCAGAGAGCAACGCCTGCCAATTCTCGCTCCACCGCTCACATGCACCCAATGCCAAATATTGGTACCGTCGCCAATTTCAGCGCCCTCATCAAGAATCGAGGTTTCATGCACAAAATAGGTCATGGTGTTGTCATCCCGATATATGTTGAAACGTAGCTTTAGGAGGCATTGCGAGGCAATGCCACCAGTTGCTGATTGAACTTGCAATGCGAACGCACCCAAGACAGCCAAAATTCAAGTACAAATAGATTTGATGACCTAACAAGATGATTGATCTAATCAAGAGATTCTTTGAACCGCGAAAAGAGCTATCCCTTCAGCATCATAAATATGTGACTCATAATTTTCAGGCAACAGAGCCGACACGACCTGCCATACAGGAAGGGAGGCGAGCCGGATATCTTCAATTACTACCCATCCCCCTACCCTAACTTTTTCCAAACCAAACTTGAGAGTTAGTATATTCGCATTGGGAGAATGAAGCCCATCATCAATAATCATGTCCATTTCTTCCGGCAAATTTTCCCCTAATGCAGTGAACGTATCTTGACTGGTTTGATCCACATAAAACGTCGATATCTTTTCTTCTGAAAACAGAATTCTTTTATCAATATCTGCCCCAAAAATATTCGCATTTGGCAGAAACTCCCGAAATGCACGCAAAGAAGCACCCGGCTTTCCATGCCTCCCCATATTTGAGACAACATCAGTATTATTGGTGCCTAACCCTACTTCAAATAATGCATCAACCTTTTGAAGGCGACATAAAGCCGCCCCGTAAAAATAATGGTATGTGTGGTGATTTGACTTGTCACTACCAAACTTGTCGAACAGCGCGCTTAAATCTTCAACAGCTTTAAGCTCTATATCATTTTTTGGAAACGATCGAATATCCTTAATCGCCAACAGATCGCCTTGTAAATAGCGCGTCAAATCACGTAGAACGGGAAATGTTTGATTAACTGCCTGAATCGTTAGCTCGGTATTACTACGATAGTTACCAACACTAAGAGGAGAGAATATAGGAAAGGCGGACAAAACATCCAACCAAGACTTTCCCCGCTTTCCGGTCAAATAACCAACCACGGTCCGCTTGAATTTTACCAGGCCATCATAATCTCTTAATTTTTTTCTCATTTTTTAACCGTTTTCCATACTGAAGAATAGTGATCCGGATTGGCCTTACAGCTTTCGACCATATTTTGATATTCCTTGCTTATAACTCGGTCTATAGATGGAATATATTCATCGAGCCATTTTTCGTCACGAGACACACCGTCGTTGCTACTGAATCACCCTTGATAAAACTGCCCTGCCTTTCCATCAAATAGTCTTACTGATGTAAGGATGCGCAAGCGAACCGGGGCTTGAACAAGGCTGCTCACGAACAGTGCTAACAATCTCTATACTTGAACGCGCCTCATCCAAGCCAAACCCTTCACCAAGAAGAATACCCTTGTAGCTTTCAGTGTGTAAATCTGTAAAACCACCAGAAAACTCTAGCTCTTCGTCATCAATTTTTATAGAACGATAGGTACGCAGACCATCGGCTTTAGCGTCATCTGGGATGTATTCATAATTCACCGAAAGAAACCATCTAACGCGCGCATGCTTTAACTCAAGATATCCCGCATTTGTATCTTCACGCTTAACATGCGTCATGCTTTCCTTTACGCCTCCAAATACCCAGACCAGCATATCGAAGAAATGTACGCCTATATTCGTCGCTATTCCCCCAGACTTCTTTGTCTCTCCTTTCCATGAGTTGAAATACCAATGCCCCCTACTAGTAAGATAAGTCAACTCTAGATCGAATACTTTATCTGGGTTTTCTGCCAACTGCCGCTTCACCCTCGCCCTTAAATCAATTATTGCCGGATGCAGGCGCAATTGAAGAATGTTGTGCACTTTACAACCGGTCTCATCCTCTACAATTTTTAGCGCTTCGATATTATGCGGATTTAGAACAAGTGGCTTTTCACATATTGCATCTGCGCCGTGCCTTAGTGCAAACCGAATGTGTGCATCATGCAAATAGTTGGGAGATGCTATTGAAATGTAATCTATTTTTTTACCTTCTCTTTTCAGTAGATCTATATGTCGATCGAACCTCTCGAACTCTGTAAAGAAGTCGGCATCTGGAAAATAGCTATCAATAATACCTACGGAGTCACTTTTATCTAACGCTGCAACCAATTTATGCCCTGTTTCCTTTATCGCTCTCATATGTCGGGGCGCCACGTAGCCTGCTGCGCCTATCAATGCAAACCTTTTCATTAATTCAGCCTATTCATATTCATAAAAACCACCATACTAGTCCTGTGAATTAGGACGCCCCACATACCAATCCAATCCCTCCGCTATACCCTCTTTTACCAAATGTGTCGGCTGATAACCCAGCTTTACACTCGCCTTTGAGATATCGGCCTGAGAGTGCATTACATCTCCACTTCTAAAATCTCGATAAATTGGATCTTCGATCAATCCGAAAGTAGTTCCAGAGGAATCTTCGATTGAAGTAGCCTTGAGCGACAAGTTGCTTCTGATAATACTAAAAAGGCTATTCAATGTAGTTCTGCCACCCACCGCTACGTTATAAATTTCATTTTTAGAAGGTTCATCTGCTGTGGCGGCAAGAATATTTGCTTGAATTGCGTTTTCGATATAACAAAAATCTCGACTAGTTTCCCCATCGCCATTGATATATACGGGCTCGCCGTTAAGCATTGCACCTATCCACTTTGGAATCACCGCCGCATAAGCGCCGTTAGGATTTTGTCGCCTACCAAATACGTTAAAGTAGCGTAGGCCAATGGTATTGAAATCATAGGTTTTGGCGAATACATCTGCATATAATTCATTCACGTATTTAGTAACTGCATAGGGTGACAGCGGCTTACCTATTCTGTCTTCTATTTTGGGCAAGGCAGGGTGGTCGCCATAGGTAGAGCTTGATGCGGCATACGTAAAGCTTTTTACGTCTTCGTCTTTGGCTGCTACCAACATATTCAAAAAACCGTTGATGTTAGCCTGGTTAGTAGCAATGGGGTCGTTGATAGACCGGGGAACAGAACCCAGGGCTGCTTGATGTAGCACATAGTCCACCCCCTTTAATGCGGCTTGGCAGTCGTCAAGCTTGGTTATGTCGCCTTCTATAAAGGTAAAGGCATTCCATTGCTGCTCGGTTACGCAAGACTGTACGTCTTGCAGGTTATGCTTAAACCCGGTGGCGAAGTTGTCGAGCCCTACTACGGTTTGGTTTAGCTTAAGCAGTGCCTCTAGCAAGTTTGAGCCTATAAAACCGGCTACGCCGGTTATTAACCAGACCTTGGGCGCTGTCTCTAGCTCGGCTTTTATTTGTTCGTATTTCGTCATGTTGTTTTCTACTTCACTCTTATAAGCGCAGGTCGCTTTCGTGTTCTTTTAATAGGTATTTAAGGTCGTAAAGAATGCTGTTGGGTTTACCTAAACTGCGGATGTTATTTGCGCCCATGTCGGCAAACTCGCGGTGGGCAACTGCCAATATTACTGCGTCGTAGGTGTCTTGTTGCGGCGACTCTACTAATTCAAGACCGTACTCGTGCGCAACTGCCTCTGACGACACTTGGGGGTCGTAAATGTCTACATTGGGTGTGTAGCCGGTGAGTTCGTTTATAATGTCTATCACTTTGGTATTGCGAATGTCGGAGCAATTTTCCTTAAACGCCAAGCCCATTACCAAGACCTTGGCATTATTGACCGGTATGTCTTTTTGAGTCATGGCTTTTATCAGGGTCGATGCAATATAGGCTCCCATTTGATCGTTAAGCTTACGCCCTGCCAAAATAATCTCTGGCCGGTGGCCTAATTGTTCCGACTTATAGGTTAGGTAGTAGGGGTCTACGCCTATGCAATGGCCGCCTACCAAGCCAGGACGAAAAGGTAAAAAGTTCCACTTGCTGCCCGCTACCAAGAGTACCTCTTCGGTATCGATATCCATTTTATTAAAAATAATGGCTAACTCGTTCACCAGGCCTATATTAATGTCTCTTTGTGTGTTTTCTATGACCTTGGCGGCCTCGGCTACTTTTACGCTACTGGCGGGGTATGTGCCGGCGGTAATAATACTGCGGTAAAGCTCATCTACCCGCTGGGCGCATTGTGGGGTAGAGCCAGAGGTGACTTTGACAATGTCTGGCAGCCGGCGGGTTTTATCACCGGGGTTAATACGCTCGGGGCTATAGCCGTACCAAAAATCGGTATTGGCAGTTAAACCTGAAACTTGCTCTATTACCGGAATACAGACTTCTTCGGTGGCACCGGGGTAAACGGTAGATTCAAATATGACAATAGTGCCTGGGCGCATTACACCCCCCACTGTTTTACTGGCACTTAGCAGGGGGCCAAAATCGGGTTTTTTATTGGCATCTATTGGGGTCGGCACCGTCACAATAATAATATTGGCGGCGGCTAGGTCTTCGGGGTTATGGGTAAAGGTGGCCAACTTGGATTTCTCAAAGTCTTCTGCCTCCACCTCCCCAGTATGGTCGTGGCCTTGGTTTAACTGCGCTATGCGAGCGGCATTAATATCAAACCCTGTTGTGGTGTAGCGTTTGCCTAGCTCTACTGCCAGGGGCAAACCGACATAGCCCAGCCCGACAACCGCAACTTGGGTATTTGTATCAATGTGTGGAATTTGTTCTGCCATAGTATTACTCAGAGATCTCGCTGCTTAGCTGTTCTATTTCAGCTTTGAGCTTTTCATATTCTTCAATTTTGGTTTTTAAGAACCGTACGGTAAGACTGGCCTTATTTTCTATGCCTTTGGGTGTGAGCAAATAGGCATAGGCCATTTTGTTATTACTGTTTTTAAAGTTATTAACCTTAACCCAGCCCTTGTCGACTAAAGATTTAAGACAATAGTTGGCTTTGCCTAAGCTAATACCCAACTCTTTAGCTAACTCTCGCTGGCTAATTTGGGGGTTCTGCTCTATGAGCTTTAATACGTGATAGTGTGATTCTTGCGGCATAATTTTTGAGTCTTGGGGCACGCTACCGCCCTACCCCTGTTACGGGCATTGGCGAGAAAACGGTGCGTTCAATAGTTGAACAGAGGCTACTTTAACGGGCGAGAGGGCCTGATGCAAGGTGGGATGGTGCGCGCCGCGGCTGGGCCATGTCGAAAATGGCATGGGGCAGTTACCGGTAAAAACCCGAAGGATCAGGGGCGAAAGATATCTATGTCTAAGTCGCCGATCATGCGGTAATGTTTGTCGTTAGCCGTCAACAGCGATTCGCCCATTGTGAGTGCTGTTGACGCGATAAGGGCGTCGGCCATTTGCATATTGTGGCTTAGGGCATAGGTTTCTACTAAAAACATGGCCCTGGCAGAAATGTCACTACTAATGGGCCTTATTGTCGCGTGCCAATACTGTATTGCGCGCCGCAAGGCTTGTAGCTCTGCATTGTTGCGGGTGCCCTGCACTAGCTCCATATACGTGACGGCAGAGATGGTGAATGCGCCTGCATTGTCTAG
This sequence comes from Pseudomonadales bacterium, assembly GCA_036960375.1. Taxonomy (GTDB): domain Bacteria; phylum Pseudomonadota; class Gammaproteobacteria; order Pseudomonadales; family CAWVSB01; genus CAWVSB01. Next base: position 68,772 of record JBALVY010000013.1, read on the forward strand.
CAGCTCTGCCGCTTTAACATTACCCCGTAAATTCCATATTAAGACATCCGTGTCTATTAGCATTAATCAAAACTCCTGGGGGTGCGAGCGTAACGCACCTGCTGTGCAACCGTTTGCTTGTGCTTTTTGTCTGCCCACAGACCAAAGGCTGGATTATGTTGTTCGGCATTCACCTGGTTACTGTCGACATAGGGGGCTAATACCGCTCTGGGCTTACCATGATAGGTAATAATGACTTGCTCACCACGGTCTGTGGCTGAAATGAGCTCTTTGGTGTGCAAGCGTAAATCTTTTGTGGTGGCTTCCATGGGTTTTGCCTTCTATTTTGCCTGTATAAGTTACACTTATAAGTGTAACTTATTGATGTGACTTATCGCTATCATTTATTAAGCTCTCGAATTGATGCAAGACAGGCACAGGGCAATGCTTAACTAAATGGGGGTGTAGTCGTCTCGGTGAATGGCCACGGAGGTTTGGCGACCCAACAGCTCTATAAGCACCCTTGCCCGTTGTTCGGGCTGCGGCATGTCGAAAACAGCCTGTAAGCCGGCAAACGGGCCGCTGAGTATCTCCACTTCGGCACCTCTCTCGGGTGGCTGCTCAATATACTCATGAAAGCCTAAGGATGGGTCTTCGCTATTTTTTAAATGCGTAATAATTTCGTTGGGAACGGGCTGTAACTGGCCTGCAAATTTCACCATGGCCTGCACGCCGCGGGTAGAGCGAACGGGGGCGAGGTTGTCGGTACCCAGAATGGCCTGCACAAATAAATAACGAGGAAATAAGGGTTCAATAACGTCGTACCAGCGGTTTTGCTTAAGCTTGCGATGGGCAAGCATAGGTAAGTACACCGTATAGCCTTGATTGAGCAATTGTTGCTTGGCCACTTGCTCTTGGCGGGGTTTGGTTTGTACGGGATACCATTGTTTACCCTGGTGCCTGGTATCACTCACGAATACTGTCCAAGGCTTTTTGCGTGTCTCGGGCCATGCGCCATTGTGCGTCGTATTCTTTTAAACGCACTTTATAGTCCACCATGGCGGCCCAACTTTGCTGGTGGGCAGGTCGACCCATGAGTGCCTGCCATTGCTGCTCTGCGGCCTGCTGGCTGTGGGCAATAGAGGTATTGGCGTCTTGCGCCCAAAAGGCAAACCAGTCGTGGCCTTTTGCATGCAAGACCAAATAGTCGGGGTGTGCAGGGCGTAAGGCCAATGCCTGTTGAATATGTTGCTCTAGCTGTTGCTGGCTGTCGAAGTTGGGTGAATAGTCGCCGCGCCCCCAAAAGCTGAGTTCGGTATTGGCGTTGGTATAGTGTATGTCTGCCCTGAAGACAGCCACCGCTTGTGCGGCCGCAACCAGTAAACACAGGAGCATAATGCCCGACAGCCATTTGAGGGGGAGGCTCATACTGCAAGACTCTGAAACTGACTGCGCGCTATTTCTGCCGGGGTGTGAATTAACAGGCGTTCGGCTCGCTCTTCGCCAAAGCGTTTGGCAATAGCGACATAAGCCTCGCTTAGAATGGGCGGTCGCGATTTGACATTGTGCGCATCGCTGGCTATCACGGCCACTTTGTCTTGCTCTAGCAGGCTCATGGCTACGCCCCGTGCGGGGCCACCAAAGCGACCCGTTACCGAGCCTGCCGTTACCTGCAACAAACAACCGGCCTTAACGAAGATATTGAGCCTGTCGGGATTTTTCATGATTTCTTTGTTGCGCTCGGGATGTGCAATCATGGGGGTTATGCCCTTGGCCAGTAACCATGCCACCAGCTTTTCGCTACCGGGAATAATATGGCTATGGGGAAACTCTAATAACATCACCTGATGACCGTGGTATTCGCCATAGCAGGGAATTTTGTGGTTATCGACTTGCGCAATGAGCTGGTCGGTAAGGCGCACTTCGCCGGCGAAACCGAGTTGAAGGGGCACGCATTTATGGGCCAGTACCTTTTTGAAATTAGCCAGTTTGCTGGCAATGCTACGACTGGTATTGTTCCACCTACCAGGATGAATATGGGGAGTTACCACGGCATGGGTAATGCCGTCGTCTACTGCCAGTTGGGCAAGTTCGAGGGCCTCGGCTAAAGTGTCTGGGCCGTCGTCTATGCCGGGTAAAAGGTGGCAATGAAGGTCTATCATTGTTAGTGCCTACCGCCTGTTCCATGTGCGTTTGTTCGCGCGCATTCTTTGCGCGCTCACCCATCATTATAGCGGGGTATTACGGAAATTGCGCAAGACGACCCGCTAAGACTCCGCAGACTGATAATAGTCATTATAGTGGTACTTGTAGTATTTGCTGCCGTAGTAACTGCCGGCTTTTTTGACGTTAAATTCGTTTAGCACCACGCCGGTAATAGGCTGGTTGGAGGCCTGCATACTGGCAATGCCTTTTTTAGCCAAGGTGGCGGGTGTTTTGTCGGCCTTAACCACGTAAATAACCGAGTCGGCATAGCTGGCCAGCATTAGGGCGTCACTTACCGCCTGAGTAGGAGCCGAGTCGATGACAACGCGGTCGAAGCGCTGTCTTAACACGTCCAGGGCGTCAACAAACTTACGCGAGCTTAGCAGCTCTAACGGATTGGGCGGAATGACCCCTGCCGGCATAACGTACATGCCGCTTTCTTCCATATAGGCAATGCAGTCGTCCAGGTCGGCCGCGCCCGATACAAAGCTAGACAGGCCCTTTTGATTAGGCGCCAGGCCGCACTTTTTAGCCAAAGTGGGGCGGCGCATGTCGGCCCCTATTACCAGGGTCTTTTCCATTTGGGCCAGTGATGCCCCCAGGTTTAAGCTCAGAGTCGACTTGCCTTCACCCGGTATCGACGAGGTGACCACTATAATTTTGGCGGGCTTGTCTAAGCTACTTAACACCACACCGGTGCGCACGGTACGAATAGCTTCGGCATAGGCGCCTTGGGCGTTATTCCAGTAGAATTCGAAATTGCCGTCTTTATCGGCCTCCATCATGGGGATGGCCCCCAGCGATGGTACGCCAAGCAGGCCTTCTACTTCTTCGGGTACCTTAACGGTGTTGTCTAATATGGCCAGTAACACGGCAGCGCCGCTGCCCAACACAATACCCAGCACAAACGCGGCCAATACTGTCAGCTTTTCATTTAATGCCAGGGGTGATGAGGGTACCAGGGCGGGGTCTAACAGGCGGGCATGGGCGGCCTCGAAACTGCCGGTTTCGCCGGTTTGTTTTATTTGCGTAAAAAAGGCTTCGTATAGCTGCCGGTTGGTGTCAATTTCGCGCTGGTATTCATTCAGTTTAAATTCTTTGCGGTTAATGTCTTGCAGCTCGGCCTTAGAGCTACCCAGCAGTGCCTCAATTTCTAATTCGCTGCGCCGGGCCAGTTTATATTGCCGGCTAAGATCACTGACCACGGCCTGCACTGTGCGCTTAAGGCCTTGGGTGGCGGCGTCCATTTCAAGATTGGCGGCAACCATTTTGGGGTGTTTGGGGCCGTAGCGTTTAGTGAGCGCGGCAAGGTTGCGCCCAACCCTTAAATACGTGCTATTGGCCTTAGTGACGCTGGGCTGGCTGAGTACCGACGGTAAGCTTAACAATTGCTCTACCGTGCTATTGGGCCCCAGACTTTCTACTTCACTTTTTAGGCTCTCGGCATCCATACGGGCACGGCGCGCCCCGGTGCGCCGGGCATTGAGCTCATTCAGCTCTTGCGCGCTCAGGGTGGCCACACCCGACAGGTCGACTAATTGCTCTTGGTCACGAAAATTTTGCAGGCGCTGTTCTGATTCCCGTAAATTTTCCCTTAAACCGGCCAGCCGTTCACTGAGCCACACCGTTGCCACCTGGGTACGCTCTAGCCGTGATTCCAGGTGCTGACTAATAAATTCGGCTACCACGGTATTGACAATTAACGCCGCCAGTTTTGGGTCACCAGAGCGAAACGACAGATACACTAACTGAGACGACTCTGCGGGCTCTACCGTAAGACCGCCCGCGACAAAGCTGGTTTTACTGGCAATACGCTGTGCTGTTTTTTCGTCTTCTGTTAGCTGTTTAGGCGGCTGTTTTTTCTCGGCGGGTAATAGGGCTTTCAGGTTAAACCAGGACGTGTCTTTTTTGCTTGTTGTCTCGGTGCCCGCGGGCTGCACATAAGGCGGTTTATGCAGGCCCAGCTTAAGCACAACACGCTCGGCCATGTTACGGCTTCTTAAAATTTCGTACTGGGTTTCGTAATATTCCCAGTTGTAATAATAGCTGAGGTTAGAGCCGCCCACGTCGACCGGTTTGGAGCTGGGGGTTTCCATAATTAAGGATGCCCGGGCTTGATACATGGGCTGCTTGGTAAACATGACCAGGGCAGTGGCCAGGGCTATCACGCATGCCAGGCCCAAAATGCTCCACTTAAACCGCAATATGGCGCTAATTATTTGACCAATATCTATAATGTCGGCGCCGCTATTTACATCACCATTAACACCCGCACCCGCACTCTCTGTTTGGTGCATTTGCGGTAGCATGCTATTTTTCATTAAAAGAAGCTCTGTTCTATGGTGATAATATCGCCAGGCTGCACCTGATAGTTAAGGTCTACCTTGCGCGATTCTTTACTGGCATCGTTATCTGAAATAACAAAAATACTGCTTTTTGACGCCCGCTCGGTAAAACCCCCGGCCAGGCTCACTGCCTTGCGCAAGCTAAGGCCCGGCTGAAATGCCACCTCGCCTGGCCCGCGCACTTCGCCGTTGATAAAAAACGGGCGGTAACTTACCACCCCAACAGACACTTGCGGGGCGACTAAATAGTCGGGCTGTAGGCGCTCTACCAGGGCTGCTTGTACCTCGCCCGCGGTTTTACCCGCCACTTGTACGTCGCCAATAAAGGGGTAAGCAAGAATGCCGTCGTGGCCCACAAGAAAAGTATTAAAGCTAAGGTCTGGCTCGCCGTATACGCGAATACGAATGGTGTCGCCGGCATTCAGTACATAGCTGGCCGTTTGCGCACAGGCCGCGCTGGCCAGCAGGGTGAACACCAGTATTTGAAACGCTTTTAACATACACAGAAAACCTTTTTCAACAGCAGCATGGGGCCATACTACGTGGCGCCAGCTGAGTGGGGGCTTAAGGCCGCGCTTAAAGGCTTAGTTTAACCTCTAGGAAGTAGACATTGCGATTAAAATCGAGGTTGTCGGCATTGGTTGTACGCTTGTGATAACTGTAACCCAGGGCTAAGTCGAACCAACGGCGAAACGCATAGGTAAGCGTTATGCCGGCATCTAGCCGGTCGTCTTGCCGGGTGGTGGCTTCGTAGGTGTCGTCTGACAGCCGTACATATATATTATGGCTAAAACGCTGGGCCCAAAAATGGTTCCAGCGCAAACTGTATTCTTTACTGTTGACAAAGTCGCCTACACCGTAGGTTTCATGTGAACGACGACGCATTACGGCGTCAACTTGCGAGTAGCTTTTAGGGCTCCAATTAACCGCCATGTCCCAATGAGAGCCTTTCACACTGGCGCGCGATGGGTCATCGAATTCGCGTTTAAAACTACCCACACCCACCGAGCCGCTGGTTTTGCCGGTGGCGGCCCAGGCTAGGCCGGCCACCCAGGAATTCTCGGTACTGTCTAGTGTCCCCGCGGTGGCATCGTCAATGTCGTCGTTATAATCGGTTTGACCATGGGTAAGCCGCACAAAGGCCGATGTTTTGCTGGCGACCTGATAAAACACCGTGCCGCTTAGCCTGTCTTGGGTGCGGTCTCTATAGGCGGTGTACTCGCGGTAATTTTGCGACTCATAGGTTTGGCGCCTGGCCTCTAGCGTAAACCGGGTATCGGCCTCGGGGGTACCGTAATTGTATATGCCGCCAATTTGCTTCTTGTGATACTTCACCGGGGTGTCTAGCTCTAGCGCAATATCGCCTTCGGTGAAACCGTTGCCCAGATTTTCGTGGGTTTGAAACACTTCGGCATACAGGTCTAACACGTTTTTGTTGTTAATCACCTGGTGAATGTCGAGGTTTAATTTATAGTCTGTGGCGTCGTTTTTGCTTTCGGTTCTGTAGCGGGTATTTATGGCTTCCACGGCGACGGAGTAGGTATTGGCATCGTTGTTGAGCCACGCTTGCAGACGCGGGCGCAAAATTCGCACAGTGTCACTCACCTGGACATTTTGATTGGCATAAATATTGTCGTTGTAGCCCACTCTGGCAAGCAGTGTGGGCTGAATATAAAAGGGCTGAGCCTCTATATAGGCAGGGTCAATAGCATAGGCACTACAGGCGAGCACACTAGCGATAAACGCTGCGCAACTGCCCGCAAGGCGGTTAGCCTGTTTCCCCAATGCCATCTATGTAAATCCTTTAGTTTCGATGTATGGCAGTCCTTCTTGGTCTGCCATCTGTCCTATTGCACAAACCGAAGTTTGCCCCCTGGTTTACCTATTAGCGATTTGGGCTAATAGTACTTCCACCCACTGCTGTGCCCGTAGATGAATACGGGCTGTCGGGTGCATACTGGCCATTGCCCCCCATGCCACAGTCTTCTCGCCTGTCGGCGGCGCAGCGGTCTTGCACAAACGAAATAAGTGTTAGGCCAGACTGGCCAGTGACGTTGTCTTTATATTCATTGGCGGCGGCTATGGCTTTGGCGCCTACATCACGAGCATGGGGCTCGTCGTCGGCCATGCAAATGGCGGTGCGGGTTAGGGCCAACTCGTAGCTTTCTGTTGCTGCTGCACTAACGCTAATTTCGGCAACGTCTTCTAGAATAAACTCTTCTTCTAGCAGTGCATCAATGATGTCGGCGGCTGTAGCGCCGTCTTCTTCCATTTGCTGAACCGTGGCTACGGCTTCAGCCCGTGTCATTTCGGCCATGGAGTTAACCGAAAACACCGCGCTGGTTGCTAAAACCAGACGGAATACTAATTTGATCATGCCCCGCTCCTGCGTCAATCACTACCCACTTATTGGTAGTAAACCCCTGCTCAATATAACCATTAGTGTGACTTACTTCACATTTTATGCGCTTAGGGCATTAGCATCCAGCTTTATTTGCCCTGCTTCAGGCAGAGAGTCTAAAGACCCTTTCGAGTAAATACCATAATAAAACCAAACCGTTAGCGTTGAATTTGAACCAGTTAGCCTTTACTGTCTCAAAATGATAACAACAAGTACGTCTTCCAAGCCCTGTTCACGCTATAGCCAGACTATGGAAAACGCACTGTTTTGGTGCTTTCTGGGTATTTTGGTCTGGGCGCCCTTGCCGTTTGCTTCGAATCGTACTTGGGCGGGGGCACTGTTAGTACTGTTACTGTGCCTGGTGGCTAGTGCGTGGCTGGTTTTGTATCTGTGCGATCAGGTCAACATTAGCACGCGAGTATGGCGGCACATTCGCTGGCCGCTGCTTGTTTTGGCCGCTGTGAATGCCTGGATATGGATTCAAACCCTGGCTTTACCACCCTCTTTTGTAGCGGTTTTATCACCTAATGCCTTTGACATTCACATTATTGAAGGCTGGCTAACGCTGTCTCTTGACCCTGTAAGTACCGCTTTTTATGGCTTAATCAGTTTGTCAGTACTTACTTCATTTTTATTGGTCGTCGCCTTGGTCAATAGTCACCGCAGAGCCAAACTGCTTTTAGTGACGCTTGTGCTTAGCGGCACGCTGCAGGCTGTGTACGGCTCCCTTATGGTATTGAGCGGATGGGAGCTGGGCTTTTTTGTGGAAAAATATGCCGGGCAAGGGTCTGCTACTGGCACCTTTGTTAACCGCAACCATTTAGCGGGTTACCTGGTGATGTGTTTGGCTGCCGGCATTGGGCTGTTGTTGTCGCAGCTTTCTACGCATGCTGGCGAGAAGAGCTGGCGAGACATTGCACGGCGCTGGCTGGCGCTGTTGTTAAGCCCCAAAATCCGGCTGCGCGTTTATTTGGCCGTCATGGTGATTGCGCTGGTACTCACCCGCTCGCGCATGGGCAATACGGCATTTTTTGTCAGCATGGGCATTGCCGGGGCCGTGGCGCTGTTTAGCGGGCGTAAATTCTCTTTCAAAATACTGCTATTGCTGGCGAGCCTGTTTTTAGTCGACATGGTGATATTAGGACAATGGTTTGGGTTAGATAAAGTGGTACAACGGCTAGAACAAACCACAGTGGCAAGCGAAGTACGCTTTGAGGCCGACGACTTTGCTTGGGAGGTTGTTCAAGACTACCCTTTAACCGGCAGCGGCGGCGGTTCGTTTTACGGTGTATTCCCCAACTACCAAGGCGAAAGCTTAGAGGGTTTTTGGGACCACGCCCATAATGATTATTTGGAGTTTGCAGCAGACTTGGGTATTCCTGCGGCGCTGCTAATGGTGGCATTTGTGGCCATGGCGCTGTGGGCGGGTATTCAACTGCAAAGGCAGCGACACACGCCTTTATATAGAGGGGTTGGCTTTACGGTGGTCATGACCGTGTGTTGGGCGGCCATACATTCGGCGGTAGATTTTAATTTGCAGATACCGGCCAATGCGGTGACTTTTGTGGCGATTTTGGCGCTGGGGTTTGTGTGCAGCGGCCTACCTGGTAAAGGAGGAAGGCAGTAATGGCGGACGGAGCACTAACAAAGCATCGGGACTTATACAATGGGGGACGGAGCACTATATCCCTAAGCAACTACGTTGCAGGGATATAGTGCTCCGTCCCCCATTGTATAAGTCTGCCATTTCTAGAGGGAGTACCTTCTTCTGAGCGGATTTATTGCCATTTTTAATCAGGATGGTCGGCCTGTTGACCGGTCTATTGCTGAAGCAATGCTATCGGCTATCGCACATCGTGGGGTAGACGGAGCACGGCTTTGTGTTGATGGCCACACGGCCTTGGGCTACCAGAGTTTTTGGACTACCCCGGAGGAGGTTAACGAATACCAGCCGTTAACAGATACCAGCAATCAGCTTTCGATTGTGTTTGATGGACGGCTGGATAACCGCGCTACGCTGCTTAAACAACTGCAGAATGGTGACGCTAGCCTTGCGCATTGCTCGGACGCGACCTTGGTATTAAGCGCCTACCAGCATTGGGGGGAACGCTGTCCCGAGCACTTTTTAGGCTCTTTTGCGTTTCTTATCTATGACCACAAAACCAATAAAGGTTTTTGCGCCCGCGACCCGATGGGTAGCCGCACCTTGTTTTATCATGATCGCGGCAAGACTTTACTGGTGGCATCTGAAGAGTGCGCCCTGCTCGCTCACCCGGATATCTCTGATGCGTTAAACAACGACAGACTGGCAAGTTATTTTGCGCTGCAGCCACCGGCAATGGGCGATACATTCTTTAAAAACATTGTTGAGCTGCTTCCCGCGCATTCGCTTAGCTTTGCTGGTGAACACTCTACTTTAACGGGATATTGGTCGCCTAAGTTACACACACTGTCACCAGACCTTGGCAACAAAGCATATGCCGAGCAATTTCTCGAGATACTCAACCTGAGTGTAGAAGCACGCATGCGGTCAATAACACCTGTGGGGGCGATGTTGAGTGGTGGCATGGACTCTAGCCCGGTTGCGGCATTGGCGGCCAAAAAACTGAAGGCTAAAGATCAAACACTGCGCACTTACTCCTGGGTATTTGATGAATTATCTGCCTGTGACGAACGGTCATATATCGATGCCTGTAATCAATACTTCAATAGCGAGGCAACACATATAAAGGGTGATGACTGCTGGCCATACCATTACCCCAATGAGTGGCCGTTCAACCCGAATACACCGGAATCGAATATCTTCCGCCACCTCAAACACCGCCTATACATAGCATCAAGCGCTAATGGCAGCCGCGTATTACTCAGTGGAGCCAGTGGCGACTTGTACTACACCGGGATAGATCACTGGCTGGTCAGTAATCTGCGACATCAAGGCATTAGAACCACACTCAAGGCAGCACACGGTATCTATCAGCAATGGGGTTTGATGGCACTGTGTCGAGCGATGGTAAGAGCTACTGGGCTACGTCGACCAAGAATTACGCGACATAATGCCTATTCGTGGATGACAAGTAGCTCATCACACACTGCCGCCGCTATACGCGATGCCGCCATAGAACCACAGGATGCTCTTCGTCCTGCGCAACAGCAGCAGTTATTGGGGTCGTATACGGCCAATGGTGTCTCGAGGGAGTCCTATCACGCGTATAAGGCAGGCATTGATGTACGCGACCCGTTTCTGGACCTTCGATTAGTGGAATTCATGTTATCGGTGCCAGACCATCAGCTATTTGGGCCCGATGGCTTTAAGCAAATTGTCCGCAACGCCACTAAAGGCCTGCTACCAGAAGCTGTAAGGCTACGCCCGCCAAACTCTTCACTGGAGCCCCTGGCCCGCAAGGGGTTTGAGCAGCTGGATCGCTCTAGGGTTTGTGGAAGTAGCTCTTTAACTCAGGATATACTGGCCAGCCACATTAATATGGACTGGCTTGGCAACATAATCGATAATGGTCCGACTTCTGAGCAGGATATGCTGGCCTTTTGGCAGATTTATTCATTTGAACTATGGATGTCTCAGCGAGATATCCCTTTATAAGAATTAGGAATACCACCGCGTGATTGATTTAAATAATAAAAACGATTCAGCTCGTCAGCCCGAAAGTACCAACTTACTTAAGACCTACGCCAAACCTGAATTAACATGCTTTGGCGCTGTCTCTCAGCTGACTGCGGGGGGATCGATTGGAGTCGGTGATTCTGGAAACACTGGCGCGCAAAAGCCCCCTATATTTTAAGTTAAATCGGCCGCTACAACCGACTTATCAACAATGGGGGACGGAGCAGCATGGGGATAAGAGAGCGGCGGTAGCGATTGGGATCTGGAGGAATTGAGATGAAGCTATTTTTTGCTGGCGGTTTCAACAAGTCGGGTACCACCTATTTACAGATGCTGCTGGATTCGCACCCGGCCATTAACTGCCCAAGCGAACAACACCTGAATACCCTGATTGATGGACTGAAAGAGTTAGGTAAGAAATACGACAGTACAACCAGAGTTATTGATAACGCTACCGCTCGCCAGGGTACGCGCTTTAATTATAACGCTTTTGTCAATAACACGCTCAAATCCATGCTGTCCACTCTGGCATCGAGCGGTGCCAATGCTGAGACTCAGTATATCGGCATTCAAGATAACAGTATCCTTGATCGCTTCGAGTATTGGAATAAGCTAATGCCTGATAGCCCACACATTTTTATAGTGCGTGATCCTCGAGCGGTTTGTTATTCCATTTGGAAGCATAGACTGCGCACAGAGCCCAGCTTCGCAGAGGCTAATTCGCCTCTTGAGCCTATGATGGAACTCATGGCCAAAGTAGATTGGCCCCGACATTGTAGACGGTTACAAGGCTTGAAAGAAATAGCCCCAGAAAAAGTCCATATTGTGCGCTATGAAGACCTGGCTGGTGAGCATGCCGACGAATGGCTGGCAGAGATTTTTGACTTTCTAAAAGTGCCTCATTCCAATGCAGAAATAGACGAGATTTTAATTAAAAATGACTTCCATACCCTACAGGCTCAGCAAGCCAAGAGCGGGGGCCAGTACATGCACTCTGGTGTAAAGCAGCTTTGGCGAAAGGCTGCTAGCGAGAAGATACTGGGCTTCTTTGAGCAACACTGTCGACAGGAGCTTGACGCATGGGGCTATGAGTAACATGCGCTATGCATGCATACTCGGTTGGGACCCAAACACCTGGCACCACAGACTATAACGGAAGGCGACATTTATCATGAACAACAAGGCATTGCCGGAAGTAAAAACTGCCGAAAAGACCGGTCCTTCCAATCAAAACCGGGTCAACAAAAAATGCCGGCAATTAATTTATCTCTATCAGGGTAAGTTTAATGGGCTAATGATGGACCCATTGGCCTTTATAGCCGGTACAAAAATTCTGAATAGAAATATTTGCATGTTCAGGGATCAGGACAGAACCTATTACCACGGCAGAATAGATAACGAGATGACAGATATTCAGGCCACCCTGAACTGGCAGCTTGGACACAAAAATGCACTATTCGCACACACCGACGAACTGTATTGCGGCGGAACCTCCAACGGGGCCTACGCCGCGATACTGTGCGGACACTACCTAAAAGCCGATGCTGTCTATGCGTTTAGCCCGCAAACCGTGATTGACCCTAGCCGAATTATCGCTGGCATTTCGATCCCCAGAGCGCATTTAGACCTTTGTGATGTGCTCGCAAATAGCAATGGTAAAACACGGTTCAATATCTATTACTGTGAGGACAACGAAGTAGACCGGGCCCACGCCGAACATATTAGCCATTGCCCAAACGTCAGCCTGCACCCAGTGGCCGGCGACTCTCATAATATTCTAGCCACCGAGGGCGGCAAAGCGGTGCTTCCCGATCTCTTTCCATCATTTAAATAAGCCGAGATACACTGTGAACTTTGACGACCTTTGCAAAATGCTAACCGACTATATTGAAGAAATAACAGCCCATAAAGTAAATAACGATACGCTGTTAATGGATGAATACATTATTGACTCTTTTTCAATGCTGAGCATTATTGATTTGCTCGAAACCGAGCTTAGGGTAGATGTTCAGCCAGGTGATCTATCCAGCGATCACTTTATCAATGTCACAAGTATCGCGCAGTGGGCGTTGCAGCTACCGATAAAAAAATCCGGGTAGCGGGTTTTACACAAAATTACGTACACCCCAAACAGGCAATCATCTACAATAGCCGCAACGAAGCTCTCGGCGCCTTACTGAGCTAACCATTAACAATTGTGGATAAACAACGTGTCCAAACATATACCTATCTCCATCCTGACCCCTAGCAAGGGTATGGGACACCACATACCGGGTCTGATTAAAAATATCGATGCTCAAATTGGCCCCTATGATGAGGTGATTTTATATTTTGACGGCGAGCGACCGACCAATTCACTGCGGGAGTTTCTTGGTCGCTACCCTTATGTGCGTATTATTATTGGAAAAATCAATGTGGGTCCGGCAGCCGGGCGAAACCTGTTGGCCAAAGAGGCCATCAACCCGATACTGCGCTTTCAGGATGCCGACGACTTGCTGGCACCTTTTTCGCTGGATCAGGCACGGTCGATACTGGGCGCATTAGAAAATTGGCAAATTCTGGTTGGCGGCCAACTGATGTATCGCAACAAGGTGTTGCACCGGGTGTCCTTGCACAACGCCGAGAAAAGAAAACAGATGCTGAAAGCCTTGCCTGAGTATAACCCACTGGTGGTCAACCTCTGCTATTTTAACGCCGCTTGCTTTAAGGAAGTCGGAGGCTTTGACGAGAACATCCGTTTTGAGGAAGACTGGGACCTTTGGCTCAGGTACCACAAACTCTATGGGGACGATGCATTTACCTTTACAGACCGTCTGCTGGGGATATACAACACCTATCGTCAGGATGACCCGCACAAGCTGCATATACAACCTCATATACGCAGCGCCAGCCGGGAATATATCGCCAAAAAACACAACGTCACGCCGAAAGATCCTTAATCGATTTAAAAAGTCAGGATTAGCAACGACCAACAGAATATAGCGGTACTTTGAGAACAATCATGCTGAATCTTTTGCAACTGGTAATACTGGCAGCATTTATTAGTTTGCTGGCTTCACGGCTCCGACATCCGGCCCTGCGGTTAGGTTTTTTGTTTGTCGCGTGCCTAGTTCTGATACTCCAAATAAGTGCAGTATTTCTGAATAATACGCTGGTTAACTACCAGTTTTACACCCATCTGAATTTCAATGTCATTATGGGCCATGGATTCCAGTTTGTATGGCACCTGGTGCTGGGAATGGGCGTTTTTATTGGCCTGATTTTTAGCCTAAACCTGGCCGCCAGACGAATGGCAGACCAGCCGATATTGCGGCGCAACGGTGTTTTTGCCATAGCACTCCCGGTACTACTGCTGGGCCTCACCTTGCCTAATGGCATATTGTCATCCGCCTACAATATCAGCCAAATTGTATACGCCGAAAAGAAGGGCTTCGATGAAGCGCTGCAAGATGCGGGTATTCCTCCGGCGCAATACGTTATGCCCGAGGCAGTGACCGCCAGTGCCGGGAAAAACATTGTGGTGATCTCGCTGGAATCTATTGAACGCGGGTTTTTACAACCGCCTTTCAACGACGTCACGCCGACACTGAGCGCATTAGCCACAAACTGGAGTTACTTCGATATGCCAGTGGGGCCGGGCGGCGGTTGGACCGCGGGTGCGCTGTACAAACAACAGGTCGGTATGCCGGCTTTTTTTCAGGGCCAGGGCAATGATTTTTTTCAAGGCGTGAGCGGCGTCAAACTTACTGGCTTGGGCCATGTTTTAAGCGCTGCAGGCTACCAAAGTAAATACCTGATAGGCAACCCGGAGTTTGCCGGTATAGACGATATTCTTTCAGCCTATGGCATTGAGGTCGTGTCTGAAAAAAACAGCCTGGGGAACTATCCCTATAGCCCCGTTGGTTTACACGACTACGACCTATTCACAGAGGCCAAACAGCAGATTGGCCGTCTAAAACAAAATGGCGCTCCCTTCGCGCTGTTTATGTCCACCGTCAATACGCACTTCCCCAGCGGTATTATGGATGAACGTCTCACTGAGTTTGTACCAGTCAGAGATAACCAACTGGAATTTCTGATCTCAGCGGTAGACTACCTGATAGCCGACCTTATCGATTATCTGAAAGCTGAAGGGCTCTATGACAATACGGCGATATTTATCTTCCCCGACCACCAACTCATGGGAAGTACCGGGCCCATATTACGTAAACTTGGCGCAACTCCCAGAGGCCTGTACTTACTGAGTAATGTGAGTAAAAACACTCTCGCTGTGGGCGATAGAAACACCCTAGCGAAAATTGACTTACCGCGGATTATTCTCGATGGTGCAGGTATAAACTCAAACGCTAAATTTCTGACTGATTTTATCGATGTGGAGACCAACCCAGATTTTTTGGAAGAAAACACGGTCGCTTTGACCGCGCTGAATACGGCGTCAGTTTACAAACGGAATTTTCGTGAGGGTATTAAAATATCTGTGACGGATAACATACTTGCAATAAGCTCGCTGGAGGATGTAATCCGGATACCGTTGGATAGCAGCCAGACAACACTGACTTATGAATTAAAATTTGACGGTGCAATGGTGGTACTGTCACACGCTGAAACAGGAAGGAAAACAATATTTTCGGGGAAGAAAAACGACAGCGGATTTACCCGACTTTACCTGACTATCTATGCCCGTAAGGGCGCTGTCGAGCGGGCTTACCTCGGCAACAAAACCCGAACAGGGATTTACCGCCAAGGCCAAAACATCCTGTTCTCTGCAGACGAAATTGCACTGATACTGGAGTCAAATGAAGCCATCGGGCAGCAAACAGCAGGAACAACGCAAGAAAACATTGCAGATGGTGCAGTGAATATCGATATCACCAGTTCGGCGTTTATCTCATCACACAAAACTCCCAGCCGTATTAAGATTGAAACAGAAGAACAACGGCTACGCCGGGGTTTCAATGTGCTGGCAATGGACATCAACGGGCGGTTTTTTATCCACACCTTTGATACTCTCAACAGGCCCCAAAAAGCCCAGCAGTTTGTGCTTTATATGGAGGCTCTGATTAAGAAAGGCGAATTTTGGGCCATAGCCTTGCATGATGCTGCCAGCACCAACTACCCGGGCATGTCCGATCGCCTGCGGCAGCTAGGTTTTAAACTGCTGCCGGGTATAGAGGGCCGCTATGCCTATATCGCGTATAACAACCGCAGCGGTAAAATTATCGAACATAAGGCGACTACCAGCCATAATGTAAGCCTGCCTATCTACATCCAAAAGCGGGCCTTGGACAACACTGACAGCACAGATACGACTACCGTCAGAAGCCAGACCTACGCGCAAGATACCACACGTTTTATCGCTCACGCCGGTGGGGGGATAGACGGCGAGACTTATACCAATTCACTGCAGGCGTTAAATCATAACTACCAAAACGGCTTTCGCTTTTTTGAACTGGATATTGCAACCACGGCTGATGGCCAATATGTTGCGGCCCATGACTGGCCGCACTGGGCAAAAATTAGCGGCTATCCGGGCTCGCTACCGCCAAGCCATCAGAACTTTATGGCCACGGAAATTTATAACAAATACTCCCCACTGGATATGACAGCGATCAATAGCTGGTTTGCCGCTCACCCGGACACCACACTGGTCACTGATAAAATCAATGAGCCGACAGCCTTTGCCAGCCAATTTGTTGACCCGCAACGCTTGATGATGGAGTTGTTTTCCTGGCCGGCGGTAGAACAAGCGCTGGCTTCTGGCATTGGCACTGCCATGCCAACTATCAGCCTGCTGGGCGAATTAAAAAGCGACCCGGTTAGCCGACTACAAGACTTGGGTATTACTCATCTGGCAGCCAGCCGAAGATTAGCCGACAGTCGGCCTAAACTGCTAAGCCGGCTAGCTGACGCCGGTATCAAGATCTACGCTTATCATGTCAATTTTGACGCTGGAAAAGATGAAACCTATGTCGTTTGCCAGGAACAACGGTATTTTTATGGTCTGTATGCTGATAGCTGGAACTTTGACCAGCCAGCGGATTGTGAACCCTAAGAAACCGCTAGGCTGGCGCGATATAATGCGGTAATTTGTTCTTGGGTATATCGTCAAAATTGAGGGCAGCCGCATCTCTTATGGACAGCGATGGCTCTGCGATGGGCCAGTCTATGGCAAAGGTCGGGTCATCCCAACGCAGGCTTATTTCGGCTTCGGGTTTATAATAAGCGCTGCATTTGTAAGCAAATATGGCATAGTCACTCAGCACACAAAAGCCGTGTGCAAAACCTTCTGGCACCCAAAGCTGGTGGTGGTTGTCACCGCTGAGGCGAGCCCCCACCCATTGCCCAAAGCTGGGCGAACCAAGACGAATGTCTACGGCGATATCCAGTACTTCACCTTCAATAACGTAAACTAACTTACCCTGCGGGTCTGGCAGCTGGTAATGCAAGCCCCGCAGTACCCCTCGGCTGGATTTGGACAGGTTATCTTGTAGCAACGGCCCGATACCATATTCGGCATAACGTTCGGCTTGAAAGGTTTCCTGAAAAAAACCGCGCTCATCGCCAAACAGCTTGGGTTTTATCAGCAAAACTTCGGGGATCGCGGTCTGCTCTACTTCCATGCTACTACCTTTATTTGCGCTGTCTTGCCTGCTAAAAAATGTTCTCTTCCAGCATCTGGTGCAAATAAGCCCCATAGCCGCTTTTACCCATTGTTGCCGCCTGACGGCGCACTTGCTCGGCGTCAATATAGCCAAGTCGATAGGCGATTTCTTCAAGACAGGCGACTTTGAGACCCTGTCGCTGCTCCATTGTCTCGATAAAACTGGCGGCTGCCAACAAGGAAGCATGAGTGCCGGTATCGAGCCAGGCCATGCCGCGGCCCAATTGCTTAACCCGCAATTGGCCTTGAGCCAGATACTGTGCATTGACGTCGGTGATTTCAAGTTCACCACGAGCACTGGGCTGAATACCGGCCGCGATATCCAATACCTGGTTGTCATAAAAATACAAGCCGGTGACCGCGTAACGCGAACGAGGCTTTTCTGGCTTTTCCTCAAGGCTCACAGCAGTACCCATTTCATCAAACTCTACCACGCCGTAACGTTCAGGGTCACTGACGGGGTATGCAAACACGGTAGCACCCTCGGTTTGCTCGTCTGCGTCTTGCAGCAAACCGGCGAGATCATGACCATGATAGAGATTGTCTCCTAAAATCAGGGCGCAATCACTTTGACCGACAAACTCGCGACCGATGACAAAGGCCTGAGCCAGGCCATCGGGTGATTCTTGTACGGCGTACTGTATGCAGAGACCCCACTGACTGCCATCACCCAATAATTGCTCAAAGCGAGGCGTGTCCTGGGGTGTGGATATCAGCAAAATATCCCGGATACCGGCCAGCATTAGCGTAGACAAGGGATAGTAGATCATTGGCTTGTCATAGATGGGCAATAACTGCTTGGACACGGCCTGAGTGACCGGATAAAGACGCGTGCCGGAGCCCCCGGCCAGGATAATACCCTTACGTTTACTCATGATGTATTAACTCGTTAACGATGTGATCAACAGGCTCTTGCCAATGGGGCAAGTCGCGCCCCAGAACCTGCTGCAATTTAGTGGTATCTAAACGGGTATTCAGCGGTCGTGGCGCGACAAAGGGATATTCGGCGGCCGTTATGGGTTTTATGTCGGCTGGCTGCAATGCCAACTCTGCACCCTGCAGCCGGGCCGACTGTACCAATACCGATGCAAAGTCTCGCCAGCTGGCATAGCCCGATGGTGCCACGTGGTACAGCCCGGAAGCACATTCGCCGACGATAGACTTGGCGATAAGCTGCGCTGTTATCTCGGCAATAAACCCTGCCGAAGTTGGCGTACCCTGTTGATCTGCGACCACATTCAACTCCTGCTTATGGGCGGCGAGCCCCAATATTGTTTTGGCAAAATTATTGCCCGCTGCAGAATATACCCAGCCAACTCGCAACAACAGGTGGCGGCATCCGCTCGCCTGAACCGCCCGCTGACCGGCCAGCTTGCTTTTCCCATAGACACCCAGGGGGTTGGGTGGACTATCTTCCGTATACGGCCTGCGAGACTCGCCATCGAAGACATAGTCGGTGGAGTAGTCGACGAACAGCGCATCGTGGCCCCGTGCATAATCAGCCAGCAGTGCGGGTAAGTCGCGATTGAGCTGGAAGCTCTGGTCTTGTTCGCCTTCCGCTTTGTCTACCAAAGTATAGGCTGCCGCATTAACGATAATATCCGGCTGAATATCGTCCAGCAGCGCTTTCACCAGCGTCTGATCAGATAGATCACATTGAGCCCGGCTTGCGGTAATGACCTGGCCCAGCCGCGCTAAGGGCGCAAGTAGAGCTGAACCTACCTGTCCGGTGGCACCCAGTACTAAAATTTCATGCCCCATAGTGTGTTTCTACCCATTGACGATATTCACCGCTGGCAACATGCTCCAGCCACTGGCTGTTATCCAGGTACCATTGCACCGTTTTGCGAAGACCCGTTGCAAAAGTTTCCTGTGGTATCCAGCCCAGCTCTTGCTCTATTTTTGTCGCATCAATAGCATAACGGCGATCATGACCAGGCCGGTCAGCGACTCGAGTAATCAGCGCTGCGTAGCTGACCACACCTGCGGGTTTATCCGGCGCTAACTCTTCGAGTAACTCACAAACGGTAGTCACGACTTCTAGATTGGTCTTTTCGTTATGACCGCCGATATTATAGGTTTCGCCCAGCTTGCCGCGGCTCAGTACGGCATATAATGCACGAGCATGATCTTCAACATATAGCCAGTCTCGCACTTGCTGACCATCGCCATAAATGGGCAGCGGCTCACCTTTGAGCGCCTTGATGATGATCAAGGGGATGAGCTTTTCCGGGAAGTGAAATGGGCCGTAATTATTGGAGCAGTTGGTCATGACAACCGGCAAGCCGTAGGTACGGTACCATGCCCGCACCAGGTGATCGGAGCTCGCTTTACTGGCGGCGTATGGCGAGCTCGGCTGATAGGCATTTGACTCGCTGAAAGCGGGCTCGGTAGCGGCCAAATCCCCGTATACCTCGTCGGTTGATATGTGGTGAAAGCGAAAGCGCTGCTGACGTTGTTCATCTAGCTGAGCATAGTAATGACGGCTGGCCTCTAACAGCTGGAAAGTCCCCACCACATTGGTTTCAATAAACTCAGCAGCGCTATGAATTGAACGATCGACGTGAGACTCGGCGGCCAGATGCATAATCGCATCGGGCTGATGTTGCTCGAGGACTAAATCGAGTGCCTCCCGATCGGTAATATCTATTCGCGCGAAGGCATAACGTGAATCGGCGGCAATAGATGCCAACGACTCCAGATTACCTGCATATGTCAGTTTGTCTATATTGATCACCGAGTGCGCTGTTTCGGTCATCAAATAGCGTATCAGGGCGGAGCCAATGAAACCGGCCCCTCCTGTTACTAATAATTTCATGATTATGGTTATTCCCGGACAAGGTACATAAGACTTATTCTAACAAATCTGAACAGCCAATTTAGCTACAAAGATCAAAAACTGTGTCACAAAGCAAAAACGTATAATGTCGCATTATTGTGCGGGGCCGTGCTCCATCATATAGAGAAAGCGCTGCAGACCGTGTCTCTTTTTCCATTGCTGCGACACATCGTAAGCCGACTTGGCGAGGCTTTGGTAATTATTGCTGGCGTTTTGAATAGCTTGTTGTAACGCGTTTATATCAAACTGGTGAAAAAGTTCGGCACAACCCAATTGCCGTAGCTGCCGACTAAAGCCCGCTCCGGCTGGCACGATACATGGCACAGCGGATGCCTGCGCCTGATTCACCAAACCGGAGGTGCGCGCCATATAGCGGTGCCAGAGATAAGGCACCAAAACCAAATCACACTGCTCTACCGCAGTGGCAAACGATTCGATAAAGCCTAACTCGGTAAGGTTTGGGTGCTTGGCAATTGATTCCGGCAATTGCCTGGCGTCAGATATAAGCACCTTATAACCTTGATCCAGACAATACTGTAACAGTGGGACTATTATCTTGGCGCCTGTCTCGTGACGAAAATTACTTAATATACCTATCGTTTTCAGTGACTCTCGCTGTGTCGGATTACCATCTACCGGCATAGGTAATGACTGCGGGTTAAACTGACTTAACAGCGGATAGATGTGCGTCAGTACTTCATCGTTTGTTGTGCCTATACACTTTACGTTGACCGCAGAGCGGCTGAGATATTTGCCCGCCAGTCGCCACCAGGCTCCGTCCTCCGTTGGCCGATGATGAATCACCGCACTCAACGCCACTTTGGGATTCAAACGTGCTATAGCCATCATCTCGTGAGCAAACATGGTGGGCCACATCCACAGGTCTGCGGGCGAGACCTTCCTTAGGTCCTCCACGACTGTCTCTGCTCCAAGTATTTGTCTTTCGATATCCCCGCAAATGGGGTCGATATCTTTTGCATTCACATAGGGGTTAAAACGAAAAACCCGCTGGGTTGGCACACTGGTACGAAGCTCCGTAACCAATGAGTCAGGCGCTCGCCCCGAGCAATAGAGGGTGACCTCGTGGCCCTGCTTTTGCAATGCAACGGCCATTAGTACACACCAATCCTGATTATGCCCCCCGGCAGTAATTAGACCTGGATCCATTATGTGGATTTTCATGTAGTGCAAGACCTTCTAAGGTAAGTGCAGACCGCGAGTATCTGCGGGGTAAAATTCAGTGTTGATTCTACCAGTGTTCTGGTGTGGCCAATAAAATATCTAGATAAGGCAAACTAATACCGCTGCCTAGACCAGTGAATCATGAATACCGCCCTTATTAAGCCAAACATCTGTACTCGCAACGCTGGCACCCAGATACGCTTCGATCAGTGCTTTACCGTCGGTCTTTAGAGCGTCGAGCTGCAGTATCAAATTGTTGCCCTTGAGCGCATAAGCCTGCTGGTAGTAACCATCAACATAGGCCCATATCTGGCTGGCTCGTTTGTCTAGCCTGCTATGGGCAGAAGCAGCCGGCTGTATATTGGGGTAGCAGGCATCCCAATATGATGTCGCCCAATATCCGTCTTCATTGCTATCCCAATGGTTCACTGCCCGAGTTGAAAGGTTTTTGACTCTCTCAAATGACCGCACTACTTGTTCGGTGTCGCGCCTGAGTGTGACGAATTTTACTGTCGGAAAGCACTGCTGCAACCACGATGTGGCGTATAGCCACCAATGGGATACATCTGCAACATAGGGGTTATATTGCAGTAACAGCTCAAACCTCTGCTTGTGGAATGCCAACTGTTCGCTTGTTGGTGCGACAAATAACGTGGGGTACATTTCGTGGGTTATCCCTGCTTCTGGAATAGTCGACAAAATACTGGCAAGAGTGGTGGAGCCGTTACGACCAGGACCCAAACCTATAATGAGTTGGCCGGGCTTTGACAAACGAGGTAACTGGACAAGCAAGCCTTCCAATTCTTTGAAATAAGCTGGCGCCAGTTTGCCAATAAAGCGACCAAAACGCAACGTAGAGGACAGTGTAGTCAGAGCGTCATCAGGAGCAATCTGGCCGCTTTTATACCTTGCCAGAATTGCGTCAACGTAGAGCTCCTGATATTGAATATTAGTGGGGGCAAATGCGATAAGTTCTCTGACAATATCCGCAAGCTCGGTGGCTTCGCCCTTGTCGATCAGCTCAAGCCCTCGTGTATAGGCCTGCTCTGGCGTCATGTCTCGTGTAGACATCTAAACCTGCCTTAATATATCACCTGTTTAACAATAAAAAAGCCCCTCCGAAGAGGGGCTCATATGGGTCTAACAAGGAAAGTTAGATCAGTACATCCTTACCACTGGAAGGATACACCAACCTTACCACCTACTTCCTCGCCATCGATGTCGGAACCGACACCGATGTAGAGAGCTGTATCACCTTTCTTGCCAACTCGGCCAGAACCTGTGATACCAATTGCAGACTCGCTATTGTAGAAACCACCGCCAATGTTCATGCGGAATTTCTTACCTGGATCAGGTAGGAAGGTTTCCATTGCGTTTGCAATCGCGATACCGCGAGATGCATTCGACTCATTAAGATCGACTTTATCTTCCAAATCTTCAATTGCGTTTGCATTAGCCGCGATATTTTCAGCGTTAAAGCCAATCTGAGATAGATTATTGGCAATCGCAACTGAGTTCAAGCCGATATCAATATCTTGATCTAGGTCAATAAGAGCCTGAGTTGCCACGATACCGAAGATCTGATCACCATTTACAGCAGCAGAAGAGTCAGAAACGATCGCGCCATCAGACAAACCGGTGATGCCGTTGCCGCCCATGTCTACGTCACCCCATATGGCTACGTCGCCCATGATGTGAACACCATCCGCATCTGCTACAACACCTGTTGCAGTTTCAACATCACCATCTAGCTCTACATGAAGCAGACTGGAGTCAGTTTTGTTGACATCCAACTCGCCCCAAGAACCGACAGTATTGTTGTCATCAGTAGTTACTGTGTTGTCAGAGAAAGTTTGGGTAATGATGTTGCCATCGCTACCTACAACGTCGGAACGCTTGATCCAGAACTCTTCTTCGTAGACTTCGTCATAAGTCACCATACCGGATACGATAGTGATGCCTTCATCAGATACGTCTACTTCGTTAAGTGTTTCCATACCGTCTTTGGTAGTGTTAGTTGTTACTTCTTCATAACCCTTCCAGTTAGGTACAGTGTCAATCTGCAGAGGCTGCAAGTCACTGCTAGCGCCTGAACCGCCAGAACCATTCCATTCCTGAGCGATAGTCGTATCAGTATCACTCGTATCAGAGTTACCCATAGACAAGTTAGCACCGCCATCTACATCCAGGTAGCCAGTAACGTTTGCGTCACCATTAACCTGCAGGTGATTGGTTGTTACAGTGTCAGCAATGACATCAGAGATGTTTGCTGTGGCTGCGTTAACGGTTGTTGCGTTAACAGTAGTGATGTTGCCAGTGTTGGCAGTCACGACGTCGGCATCAACAGTGGTGGCATTAATATCAGAGATGTTAGCTACAGCAGCATTAACGGTTGTTGCGTTAACAGTAGTGATGTTGCCAGTGTTGGCAGTCACGACGTCGGCATCAACAGTGGTGGCATTAATATCAGAGATATTAGCTACAGCTGCGATAACAGTACCCGTAGTGACTACGTTGTCACTGAGGGTAGTACCATTAGTCAGGTTGATGTAGTTATCCATAATGATAGTGGAGTTAGAACCCACTGTTATGGTGTCAGTCATACCATCAATTACGATGTTACCCGTAGTGATGGAGCCATCGCTGACCATAGCCAGATCGCCATGAATGTTTACATTGTCAGAGAAAGTCGCTACGCCAGAAACGTCCAACGTGTCGGTAACTGTACCACCGGATACGTCAAGACCTGCAGCAACAGTTACGTCGCTGTCAAACTCAGCAGAACCGTCTACGTCCAGAGTGTCTTGTAGCCAAACCGGGCCGTCTACATCCAGCTCGCCTTGAACAGACACGTTGTCTGAGAAGTTTGCGTCGCCGTTAACATCCAGACCAGCAGCGATAGTTACGTCGCTGTCAAACTCAGCAGAACCGTCTACGTCCAGAGTGTCCTGCAGCCAAACCTGGCCATCTACATCCAGATCACCATCAACAGATACGTTGTCAGAGAACTGTGCGTCGCCGTTAACATCCAGGCCCATAGCGATAGATACGTCGCTGTCAAATTCAGCAGAACCGTCTACGTCAAGAGTGCCATCAAGCCAAGTGCTTCCTTCAACGTTCAGATCGTTATGAACAGTTGTTGTATCTGAAGTAATAGAGACTGCTTCAGCTCCATCGAAGCCGATTTCTACTTCATCTTCAGAGAATGCAGCATAAGAAGAATTAACGCCGCCAGTAATAGTGGTTACGTCAGAGGCAATTTCGATGCCGTGACCGTTAACCTGCAGGCTGGCTTCGTCGGCTTCTAAGAGCAAGCGAGAAGAATCGCCTGATACGGCGTCAGAAACAGATGCTGTGATAACGTCTGGAGTCATACCGAAGTATGCTACGTCGTCATCTATTACTATGCCATCGCTAGTCACAGCTTCGCCAGAAATAGCGACTAGGCCTTCCTCAGCGATAAACAGGGCAGTGCCCTGATCAGAAGTGAATTCAGAAGAAGCTGTCAGGTCAGAAGTCCAAAAAACGTCTGAAATCGCACCGCCAGCAATTTCTGGTGTCCAGGAGGTGTATTCTTTTAACTCGGCGTCAACATCGGCTTCTGAGTAAGAAGAGGCAAAGCCTACCACTGCGAAGTCTGAAGTGATTAAAGCGCCACCGATCGACTCGGACTGAAATTCGTCACCAGTCTGGCTATATATCTGACGAGTGACGTTTGTGGTATCACTAGTCACAACCTGACCGGTTAAGTCAGAAGGAATATCGTTACCAAAGTAAGCGTCATTTTGCCCTACTTCACTAAGCGCACCTAGAGTCGAATCGCCATCTTCCTCATACATACCTACATAAGCCGCCGGTCCGGCCACACAATCGATTGGAGGCCCAAAAATAGGTCCAACACACGCAACAACATCAGCAGATGCCGAAGTGGCCATACCACCTGTAGCAACCGCTGCAATGGCCAAGGCCATTAATTTCTGGTCGAAACCAGCCTTTTTATTTCTTTCCATGGTAGATCCCCATATATTATTAACAAACGTAAACGGACCGCCGTTGATCGACGATTCCGCTCAAAACCTTCAAAGAATTCTTTTCAAGGCCTATCGGACATCAATATAGACCCAAGCCCCCAGTATTGTCTAGCGCCTGATTGTAAAAAAAGAGAATTATTGAAGAAATTGCCATTTTTTTTCAGTTTTTGGCCGTACCGAGGCGAAGAACACCCAAAATTGTACATGCAACAAGGGTTTGAGCCGATATTTTCAAGCTGAGAGGTCTCCATTCCACATGCACACTTACAGACCAGCAAACTGAACCGAAATAGGCGAACCAGCTCAATTATTATCAAGTACATGTTACAATTTCGTGAAGCCCGCAGTATCGGCTCTACAAAACCACTTGAAACCCCAACGCGAGCACCGCTAACACATGATTACTGCCGATATCGGAATTACGTTTGCAGACCACCGACCCATTGACAAATCATTATTCGCCAACGGTATCGCACAGAATGCTATTTTCCTGTACGACTTACTCCATGCACTAGGCCACAATGTCTTTTTCCTGACGGGCAAGCCCCAACCCCGCAATACCATGTTAATTAAGGCAAAGTCATACCAGACTTTCTCTTATGGCGAAATAATGGAGGGTAAGCTCCCGCTAGCCCTACTGCTTGAGGTTGGCACGGTCACCACTCCCGATGCACGCAGGGCCTTCCGCCATCAAACAGGCACTAAAATTGTCACCGTA
The DNA here is from genome assembly GCA_036960375.1 of Pseudomonadales bacterium. GTDB lineage: Bacteria > Pseudomonadota > Gammaproteobacteria > Pseudomonadales > CAWVSB01 > CAWVSB01. The sequence continues at coordinate 94,752 of JBALVY010000013.1, forward strand.
CAATATGGCCACGCGATGATTCATGACATGGAGCGTCTATTCTACCCCATGAACATGGGCGAGGCGGTACGTCTGAAGGAGCCGGACTACGTGTGGGCGTCGCCGCATTTCGAAAATTCCTTTTCCTATTTAGAAATGCTCTATAGCGCACCGATTAGAACGGCCCCCTTTATTTGGGATTCCAAGTTCATGGGCAAACCCTTTGGCAAGAAAGACCATCAGCCCAAGCCTAACATCAACGTGATGGAAGCTAACCTCAGCCTGATGAAAAATGCGCTTATTCCCATTACCATCGCCGAAACAATATGCCGCAAGGACCCTGGGCAGTTTAATCAAATGCTGATCAACGGCAGCGAAAAGCTGGCTAAAAACGAGTATTTTAAGAAAAACATACTCGCCAATATGTCCTGGCTGTCGGGGCATAACAAAAAGATCCTGTTTGGCCCGCGGCGCGACTTTGAAGCCAGCTTCCAGAAACGCGATATCTTGCTGTCCCACCAGTGGGGCTGCGAGCTAAATTATCTTTACCTGGAAGCTCTACACAAAAATATCCCTCTGGTACACAACTCGCCGCGTTTTAAGGAGGTAGGCTACTATTACGAAGGTTTTGATGCCAAAGAGGGCGCCAGAGCCTGTAAGCTAGCCGCGCAAGACAAAGACATCACTGAATATCACCGTAAAGCCAAACGCTTCATCAAACAGTTTGCCTCTGATAACGAGGCCAATAAACAGGGCTACCAGGCTTTGATCGAAGAAGCGCTGGCATCATGACCGAACAATTAGCCGTTATCACGCCTATCAAGGACGAGCCACCTGAGGTCGTCATGCGGTGCGTCAACTCGGTGGCCCGGCAAACCGTGCCGGTAGCGCTGCATGTCCTGATATTCGATGGCACCCCCTGTGAGCCCAGCTTAAAACATCAACTAGCCTCCAATATCCATGTTATTGAGCTACCGGCCGGCTGTGAAGACACCGGAGCAACCCCCCGTGCTATTGGCACAATCTACGCGCAGAGTATGCACTGTGACGGCGTGGCCTATCTCGACGCCGACAATAGCTGGGCCCCAAGCCACCTGGAAAGCACCTTGGCCATCTTCAAAATGGGGGCTCATATCGTCGTTGCAGACCGCTGGATATGCAACTATAGAACAGACAAGCCGATGTTCATTGACCAAACTGAAAACGGTATATCGGTAATTGATACCAATACACTGTCACTGTTTGGCGATGCCATACTGGCGGGAGCCAATTGGTGGCGGGTACCCCGGCGCAAGGGGGTGCGCACCGCGGGAGTAGACAGATACCTGGAGAAAGAGCTGGCTGAGCTTGCCACCACGAAGGGATTAAAACTAGGACGCACGCATGAGGCTACCGTATTTTATCGATCGAGATGGATTGATCATTATCGCAACATTCCCATGACCGAGATGCCCGACAAAGTAAAGATTCTGGTTGAAGAAAATGGTATTGTTGTTGCCAAATGGGCAAAACCAATAATTGACCAGATCACCGGCGCATCCACATTGAAAATTATTGAAAACCGGGGCTAATACACTTTCTGCCCATCATCCGCGAGCACTCTATACGCATGTCTATAACTATCGGTATCACTATCGCCAATGACACACCCTTGGCAAATTCACTATTTTCAAATGGCATCTCACAGAACATTCTGTTTCTTCACGACTTGCTTACCACGGTAGGCTATAACTGCCTACTGGTCACCTATAAGCCCGAGGACAATCAGTCTGTCGAACTGGGGGGAAAGAACTATACCGCCTATACACTGCAAGAAGTTTTAGACAACAATATCCATCTTGATGCCTGCCTGGAAATAGGCATGTCATTGCGCAATAACAATCGACAGGTAATACGCGAACACATGGGCACCCGTATAGCTGCCATTAGCTACGGCCATGTCATGATTCACGACATGGAACAAATCATCTATTCACACGGCATAGAATCAGAAATTCGCCATGGCAAGGTTGATAGAGTGTGGGCCTCACCCCACTTTGCCTCTACATTCAGCTATCTGTCGACATTATTCCACGCCCCGGTACGTATGGCGCCTTATATATGGGAGCCGCGCTTTATCCACGGCCAGCCGTTTACTGCCGCCGATCATCAAGCTCAGCCCACAATCAGAATCATGGAAAGCAACCTCAGCATTATGAAAAACTCGATCATACCGCTGACCATAGTCGAATCCATCTGCCGGACCCAGCCCGACATATTCTCCAAATGCTTTGTAAATAACGCAAAAAGCTGGAGTGAAAACACCTACTTCCTAAAAAACATGCTCAAGAATATGCCCTGGCTCGGTAGCAGAGCTCAAAAGGTCGAATTTGGGCCACGCAATTCATTCGCCCAAAACTTCGCAAAACGCGATATTCTTCTTTCACACCAGATGATGTGTGAGCTGAATTACCTCTATCTTGAGGCACTGCACCTGAATGTACCTCTGGTACACAATTCACCCAGACTAAAAGATGTAGGCTATTACTACGAAGACTGCGATATTGACCAGGGCAGAGAGGCCGTAACAAACGCTATTAAGGACCAAAACATTGAAGCCAATGCGATAAGAGGCAGAGAGTTTGTCAAACAATTCTCCATCAACAACCCCCTTAACCAGCTGGGCTACAAGGAGTTAATCGAAGAGCTTATGGCGCACTAACTTTTGGGTTTCGGTCTTCCAAACCTGACATGAAGCGTTTGTGAATTAACCACCAGATTTCCCAGAGGGTAACTAAATCTGTCAATGTTATACTTTTTGCAAATGCCCTCCAACTCAATAATCGGATGCACACCGATACTTTTAAGATATTGGTAAAAAGGGCCATTCACCGCATCCATTGGCGCGGTATGACGCATAACGCACAGATCGATAACCCCGATGGATTTATCTGGAACAAGCAGCGGCCACACCAGATCCATACCCCATCCTGATATCGTTTCATCAAATGTCTGAATAGTTTTGTTAATTGCCTCCTGCGAGAAACACGGCGCCATTACTTCTACATAGGTTGTCTTTCTATATATTGTCATGGGGTAGCGCAGAGTAAGATCGAAATTACTGTTGGAATCATGACTGAGCGCAGGCTGACTAATAGAAAAACCATGTTCGCAATGCAATTCAAAGAAATTAGCCAGGTCATCTGGATCTATATCGATATCATTATCCAGCATTAAAATGGCATCGTATGCTTTGATTTGAGGGGCCGCTTCATAAAACCGCTTGAAAGACTGCATCTTGCTCAGACCACCCATAAACAGGTAATCCGCTTCTGCATAAAGCTGTCGACTGAGCTCTTCTTCGCCATAACTGCTAATTGCCACGTCCCAATTTCTTCGCTTCGATTCACTCCAGTAGTCAAACTCGACTGAATCCCCAGCGCGAATAAAGACAAGGAAGCGCGATTTTGGCTGCGGTAAAACCCTCTGAATTGATATATCTACTGAATTACCCACTTTTGACTATTACCTCAGTTTCCGAGCTGTTTTGCAGTTATACCTGCAAATTATTTAGTGAAATTCTATCCTGCCATCTTTCAGACGAGTTAGTCTGCAAACCGCCGTTCTAAGCTTAGGATACTCTATCCATTTTTTCATCAACGCTACTCCTGATTGATAGAATGCGTTGGGGTATTTATCATCTACTGTCTGTGAGTTATGAATGCATGGTGCGTCGAGTGTAAACGCCACCCCACCCGCTCGACCCGCCTGTAAACAAATATCAGTACCGAAAAAGTGATAGCCCAGCGCAGAATCAAATCGAAGCCTACTTTTAGCCGGCATAACCAGAAGAACTTCATCTAAACTACCCACTTCGCTAGGATAGGGGGGCCTATCCAAAAATACAGATCTGTCAACGAGAGTCCCCGACTCCCTACCATTGTCCAGTCTTATGCCAAAAACACCAGCAACCCAATTATCATGCTCGGGCCTTATTGATAATAATTGCTGCTGTACTCTGGCAACCCAACCTTTTGGCAGATATACATCTTGATGGACAAAACATATATATTCAGTGTTTGCCGAATCGAAAGCCTGATTATAAACTGCAGCGGCGGATGGAGCTCCTTCCCAATAAAGAAGCCGATGTTTGCTTTCTTCCCCAATATCAGGAGACACCCCGAGATTATCTGCATAGACCTCGTGATTATTAACACACGTAACAAACGTCATCCCGCCGGTCTCTTCTTGCGGATATTCATTAGGCTGCTTTTTCGCGGAGAAAACATACTGGAACGTGTTCATGTTTTTCCTATTAAGCACACCACAGCCCAGCTTTTCCATAACCGGCGCAAGGTCATCACACAGAGCTTCATTTGGCAGCGACACTTCGCCAATATTTCGCGGCAAATACCCTGCGTCCAGGAACATTTTTTGGATGCCAGAGAGCGTAAAGAATCGAATATGGGTTCTATCTAGCAACCCCGTATCCTTGTATTGAAAATCGCCGCGCAATAGCCCGCTAATTATTGAGTGATGCTGAATATTGGGAATGCAGCACAACACAATCCCATGCTCACTTAGCATTGGCAGTATCTTCTCAAGACATGCCTGCGGATCGTATAGGTGCTCCAGAACATCAGCAAATATGATCACATCAAAAGGCTCCTCATCTTCAGGCAAAGGATCTTTCTCTACATTAAAACGATACAAACGATCCAAACGGGACTCCGCGATGCTGGCAGGCTCGTTTGATATTTCAACACCCGCAACATATCTACGAGAATCCTGATTTTTCAGCGCTGCCCCTAAATTCCCAGTATCACAACCAAAATCCAGTATACGCAATGCATCGGTTGGCACTGACTCAAAAATCGCCGAATTAAACGTATCGTAGACTCCTGTCTTTTTTTTCATTTTATCCCTTTTTCACAGCACTACAGCAATTTCCAAAAATTATGAACAAGTTCAACTTATCAAAATATCAAGCAGACCTACGAGCTGGATTAAATTCTCCGGAGCTTAGATCTTTTAGATCAAGATTTCTCATCATATACCAAATAATAAAAAGTCTTTCTATCACATAACCCATTGCCTTTTCTGTATTATTACCGTCGGTACTGACCTGATATTTGTAACTGTGATCAGCCGCCAACCCCACCTTAATAATAGGCCAAGACCACGCCATAAAATCCAGGAACAACTCCCGACGCATTACCCAATAATTTGCATAGAGAGCTTTCTCTGCGCTATAAAATTCTTGTGGCAAACGCTGACCCTGACCACAAAAAAGACTTTCCAGGAAGATCATCATTCCGGGGTGATAGTACTCAGCCTGAAAGGCCGGCCCCTTGAGCGTACTGGCAAGATAATCTGATATCTGATTAGTCTTATTCAAATCCATCCACCCCCACCCAGCTATGTCACAGCCGTCGAGAACTGCGCTAACCTCTGCCGATGAGCGAAACATAAAAGACGTCTTTTCCAACTGTCTATATGAAGTGAAACCGAACCAGTCGTCATTATAGCTATCGATATTTCTCCATATATGCAAAAAACAGCCGTACTCTACCATTGCCATCCTGCCAGACCGACCACTCAGCTCTGGACAATTCATCGTGACTGTTAGGTTAACCTCGGGCTCCAAACCAAATCCCATATAAGGATCCTGCTGAAATAATCGCTCGCGCTGATTCTGCTGAAAATAACACTGATAAATCATTGCCCTACCCCCCTCAATATTCTGCTCCCCGGAAACAATTTCAACGAATTAATTGGGGTGATAACACTGAAAAACTTACTCAGATTAGAACGCAATTCTCCATCTCTTGCGGAAAATCCTGCCGGAAGTTAATCTTGGCGGCCAAAGAGGTATAGTCACCCATTGCCACCTGAATAAATATAGACTCCTGCATACCCTTAATTGACTTAATCTGTGGATCTAAGCCCTTGGCCTGCAAGACAGAAACATAGTCTAAAGAATTGTCGCGCGCGCCAAACACGCCCAATGACACTGTCATGTCGTCTAGCAGGTAACTGTCCAATCCCAGCTTCCTCAATCGACGACGCTCTTCCTTTATCGCGTTTTTATCTGGAAAAGGGCCTATATATACCAGCCAGGCGCGGTCAACTTCATTAAGATTTTTTCTCAATTGAAAGGGTGTATCGTTCTCTTCGAATAGCGCCACGATATCTGTGGATTGATTCTCTTCAAGAGGCCCTAAGGCCACACACTTTTCTGTCGAAGTTGAAAGAGAATCACCCACTGATAGTTCCATGCTTGAAGACCTGAGAACAGGTTTATCTACTTCATGCAGCAGCGCTAATGGACGCGTATTCTCTGCATTCGACATCACTACATTCTGGTCGAATTGGGGATGCTCGGCTAAAAATATCACTAAATTAAGCGCTATTAACACGGCTAGAACAAAAAACTTCAACTGAATCCCCTAGGGCAACAAGTACTTTAAACCATCAAGTACCAAAAAAGGTTTATATACCATATCTAACTGTAAATAGCCGCGCAGTAAATCACTGTTGCCACCTGTGAGGTAGATTGTTGGCCTCACGCCAAGAGATTCTGTCGACTGTGTTACGGTTCGCTCTATCATCCCTAATATCGACAAAAGCACCCCGCCGCCAACCGCGGTGGCTGTATCGCGCCCGGGCTCGAGTGTAGGCTGGCGGTGATCGAACTCTATGCCGTGAGTTTTCTTTAATAAAACATCCTGTGCCATGGTCAGGCCCGGTGCGATATAACCACCCAGATGCTGCCCATTATCATCAACCACGTCAACGGTGACGGCCGTCCCTGCATCCACGACAATGCATGATGACTGACATTCATGCCATGCAGCGCATACTGCCGCCCAACGATCTACCCCCAGGCGATGATAATCCTGATAGCCGCATACCAATCCTCCACAACCAGGAGAAACTACGGCAAATTCTGCCTCTAGCTCTGTTGCTCTTTTGAGCTGCTCTGCGAGAACGTGATTGGCCTGCTCAGAAGCAACGCTGACTATTCTGATACGCGAAACATGATTAAGGCTTGGTTTAATCTGTTCTATCAGGTGAACCGGATCAGGGGCGTCGCCATGACATGACGGGGCTATTCGCCATTTTATTCGGGTATTGCCTACATCGATATCAAGCATCTTGAGCTCTGCGTATGCTCACTTCACCGCCAGAGAAACTACGCTCTCCTTCTGATGTCTCGATCATGATTGCGCCTGTGTCATCAATACCGCGAGCCACCCCAGCCACGGTTGAGTCACCAATATGTATTATTACCGTTTCTCCGTCTAGCACATCCCACTGCCGCCACCTGCTTTGATACGCTGCCAGTCCCTGCTTCTCAAAAGTACTCAGACCAGGTAGTAAGCGCCCTAAAAGTGCAGCCACCAGCTCGTTGCGGGAAACAGTGGCTTGCATTACTGTGCGCAAGTCCACCCAAGGCTGGTCGATTTCGGTTGCGGCCGCTTTTGGCATAGCCACGTTCAAACCTATACCCACCACGACACTACACGCACTGGACACGTCACCACTGAGCTCCAGTAATATGCCTGCCAGCTTGCGGTCTTGCCAATAGATATCATTGGGCCATTTTAAGCCTAAGTCACTCATTCCCAGCTCTTCGAGCGCCTCGATAATCAGGACACCAACCGCCAGGCTCAAGCCTTGTACTGCTGCTGCTCCAGTGGAAAACTGCTGCAACATGGATAAATAGATATTGCGGGCAAAGGGGCTCACCCATAGTCTACCGCGCCTACCGCGGCCTGCTGTTTGCTGCTCCGCCAGACAAACAGACCCACTGCTGCGAGAAGAGGCCTCTCTTAACAATACTTCATTGGTAGACGTGATGGTGTGGTGGATTTGCAGAGAGGACAATAGACTAGCCGCCTGTGGATTAAGGCCACTACGAATGGCGCTCTCATCGAGCAGCTCCAGCCCGCCATCAATACGATAGCCCCTACCCTTGGCGCTTTCGATATCAAGCCCCAGCTCATCCAGTTTTTGTAGCTGTTTCCAGATGGCGGCCCGAGAAACACCCATAACTTCACCAATGGCCTGGCCTGAGTGGAATTCACCGTCAGCAAGAATATTCAGCAAGATATTTTGCGATTCAAGGTTCATGATTCACTACCTGGGGTTGGTGCAGGGCCTGATATACTCGTTGCACCTTCTCGCGCAAGCCGGGCACAAGCAACCAGAGGATTAGTTTTCGCATGCAGGGTATATTTAAGGTTGTTAAATATATTTTTGGGCGTAGCGGAACGCAAAAACACAAAATATCATTATTGCAAAAATAATTGGCCCTGTTTTACGCGGCTTTTTCTTGGCCTCGTCAACTTTAAAGTTCTCGGCCTGCTCAAGTAGATCTCGCTCCACCAACTCCACGTTAAGGTAGTGATCATCTTTGGGCCGTTTATCATTGATAAACAAGTCCAGAAGCTCCTCGTCCGTCATCGCCTGGTATTTCAGCGAGCGTTTCATTGCCATAAGTTACACCAATTCCTAGCTCTACCAGAAGAGCACGTCCAATCTATCCCAAAAGTGCTGTCATTTTAGCCCTATGTTCAAGCCATGTCTTCTTCGGTGAGCCAATATTAATGGCTATTTCTATATCTGCCAGTGCTTGCTTGTAGCGCTCGAGCTTTCCACAAGCAATACTTCGCCATAGGTAGGGGTCGGCCCGCCCCTGGGTCATTGAAATGGACTTATCCGCCGCCGCGATAGCATCCTGCGGGTTCATTCTGGCCAGCGCAATTGCGGCAGCATTATCCCAAAACGCCGGTTCTGTTGGAAAATGCTGGAATCCTAGCTTGTTCACACCCTCAGCTTCATCAAGTTGACCCATAGCAGTTAGGCAACGCGCCAATAGATTCAATGCCATAGGGTGGAAGGGCTGAATTTCACGAACCAGATTAAGTAAATCTATGGCAAGTGAAAATTGCGACCGGGCATACAATTTAGATGCAATTCTAAGCTGAGAGTTATAGTAATCTTGTGTCGGCTGATTAGCCAAATTCTCGATTAACTCACCACGATAACTGTCTAGTTGTGCCTTTTCCATTGTGTTAGCAAATTCTGGCTGGTCGATTTTGCCAAGCCAAAACTTCATTTCCTCGCATCGTTCCGCAATGCTCATTGCCGTTCTGCTTGGAGATGCCAGATGCAGACTAGTAATAGTCAATATACTGTTAAAACGCACCCAGTCCTGAGCTATCCACTGCCGCCACATATGCAGATCACTCAACATGCCTACTGGCTTTGGCCTCCAACCGGCCGGCAGCTTTAGATATGCTTCAAGAGAATGGCCCACCGAAGTTGGACCAAAGAAATTCCATCTAAAGTTCGCCATCCGCTTGCGGATATAATCCACATTAAGGTCGCCTGCATGCACATAAAATCTACGCCCCTGAATACAGGATGCATGTGTAGTTTGCACAAAGTCAAAATTCGAAAGCTTGCCGGCCAGTATCTCCAGATGATTAGGAAGCCAAAGGTCATCGTCTCCCAAATATGCGACATACTTGCTTTTAGCCTCACGCAATGCTTGATGACGATATAGCTCCCCATTCCCTTCGCCCTTGGGGTTTGGCACATACGATATGCGCTGATCGCGGCGTATTAGCTCTTTAGCAATTTGTGCGGTTCGCTCTGGCGCGCCATCGCCAACGATAATCGCCCGAAAGTCTCCCAGAGTTTGCCGTAACAAACTCTCGACAGAATAATACAGCGTATCCTGATGATCATAAGTTGGAATAAGCACAGTAAAAAGTTCAGCCATTTGTCTGTGACAGCTCCCTTAACTGACTAATACAGGCGACGTTCTCAAGCCCATGCTGCCCAGAAGACACTGGTGGTTTGCCACCTTCTATAAAGTTTACAAAGCGGTCCAGTTCGGCAAGTAAGGGCATGCTATTCTTAAACGGAATTTTTTCAGGTTTACTGCCGAAATCCGGAGCAGTATTGCGCTGAACCAACAGATGCTCGCTGAAGCTATCGGTCAGCATTACTGAGCCGCCCTCGCAGATAATAAGCAGTGAACGCTCATTGATTGGATGTAGACCGGAAACTTCTATTAGAACAGCTGCACTATCGCTTGTGAGCGTAGCTCGGAGGTATCTGATCTTCCCGTTGCTGTCGGTCTCTGCGACGGCAGATACTGGCGTGGGCGTATGACCCAGTAACAGCTGAGCTATGGATATATCGTGTGGTGTAAGTATCCAGGTTTCATCTACATCGGTATGTGGATTACCCCATTGATTACGGCGACTGATGATATGATTAATTTTGCCAACACTACCCTTGGCAATAAAATCTGCCATGGCAATCACACCGCCGTGATACTTCCACTTATCCATGACAAATATTCGATCACCGGCAGCGCCAACCAGACGCTCTGCGCTTGCCAGGTCGTTAGTCAGCGGTTTTTCGCAAAATACCGGCTTGTCAAAGTGCAGAATTGATTCGATGTGCTCCGCATGTTGCGCGGTTGGCGTGGCTACAACAAAACCATCAAAATCGCCCTTCAGTTGGTCTATTTGTTCAACCACAACATCTGCACCATACTCCAAGGCATTTGATCTGGAGCTATCTGAGCGCGCCACCACAGTGACTCGACAACCCAGCGATTTTAAATCTCGCAGGATATGTTTACCCCATCTGCCACATCCAATCAGACCTATATGTGCACTACTCATCACATCTCATACCTTGAAGTCGACATCTTTCAGCTCTTCGATCAGGTCTTCTAGGTCACCAAAGCTCTGATCTATTTCCGAAAGGACCGGTTCTGTGGTGGGCCAGCTAATATTTGTACCCGGCGAGTTCCATCTGCAACCGTGCTTTTCATTTATATCCCATTGATGGGTGAGTGCATAGCAGTGAACAGACTCCACAGGAAAATAGAAGCCGTGCGCCACTCCCGGGGGAATCATCCAGACCTTTGAGGATTGCGGGGAAATCTCCACTTGCGCTGACTGCCTAAACGTTGGCGAGTTGACCCGTATATCGACAAGGCCAAGCAACATTTTCCCAGCGGGAACAAACAGATAATCGGAGTGTTTTAAATGAGCGTGAAAACCTCGAAAGGTATTCGAACGGGAATTGACAATATTCCATTGAAAGCAATCGAAATCCAGACCCCAGCTCTTATTATAAAATTCCGTGAGTTCGCCCCGCTCATCCTTATGCGTTGTTAACGTATATGACTTCACACCCAAGGGCAGGGGGTCATTACCACTAGTTTCCAATTTGGCCATTATCCACCCACTTCATTTTTTACCGGTTAGCGCAACTACTCACATCACCAATCATCACCTGAAATTCACTCAGCAGACCTGTGCTTTTATCAGCGGCAGGGCCCACTGGGCAATAACCGTGACGCTAACAAAATTATGTGTAGCCAGTAAATCGTCAGCCACCTCTATCGAGTAAGTATCCTCCAAAAAAGTTATTATCATCATAATGCCAAACGAATCGAGTTGTGCCTCGTCCAATAAGGGCGTGCTGGCAGTAACCTTCTGATTGCAAACAACTTCCATTTCTTCAAGTAAGTCATTGATCAATTTATTATGATCCATTTTCGTTCTCTGCTTGTAGGGGAGGAAATAAGCCGCCTAACAACACCACCTCGTCTATTTCCTCAAATACGTCATGGGAGCTACCTGGCACGGGGCACAACTCAACCCCTGGACAGCCCGCCATTCGCTCTGCATAAATGCGGTCGGCTTTGCAGCCCACAGCATAATATAGCTTGTAACGGGTTTTACCATTCCAATTTTTCAGTAGTATCGACAGATCACGGTGCGCAGGCGGGAAGTCCAGTTCCGCGTCAGAAGAATCCCTCTCAACCAGAGTTTGTGCGCCAAAGGCGTAAACAATATCAGCTTGCAGGTAGTGGCCAAATAAAATGGCCGCATACCCTCCGGCTGATGTTCCCGAGCAGTAGAGTTCTGAAGCATCGGTACACTGGGCCTTAATCTGGCGTTGATTTTCTAACGTAACATCTATATTGGGCCAATCAGGATGGATTTCCCCGTGATAATAATTGCGACCAAAATCCCGAAACATTGCCATATTGCGACGTGCAGCGCCTGACAGCCGAAGGAAATTCAGCGGCGGCATAAACAACCCACCCGCTCTCCCCTGGTAAATAAATACCAATTGGGGGCAGCCTGATTTAAAACGAGTAACACATACTGCTTCTTGATTATTAGGATTAACTGTCAAGTACTATCTCTCCTGCCATAAGTCATCCTGCATAGAATACTGGACATGACTTTTCATATCTTTGTCTGGTAACTCGAAACCGGCAGTATATTGACACGATGATGAGTGCTATCTCGGTATCGAGACCTCAGGAGTACTCTGCTTGTAATATCAATTTATCAACTTTACCAGTTGCGTTGAGTGGTAGCTGGTCTATTTCTATAAACTTCGAAGGCACCTTATAGTCGGCAACATTGTTTCGAGCCCATAGTCGTAACTCTCGTATTTGAGTTTTAGATTTATCGCTAAGAACACAAACCGCTATACCTTCTTCCCCTGCAATTCGGCTTTTACGGCTAATCACCGCGACAGCACTTAGCATATTACTTTTTAATAGCAGGTTTTCAACCTCGGCCGGATAGACATTGTAACCCTGACAAATAAACATATCCTTCTTTCTGCCCACTATCCGTAGATCGCCCTCTTCGGTTAGACAACCCAAATCACCGGTTCTGAGCCAACCATGGTCGTCCATCGCTTCTTCGGTTTGTTGTTTGTCATTAAGATAACCCAGCATAACTCCATCACCAGCGACACAGACCTCCCCTGTTTCTCCTGTGGGCACTTCTTCACCCCATTGATCGACAAGGCTCACCGCCATACCATCGACCACCTTACCTGCAGTTTTGGCTATCGCTTCAGGGCTGTAGCCTTGTCCAGTACCGCTCACGGTAAGGCACTCGGTAAGACCATAGGCACTGTACACGTCGGCAAATTTTTGCAAGTCAGCGATCAGCTTTGGTTGAACATCCGAGCCGCCTGTGGCGATAAGTCTCACACTTTCCAAGCTCTGAGGTTTTACCGCCTCCTCGACCAAGAGGGATGCAAATAGAGCGGGAGGACCAGAGATAACAGTCGCTCGTTCTTTGCTTACCAGATCAAGCAGATAGCCCGGGTCAGGAGAACGAGCAACTAGATGTGACATGCCATACATTAATCCAACTAAAATACCGGCATCTAAGCCAAAGCCATGGGAGTATGGCGGTACTACCAAAAAGCGATCGTTGTTATCGCAACTCTGAAAACTCCGAATGGCACCAGAACAAAATAATACCTGCCCTTGGCTATGCATCACCCCTTTAGCCTTGCCTGTCGTACCCGAGGTAAATAGAACCTGACAAAGGCTACTGCCTGCAGCATTCAGTGCGGGCAAGACGGCCTCGCCCGCCACCGTTGACACCATTTCGTCCCATAAAACTGGAGAGTGATTTTGACCACTCGCATGAAAATCTACTAGCGGGCAACTGCCTGGAAGCTGAGAGAAGGTGCCTTGGCTGGGCTGATCATCTGAACTGTAAAAAACCTCAGTGAGAGAACCCCCTTTGCTGTCACTCCCGATAAACAACATTTTGGGTCTAATAGTTTTGATAATTGGCAGTATTTCCAGAGATTTAAGGCGGTGATTTATCGGAACTACCACTGCACCCAACCACCAACAAGCCAAGGCCGTAACAACCCACTGCCAGCTATTTGAGCCTAATATTACAACCCGGTCGCCCGGACCAACCCCGTTGCTCTGCATGGCAGTCGCAAGCGCAATAACCCTAACCTCCAGGTCCCGATATGACAGCCGTATATCACCGTCTACGAGAGCCTCCGAGGCTGAATACTTTGTAAATACATCAACCAGTAATTGTGGGATATTTCCCCACGACAGTATCTTGCTAACAGTGCTGCTCATTTCAATTCCAATTGGATGACAATCGACACTTCAGAATATTAACATCCCTCATCAATGAATATAAAAATATCAAGCTTTGGTCTACGACATTACAAATGCGATACCCTGCCAGACATCGATTGCATATAGTCCGAAGCATGTGACATCAGCTCCGCTCCCGTGTCGCTTAGATCCCCATGCTCTTCTACAACCGACCAGCCGTTTTGAAAAGCCTTTAAACTTGCCTGTAAGTAACCCGCGCACTCTTTTATTTGAGATGAATTCAATACGTTAGAATCATACGCTTGCCACATAGCATAGTGCATTCGGGCAGAAACATAGGTAGCGTGGTATATACCATCCATCGGCCGGAGATCTACACGCAGAGGTGATGCATATAATTGGTCGTCAGGGTTTTTTACCAAGGGCTCATCAATAGTCATCCCAAAAAGGAAGCTATGAGCTGACTCATGGGCCAGTGTCTCCATCATTTCCAAGTCAGATTTTGGGTCCTCAACGCTCAGAGCAAGTGCCCCCCATAGTTGGTACGAAGATGCACCATCAAATCTTACCGCGCCGGGGGTCTTTGGCGACTGGGCCAATACGATATCGTGAACCAAGGCCTTGAATTCCGCGGCCAGAGCCGGCGCAACTCTCTCGGCAAGAGACAAGGCCCGGTTAATACTTTGGGCAGTCTCCTGGCTATCTTGATTATCGGGAGGCATAAAGCCGATCGCCAGAAGATCATCCGTATCCAACGCCTGCTGATACAATTTAAGTGCTTCCATGCTGCCGAAACCCGATAAATCGAGATTACGGATTTTCAGGCCCTGGCTTACGACCCCATGCTCTAACAACTGAGCCAAACGCCGCTCCCATTGATCCCCTTCGTCGCTAAGTGACATACACAATTGATAGTAACTGGCAAATAACGCGGGGCTATAGGTGCTACCTGATTTCAGGTCTCTGGTGAGCGCGGCTAAGCCGTCAAGTAAAGGCTTATTAGTCGTACTGGCAAGGGATGCTGTTATTTCCTCAGCCAGATAAGCCAAACTGTCGGCCAGCTCTGCATGCATTCTTTGGTTCAACTCAAGAGCGCGAGGACCACTAGGGGCAAAGCAGGTATCTATTACCGAGGAGCTCATCATATTATATGTCTTTCAAAAAAAAGAATGGCCCGCGCTTTGGCAGACCATTCCTTATATTGGGGCATTTTTCTTAAACTGGATCAGGGCTGCCCTTTATTTCCAAATTTGGTGCCGGCTTTTGCTCCCAATTTCAGAGTACCCTGTTTACCAGGAAGACTACTGATTGACTGTTCTATCAATTTAAAACCGAGCAGTTTAGAAGGATCTAACCCGAGTGTCTTATCTTTCATATGCTTTTACTCTTTTTAGTGAAGATTACAGCAGAGAAACTCTCTGCGCTGTGCCTACGCTCCATAAATATAGTACAGTGAACATGAATTTAAAAGGGGCTATGGAACTAATCTTCAGCTATTTCTATTATTTATGTAGGTAGACTAACTTCCTCGACACACAATGTTCCCTCTACTACGACTACCGGGAGTCCTACACTTTGATACTATTTGTTTGTTATGGCGATCATATTTACACCCATAATCGCATATTAGACGAAATAAAAGGCTGTAAACTGGGGGTATGTAATTATAACTGGCTGTTAAAACAGAAGAACCCACCAAAGGGCAGCTATGTCTTCCTCGACAGGGAACGAATGGGACCGTGGGAGTTGCGAATAGCAAGTGCCCTGTATCAACATATCAAGAACGCCGGGCCTGCTTACCGCGCGATCAACAACCCTGCATTAATGGCGGACCGGCAAAGCTTACTAAGACTGCTGCACGTTCATGGAATAAATGATTTTAACGCTTATTCTGTCACTGAGCGTCAAATGCCACAAAAATACCCGGTATTTATCCGCAGAGATTATGACCATCACTATCCTGTTTCCGATCTAATATCTAATGAAATAGAGCTATTAAGGACATTAGAGAAATTGAAAGCGAAAGGAGAGCCGGAAGCTGGCTTACTCATCGTAGAATATTGTGCGCAGCCGCTTTCAGGCGGGTTATTTCGAAAGCTTTCGTCCTATCGTGTTGCCAATGAATTATTCTTCTTCAATACCGTTCACGAGAATAGCTGGCTGGTTAAGTACGGCACTAAGAACTCTGCGAATGATGCGCTCTATACCGAAGAGCAAGAGATGATTAAAAGTAACGCCTTTAAAGACGAGCTTACTAAGGTATTTGATTTAGCCGGAATCGAGTACGGACGTGTAGATTTCGGACTGGTAAATGGGCAGTGTCAAATTTATGAGATAAATACCAACCCAACATTATACCCGCCGAAGGAACACCCCAATAGCATTAGAAACCAGAATCAGATCCTCGGCTGGGAAAAGTATAAAGACGCCATTCGTGCGCTAGTTACAACCGACCCTGATGGACCCCAAACCGGCGCCTTTGAGCACAAAGACTTGGTGCTAGATACTAAGTCGTGGTCGGGATATGGGATACCTGTTGTGAGGTAGGCCGTTACAAGCGCTTGGACTAATACCAAAGCGACGTTAGCTTCTCTTTATGAACCTGAAAATCGTAGTTTTTAGCATTTTCGAAACCTCTTTCCCGCATTTCATTCGATAGTGGTTTTCGAATTATATCGGCCACATCCTCTATACGATCAAACATGTAGCCCGCACCACCTACCAAGTCATGCAAATCGGGACGGGTATTCGCCATACAAACACCAACACCTGACGCCTGTGCTTCTAAAATTCCTACGGGCCAACCCACCGTATTAAGTATCGGGCACGCGGGATAAACCAACCATTGATTCTTTTTGTATATAGCCGGCATATACTTATGATCAACCTCCCTGAATATATTTACGGGATTACCCTTCAAATTGTTATAAACCCTCACCTTTTCCACGTCATAACCTATGGGATATAGACTAAATTCCTTTTCTGGAACCAAATTTGCTAAATCAATAAAATCTGCATGTCGTTTTTTGGGCAAGCAGGCCCCGTTCAATGTAACCCCTTCACCATTTGGCTCTTCATTATGAAACATAGAGAAATCGAAAACAGGCGGAGACGGCACCAATTTTTCCGAATTAACCCCCATATTCTCTATACTTTTTGCAGTAAACGGAAAGCATAGAATCCCTCTGCAGCGATTGCTATTAAGTGCTCTTATGTGATCTTCTTTGAGGTTTGTTTTATTTAATACGTCAAATGAATGAGCCCGTATAGTGAAAGGGATGCCCAGCTTCCTACTTAGCTGATCGAGAACAAAAATATTGTTGGCGAGCAACCAATGACAATGTATAAAGTCAGGTCCGAATTCCTTTGCGGCTTCGTATATTTCACGTAGATCTCTTGAAACCGTATAGGGATGACCATGAGAGGACTTTACTTCCCCCTCTCTGAAGCTGATCACCTTCACTTCGTGTTGTTTACGGATCTCACGGATTTCAGTTTCAATATAGGTTTCAGAAAGTTGCGGATATTCAGAGCAAATATAGAGTACTTTTTTCATAATGACACCTGCATGTGAACACTATTGGATTCTTTGCATCAAGTTCATGAACTCTTCAAATATTCAATCTCAAGCTAGACTATAGCGATTGCTATTATCTCTACTCATGATTTTGTGTATATAGACCGAACTGCGACACCCTGGGATATCGCTCCGGCCAGTAAATATACTGACCGTATATTACTATATCTCCCTAATATTGCTTGTGGTCTCTGAAGGTATTGGCTGAATACGGCAGTTGGGGGGATCCTCGTGGATTGGTTTTAATCGGATGACCTACATTAGACAGCAAGCGATACTTGCGATCTTAGCTACCGGAGTTAGTAGTATTGTAGTTGAGAGAATGTCAGCGGGCTATAAATAAGAAAAGGGTCATTAACGGAGCGCTGGTTTGGTTTGGCGAAGATGACCTACATTAGGTCGCAAGCGGTGCTTGCGATCCTGCGGATGCCCTTCGGCACCTAAAGCCCGTACCTGCGGTACAGGGCTTTTCACATGGGCCTATGTAGTTGAGAGAAGTTCTTCGCGCTTTAAAAAACAAAACCCCAGCAGGAGTCCCTGCTGGGGTTTTCTTTTTTAGAAGCCTGACGATGACCTACTCTCACATGGGGAAACCCCACACTACCATCG
>JBALVY010000028.1:0-2189 GCA_036960375.1 Pseudomonadales bacterium
TTCGAAGTAGCCGTCAATCGCGGGCAGATCTACAATACCGACCAGCAACGCAGCCAAGAGAACGTGATAGGAGATACCAATATATCCCAGAGTAAGCGCCGCAATTTTTGAAGCCACTGAATCGCCGTACAGTGGAACTGCCACCAGCAGAGCAAAAACCGCCCACATCCAAAAA
This sequence comes from Pseudomonadales bacterium, assembly GCA_036960375.1. Classification (GTDB taxonomy): domain Bacteria; phylum Pseudomonadota; class Gammaproteobacteria; order Pseudomonadales; family CAWVSB01; genus CAWVSB01. Next base: position 176 of record JBALVY010000028.1, read on the forward strand.
CCAAGATTCTCGAGAGACTCGTATAGCGAAAACGCGACGCCCCCATTCAGTATGCGAAGTAGTGGATCAGCCAACTCAGCACCAGCACCGGTCACACCGCTTGAAAGGACCTCTGCTAACTGAGGTATGGCCCACACCGCCATAAACTTCGGGATAATATAGCCAACAACGGACACCAGAACCACCATCGCCGCGAGTATCGCGCGCAGCGGATTCCCCACCCTAATCTGCCAGGCTATCCCAAATAAAACGCAGGTCGCAAGGAGCATAGCGACAATCTGGTTTACCCAGCCAGCGATAAATGCACCTCGGTTGGTAATCAGCCAGGCCACACGGTCTGCGTGTTCCGCTGTGGAACCTGCGGGGATATCCAGTGGCAAATACATTGAGACCACCCCCGAGACGATCGCCAGGATGACGGACCACAAGCCCAGCCGGTTGATTTGGTAATCTAGTGTGATTTTCGTGCTCATAACTTTTCCTTTTTATCAATATTTAGGTTCGGGAAATTCGGATCAACATGGTGTCGTACACCTGAGGAACATCATTTTTATGGTTTTATCTGACTGCGAATAGAGGAATCAAAAAACTTCCCATAAGGCGGGCGAAGCAGCCTGAGAGGATCCAGCTTCGACTGGACATAAACGGCTTTAGCATGACTAAAGTTTTTAAAGCCATCAAAGCCGTGATAGGTCCCCATACCACTTTCTCCCACACCACCAAATGGTAGGTCTGACTGGAAGATATGCGCCATCATATCATTCACCACCATGCCGCCGGATGTAGTCTGAAAAGTGAGCTTTTCTATCTCTTGCTTATTGCGTCCAAAATAGTACAAGGCAAGCGGTCTTGGTCGTTCGTTGATATAGTCAACCACTTCCTGCATCTGTGTGTACCCAACTATCGGTAAAAGAGCTCCGAAGATTTCCTCTTGCATGACCCGGCTGTTCGTATCGGCATTCAAAATCAAAGACGGTAATACCCGACGCCCACTGTTTTGAGTATCGTACAATGGGACTACCCGAGCACCGGTAGTTTTGGCCTCGGCAACCATCTCCCTGAGGCGGTCAGCATGCCTCTGGGTAATGATATGGGTATAGTTTTCATCATTGGCAATATCAGGATACATTTTCTTTACACTCGCCTGGCACGCCGTCACAAACTCTTCCACCAAGTGCTCAGGTACAAACACCGTATCAGGACACAGGCAAATTTGACCGCCATTAAAGGTTTGTGCCCACATCACTTTGTCTGCCGCCAGCTTAATGTCTGCAGTAGAGGAAATAACCACGGGATTCTTTCCTCCCAGTTCCAACGTCATTGGCACTAAATTAGGTGCTGCGGACTGAGCAACCAGGCGCGCGATGTTGGTTGATCCGGTAAACAATAGATGATCAAATTTCAATTTGGAAAATTCTGCCGACATCTCTGGCCCACCCAACACCACCCCGAACTCTGTTTCATCAAAACTGCCAGCAATGATCTCTGCCATCGCCTGGGAGGTCTGGGGGCTAAGCTCAGAAGGTTTCAACATGACTCGATTGCCCGCGCCAAAAATGTCCGCACTCGGCGCAAGAGCGAGGTTTACCGGGAAATTCCAGGGTGAGATATTGCCCACGATGCCGAGCGGCATATATTCTACCTTGGATTTAGCTCCCAGTAACCCTAGGGGAAATTTACTCTTACGCTTCTCCGGCCTCATCCACCGCTTGAGATGTTTACGAACATGTTTGAGGTTCTCTATTGTCGACACGATATCAGACACACGCGTCATCAGATGAGAACGATTTTCAAAATCTTCCTTCACCGCCTCTAACAGGCGGTGTTCATGACGAACTACCATATCGATCATGCGGTTGATACGATCTTGACGAAGCTCAAAGGTAGGATAAGGGTCCTTTAACTGGGCCGCCCGTTGACTATCAAGCAAACGCTGCAGGCTCGCAGTTTGTGCAACTATTGTCTCGTTACTGTTCATATTAACTCCAAAATATTAACTTAGGTTCTAAACTTA
>JBALVY010000028.1:2289-7605 GCA_036960375.1 Pseudomonadales bacterium
AACTTAGGTTCTAAACTTAACTGACCATCTTTCCAACCAAAGCCTCACACTGTGCCTGGTTCATATACTTGGGAACGGGATAGGTGTAGTGAGACTCCTTGAGCGCGGCTTTCACAATCCCAGGAATATCTGACTCATTAAGAGCATCCAGCGTACTCGGAATATTTAGATCACTATTGAGTTGGCGCACAGCATCAACAAATTTTTGCGCCAGTACCGACTTAGACTCTGTGTCGCGCCCCAGCTCCACAGCCACGGCCAACTCCGATAATCGGTCTATACAGGCATCCTGACTGTAATCGAGAACATGAGGTAACACGATGGCATTTGCGAGGCCGTGAGGGGTGTTATAGTAGCCGCCAAACTGATGAGCGATACCGTGAACATAACCTAACAGGGCTTTATTGAGGGCTAAAGACGCGTAACAGGAAGCCAGCGCCATGCTCTCACGGGCCTCAATGTTGCTGCCATTGCTGTAGGCTTCTCTCAAGTTTTCAAAAATCATTTTAACCGAGGCGATTGCGTAAGCATCCGACTCGTCGGAGGCGAGCGTAGAAATATAGGCCTCTATGGCGTGAGTTAAAGCATCCACCCCCGTAGCCGCGGTGATCGGCGCAGGCAGCCCCAGCATAACACTGGGATCAAGGGCCGCTGCAATCGGTACAGTTTTAGGTTCAGCAACGAAACCTTTTTTATGAGTAACAGGGTCGGAAATAACCGCACCCAAAGAGACTTCGGAGCCGGTTCCTGCTGTTGTTGGCACAGCAAACAGGGGTAAGCCTGGATTTTTTGCCTTGAAGTAACCCACCAGCTGTTCCGGAGTTTTCGTGTTGGTAGCGGCAATTGAGATAACTTTGGCAGTATCAATGGGTGAGCCTCCACCAAACGTTAAGATAGCATCACAGCTGTTTTCTTTCGCCAGTTTCAAGCCGGCATGAACTTGCGCAAAGGTGGGATTTGGCTCGACACCGTCATAAACCGTCACCCGGACGCCAGCGGTTTCAAACTTGGCTTTAACCGCATCCAGCAAGCCCATTTCATGCAGTATAGCATCGGTCACAATCAGGACATGCTTGTAACCAAACTGAATCATATTGCCACACAATTGCAACGATGAACCTGGGCCACAATAAATCGTCGGCTTAGGCAGCGGCACTATTTTTAGCAACATCCCCGTCGCCAGCATTAATAATTTATAAAATAAGGTTTTAAGTAAAAAAATCATAATAACGTCCTAAAAGGATTATCGGTTTTTATATGAAGACGGCTATACACGCTACATTTTTTCTGCCTAATAAATCAGCTTGCAGGTTAGATGTCAGCCTCCCAGACGACCCCACTTGGATTTGTCGCCATCAACACTTCCCGATATTGTTTCTCGATATTGTCTCTTTTTAGTTTCATTGTCGGCGTCAGCAGTTCATTTTCGATCGTCCAGGGGGTTTCAACGACAAACAACGCTGCCAATCTTTCGTGCGATTCGAGCTCGCCATTCAACTTATCGAGGGAGCAATTAAGACTATCGACAACTTCCTGGTTTTTATGGCCATTCTCTACATTCAAAACCACAAGCGCCACGGGTTGAGGCATCCCAGAGCCCGTTACACAAACCTGCTCAATAGAGGTATTTTCTGACACCAGCAATTCAATCGGCACAGGAGCAACATATTTACCTTTAGCGGTTTTGAATTGTTCCTTAAGCCTGCCAGTGATTCTCCAGCCTTCATTTTCATCCACAACCCCTCGATCCCCGGTTTTTAACCAGCCCTGATCAAAGGTTTCTTGAGTCGCTTTTGGATTTTGATAATACTCATTAAACACAGAGGCTCCACGAACAAGAACCTCTCCCTGGTCAGAGAGTTTCACTTCAAGACCTTTGACCGGTATGCCAATACCTCCCAGCCGCTCTTTAGAAAATGGCGTATTGCTACATACCAGCCCTCCGGTCTCAGTCATCCCATATCCCTCGGAGATATCTATGCCAATTCGGCCATACCATTCCAGAAGACTGGGTGCAATGGCTGCGGCGCCAGATGCAAATACCTTACAGTGTTTGAACCCTAGTTTTTCACGGATTTGTGCTGCAATCATAGCGCCCTGATTCGATACCAATAACGGCTGTAGATCAGCATCTTTTAGGGTTGCCAACACCTGGAACTGTAACTTTGTCCATATTCTTGGAACCGCAAAGAAAATGGTGACCTGTGCATGGTGTAGATCTTGCACAAAGGTATTCAGACTTTCATTAAAGAAAATTTCCACGGAATTGTATATTGACCCCATGATCACCAAAGCTCGCTCTGCTATATGTGCCATGGGCAGATAGGAGAGCACGCGATTGTGTGAGGCGGAGTAGAAGCCATCGGCCCCCTTAACTCCGGCGGCAAGGTGGCCGTGTGTAAGCACAACACCTTTTGGGTCTCCGGTGCTGCCCGATGTATAGACAATCGTTAAAGTGTTATCACTGGCAGGGTTATCAATCTTCATAAGTGGAGCATAGTTTTCCAGCCAATGATTCCAGTTAAACTCGGACTCAACCGTTAGATAGGGAAAGGCAATCTTCTTCAGGTCCCGACAAGCTTCCTCCGCCGCACGGGTATCGTCAAGCTTACCCATGAAGATGGCTGTTGCGCCACTGTGACTGATAACGTATTTAATCGTATCCACACTGGCCGTCGTGTAAATGGGTACACTGATCATTCCGGCCATCATGATTGCCAGGTCTGCCACGACCCACTCAGCACAGTTTTTCGCCAGAATGGCGATTCGATCACCCTTTTGGTAGCCTTGATCCAACAGGCCTGAGGCAATCTTTCTTGCCATGGTATCAACGTCTTTAAAGGAATAGGTATTCCATAGGCTGTCGACAGGCTGATGCAAATAGGGTTGATCAGGACTCAGTTTCACTCGTTGAGAAAACTGCTGAAGTGGTAATAAATCGCTCATAATAAATTTCCTATTTCCCGATCCAGCGAGGTTTACGCTTCTGTGCAAAGGCCGTCGAGCCCTCAAAGAAGTCGTCACTATTGAGAAGATTATCGAACACCGTATGAGAAAAGGTGACCGCGTCATCCTCACTGGCAAAACGAGAACTTTCGTTAAGCAGTTGAAGGCTGCTGGAGACCGCCATGGGAGATGCCTCTGTGATTTTTAATGCAATCGCCTCAGCCTGCTTCATAAGCTGATCAGCCGGTACCACATAGTTGATCAGGCCTGCATCCAAAGCCTCTTGCGGCGTAATGGGCTCGCCAGTAATAATCATTTCAACCGCTTTCTTGCGTCCGATCTGCCGGGTTAACCGTTGCACTCCACCCGCTCCCGCAAAAAGGCCGACCTTCACTTCAGGTAAACCAAAACGGGCATGATCGACCGCCACAATAATATCAGCTGCCATGGCGATCTCTAGCCCACCTCCCAGCGCCACACCGTTAACGGCGGCAATAATAGGCTTGGTTCTATCGGTGCGGGATGTAATACCAGCAAAGCCTGTTTTAGGGACCCACACTTCCCCGCCTGAGGCCATATACTTTAAGTCATTACCCGCAGAGAAAGAGGCATCTCCTTCTCCCGTTATAATAGCGACCCAAAGATCCTTGTCTTTTTCGAAGGCATTGAAGACGTTTTCCAACTCCTGGTTAGCAGGCGGATGCAGTGCATTTCTTGTCTCGGGTCTATTGATAGTGACCGTTAATATGTGGCCGTTTCTTGCCACTTTGCAAAATTCATAGCTGTCCTGAAATTCCTCTACCTTCTTCGGCGAGAACTCCAGCAGTCGCGGTTCACTGTAGGCGTAACGGTTGCCTTTAGGGTCCGCCTCAACAAAGATCGTCTGCCCCAGACAATCGCCCTTCAAAGTTTGCTGCAGCGTATCGGAATCGAGAAAAGGGTTGGTGGCATAAAAGCGCCTATTACTGCCTTTTAGCCGACCAATGATGACGCTGTTGAGCGGATTACCCTTGAAGTAGTTAATGGTATAGGCTTCGAGAACCGCCTCGCCCTGGGGATTGTGTTCCACTTCGACTTCAGGGATTGCGTCTAGAACCCGCTGTAACTTACTGCTGTCACACGATGCCCATCCGCCTTCCGGCGCAGCGGTTGAATAGACTCCAACAGAGTGTTTAGACATCCAGCCACCGTTGCCAGATGCCATGCCAAAGCTGCCAGGATCTTTTCTCAAAGTCTCTACCAGCGATGCAATGCCGTGCATAGTGTAATTATTTCCCGGGCCGCCGAAGTAGGCGAGGCCTCCCGTTTGGGTGAGGGGCCTGGGATCATTTTCTTCAATGCCCATGACCTCACAGGCCTCCGCGACCACAATAGGGAAACAGCTGTATATATCGAAGTGATCGATGTCGGCACTTGTTTTACCCGCCGCTTCCAACCCGCCTTTAAGTGCGAACTCCATGGCTCGGGAACGTCCAATTTTTTCGCGTTTCAGCAATACACGTTCTTTGGTGTCGGCATAGCCATGCAAATAGGTCCACTTTTCTTCTGCGATCCCCAGTTCTTTCGCTTTACCAACGGTAGTCAACAGCAGCGCTGCCCCCTGGTTAACGCCATCTTTGGCGACCAGGTTTTTTGGGTAGGGCGAGCACACCATCCTGTTGTTGTCCGTAACGGTAATCAGTTCTTCCGCTTCATAGCTCTTTGTATTCATGGCGTAGGGATTGTCCGCTGCCACACGTGACAGTTTGGAAAAACAATTGGCCATCTTCTGGTTATAAGCATCTGCATCCAGGTCCTTCTCGCCCCGGCGTGCGTGCTCCATCAATCCATAGAATTGAACCGGCTGCATCAAATTAAGTTCAAACTCCATACGAGTGACTATGTGGCTGCCGTCAAATGTTCCTCGATCCTCCAATTGCCCCGCAACCTCTTCACGCCAATCAAGCTGCACCTTGTTCTTTGATGCGACTTTGATATTCGCCATCGCCTCGCCGCCAGCGAGCAATACCATGTCACACTCACCCGCGTTTAACTTCTCGAAAAACTCTCCAACCAGCTTCTGTGGAGACTGCCCGCCAGCAACCTCGTACACGGCCGAGTTTGGGTTGGCGCCAATCCGATTGCCCACAGAGCGGGGGAAATTGTTAGACCCACCAAAGGGGCATGTCTGGTATGGACCCGAATCGGCAAATGTTCGTACACAGGCGATGGTATCGATATGCTCGGCTAGGGAGTCATTCAAGGCATCGCTCATTGCCCGACTAGATGCTTGGGCGGCTAAATCGGCATGTGAAGAACAGGACGTCAAATCCGCAGGAACCTGTTCGGTAACTTGACCTACGCCTACGATAATGGGCGTTTTATTACAAA
>JBALVY010000029.1:0-7216 GCA_036960375.1 Pseudomonadales bacterium
AAAACCACGAATCAGACCATGAAATACCCAAGCAAAAGTGGAAGGAATATCACCTGTCTGATACAGCACCTGATTTTTCCCCAGTCGCTTTATTTGTGTCGCAGTCATCAGTGCCTGCCAAGTGGCGCTACTGATGGGAGTATAAGCGTTCAGAGTTTGTTTGAACGCCTGATAGATAGCGCTTTTATCGGGTATAAAGTCGGGCATAAGATTGGTTGTGCAGTAGAATGTCATTGAAGTATATCAGTTGCTGAAGATAGGCAAAACTCCAACACTCGAAGTTAGTTTTCACCAGCAAGAACTGACTGCCAGTTATGCAAACAACCCTTAACAATTGACAATTAAAATAAACTATAGAGAAAGCAGCCAGGGCAGGATTAATGTCCGCTATAGAGCGTATTTTATAGAATTGGCTAAAAGTCTCAAAAGGGTCGATGTCAGTATTCCACATTTTATGTCAGATTACGTCCGCTTTTGAAAGTAGTACGGACGGTAATATGGGACCTGCCGACTAGTGATCTTTCCGAGGTTTAGGACGCTGGCAATACTTGTGACGAAGTCATCGCCCAATCGCAGGAAGAGCGGTGGTCTCTTGAAGATGCTGCTGCTGCGCGTGAGGAGGCAGGGTGTTGGGATTAGCGATGTGCCTACCTAAACAGAATTTACAGGGCAGGGCTTAACCAGCGCCTCTTTTTTGGTGGGGCTATGTTTGGGTGAAAGATTGCGAGCAATCATGCGGCCCAAGCTTGATGGGCTAGGGCACTAGCGTATGAACGGCACTAAGCGCTCCTAATGTCCCTTCATGGTCTTAGACATCAAATAGTCTGTCCATGCTATTCCCATAGCTGACAGAATAAATACCACATGAATGATAGTCTGCCACATAACGCCTGCTTCGGTGTAACCAGACTCTTCAGTTCCCAACATGTTTATCGCAATAAACGTCTTTAGCAGATGTATAGAGCTGATCCCAATAATCGCCATAGTTGGGGGTGCAATTCAACAGGCAGTCATCCGGGTAGCGCGGCCTTAGCCGTTTCTATATGTAGAAACATAGGCGTTGGATCTGGATCCTGTCGGTCTTTAAGAGTCTTGAAGCCGTGAGCTAAGTAAAAATCAACTGCTGGCGGATCTGCATCCAAATATAACCCCAATACACCGATATGCTGTGACGCAGTAATGGTCCGATCAATGGCATTCACCAATAACCTCAAACCAAGCTGTTGCTTTTGATAAGTCTTATCGACACCCAGCATAACCATTCGGACACAAGGTACTTTCTTGGGAAGCCGCCCCTTACTCATCGACGAAAGCAATGGGGCGTCTATGGCAAACGACGTTAGGGTATAAAACCCAACAAACTTATCAGAGTTATCTATATCTAATAGAACAAAGCATTTACTCAGATTTTCGCGGACTTGCTTTTTCAGCCCGCTGGCAACAAATTTGTTAATAATCTCATTGCCACAATCAAATTTCTTCTGCTCACGATAAGTCTTATCAGGAGCATAGTCTTCCAGAACGAAAGATGAACTATCGCTCATTCAGGCGCTCAATGGTCATCAACTTCTTCAATTTAGCTGGAGGCTTAGGGGGCTGACTCAATACATTCAAAAAATACTCTTGCTCCTCTGTTGAAAGAGATAGAGAGTCATGGTGCTCGATGACCGAGCGTGCCCTTTCTTCGGCACAGCCTAGAACAAATGCTGTCAGATCAAGACCTGACAAAGCAGCAGCCTTTGATAACATTTGTTTAAGTCCATCCGTTGTCTTTAATTCCATTCGAGCATTTTTAAGAACAGTAGCACTCATCTCACACCTCACCAATATGTACGGCCAACAGCCGTATATAGAATATACCAGAAAACCCGGCGCCAATCCAATAGTACGGACAACACCCGTACATTTGTTCCGCCTATACTCCGATTTGCCATTTTTGTATCTTGATTGCCATCGAAAATTAGACACTTTTCGCTCTTTATTGGCCTGCTTCCAAAAATTGATAGTCAGGTTTAACCTGCACGGCAAAAAACTCAACCCGCATCAGTCTTATGAAGATCGTTCACGACAAGTTGAGACGGTCAGCCGCTCGCTAGCTTATTTGAGTATCGTCATGAGTCTGTTTTTTATCTATAATGCGGCAGGTGATGTGTATGCTTTGAAAGCCTATGAGCATGTGGCATTTAGTGCTTATTTTCAAATTATTGCATTTATCTCTATTGGCAATATCATTTGGGGTCTACCCCTGAAAAATCTAAATTTTGATGTTTACAAAGCCGATGTCTCGGCGAAGTAATCATCGGTGAACAAGCATAGGGCGTTTGTTCCGTCTATATTGTTTAATTACACCGAATATTGATCCAATCAACATCCGCGCCTCTAAGCAGTCATTCAATAGCCCATAGCAAACTTGGCAGTACTGCTTAGTAAAAAATAAAAAGGCCATATTTATCCACTAATAAATACGGCCTCAAGTTAGCTTCTTCTAGTGAGTGTCAGTTAGTGCCAGGACATAAACGCTTCAACTAAGGTTTCTGTTTCAGGTCTCAGGTTTTCAATGCCTGAATAGGGCTGAGCTGTACCCAGCGGCAGATGAGGATATTTCTTAATCATCATCATATGGCGCTTAACCATGTCTTGGAATGAAGCTCCAGACCAGAGTGCCATTCCGATATGTGGATTCTCTTCACGGGGGTCACGAAGAAGGTTAAACACAGGTGCAGCAGCACCGGGCATACCAGGAGCTGGCATATGCATTTTATGCTGTTGCTTTACAACGGCACGCAATACAGGGCCTTGATATACATAGACATAATCCCGACGACCATTGTGCTGGCCTTCTAGAAATAGAGCCGTTTGATCTATACCATCGATTACCCGGTCACGAGGAATATAGTCAGTGGCCTGTGCCAGCTGGGCAAAAGTTGTGTATAAATCACTCACATGAATAATATCGCCAGCAGAACTGCCTGCATCTATAACACCGGGCCAGCGAGCATAAGCATCAACGCGAACACCGCCTTCTAGAAAGTCAGTTTTTCCGCCACGATAAATTAATTGGCTTAAGCCTGAAGGGCCGCCATAGTGATACATTAAGCCATTGTCAGCCATCAGAACAACTAACGTGTTGTCAGCAATACCCAAGGTGTCAATTTTGGCAAAGAACTCACCTAGCCATGTATCCAGCAATTGCAGCTTTTCAGCATGAAACCCACCATTTAGCGATTGGTTTTGCTCTTGATCATGGACAAAATTCAGCGGATATAGCGGCCAGTATTGCAGGTAAAAAGGCTTATCGTCTGTAGCTAATTTTTCTAATTGCTCAACGGCTTGCTTCTGATAGCGAACATTCATTTCGTGATAATCAGCTTGCGTCCACTTATGGCCTGCGGGCATATGCACTTCACGTGCTTTCTTGCCTTTATAGCCTTCTAAGCCGGTAACCATGCCGACAGGTTTGAAGGTTTTATCAAGCTCGTAAGAATTATCTTGTAGTGATGGCTCCCAGCCAAACAAATTATTCGCCCTAGAGGCCTCTTCTGTCATTAACGCTAGCTGTACCTGCTGGTGTGCTGGAAAGGCAGCGAAATCAAAGCCCTGATTATGAGGGAATGATTCCTCGATATCGCCTTGGTGCCATTTTCCGATGTGAGAGGTGTTATAACCAGCCCTTGACAACACTTCCGCGATAGTGACTTCCTTTTCTGATAGACCTTCACCAACCAGGGTTACTTTAACTTCGCTAGAGCCACTGCGAATAGGGTGACGTCCGGTCATCATTGCGGCACGTGTTGGCGTACAAGATGGCTCAGTATACATGCGCTCTAACGATAAGCCTTGCTTAGCAAAATCGTTGATATTGAGCGTTTCAACACCCATGACATAGTTCATTTTTTTACTGCCCAACTGCCCGTAGCTGATGTCATCGATCAGTACATAAACGATGTTAGGGCGTTTGCCGCCATTTTTCTTTCTTATTTCGGCAAGCTTGTTATTTAGCGACTTATCTTGAGCCTTCCATTCTTCACCATATTGCTTTTTGAGAATGTTATATTCTGCATCATGGACAATATCTTTGCCGTTAGCGCCTGCCATCCAAATGCTGGACGCGACGGCCATTAGTAATAAGCGTGCTGTGATTTTCATTAATTATAACCTCGTCAGAAGTGTTGTTAAAGATTCTAGCTGTGTTGCGAGCTGACTGCCCGTGAAATAATACTGCTGCCGGGGACAGGCCGCCATTAGTTTCGGTGTCAGCTTTGAGTAGACGAGCTGCCTCTCGTCGGAATTGTAACTGAATTCCTGCGCGGCAGCTTTTGGGGTCGAAAGCGGACATTGAGCATACGTTTGTTGATTTGCACCAAATGTTGACCCAGAGAGGGTGCGGCCAAAAACTTGGACTTAATTGGAGTAAGTCCTATGTATTCGTATGATGATCGTATTAGAGCAGTAAAGCTCTACATTAAATTAGGTAAACGCGCCGCTACTACTATTCGCTTGCTTGGATATCCATCAAAAAAATATCTGCGTCAGTGGTACTTGATATACCAGGAAACAGGCGATTTACCTAGAGGCTACAATCGCCCTCCGAAGTATACAATCGCACAAAAGCAAAAAGTGATTGAGCATTATGTTAATCATGGTGAATGTTTTGCTTACACACAAAGAATTTTGGGTTACCCATGTGCTCATATTTTTGGCGATTGGCTAAAAGAGCTTCAACCAGACTCAGTGCGAAAACAAAAAAACAACAACCACGCACAAGCAAAACCTGCAATAACGCATGATAAGAAAAAGAAGGCTGTCATCGCGTTATGTTTGCGTCAGACATCCGCAGCATCTATTGCGACCGAGTTTGGTGTGTCTAGAGAAATATTGTATAAGTGGAAAGCACAATTCTTGTCCAGGGAGTACGCAATCGACATGCCCAAAAAGAAGAACCGCCATGAAAGTGAAGATCATGATCAATTGCAGAAGCAAGTTAAAGACCTGCAACAGCGTATGTACCAGCTACAGCTTGAGCATGATATTTTGAAGAAGGCAAATGAACTGTTAAAAAAAGACCAAGGCGTCAGTCACGAGATTCTGACAAATAAAGAAAAAACAAACCTGATTGACGCCTTACTCGACACCTATCGTCTCAAAGAGCTACTTAACGCAGTCGGCTTGCCCAAGAGTTCCTACTTTTACCACAAAGCTCGCATGAAGCTACCAGACAAATATGCGGAGGGTCGAATCCGTATAGAGGAGATATTTAATTCAAACTGGCAATGCTATGGTTATCGGCGTATTCGTGCGGAGTTGCGTAAATCTGAGTTCCATCTTGCTGAGAAAGTCATAAGACGCCTTATGAAAGAGGGAAATCTGGTTGCTCATAGCAGCTGTAAGCGACGCCGCTATAACTCGTATTATGGTGAAATTAGTCCTCCCGCTGACAATATAATTGCACGCAATTTTAAGGCAAATGCGCCAAACAAGAAATGGCTTACTGACATCTCTGAATTTCGTATTTCCGCAGGGAAACTGTATTTGTCGCCGGTAATTGATTGTTTTGATGGGCTAGTTGTCAGTTGGAAAGTTGGAACACGCCCCACCGCACAGCTCGTAAACGGCATGTTAGATGATGCTATCGGTTCTCTTCATTCTAAAGAATATCCTATAGTTCATTCGGATAGAGGGGCACATTATCGATGGCCTGGCTGGATTAATAGAATGCGTGATGCTCAATTGACGCGTTCTATGTCACGTAAAGGTTGTTCGCCTGATAACGCAGCCTGTGAAGGTTTCTTCGGTCGCCTTAAGACTGAGTTTTTTTATCCAAGAGATTGGAGTAAATCTACAGTAGAAGAATTTATGACAGAAATGGACAGATATATTCGGTGGTACAATCAAAAACGTATTAAGCTGTCATTGGGCTCTAAAAGCCCTTCAGAATTTCGATTGAGTTTGGGATATGTAACATAAATCGGTCCAAGATTATGGCCGCACCCTCAGTGGGTCAGTTTGGCATGCAAATCAACACATAGGGTCTCAAATGTGCCATAAGGAGACCTTACTCTCTTCTATATTATAGAAAAGCAGACATTAATACTGAGTGCATGGATGGTTTTGAGTATAGGCGAAACAAACGCCCTATTCATGGATACTCTACCCTATCCGTCCGGAGTACGGCAATGCCACATAGCAGCTGAGGCGGCCGCGCTCGGGCTGAATTACAAGCCAACTTGAGTTTTGTCTTGTGCTCTGCTGAAGAGATAGACGCCCCAAATAACTCATTTGACTACGTAGTCTGCCAGCAAGGCTTCCAGTTTTTTCTGATAAAAAATCATCAAGCAAAGAGATACTACGCGTTCTTCGCGACGGTGGAGCGGCAATATTGAGTGTCTGGCGACCGGTGAGTGAATGCCATTTCTTTGGAGCGATATGCGAGTCTCTGGAGTTTATCGACGAGGATGCTATTTCAGACATGATGCGAGCTCCTTTTGACTTCCTCCCTGTCCCAGAATTTGTCGAACCCTTCAAATCTGCCGGGTTTTCGACGGTAAACGTACACCGAGCACAACGAGACTTGATCATGAGCGGTGGTATCGAGCAAGCCATCGAGGCTGCTTATTCAACGCCAATAGGCCCCAAACTTTGCGCGTTACCAAAAGCTAGCCAAGCTCGTTTTATTGAGGCTCTCAGTGAGAGAGTCCGGGCCCTTGATGGCGACAATCTTACAATGGGAAATATGGCTGCCGATGTACTCATTGCAACGAAATAACAGGTACTGGAAGCAATGATGGGCTTGCCGAGCAATGGTGCGGTTGCCCCATAACCAGCACAAGCAATATATGTTGGTCCCGCCCTGACTTGAACTGCAGACCTGCCGACCTATCAATGCCCCTTCATGGTCTTAGACATCAAATAGTCTGTCCATGCTATTCCCATAGCTGACAGAATAAATACCACATGAATAATGGTTTGCCACATGACGCCTGCTTCGGTGTAACCAGACTCTTCAGTACCCAACATGTTTATCGCAATAAACGTCTTTAGCAGGTGTATAGAGCTGATCCCAATAATTGCCATTGCCAGCTTTACCTTGAGTACAGTGGCATTCACATGACTCAACCACTCTGGCTGGTCTGGGTGTTCTTGTAAGCCCAGTCTGGAGTCAAAGGTTTCGTAGCCTCCTACGATGACCATTACCAGCAGGTTGGATATCATTACTACA
>JBALVY010000030.1:0-7150 GCA_036960375.1 Pseudomonadales bacterium
ATCGCCGAGAAAATTGGAGCCACCTTCGTGCAGTGCGATGTCGGCAACGCGGAATCGGTTGAGGCCATGATGGCGACGGCCGAGTCCACCTACGGCAAGATCGATATTTTGGTGAACAGCGCCGGGGCGAACTTTGGTTATGCGCCCCTTATGGATTCTGAGTTAAGTGACTTCGACAAAAACTTTGGTATCAACACCAAGGGCGTGGTGCACGGTATTAAATTTGGTGTGCCGCGCATGAATGACGGTGCTCGCATAGTTAATGTGTCTTCCGCGGCTGGCACGCAGGGTGCTTACAACCTGTCGCCCTATGTGGCATCCAAGTGGGCGGTTGTCGGTATTACCAAGACAGCTGCGCTAGAGTTGGGCAGTCGCGGCATTCGTGTGAATGCCATCTGTCCGACGTCGGTGAATACGCCGATGGCGAATACGCCCGAAGGCCAGCCCCAGTTGAATATGGAACGTAAGGCGATACCACTGGGAAGAATTGCAGAGCCAGAAGAGATTGCAGCAGTGATTCATTTTCTGGCAGGTACAGATTGCAACTTTATCAATGGGCAGGCGATCAACGTCGACGGCGGTTTCTCCGCCGGAATGAGTCCAGTGGCCTTCGACACTCTGTCGAACGCCTGATCGAGCGCTTCGCTCAAGCGCTAATTCATTTTTGTAGCGGCATCGTGTCAAGCATGCAGCATTAACAATACTTACAAGGAATATAGATATGAGTGATTCAAAATTAACAACATCAAAAGTCAATGCCGATTATGTCGAGTATTGTTATTACCGCCTATGGATTGCCGCAGGGGCAAGCGAAGGACAAGCTGCGGCTATCGCTCGATCTGCCTCGTTTGCTGACCGACAGGGTAAATTGTCACAGGGCATGGGATGGTTGGAAGTACCTTATGCTGCTTACATGAAAGGCGGCCTTGATTTTAACGCTTCACCAGAAGTAACAGCCGATGGCCCCGGTTTTACTGTGATTGACGGGAAAGGGGCTTCAGGTCCCTATGTTCTGACGTTGATGGCTGAGGCTGCGATAGAAAAAGCCAGGACTCAAGGTATAGCCATATCATTTGGTGGAAATCATAATGACGGTGGCAATTTTGGCAACTATGCCTATATGGCCTATGAAAATGATATGGTCGGTTTTACCTCTAATAACTCTGTACCCTTAGCCTCCCCCTTTGGTGGCACTGAGTTACTGTTATCTTGCCCGCCCTTTGATGGCATCATCCCTTCTGGTGATGAGCCTCCTATCTGGATGAGTACCAAGCTTGCTGAGTTTTATGATGGCGATGTGGGCAATGCGATACGTCAGGGTACGAAATTAAAAGGCAAGTGGGCTGTTGACCCTGAGACCGGTGAACTAACCGATGATGTGGCGAAGTACGCGGTACCTGTCGAGGGTGGGGAATTCTTTGGTCGTGTCTATGCTTATACCTGTGGCCAGCAGTTTGACAACCCCAGAACCTATGCACAAAACCTATTTAATGAGGGTTTAACCTCAATCATAAATCCATTGGGTAAATTACCCTGGGATATCCTCGGCGAAGATGGCAATGATCTAACACAATTTGGTAAGACACCGACGGTGGGGGGCAGCTTTTATATGGCCATCAATCCAGCAGCTTTTGGTGATATCAATACGGTCAAACAGAAAGCTGATGCATTCGTTAAAAAACTGAAAGAGTCTAATGCCAGACCGGGTAAATCAATTCGGGTACCTAGCGAAAATGGTTATAAAAAGCTGGTTTCTCAGGCGGAAGAAGTTGATGTTCTCGATAACTATTTTGAACCCTTCTGGAAAATGTGTGAGCTTGAAGGACTATCGAAAGAGCAATTAGAAAAGGATTTTGCTGCTGGCGCGGAAGGATGGACGTCGAGTTTTAAATCTTAATGATAAAAGTTTCAATAGTTGAGAGAAGCCGGGCCTACAAAACGCCGGGTGCCAGCGGTTGGGAAAGCCTGCGGGCCGATTGGGAAGCCCAGCGCTGAGCCTGACATTTGAATTAATGGAGTAAAAATGAGGAGTAACTTGCGAGGCATGCAATGTATGGTTTTCTGTGTCCTTTAGACCCTGGGTGCTCAATGACGCTAAAAGGTAGGTACCTGTCTGTGTTCATGGTCAGCCTTTTGACGTCGGTCGAGCTGCAGGCGGATGATGCATCCGCAGCCATGGCGAGAGCGCTACAGGATCCGCTTGCCAGTATCAAAATGCTGGCCACGGACAACACGATTGGATTCAATGCCGGCGATGACGAGGGTGAGACCAACTACAATTTTCAGATTCAGCCGGTGTACTCAATTCCGCGTAACGCCGAAGCGAAGACTAACCTGATTGCGCGCGCGGTGGTGCCGATAATTGGCCTGGAGCCAGGGGTTGTGCAGCCACCCATTGTGCCTGAGCCGGTGCCGGACTCAGGCAGCCATTGGGGCCTCGGCGATACCACCCTACAGCTGTTCGTCTCCCCTAAAAGTGAAGGTAACTGGAAGTGGGGGGTTGGGCCTCAGGTCTCGCTGGCCACCCACACCAGCGACCGCACCGCGGGGCCCGGGTGGGGGCTGGGTGTTGCTGGTGTGCTCGTCGGTAGCTTTACCGAGCAAATCTCCTTCGCGGCGATAGCCCTGCACCATGTTGGCGAGGATGATTTTGAAACAACCGCGGTTCAACCGATGTTGTATTACAATTTCAAGTCAGTGCCTGGTATGGCGCTCTCTTACAACAATATGATCAGCTATAACTGGCAAGCTGATAGTGGAAACCAATGGAATGTGCCTCTGGGCCTAACGCTCTCACGCACATGGGCGCTGTCTGGCGGCGGCCTCGACCTTGGTCTGGGATACTATAAATTGATTGAGCATCCCGAGGGAGCGCCCGATGCTCAGATAAAGTTCGCGATAAGCTGGGTGTTCAACTAGCGGTAGTTAGCTAGCGTGCTACCGAGTGCTCAGCAGCAGGTATGCACTAATATTTAAGAAACATTATGCAAAGGAGATAGAGATGAAATTACTGGAAGGCAAAGTAGCGATAGTAACCGGTGCCACGAAGGCCAAGGGCCTGGGGCGAGCCATCGCCGTAAAGCTAGCGGAGCAGGGGGCCAAGGTGGCCCTGACGGGCCGTGCTAGTTCCCAGGAGGGGATGCAGGCCAACGTGGACGCGATCAATGCCAGCGGCGGGATGGCCATGGGCATACTGGTGGATTTGTCGAATCCGGACAAGATTGATGCCGCGATTGGTGAGGTCGCCGAGGCCTGGGGCTCGGTAGATATCCTGGTCAACAACGCCGGTGTTGGTTTTGGCTCCGCTATATTTGACGAAAACGAAGAGAAGGATTGGGAAGCCAACTACAACGTCAACGTGATGGGCACGCTGTCCATGTGCAGAGCGGTGGCACCCTATATGGAAAAAGCGGGAGGTGGCGCCATTGTGAATGTAGCCTCAACAGCGGGCATTGCCGCTAGCGCGGGTATGCCTTATCCCTATGTGGCGACCAAGCACGGCCTAGTGGGTATCAGTAAGGTTATGGCGCTGGAAGTCGCTGAGTTGGGCATTCGCGTCAACGTGGTGGCCCCAGGGGCGATTCACACCGACATGTTGCAAAAGGCCTACGAGGCCATTGCCTCTGCTGGGGGCATCTCCGTGGAAGAAGCTGCTGCCGCTGAGAATGCCAGTATCCCCATGGGTCGACCCGCACAACCAGCAGAAATTGCCGCAGCAATCTCCTTCCTGGCGGGACCTGATGCATCGTATATCACCGGTATAGTATTACCAGTGGCTGGTGGTATGGCGCCAGGAATATAAAGGCAGTGCTGATGAGCGACAAGACCAGTATTAATCTTGTTACTCTAGAATATTCCTACACTGAACTGGGGTAGTAGTTGGTGTGGCCTTCACGCCGGACCCCAGATCGACACTGAGGTAAAAATGAATCGAGTTTTCCCCTGTAACAACATTGTTAGAGCTGCAGTCTTATCGACGGTCGCAGTACTTTCACTGAGCTTACCCTCAGCAAAAAGTGCTGCTCACGCTACCTTTGACAATCCCGCAGGAACCTTTGAGATTCCCTGGAGTACGGATCAACTTAGTGCTACCTATGCGACCGGGGTGTTTAACACCCTGGGCCTGCGGGTAGACAATGACCCAGCCAGAGCGAGGGTGGTGCAAAGAGATGGCGCGGATATTCTTGAAGGTATTGCGCTAGCTTTTGATCTCAGCGATGACTATGCCTTCGATATTGATCGCGACGCGGTGGTCAGTATCGAACTCGATACCGATAACCTGGAAGAGTTTTTTGTCAGCTATGACCGCAACGGTGGCCCCGATGGTTTGATCCGGGTAGACGTGCCGGAAAAACTGTCCGGTTTCCAAACATTCAAAGTCAAGCTTGAGCGGGCCCGGTTTGCCAGTAGAGGCTTTGGTGGTACCGATTTTGCAATTTCCAGTGGCATAGATATGTCTAATCGCCTGCTGTCGATACGGGATATTCGGTTTGAGCTTAAAGATCGCGATCGCACGTTTTCAGCACCGGGTATTGTTGAACTGATCGCTACCGAGGCCGGTACCGACAAACGGATTGCTGCGCAGGTGGGCATTTATGACGCCAGCGGAAGAATGCCGCTACCGGGGCCGCTGGCCGTTAAACTGCAGGTCTTCGATCAGCACACCCGGCTGGTCGAGATACGCGAAGAACTGGACGATCTGTCCTGGCCACACGCCAATCGCTATTCAATGTATATAGACGGCTTTTATCGATCCAGTCTGCCCGCCGGTGAATATGAATTAGTGATGACGCGCGGCCCTGAGTACGAAATAGTGACGCGCAGTTTTACAGTTCGCACAGGCGAGACCACACGGATTGAAACGGGTTTGAAGCACAGCCTGGATATGCCGGCCAGAGGCTGGTATTCGGGTGATGTACATAACCATTTTAGCCGGCCCAGCAGCGCTGCCAACAGCATGCATATGGCCCACGCCCGCGCTCAGGATTTACATTTGCACTGGCTCAACGAATTGGGTAATTCCACCGACACACACTTCACGCAGTATGCCTGGGGTGAAGAGGGACAGTACCGCGAACAAGATTATTTCCTTGCCTCAGCGCAGGAGGATCCGCGCACGGACTATCTGGGCCATGTGTTAAGTCTGGGGCAAAATCAGCGAGTGCGCCGGGCTAATGATTACCTGCGCTATGACCTGGCGGTGGCCGATATTCATCAAGCGGAAGGTATAGCCGGCATTGCACATATGGATTTTGCCCAATTCTGGCAGGATGTCGCTTTGGCGCTGTTGGTTGCGGACGAGGCGGTGGACTTTGTAGAAATCATGCAGTTCAACAGCATACACGGCAAGGACTGGTATCGCTTTCTCAATATGGGCTTTGAATTACCTGCCGCGGCCGGTTCGGACTGGCCTTATATGGCGCTTCCGGGCTCCGTGCGAACCTACGCGAAGGTAGAAGGCGAATTTACCCCTGAAAGCTGGAAGCAAGCATTGCGTGACGGGCGTACCTTTGTCAGCAATGGTCCTATGCTGTCACTGTCAGTGAACGGCGAGGATATGGGCTCTCGGGTGAAGGCGAAGGCGGGAGACATAGTTAAAATTACGGCCAGCGCTGAAATTGAACCCAGTCGCGACCTGCTGGCCAGGTTGGATGTGATTGTTGGTGGAGAAATAGTCGCCAGTGTAGTGCCGGATGCACCACAGCAAGCCCTATCTATTGACTACGAACTGGTGGTAGAACACGGCAGCTGGGTTGCGGTACAGGCTCATGGTGTGAAGTCCAAGGACATTGTTTTTCAGGGCGATTACACTATGCGCAATATTGCCCATAGTAGCCCAGTGTATGTGGAGGTCGACGGCTTTACCGCGGCAAAAGAATCTGCCGTGTTGGCAATGGATCATGTCATCGAACGTCTGCAGTGGTTCAAGACCGCGCAGTATGCACGCAACGATAATGAAATATGGGAAAGCCCGGAGCGTACTGCTGAGCTGGTTGACCTGCAGCGAGAGAGCGTCAATGTCTGGGTAGACAGAATCATTGCCTGGTACCAGGCGCGGCAGGCGCAGCTGCGCGCCGATATGCAATAACCCTGTGAAGCTGAGTTTGCTCTCTAACGACAGAAATCGAGTCTGTACTAACTGGTGCGGACTAAAATTACCTTTTGAAGACGAGGACTAAATCATGACCGACCCACTCTTGCATTACCCGTTGAGCGTCCGTGACGGACACCTGTTTATCGAAGACTGTGATACCGTCGAGTTGGCGGAAAAGTATGGCACCCCTTTGTTTGTAGTTTCAGAGGCGTTGCTGGTGCAAAATGCGCGTAACTATCAGGCGGCGTTTACCAAGCATTGGCCGGAAGGCCGAGCTCGTATTATGGCTGCCATCAAGGCCAATCCTATTACTGCAGTGCGCCGTATCCTCACCCGTGAGGGTATTGGTTGCGACACCTTTGGTCCGGGTGAA
Organism: Pseudomonadales bacterium; assembly: GCA_036960375.1. GTDB lineage: Bacteria > Pseudomonadota > Gammaproteobacteria > Pseudomonadales > CAWVSB01 > CAWVSB01. The sequence continues at coordinate 6,468 of JBALVY010000030.1, forward strand.
CTGGAGCTCGCCTTGCGTGGTGGTGTGCCTCACGATGACATCGCGGTGAATGGCTCAATCAAGAATCGCCAAATTATTCGTAAAGCAATTGACTTGGGTATTCATATTATTCTCGATAGTCCCGCTGAGATACCTTACTGCGAAGCAGAGGCAGAGGCTCTGGGGAAAAAGGCTCAGGTGTTACTGCGGGTTAAGCCCTACTTGGACGACCTCGACTTACAGTCGGATTTTTTCCCCAACAGAACCATCAAGGATATGACCCAAACGGTAAAATACGGCATCCCAAACTCAGAACTGCTGCCGATGGTTCCCCAGTGCAGGGATTCGGCATGGATAGACCTGGTAGGTGTGCATACGCACTCCGGCCGGCACAGCAAGAAAGATGAGTTCTGGATATCCCTGGTGCGTAATACGGTAAAGGTCACCAAGCAAATTAGTGACGCCTATGGTGATAATTGGTCTCCCCATATTGTCAGTATTGGCGGCGGGTTTCCGGCGGAGCATGACCTTGAGAGTCGTGTTGCGGTTACCGATTATCCAACACCTTCTGTCGATCGTTTTGCTGAAGTCATCTGCACCGCTTTCCGGGGCGCCATGAATGCAGCCGGTCTCGCTACCGAGGGGCTCATTCTGGAAGCAGAGCCAGGTCGCGCGATTCACAATGAAACGGGTATCCACCTGAC
>JBALVY010000031.1:0-6864 GCA_036960375.1 Pseudomonadales bacterium
CAAACCTGAATTAACATGCTTTGGCGCTGTCTCTCAGCTGACTGCGGGGGGATCACCTGGCATCGGCGATTCGGGACTCAATAACCCGCAGACGAAGACACTAATTTAACGCAAATCGGCCGACACAAACGACTTATCAACAATGGGGGACGGAGCACTAATTCCCGGCGCTAGCGCCAGGGAATTAGTGCTCCGTCCCCCATTGCTTAGAACGCTGGGAGTTTTTCTGGTGGGATATCGTTAAATTTTAGAGCTGCTTCATCTTTAGCGGATAACTGAGGGTCGGTGATCGGCCAATCTATGTTGAATGTCGGGTCATCCCAACGAATACTCACTTCGGCATCGGGTTTGTAGTAATCGGTGCATTTGTAGGCAAATATAGCGGTATCGCTTATTACACAAAAACCGTGAGCAAAACCTTGTGGCACCCAGAACTGGTGGTGATTTTCAGCGCTTATATAAGCACCGACCCATTGACCAAAGGTAGGAGAGCCACCGCGAATATCGACTGCGACGTCCCATGCTTCACCCTGTATGACATATACCAGTTTGCCTTGCGGATTGGGTAACTGATAGTGCAGACCGCGCAATACGCCTTTGGTGGAGCTTGATTGATTGTCTTGTACGAAGGGGCCTATACCATGACGGGCATAAGCTTCTGCCTGGTAGGTTTCCTGAAAGTAGCCTCGGGTATCACCAAATACTTTCGGTTTGATCAGTAGCACATCGGGTATTGCTGTAGGTTCTACTTGCATAACGAGTTGAGTGAATCCTTCAATTTATTGTTGTCAGGCTAAGCTAAAAGACCTGTTCGTGTAACATCCGAAGCAGATAAAGCCCATAGCTGCTTTTGCCGAGCCTGGAAGCCAGGGCTTCCACATCTGCCGCAGTAATATAGTTGAGCCGGTAGGCTACCTCTTCCAAACACGCTACTTTAAGACCTTGCCGCTTTTCAATGGTTTCGATAAAGCTCGATGCCGCCAGAAGTGACTCGTGGGTGCCGGTATCTAGCCAGGCCATACCGCGGCCTAATTTTTCTACCTTGAGCTGGCCGGCTTGCAGGTAGTAGTCGTTCACATCGGTTATTTCCAGCTCACCGCGGGGACTGGGTTGGATACTCGCCGCGATATCGATAACCTGATTATCATAGAAGTACAAACCGGTAACCGCATAACGGGATTTGGGGTGCTCAGGTTTTTCGGCGAGGCTAATGGCATTACCCGCTGAGTCGAACTCCACAACGCCATAACGCTCAGGGTCGCTGACCGGGTAGGCAAACACGGTGGCACCCTCTGCGTTGGTATTCGCGGTATTAAGCGAGGTGGCCAGATCATGGCCGTGGTACAAATTGTCACCCAATATCAGTGCGCTATCGCCATTGCCGATGAAGTCTTTGCCTATGATGAAAGCTTGCGCGAGGCCATCCGGTGAGGGCTGTACTGCGTACTGAATAGACAAGCCCCACTGACTGCCATCACCAAGCAGCTGCTCAAAGCGAGGGGTATCTTGCGGTGTGGATATCAAGAGGATGTCTCTGATGCCGGCTAACATCAGCGTGGATAGCGGGTAGTAAATCATGGGTTTGTCATACACGGGCAATAGCTGTTTAGACACTGCCTGGGTGACGGGATACAGACGCGTACCCGAGCCGCCGGCTAGTATAATCCCCTTACGCTTGCTCATATGTATTCCACTCATTGATGGTGTGGTCAATAGGTTGCTGCCAACTCGGCAGGGCTTCGCCCAATACGAGCTGTAGTTTACTGGTATCCATGCGGGAGTTTAAAGGCCTTGGCGCAACAAAAGGATATTGTGATGACGAAATGGGATGAATGTCCTCTATTGTCAGCGCCAATTCAATACCCGCATTCAAGGCGGCTTGCACTAAAGCGGTGGCGAAACCGTGCCATGTTGTGACACCCGACGGTGCCATATGGTAGACACCCTCGTCGCAATTGCCGGATAAATAGCGCTGCAATAGCTTGGCACTGGTATCGGCTATGAATGCGGCCGAGGTAGGCGCTCCGTATTGATCGTCTACTACCTTAAGTTCTGTGCGCGATTTGGCCAGTCGTAGAATAGTGGTTGCGAAGTTATTGGCGGCCGATGAATAAACCCAACTCACCCGCGGCACGATATAAGGACCGCCACTGTCAATTATAGCCTGCAGGCCGGCCTGTTTACTGGCGCCATAAACGCCTAATGGGCTTGGATTGTCTTGCTCGGTATAGGCATCGGGCTTTGTGCCATCAAATACGTAGTCGGTGGAATAGTCCATGAGTACGGCGTTATGCTTTTTGGCAAACTCGGCCAGCTGGGCTGGCAATGCGGTATTGATGACGTGGCAGAACTCGGGCTCTGTCTCGGCTTGGTCTACCTGGGTATAGGCGGCGGCGTTGACGATGATATCGGCCTGGCTGGCGGTGAGTAACGCGGCCAACTGATCGGCATTGGCCAGATCACAGTCGGCTCTGGATATAGTGGTGAGTTTGCCCATTTTGGCTAAAGGAGCTTGTAGTGCACGGCCTACCTGTCCGTGAGCGCCAAGCAATAGAATCTTACTTTGCATAATGTGTATCTATCCAGTGGCGGTAGGCGCCACTGTTTACCTGCTCGACCCACTCGGTATTTTGCAGATACCACAGTACTGTTTTTGTTAAACCGGTTTCGAAAGTTTCTTGTGGCTGCCAGTTTAGCTCTTTGTACATTTTAGTCGCGTTAATCGCATAACGGCGGTCGTGGCCGGGGCGGTCTGTTACCCGAGTGATGAGGTCTTTGTATTCACCAACACCTGCCGGCTTGTTGGGGGCCAACTCTTCCAGTAACTCACAAATTTGATTGACTACTTGCAGGTTGGATTTTTCATTATGGCCGCCAATATTGTAGGTTTCACCTAACTCGCCTGTCATTAATACGGTATAGAGGGCTGTGGCATGGTCTTCAACATATAGCCAGTCTCTTATCTGCTGACCATCGCCGTATATTGGCAGAGGCTTGCCCTGCAGCGCATTGGTAATCATCAGGGGAATGAATTTTTCGGGAAAATGGTAAGGGCCGTAATTGTTGGAGCAATTGGTGATGATAACGGGCAAACCGTAGGTGCGATGCCAGGCTCTTACCAGGTGGTCGGAGCTGGCTTTGCTGGCGGCATAGGGCGAGCTGGGTTGGTAGCTGGTGGTTTCAGTAAAGGCCGGATCGTTGGGTTCGAGATCACCGTAGACTTCGTCGGTGGAAATATGGTGAAAACGGAATGCCTGCTGCTGTGCCGGGTTCAATGTATCGTAGTATTTACGCGCAACTTCCAGTAATTGATAAGTACCCAGCACATTGGTTTGAATAAATACGCCGGCATCGTCTATTGAACGGTCGACATGAGATTCTGCGGCCAAATGCATGATGGCATGAGGCTGATGCGTGTCGAAAACGGCCTGCAGGGCCGGCATATCGCAAATATCGACCTGCTCGAACTGATAGCGCGGGTTAGCAGCGATAGACTCAAGAGAGGCGAGGTTGCCGGCATAGGTGAGCTTGTCGACATTGACCACACTGTGGCCGGTGTCGTTGATGAGATAACGGATAAGAGCCGAGCCGATAAAGCCGGCACCGCCGGTGACGAGGATTTTCATGCTTTCGCTCACATTGGCAGATACTTTAATAACATGGGGGACGGAGCATTAATTCCTATAATGCTCCGTCCCCCATTGTTAATTCAGGCTGAGGGTCGTGTTAATCAGGTCCTGATAGGCCTTTTGTATCTCGGGGTTATGGATAGAATGTCGGTATACTACCTTTTTTGCTCGGTCGTGGTAGCCTTCTGAGTCGCTGTCGGTAAGGGCCTTTTCGAGCTGCTCTTTGCCTATATCCGCTCGAAACTCTGGATAGTAATAACCTGCATCTTTAAACGCGTCTGAATTATGCACCAATGGTACATTTTTATAAAAGGCTTCCATATACAGGTAATTGAGTTCACAGCCCCACTGATGTCCTAGCAAAACATCTCTTTGGCGAAACACATCATCAAAACTCGCTCGATTTGAAAAATACACCTTATTCGCTTCTGCAATTAACGCGCTCATATTACGCACCAAATTTTGCAGAAAGAACGGCTGCTCGTTAAATCTCATGCCATTGGTTATCGTCGCTCTGCCAAAGCTATCCGGGCTGTCCCGGTACATTCGCTCAATAATGGTCAGCGGGATCAGTGCATTTTTCAACAAACTGATATTAGGCTCCATAACAAAAATATCAGGTATTTCTTTTACATCATCCTGAGTAAAGGGGTCGGCGACGAAATCGGGTTCCCAGATATAGGCTGAGGTAAATACTGGTGCGTCATAGAGCGTTTCGAGGTATGAAAACGAGTTCTCAAAGTGCGGGCTTGCCCACACTGCATCGGGCTTGTTGACATACAAACCTGGGCTCAAGGTCTCGGCGTGGCATAGCTGCTCCATGTCCATAAACATGGTATGGCCGTAACGTACCGATACAATAATTGTCGAAAAAGCCTCACGAAGCTGAGCGCGTTCGGTCTGGTTTATAGTCACACCGGCCTCTAAAGCCAATTGAGTGGTTATGCCCAGCTCGATAACTTCAGCCTGGGTATAGGCGCGGTAATCGGTATCGCAAAAAGAAAATATATTATCTTTAGCGGGAGTACCTACCAGAAAGTACGGTTCATGGCCCATTAACTTGAGAAGGTCGTAGAGAAACTTTACGTTTTGAGACAATCCATTACCAAAAATGAGTTGCGCCATGCTGCTATCATTTCTAACAGTTACAGCAATAGATAATTTAACCATGTGATTCTTTATTCTCTCGTGTTTGAAGGGCAGGATTATGTCAGAAATTCAAATAGAAACGATGTAGCAACCAGACCTCAAGTTTCGGTCTTTATCTGGTGTTTTTCGGCGATATACTCTCGATTCGATTTGCGCACATCAGCGCGAATGTGCAGTTTATGTTTATCGTCTTCGCCATAGGTATTGTAGATACCGAATAGTCGATCGGTCAGTGTAAAGGCCTCATCACCGAATTTGTTGAGATACCTTAGCCACAGGTCCCAATCTTCTTCAAAACGAATATTCTCGTCAAATCCGCCGACGGTGTTAAAACTTTCGGCATTAAAATAACAGACGTTAACCACCATTGTATTTTGGCGAGCTAGAGCGTCTATCATCGCCTTTTTGTCCGACTCTTTGCGTATTCCAATGCGACTGAGAACTCTGTTGCGATACATTAACTGACCGCCAACCAGAATATGCCATTCGTCAAGCTGGTTAATAAGCGTCCGGGCCTGATCCAGAGAGTACGGTGCTAATTGATCGTCGGCATCCTGAAAACGTAAGATAGGATTTCGGGCTTCGCGCGCTAACAGGTTACGCCCTGCCGCTGGACCAATATTGGTTTCGCCAATGATATAACGTACATAGGGGTAGCCAACAAGAAAGCTTAAGAATTTATTCGTGGGACGCTCGCCATCAAAATAGAGTATGACCTCGTCATGCGGGCCTATCTGCGTATCGATGTTTTTAATCAATCCGGGTAGGTGATGCTCCATGCCTTTGCTGGGCGTGAGAATTGAAATTGCTGGTTTGGCCACGTTGCTTTATCCATTGCTTCAGTTATTAATTTGCCTGATCAATTCAAGCCAGCCCCAAACAGGTGCCGGTAATTAGTGTAGTGTACGCGCTGGGTATCTGGCCAGCACTTGGTACATATAAAGCCTTTATGCCTGAGGCCGCCGAGATCGGCCAACAAGATGGAACTCTAGGCAAACGAGTCCTGTATACCGCCTTTGTTTTTCCAAACCTCTTGCTCTTTGATGAGAATACCCAGATAGACTTGTAAAGACAAACGCCCCTTTGAGTCGAGTGTATCGAGGTGCAACATGAGGTTATCGCCTCGAATATTATGTGCGCGATAGTAATATTCAGCCACATAACTGGCTATTTGATTGGCCCGCTTTTGCTCCTTGGTTCCTACAAAATTGGGCAGTGGATAATCAGGGTAACTGAAGTCCCAAAATGATTTAGACCAGTAGTCTTCGCTACTAGGCGTCCAGTGGTTATTGGAACCTTTACCAAGCCCTTTAACTCGCTGGAACGAATCTATAATTTGACCCGGCTTTCTATTCAGGGTAATAAATTTAACCCCGGGGAATTCCCGCCGCAGCTTATCTGTGGCATAGATCCACCAATGAGAGACATCCCCTACCCAGGTACAGTAGGGCAATAATCGATGGAATTTCTTTATATGAAAGGCCAATTGGGCCGGAGTGGGGTCTGCAAATATCATTGGGTAGCTTTCGTGCGTAATGAACGAGCCATCAATAGTCGACAATAAAGTTGCCAGTGATGTTGATCCATTTCGACCAGGTCCGAGACCTATAACCAGCTTTCCAGGCGCCGGCAGCCGATTTTTACGCGCCAATAGCTTATCGAGGGTATCGAAATAGAGCGTCTCCACCTTGTCAAGATGAACACCAAATCGCAGAGCTCCTTCCAGCAACTCCAGACGCCTATTAAGGCTAGTGCCATCACGCTGAGCGAGCTGTATAAGCGCGTCCATATATAAGGCCTGGTACGTCATATTCCAGCCATCGTGCTTAAGCAGCATCGCAGCCAGGTTTACAACCTTTTTGCTCTTCTGCTGAGTGAGCAGTTGCTGTGCAAGTTTATAGGTTTCTTCTACAGTTGGTGCGGAGGTGGGCATAAACGAATCTGGCAGCTATTTATCGAGCGAGGATTATATCAGCCTGGCGTTAAAAAATGGATGTAAATAAATAAGCAGACACAAAAAAGCCCCTCTTTCGAGGGGCTCATATGGGTCTAACAAGGAAAGTTAGATCAGTACATCCTTACCACT
>JBALVY010000003.1:0-5112 GCA_036960375.1 Pseudomonadales bacterium
AAGCGGTACTGGATTAGCTACTAAACCGTGGCCAGTTTTACTTGACCACTACAAATAGGCCATTTACCATTCCATCTACATATGCCCATTCGGCCGATATTTGTCCGTTTCTATACCACGTGCGATATAGGCCGTCTTCCTTTCCGTTCTTATATGTCTTTTCAGTCCTTAATTTCCCATTTTCATACCACTCACGGTATAGGCCAATTAGTTTGCGATCCTTAATTGTCTTTTCAGCCCTCGACTGTCCGTTCTTATACCACTCTTGTCTCAGGCCGTTTACTGTTCCATCCGCATAGTGCTCTTTGGCTTGCAGTTGACCGTTGGGGTAGTAATAAGCGACAGTCCCTGTATATGGGTCCGTTTGATTAGGTAAATAAACTAATGTATCTCGGTACTGTATGATGGAAGAATCCACGACTTTTTCACTACAACCAAGAAGAATGAAAATGGCGAGGGCGGCGCACGTTATTTTTGACATTACAGCTTCACTCATATTTTGGGGTGTCTACTTACATATCGGAAGTAGGCTTTGATTGAGATGTTACCAGTTATCCAATGACTATGAAAAAAGACGATGCGTCAGATATGATCTAGACGAGGTTTAACTTAATCAAACATATCTAGGCCTCTTATCAAAAGAGACGGCCTTTGGTATTGAATCACGGATTATGTTTCTCAGGCAGTTATCCCATTTGGCAGAAGGTTCCGCAATGGGTTGTGAGTTCAACTGGTCAGTGCAGATCTAGCTTGGCATCTTGGTTATCGTTCTAATCGAAGCGCCTCGTTTAGTGGTGAGTGACAGTGGTATCGTTTATCCCTTGAAACAGTTTTTATCTGGCTACAACTCCCGTTCGGGTCACATATTAAAATGCAGTTTTCTGCCCCTTTTTTTCTCTTCTTTCGGCTTCTCTTTCAGCTTATCTTTGGCGTATAGGGAGGGCACACCGCATAGTGCAATGAGGGCAATAAAGCTGAAGCAAAACCCCAAAATAAACCAATTACGATAGCTTCTGTTTTTCTCTTGAGCAACAAACCCACAAAAGAATCCAAATATCACGCCTTGCGTTAGTAGTAAAAAGATAGGTAAATCCATAATTCCACTCGTTTAGATAATTTTATAAAAAATAGGAGCAAGCCAATTGATGTCCCGATAGCGATTCATATACATTATTAACAGTCGTGCTGCCTTCAATTATATTATTCATCGATTTTTAGTATAGGTATCCCTTTAAGATTTTGATACTCTTTTTGGTCCTGAGCATATCTGCTGGGTTCTTGGTCCACTCCAGCGGATCCAGGAAAAACCTAGTCATGTCCGTTATGGGTCGACCTCAGACGCTACCGTACCAAATTCGTGTGATCGTAAATTAGCCAACAACCGACATTAACGCTCAAAGAACCTGCTGTCAGGTCTTTAACTGTGGCGGCGTGAGTTCGACTTAACCAAGCGTCCAATTATCACGCCTAAACTAGTAGAAATAATCGCGTATCTACAATTGATAGAAGATCAACCCTTGAGTTCTCTAAACCAGTCATTTTTCGGCATGGGCGACATCTTCCAGCCATATGAAACGCCTTGTTTTTTGTGTAAGGGTCTCGATGAGGCTCTGGTATATTTGTGATATTTGTTGTGACTTACACCACGAATACTATTTAATATCGGCTTTTCGCCAAATTTTTCAATAAATTTTTCAATAAAATCGGATTCAACTTCTTTATGAGGTGTTCGCGAGTTCCTGACAACTACTTTAGCCATATTAAAGGTCAGGCACATGTCTTGAAGCGACTCGGAAAAGTTCATAACCCAGCTTCTAAGGTGTTTCTTAAGTCTAGATTTAATTTTCCCCTGCCCTATATACAGTACTTGAGACTCGCCGTTCTCATAGCCGATGCACATGTTTCCACCAAATGAAATAACATAAATCCCGTTCTTTACATCTCCAAATTTTATCCTGGGATTATCATCTTCCCAGCACGACTCAATGGCATCCAAAATATATTTTGTGACTTCATCCACTATCCATTTAGACCTATCTTTACTTAATCCAGATAGGTTAAGAGTGCTAAGATTGAACCCACAGTCTAAAGCGGACTCCCTTATACTAAGATCTTCACAGCAGGACCATTTGATTTGTATATCTGCCAATTTAGTTACCCTCACTATTTTTCTTATAACAGCCGATTCTTTTGCCGTTGCTTACATGTATAAGGCGGCTTATCAAAATTAATCTCAGTATCGTATCCGCGCCGACTCTGAGGTCCGAGAAGGGTCGACCTCAGGCGCTACCTAGACTTCCGAGAGTCTACTAGACACTTTTAGTTGAGGCAACGAGAGGAAATCGGTGGCCCAAGTTACGTAGCCAGTGGTGTGGGATTTAAAGTGTCTTAGATCGGTCGAATAGTGCTGCTATTCGCCGCAGTGTCAATTTTCACTCAAATATCGCAAGTTGAGATCAATCTAGAATGTGAGTGGTAATTACCCCTGCAGGCCGCATTAAACCTAAGATTCTCTACTCCCTAAAACTGTTATTTAAATTAGTAGAGAAACGAGGCGTACCAGGGCTTACGGAGTTAGCGATTGACCAGCTATAAATTTTCAGCTCTTTTTCGAGGTGTAGATTGAATTGGGTTCACCGAAATTTTCGGACTCGAATACATGCGTTTTACTGGCGGGGGGGAGGGCACTATGACACCATTGAAATTAGTCTTGGTGGTACCATTGCATCCACCTAAGTCCATTTTGTTGCTAGATATCTTGGGACGAAACGACAATGCAGAACTCCCATCAAGATTCCTGCATAGTGCCAATAGCGGAACCGATCAGATCTGAGATTAAGATATATCGTGGCACATGGGTGGGATTGATCAAGTGAGGGCTACGATCATAAACTAGCTATTGAGTCAGCATCGGCCGCCTCAAAAAATCTTGTGTTTCTAGCTACTTTCTGACTGTGAAGTTAATGTAGGTCGATAGAATACTCTTCTTCAAAGATAGAAAGTGTCTGGCAAACCCTGAGAAGGCCAATCAGGCTAATTAGCCTGATTGGTACTGACGGGATACAATGTAGTCTGCGAGTAAATCATAGATGTGTGGGCATAGATTTTCCGCTGAACGCTAGAAGCTGTAGTCACAACACAATCGTTAAGGAATGACTTTTGAAATTTATTAAATCCCTAGTTTTAGCCATAAGCCTGTTTGGTTCCCTGCCTGCTGCATTTGCCTCAGATGAACTTGATCGTTGTCTTGACTTGCTCAGGGCTGAACATAATGAGGAGGGTATTCCCTTATGTATTAGTGCTGCTGAGCGGGGGGATACTGATGCTAACTTTTTTTTGGGGCTTGCGTATTACGTGGAAAGTGGTGCCGTCCCTCAGGATTATAAGCAAGCCGCCCATTGGTTCGACAACGCGGCTGAGCAGGGCCATGCTGGTGCTCAATATTATTTGGGGTTAATGCATTACAAAGGAAAAGGCGCCCCTAAAGATGATAAGCAAGCCGCCCACTGGTTCCTTAAAGCAGCTGAGCAGGGGAATGCTGATGCTCAATATAATTTAGGGTTTATGTATCGCAACGGAGAAGGCGTCCCTCAGGATTATAGGCAAGCCGCCCATTGGTACACCAAAGCGGCTGAGCAGGGCCATGCTGGTGCTCAATATCAGTTAGGGCTTATGTATGGGCAGGGAGAAGGCGTCCCTCAAGATGATAGGCAAGCCGTCCATTGGTACACCAAAGCGGCTGAGCAAGGTCATCCTTGGGGTCAAACTATGTTAGGGCTTATGCTTGAGCTCGGACATGGTGTCCTTCAAAATTATAAGCAAGCCGCACATTGGTACACCAAAGCGGCTGAGCAAGGCTATGCTGATGCGCAATATAATTTAGGGTTAATGTATGACAAAGGAGTAGGCCTCCCTCAAGATGATAAGCAAGCCGCACATTGGTACACCAAAGCGGCTGAGCAAGGCTATGCTGATGCGCAATATAATTTAGGGTTGATGTATGACAAAGGAGTAGGCCTCCCTCAAGATGATAAGCAAGCCGTCCATTGGTACACCAAAGCGGCTGAGCAAGGTCATGCTGGGGGTCAAGCTATGTTAGGGCTTATGTTTGAGTTCGGACATGGTGTCCTTCAAAATTATAAGCAAGCCGCACATTGGTACACCAAAGCGGCTGAGCAAGGCCAAGCTGGCGCTCAATATAGTTTAGGGTTGATGTATGACAGAGGAGAAGGCATCCCCCAGGATGATAAGCAAGCCGTCCATTGGCTTACCAAAGCGGCTGAGCAAGGCCAAGCTGATGCTCAATTGAGCTTAGGGGTTATGTATTATCTCGGAGAGGGTGTTCCCAAAGATCTTGTTGAAGCTTACGCTTGGTTTAATGTTTCTGCAGCGCAAGGTAATGAGCGTTCACGTGAAAGCAGAGACCTAGTGGCAGAAGTAATGACCCTTAGTCAGTTAGAAAAGGCGCAAGAATTATCTAAAGTCTATTACGAGAAATACGTTAAATAACCTCGTCGTTAATAAGGACGACCAACAACAATCACAAAGGAACTGCGCCCATAATTACTCTTTCGGGTTGTGCGACGGGGTACAGTGTTATTATCAGTAATAGATGCGCGGGCATAGGTTTCCCGCTAAACTCTAGCGACTGGCGTCACAGAACAATCGTTAAGGAATGACTTTTGAAGTTTATTAAATCCCTGGCTTTAACCATAAGCCTCTTTGGCTTCCTGCCAGTTGCTTTTGCCTCAGATGAAGTTGATCGTTGTCATGACTTGGTCGCAGCTAAAAATGATGAGGAGGCTATCCCCTTTTGTATTAGCGCTGCTGAGCAGGGGAATGCTGGTGCTCAATATCAGTTAGGGCTTATGTATCATTACGAAAAGGGTGTCCCTCAAGATTATAAGCAAGCCGTCTATTGGTACACCAAAGGGGCTGAGCAGGGGAATGCTGGTGCTCAATATCATTTAGGGCTTATGTATCATTACGAAATGGGTGTCCCTCAGGATTATAAGCAAGCCGTCTATTGGTACACCAAAGGGGCTGAGCAGGGTCATGCTGATTCTCAATTTTATTTAGGGTCTCGGTATCAGTATGGAGAGGGTGCCCCTC
>JBALVY010000003.1:5212-529687 GCA_036960375.1 Pseudomonadales bacterium
AAGATGATAAGCAGGCCGTCTATTGGTACACCAAAGGGGCTGAGCAGGGTCATGCACGTGCTCAATTTTTTTTAGGGTCTCTGTATCAGGAAGGAAAGGGTGTCCCTCAAGATGATAAGCAGGCCGTCTATTGGTACACCAAAGGGGCTGAGCAGGGTCATGCTGATTCTCAATATTTTTTAGGGACTCTATATGAGAAAGGAAAGATTGTCCCTCAAGATGATAAGCAGGCCGTCTATTGGTACACCAAATGGGCTGAGCAGGGTCATGCTGATGCTCAATATCTTTTAGGGAACCTGTATGAGGAAGGAAAGATTGTCCCTCAAGATGATAAGCAAGCCGTATATTGGTACACCAAAGCGACTGAGCAAGGCCATGTTGATGCTCAATTGCGCTTAGGGGTTATATATTGGTTCGAAGAGGGTTCCCTCAAAGATCTTGTTGAAGCTTACGCTTGGTTTAATGTGTCTGCAGCGCAAGGTAATGAGCGTTCACGTGAAGCCAGAGATCTAGTGGCAGAAGAAATGACCCCTGGCCAGATAGAAAAGGCGCAAGAATTGTCTAAAGTCTATTACAAGAAATACGTTAAATAATCCCGTCGTTTATAGAGACGACCAACAACAATCAGAAAGGAACTGTGTCCATGCTGACTCTCCCGCGTAGAATACCCCGTATGATATTTGGGGCTTGATGTTAGCCTACGCAGAACCCCTCCGATTGGGACCTACCGCCTTTTGCGCTAAAGTCTCTCGATAAGCAAGATCAACATAATATGAAGGTGGTCATCTCGTTCCTGCGCCGCTGGAGAAGGAACGTAGTGGAGCGAAGTGCGATAGCCATATTTACATGGGTGAATCGTGGACATCTATCCACATCAGGCTATCCGCCTGTATAGGTCCCATCAGGCTGCAGGACGCAACGACCACTAACATATGTACCATCTGGACATAGCGTGCAAGAGGGCCCAGATACATGACTTCCGTCTGGACACATTACTGCGTAAGAAGCTGAAGACAATAATAGTGCTGTGATTACTGTTGCGATAAACTTCATTTATATTTTCTCTTATATGATTTGGTTAAAAGTTATGATCAACATCATAGCTCACTACAAATGTGATAGTAAAGATTAGAAATTTCTATAAAACCCTGAACCTATTAAAAGAGCAATGCTTAGCGCCCTTAAAATTTTCATATGTATCCCTTTAAATTAGTTAGTCCATCATCGTTTAAAAAAATAGCTTGCTCTCAATTTTTTTTAATAGGTAGGTGACACCGTCAATGGTAGCTCCAATTACACAGATGCGCACTACCGAAATGGGTAGTAAGCACTGAAGCCTAACATCTATTTCAGCTCACGCGGTACTGGAGTTTGACCTATCCCCCAAGAATAGCACCATGACGGTGATGAGATTTTTAGCTGATGACGGGCCCACTTTTGTGGTCATTATCTACCGTGTTTGTTGGCTATCCCTGAGTTCCGTTACGGGTTATTTGCCGAATAGTTTAGCCAAAAAACGAGGAAGATTCATACGACTTCTCAAACGTGCCAATAGCGGAACCGCTCATATCTGAGATTAAGCCATATCGTGGCACATGAGTGGGATTGATCAAGTGAGGGCTACAATCATAAACTAGGCATTGAGCCAGCGTCTGCCTCCCAAAAAAAACCTCAGGGTGATTGGTTTCGCTAGTCGCTTTTCAATCGTGAAGTTTATGTAGGCCGATAGAATACTCTTCTTTAGAGCTAGAAAGTGTCTGGCAAACTCTGGGAAGGCCAATCAGGCTAATTAGCCTGATTGGTACTGACGGGATACAATGTAGTCTGCGAGTAAGTAAAAGATGCGCGAGCATAGATTTGCCGCTGATGGCTAAAAGCTGTAGCCACACCATAATCGTTAAGGAATGACTTTTGAAGTTTATTAAATCCCTAGTTTTAACCATAAGCCTGTTTGGCTCCCTGCCTGCTGCATTTGCCTCAGATGAACTTGGTCGTTGTCTTGACTTGGTCGCAGCTAAAAATTATGAGGAGGGTATCCCCTTATGTATTAGTGCTGCTGAGCAGGGTCATGCTGATGCTCAAGATACTTTAGGGGTTATGTATCGCGGTGGACAAGGCGTCCCCCAGGATGATAAGCAAGCTGTCCACTGGATCACCCAAGCAGCTGAGCAAGGCCATGCTAATGCTCAACATCATTTAGGGTTTATGTATGGCGCAGGAGAAGGCGTCCCTCAAGATGATAAGCAAGCCGTCCATTGGTACACCCAAGCGGCTGAGCAAGGCCTTGCTAAAGCTCAAAATAATTTGGGGGCTATGTATGGCACAGGAAAAGGCGTCCCTCAGGATGATAAGCAAGCTGCCCAATGGACCACCCAAGCGGCTGAGCAAGGCCATGCTGATGCTCAAAATACTTTAGGGGCTATGTATGGCGCAGGAGTAGGTCTCCCTCAAGATGATAAGCAAGCTGTCCATTGGCTCACCCAAGCGGCTGAGCAAGGCCATGCTGATGCTCAAAATAATTTAGGGTTTATGTATCTCAATGGACAAGGCGTCCCCCAGGATGATAAGCAAGCTGTCCATTGGATCACCCAAGCGGCTGAGCAAGGCCATGCTCAAGCTCAAAATAATTTAGGGTTTATGTATCTCAATGGACAAGGCGTCCCCCAGGATGATAAGCAAGCTGTCCATTGGTACACCCAAGCGGCTGAGCAAGGCCATGCTGATGCTCAAAATAATTTAGGGTTTATGTATCTCAATGGACAAGGCGTCCCCCAGGATGATAAGCAAGCTGTCCATTGGATCACCCAAGCGGCTGAGCAAGGCCATGCTCAAGCTCAAAATAATTTAGGGTTTATGTATCTCAATGGACAAGGCGTCCCCCAGGATGATAAGCAAGCTGTCCATTGGTACACCCAAGCGGCTGAGCAAGGCGATGCTGATGCTCAAAATACTTTAGGGTTGATGTATGGCAGAGGAGAAGGCGTCCCCCAGGATTATAAGCAAGCTGCCCATTGGATCACCCAAGCGGCTGAGCAAGGCCATGCTGATGCTCAAAATACTTTAGGGTTGATGTATCGCAGTGGAGAAGGCGTCCCCCTCGATGATAAGCAAGCCGCCCAATGGATCACCCAAGCGGCTGAGCAAGGCCATGCTGATGCTCAAAATACTTTAGGGTTGATGTATCGCAGTGGAGAAGGCGTCCCCCTCGATGATAAGCAAGCCGCCCAATGGTTCGCCAAAGCGGCTGAGCAAGGCCATGCTGCTGCTCAAGGTAATTTAGGGTTGATGTATCGCAGTGGAGAAGGCGTCCCCCAGGATGATAAGCAAGCCGTCCATTGGATCACCCAAGCGGCTGAGCAAGGCCATGCTAATGCTCAAGATAATTTAGGGTTTATGTATGTCGAAGGAGTAGGTCTCCCTCAAGATGATAAGCAAGCCGCCCAATGGTTCTCCAAAGCGGCTGAGCAAGGCCATGCCAATGCTCAAAATAATTTGGGGTTGATGTATGACAAAGGAGTAGGCCTCCCCCAAGATGATAAGCAAGCCGTCCATTGGCACACCCAAGCGGCTGAGCAAGGCCATGCTGATGCTCAAAATACTTTAGGGTTTATGTATGGCACAGGAGAAGGCGTCCCCCAGGATGATAAGCAAGCTGTCCATTGGATCACCCAAGCGGCTGAGCAAGGCCATGCTGATGCTCAAAATACTTTAGGGTTGATGTATCGCAGTGGAGAAGGCGTCCCCCTCGATGATAAGCAAGCCGCCCAATGGTTCGCCAAAGCGGCTGAGCAAGGCCATGCTGCTGCTCAAGGTAATTTAGGGTTGATGTATCGCAGTGGACAAGGCGTCCTCAAAGATCTTGTTGAAGCTTACGCTTGGCTTAATGTGTCTGAAGCGCAAGGTAATGAGCGTTCACGTGAAGACAGAGATCTAGTGGCAGAAGAAATGACCCTTAGCCAGCTAGAGAAAGCCCAAGAATTATCTAAAGTCTTTTACGACAAATACGTTAAATAATCCTGTCGTTTATAAGAACGACCAACAACAATCACAAAGGAATTGTGTCAATGCTTACTCTTTCGGGTAAGGAATATTTTTTACTTTTGGTCGCTTTATTTCATTATCTTTCTTGCTCTAGGAAAAATTAAACTATGTAGGTTAGTCCTGATGTGGGCGTACGGCTGATGCCTGGCAGGTGGTGTTATATTTGGCGTAGAAGAAGTGTTTCGGCAGAATACTTTTTGCGGGTTCGCCTGCGAATATCTCGCACGGTCTTTTCTGCACTTCTTTTCTCTATCATCATTATTTCCTCTCGGTTTAACGATGAGCTAAAAGTGCCTTTTAGACAAGAGAGCTAATTAGCCCATATGGTGCTGATGGTGTACGATTCTATTATTAGTAAGTAATAGATGTACGAGCATAGATTTTCCGCTGATCGCTAGAAACTGTAGTCACAACACAATCGTTAAGGAATGACCTTTGAATTTTGTTAAATCCCTAGTTTTAACCATAAGCCTGTTTGGTTTCCTGCCTGCTGCATTTGCCTCAGATGAATTTGATCGTTGTATTGACTTGCTTAGAGCTGAACATAATGAGGAGGGTATCCCCTTATGTATTAGTGCTGCTGAGCAGGGGGATGCTGGTGCTCAATATCATTTGGGGGCGATGTATGGGCAGGGAAATGGCGTCCCTAAAGATGATAAGCAATCCGTCTATTGGTACACCAAGGGGGCAGAGCAGGGTCATGCTGGTTCTCAATATTTTTTAGCGTATATGTATCATTATGGTGAGGGTGTCCCTCAGGATGATAAGCAAGCCGTACATTGGTTCACCCAAGCGGCCCAGCAGGGGCATGCTGGTGCTCAATATAATTTAGGGGGTATGTCTGAGAGCGGACTAGGTGTCCCTCAAGATTATAAACAGGCTGTCTATTGGGTCGTCAAAGCAGCTGAGCAGGGCCATGCTGGTGCTCAAAATATGTTAGGGACGCTGTATGAAAAAGGAAATGGTGTCCCTCAAGATTATAAGCAAGCCGTCTATTGGTACACCAAAGGGGCTGAGCAAGGCCAAGCTGATGCTCAATTGAGCTTAGGGGTTATGTACTGGTTCGGAAAGGGTGTCCTCAAAGATCTTGTTGAAGCTTACGCTTGGCTTAATTTGTCTGCAGCGCAAGGTAATGAGCGTTCAGGTGAAGGCAGAGATCTAGCGGCAGAAACGATGACCCTTAGCCAGATAGAAAAGGCGCAAAAATTATCTAAAGTCTATTACGAGAAATACGTTAAATAACCCTGTCGTTTATAAGAACGACCAACAACAATCACAAAGGAACTGTGTCCATGCTGACTCTCTCGCGTAGAGTACCCCGTATGATATTTGGGGCTTGATGTTAGCCTACGGAGAACCCCTCCGATTGGGATCTACCGCCTTTTGCGCTGAAGCCTCTCGATAAGCAAGATCAACATAATATGAAGGTGGTCATCTCGTTCCTGCGCCGCTGGAGAAGGAACGTAGTGGAGCGAAGTGCGATAGCCATATTTACATGGGTGAATCGTGGACATCTATCCACATCAGGCTATCCGCCTGTATAGGTCCCATCAGGCTGCAGGACGCAACGACCACTAACATATGTACCATCTGGACATAGCGTGCAAGAGGGCCCAGATACATGACTTCCGTCTGGACACATTACTGCGTAAGAAGCTGAAGACAATAATAGTGCTGTGATTACTGTTGCGATAAACTTCATTTATATTTTCTCTTATATGATTTGGTTAAAAGTTATGATTAACATCATAGCTCACTACATATGTGATAGTAAAGATTAGGAATTTCTATGAAACTGTAATTACATTGCGAAGGTTATACTGGGCTTCCCAGAGTTTACTAGACACTTCTAAGTGAGGCAACGAGAGGAAATCGGTGGCCCAAATTACGTAGCCAGTGGTGTGGGTTTCACAGTGTCTTAGATGGGTCGAATAGTGCTGCTATTCGCCGCAGTGTCAATTTTCACTCAAATATCGCAAGTTGAGATCAATCTAGAATGTGAGTGGTAGTTACCCCTGCAGGCCGCATTAATACTACGATTCTCTACTCCCTAAAACTGCAATTGTAGTGAGTAGAGAAACAAGGCGTACCAGGGCCTACGGAGTTAGCGATTGACCAGCTATAAATTTACAGCTCTTTTTCGAGGTGTAGATTGAATTGGGTTCACCGAAATTTTCAAGCTCGAATACATGCGTTTTACTGGCGGGGGGGAGGGCACTGTGACTGTAGTGGTCTAGTAAAGCTGGCCACTGCTTGGTAGCTAATCCAGCACTGCCTCTCAGCGGCTTCTCGTATTGAGCGCCCCTGGTCAAGCACCAGTTGGCCTGCCTCACAATGCCCCATTATGGATTTTGAAACGGTTGATTCGTATAGACGGTGACATGTAGTCTAAAATGGTAGAAAGCGAGCAGCGCGGGCTCTAGGTAATACTGTACCGACTAGTGATAGACTAGTTGTTAAGACTAAAAGGAGAAGTTATTGCAAGCGGCAACTATAAAGATATTTCTAGCTCACGGAAGCCCAAACGGCCTGAGAACTGCCGAATTGTCGAATTGGTCAGGTAAGGCAATTGCCGCGCCTAGAACTGAGGTACGAGAACTCCTAGCGCGTGACGAGCTTTCAAGTCCAGGCTTCTACCTCTTAACAGGCGTTGATCCCAAATCAGGTGATAGAGCAATATATATAGGAGAGGCAGAGAATGTCGCCAAACGACTAAAAGGCCATGCATCGAAAGACTTCTGGAACGCAGTGACAGTCTTTGTCTCGAAAGATGAAAATTTAACCAAGGCCCATATTCGTTACTTAGAGGGTGTGCTCATTGAAAAGGCGAATAATGGCGACTCCGCAGTTGTTATGAACACCGTTAGCAGTGGGGCGAAGCTTCCAGAGTCAGACGCTGCTGAGATGGATATTTTTCTAGAGAAATGCCTCCAGCTTCTCCCTGTTCTAGGTGTCGCTGATTTCAATGAGAAGATGGAGCACAATGGAGACTCGAAAGATCTACTTTACTGCAAAATAAAGGGCCTTACTGCAACTGGGAAAAGAACTGCGAATGGTTTCGTTGTATTGGAGGGATCGCAGGCAGTTTTGGCGCACAGGCCTTCGTCAAAGCGTATGCGCGCTAAGCGAGAGCAGCTAATACAAAAGGGCGTTCTAAGAGAAGAAGATAGTCATCTTGTATTTTCAAAGGATGTTGAGTTCGGTTCACCAAGTACCGCTGGAAGCGTCGTTATGGGAGGTACTACGAATGGCCTCATAAGCTGGAAAAATTCTAAGGGGGTTCAGCTTAAATCAATCGAGGAAGATGAAACTTAGCGAGATAATGGTAGGCGAAAAGGTCGGTAGACGACCCACAGTAGACCCTAATATGGGGTTCATCAATAATGTGGTGCGATAGAGATTGAGATCATTATTAATCTGTAAAACTCCTCGGCGATATAAAATCATCAAAATATAACTACATCCAGCCATTCCTTGCTGCTTCACTCTTCACCTTTACTGTTTGTGCAGGTAAATCTTTGTTGCAATAGCGACAAATAATCGCTTCTGACTTAACAAGTTCTGCACAATAGGGGCATTTTCTTTTCATTCCCTCTGAAAGCTGCTTTTTCTCAACTGTTTCTTGATCAGCCGACATAATTAGCGCGTGAGGTAAAGCAATAATAAATATCAATGCACCATAGAGCCACCAAAGACCGAATGATTTACCTTTGGACTGGGCTATCATTGCTGGTATTAAACCCAGAATTGCTGCCCCTATTAAACCTAGAAATTCCATAATGTTCCTTACTCCTTGTGGCCTGCTAAAATAGCATATGACAATCTGGGGGTCTTGTACCGTTTTTAGCACACAACAGAAGCTAATATATGATTCGCAAGAAATTCGCGAGGTAGCGTCTGAAATCGACCCATAGCCTAACACCCACTCCAGTACCGAGCGAACAAAAATAGGGGTTAGGCTTCAGTGCGCACTACCCATTTCGGTAGTGCGCAGCTGTGCGTTTAGAGCTATCATTGACGGTGTAACCATATCTACTATGGGAATAGGCGGAATCAGAGTCTGGCAGCTACTGATTATAATACTACTTCCAATAATTCATGTTTTGGTTTCTAGTCGCTCTCACGGAGGCGAAAATTTCGGCTGGTTTTTGGCCGTCTTTATATTTTCTTGGCTTGGGTATATCGTTTTTCTCATGGTTACCCAGTCTACCAAAGACGCTCAAGTCTCTTAAAATTAAACCTTACCAGAAGCACACAGCAAAGGAAGCGCCATGTTTCTTATATTGATTAAGTTAGTTTTATCTTTTTTTATCTTATCTATTGGAGGGGTATTTCTTCAGGTTGTTGAACCCATTTGGCAAATTATTGTTGGTTTGATCATGCTGGGGTTATTAACAGGAATTTGGAAGTACAAACCAAATAGATAGGTACGTTATGTTCAAAGATTATTATGCTATTCTTGAGATTTGTCCTCCCTCAAATCCATTAGAGATAAAGTCATCATATAGAAAGCAAGCTTCAAAATGGCATCCTGATAGGTGTAATGAATCCGACTCTGTTGAAATGATGCAGGAAATAAATGAGGCTTACTTTATTTTGAAGAACTCTGTTTCAAGGAAGATATACGATTCAGAATATGAGACGTATGTAAACACCTATAAACCCCCAAAAAATGATTTTGTTGTTAACACATCGTTTGAATATAGCAACGAACAAATGAAAGATTGGGCAAAAAAATCTCAAGAATTTGGTAGGGCAATGGCTCAAAAAAGTTTCTATGATGCCGTTGGGTTAACGAACTCTATGTTTTTTGGCTTAGTCGAAAAAATTCCATCAATATTGTTTTTTTTATTGGTTATTGCATTATCTAGTTATCTATATAAATCCTAAGGATATAAAGATGAATAAATTGCTATATTTGTTATTAACAACCCTAGCTATCTTGTTATCCACTGCATCTTATGCTGGTGATATGTTTGAGTATTCTTTGTTTAGTGGGGTGTTGAACGTAGCATTACCTCATGAACCACAAAAAATAGATGTTGGTGTTAATGGAATAGAAATGTATGCGGCGGCTGATAAGCCAAAGAGTGTCGTATATACCGTCCGATCTACACCAACTCAATTAGACGATGACATAGGTGCCTATAAATCGAGCTTTAAGGAAACACTTGATCAACTACTTACTATGTCAGCAAAGGCCGATAACCAAACACTAGTTTCATTCAATTCTAATTTCGATAGAAAAGCTAATAAGTATTTCGCAGAAATGACAACTTGGTTTATTCAAAATGAAATGAAAAGATTTAGAAGTGTAAAACGGATAATTTATAGGAAGAAAATATATGACTGGACTGTGATGTATTCGAACAGTTCCGAAAAAAATGAAGTTTTTGATGGCTTTAAAGACTATGTAAAAATTAACTGAACGCGGTTTCGGCTATAAAATACTTTCAAATTTGATGCCAAAAGAGTTCCCTTTTCAAAAGAACTGGAAGATGTCTGAATGCCATATCGCGTATTGGCAACTTATACCCACGGTTGATCATGTAATCCCAGTATCTAGAGGAGGCGTTGATGATGAATCAAATTGGGTATCCACCTCTCAGCTTCGAAATAGTGCAAAATCTAACTGGCTTCTTGAAGAGCTAGGCTGGGAGTTGCATCCATCAGGGAATCTAGAAGACTGGGATGGCCAGATCAGATGGTTTGTGGAGTACGCGACTAATACCCCAGAGATTCTTAAAGAAGACTACATAAACTCATGGTTTAAGGCCGCTGTACGGGCATCTGTCTAGGGGATATTTACAATGGGTACTATAAAGGCTGTCTGCTTCACACTACTGTTCCTTTTTTCTACCTCGGTGATGGGGGACTGGGTTGCACCTGCGGATAGAGTACAAGACAGTATCTCAATGCGAACTGGCCCTGGAACGCAATTTGATTTCATAGGGCCGCTCGCTGTAGGGGATAGGGTGCTTCTTCTTGGGTCAGTGCCTTATTGGTACCAAGTGGAGCTTCCGAACGGGAATAAAGCTTATGTAAGTAAAGCCTGGTCGCAGATCACCACTGAAGCGTCTCCAGCCGTGCCTGTATCATCCTACAAAATTGATATTATCGACGTCGGTACTGGTTTGGCTGTATTGGTCCAAGGAAAGGATTTCTCGCTGCTCTACGACGGTGGTAGTAACGACGACTATGCCCGTGGTGCTAACAACCGCCTGATGGCCTACCTTAAAGCCGTGTATCCTGCCCTTACGGCCATTGATCACGTTATCCTAAGTCACCCGCACCGTGACCATGTCGAGCTCCTGCCCGATGTTATGGCGACATACAGCATCGGTGCAGCTTGGGACTCGGGCAGAACACATGATATTTGCGGGTACAGAGCTTTTATCGATGGAATTGTGGCTGGCAATATCGAATACCATACCGCTAAACACAACCACGGTACTCACCCAGTTAAATTCACAAAAGACACGGGCAATTGTTATGGAGAGCCGAGGCCCGCGAAGGAAATCGACGTTATTTATGGCAGTCAAATCAATGAGGGCCAGATTTCATTGGGAGCGGGCGCGAGTATGCAGTTTCTATATGCCAGTGGTCATAAGCACTCTAGCCCAAATGAGAATAGCTTGGTCCTCCGCCTAGCTCTTGGCAACCATAAGATACTCTTAATGGGTGATGCTGAAGCGGGCTCTCGCGGTGGCTGGGCTGATGGCGACCCTGAGCATGATTCAATCGAGGGTATGTTGCTGGCTTGCTGCTCATCAGACCTAAAGGCAGATATTCTTGTTGCTGGCCATCACGGTAGTCGAACATCCTCCCGAACGGCGTTTCTAGACGCTGTTGATGCACAAACCTACATCATCTCTTCGGGCCCGAAGAAATATGGACGTATTATTCTGCCTGATCAGGTTGTAGTCGATGAATTCTTGAATCGTGGCACTGTGCTGCGAACGGATCGAGATGACGTTGCCTGTGCCATTTCAACCTCAAAGATTGGAACTGACGGTGACGGGAAGGCAGGGGGCTGCGATAATATTCGAATCATTCTTAACGATACTATAACGTCTGATTATATCAACTAGGTCGCCTAAAGTATGAAGAAAAATCGATAACCGTTTTACTTGCTATTCCCGACATTCACGGTTCTATTTGGCGTCGTGAATATCCTGTGATACCTATTTGTCCTCAATATATTTACCACCGCCTTGGCGAAGTGCCTTTTTTAGCAGTTTGATGCGGTGTTTCTCTTTTGCTATCTCGGCCTTTTCATCCGACTCAATCTTTTCTTTTTCAATCATCCTCTGCTCTTCTTCTTTAGCTATCGCATCTTCGGCTAGTACTTGAGCAACTTTGTTCTCGTCAATAATCGATTGTACGCGATACTTCAAATATAAAGATTTTGCTTTGTCTTCACTTCCATCACTCCTAGCTATAGCTTTAGCCCAAAGTCCTTCTCTCTTTTGCCCTTGTCGCAGTTCATCTACTACGACTTGATAGAGTTGCTCCTCCATAAGCCTTTCTGATGCACTACGAATACGGAGCTTATCGAAGAGTTTCAATTCTATCTCCCTAAAAATAACGTCCAAAGCAGTGACGTAATACGAAATCCAGTGCCCATTGTCATGCTACCTCTGTTTGTTAATTGGTATTGACAATCCATAAGGCCCTTCTGGGTCTTCTACGTCTTGCCAATATGATACACGAGATTCACGTAGAAAATTGGTCTGGTTGTTCTCGGTGACTTGAGATAGTCGTGGGAGAGAAAGTATACCGATTGAGCCATTTGTCACGGGGTACTACAGTTGTAGAACCCGAATTTTCAACAGATCACGGTAATTACCTAAGGTCTTTAGGTAGCCCCTTATATCGAAATTGGCGGCGGCGGCCTATAATAGTGGCACGAAGACACAGTCTCTTTAGTTGTAAGTTAGGTTAGACATTTTTGCGAGTTAAAACAAGGAAGCAGCAGTCATCATGCAGGTGGAACTGAAACACGTAGGGTATTATATTTTTGAGTCCAGCTGGGGGCTGGATATTACAATCAAAGGGAGTATTCAGCATATTCGCAACAAGGGTTGGTTTGTCAATTCATACGAAGACGGGCCGTCTGCGAATTTTGATGGTTTAGATGGAGCACTAAGATATCTTCAGGAACTAGAAGAGTCAGTCTTCTATGGCGATGTGGCGGAAGGGATCATCGAATTTCTGTATGACGCGACTGATGGTAAGGAATACAGCGGAAGATTTATCGAGGAGAGATATGACTGGATAATGGAATTTGATGACTATTGTGATTTGGAGACTAGTTTTCATAGTCTTACTGCTGCTCAAACCCATCTGCGCACTGAAAGATTTTTGCCCCTCGTCGCCCTGGCCGCGACCGATGGGAAACCCCCTATCGGCACCACTCCTGTCTGTACAAAATATCGGGAGACTCTCAGGCTTAAGACGCCACTACAGCCTAGACCAACTATTCGTCTTAAGAAGCGTAAGAATACAATAGGGATCGATGGAGTATCAATGGACTTTGAGAAATGGTCACTACTGGAGAACCAGCTCGAAAACTCGCTCTCCTCAATGCTGGATAATCAAGCTGTAGTTAAGTGCAAAATAGATAGAATTGTCTATCGAGACCCACTAAACCTTCAGATACAAATTGATATCTCTTTATCACAACGAGCATAAGGAGTCAGGCCGAAGTGCATGCGATAGAGCCGTCTATTTTGAAGTTTTCGGTTATTGTTGTAGCGGTTGAAAAAAGTTATTTCTTCAGGATTTCACTATGAAAAGTAAACACTTTATACAAACCTACCTAACCCAAAACTGGGACGAAAAGGTCGCGATTAATGATGTAACGCTTCATAGTATATTTAGAGCCCTATATAACCTTGACAATCAGCAGTGCATCAATTTTCTTGACAATTTTATTTTGGATATGAAAAAGCGTCACAGTGAGAATGAACTAAGTGATAAATGGAGAGAGCAAGAGGAACTGGAAGCATTAAAGAAAGCTAGAAAGAGAGAAGAAGCAGCGGAGAATAAAATTAGGCAAGAGGCGTGGCGTACGCACAGTAGAGGAGAAGATCTGGGATATGGTTATCAAATTCCTGCCAAATATGGACGAAGGGTAAACGGTGTTCGGTGGCGAGTTTATTGTAAATTAAACAATCTGGATACTTCGAGTGGGCGTCCTAAAGGGGCGACAAACTATGTATATAGGAATGGAAAAATGATCCGTAGTAAAGATAAAGGAAGTAGCTAAATTCGGGTATCTGTCGGAGCAAATATATTCTGTTAAAGCCAAATGGAACCTGCCGCAAAGTCGAGAGTATTACAAGATTACTTGATATCGATCTTCGCTTGATTTCTGTGTCTTCTATTGCGTAAGAGATGATTTTCGATATTTGATTGCTCGAGTTTCTTGAGTTTTTTTGTGTGGTGAATTGAGAAGACGTATGTTTTCTTAAAAGGAGTAAAAATGCGCTATATATATCTGGAAACCGACGAATTTATTGTCGACGAGAGATCCATTGAAAAACTATTCCTCAAAGACCAGCCGACAGGAAAATGGAGTATAGATGCTCGCGATTTGGATTGTCTTCGAGAAGAGAACTACGAGGATAGAATTGTTTCAGTCTACAAGTTCGATATTGGCACCGAAAGAACTGTAACAGGGCGACTATTTTTCATGCCTTACGAGGACATATATATCTACTTTAACGATGGACGAATCGTATATCATTTTGAAGAAGATCAAATCGATATTGTAGACGAAATAGAGGGCGTTGAAGAAGCGTATGTGGAATATCTGACTAGTCTCTGTGCCCGACACCCGCATTTGGATCGGAAGTCTCTAGTATCTACTGCTGTAGGTTTGAATCCGCTGGGATTCGATGAAATTAACGAGTTAGTGACAGGCCTAATTGGTAAGTATGGTCTAACAGACGGTGAGATCTTTATGTTTGAAGATCTCTCGCAAGATACTTTGGTGTCAGCTTTTAATATCTATGTTGATGCCGTGTTCAGGGAAACTATCGATCTACCATTTATTCGATGTGAATATCGATTCTATTTGTCTTTCGAGACAGACTTTGAGGATTTCTACCGAATAGTGATTTCCAAGCTTGATGACAATATTCTGGAGGCGGAAGTGATTATTAATGGTGAGGAATCCAACATTTATAGATTGCCGTGGGGTACCAGAGCAAAGGAACGATGGCATAACTATCAAGGGAATCACATTCGGGTGTTGAAACAGATTATTGCTCTGACGGGTATTCTGACGGCGAGGGTCACGCGAAGAAAAGGAGCAAGGGGCCCGAGGCCAATGGATCAATATACAGGGCAAATAACCAGCGGTTTTAGTACTCAGATTGATAGTGTCGCGAATATGTGGTCTGCAACGCTACCAGAGAGTCCAGACGGCATTACGAAAAGAGCTGCCCATTCTAGAAGAGGGCACATTCGTAGACTACAAAACGGAAGAGAGGTGTGGGTTCGACATTCGATAGTGTCTGGGGCTAACCAGAATAGTCGTGACTGTTATAGGGTCATGAAATGGAAGATCAGTTAAATCTATTGATGAGATATTCAGGTTATGAACGACAATTGTGAATATATATTCATTGGCTATATTTTCATAGGCGCAATACTTTTTGTGGCTGTATGCTTCAGTATAATGAAAGATGTAGCGTTAGGAAAAGCACTCGTTCCAGTAGAGGAACGAAGCCCGTTATTAGACAAGATGATGTGGGCCATCAGAATACCTTTGGTTTTCATTCTTGTCGTATTGGCGTGGCCTGCGGTGATCGCCTACGCGTTATTTGGATACGTGCGGGATAAAATCCGATGGGCTCAGGAAGTAGATGATTGTCTAGATGGGCAGCTTAAATTCACCAGTATGGGTGGAGAGGGCTGGTTGCGTTGCAACTCTTGTTTGCATGAAGAAGAGATTACTTGCTTTATGCACAGTGGTAACGAATCGTGCAGAATGGGAATGCAATGTCCCGATTGTGCGAACATTAAGGGCATTCCTGGAAACCCTTGGCCTAAAACCACTGCCTGTGAATGTGGTGGCACCTATGAGAGGGATAACGTGGTTGTATGCCCATCATGTAAAAGTGGAGACATTGATTATCGGCCAATACGAATTACTTAGATGCTTCGTGCTGGTCTACCTGAGAAAATTACTGGAGGTTTAGCAATTATTTTCTTTAGTACTGACGACGGTGGCATGTGGGTAGTCGTAGATAATTGGTATCACGAGAGACGTAGCAGTCCCCTGATTGGAGCGCTAGTCGTGGTCATAGATCTAGTTTTGGGGAAAGTCAAGGGAAGGGTATGGGCGATCAGAAAATCGCCTTATACTATTTTCCAACGGTTTTTTGAACGTGAAAAGTTGCAAGTTCTTTTAAGGAGAAAGTTCCATTTCCTTTTAATGTTGTTTCTAAGTCGTCATGTTCCTTAAACCAGCTGTCTTCCAGTGGATAAAATGTTTTAACGTACTCCGTCCCAACCTCAATAGTGGCTATCGCTGTGCGGTCACGATGATCAGAAAGAATTACTTCGTATCGGTCTTTTGCCAGTTTCTGCGTTTTCTGTAAGCGTATAGTATTTGCGGGCTCATTGTACACCTGGTCTCTTTCAGGATTTCGTTTTCTCACACCTCCTTTGGCGTAATACCAATACTTTTTAACTTTTCTCTCTAGATTGGCAATGCCATATCTAATGGCAAGGGATTCGTTACCATGCCTTCCTATTTCATAATCATAGGGCGATTGCTGTACATCAGCATCTCGATGTTGTTTACGTTCAATTTCCCTCTGTCTATTTTCTGCTTCCTCACGCTTCTTTCTAGCTTCTTCCATCGCCTCGTGTTTTCTGGCCTGCTCAGCTTCCTTTTCTTTTCTTTCAATGTGAGCTTTCTTCGCTTCTGGATTGAAGCAGAAATATATATCTCTCATCGGATGAAACCCGATTAAGTCATATATTTTTACTGATAGAGCGTACAGAATTAGACCGAAAACAACAGTCTTCCAGACGAATACAATAAAATTTACTAATATCAAATACTATTATCCTTATGAAAATGTATCGACTTAGCCGCAGCGAAAAGTCCGTTAGGCTGCAAAAACTACACTAAATAGAACGAGATTTCTATAGCGATATCTCTGGCCATCTCGACACTAGCATGGAAGGCAGTAAAGATATTGGCGTTATAGCTGTTCCCACCTTCTCTACGCGATTAGTCACACATTATCTTGTTGTGTCAGTACACCTCTAAAACAGCTATATCGACTATATTATTTGGGCTGACTGGAACAAACTGATAGCCATCTTGGTCGATGATGTATGCCTCTGAGTTGATCGTTTTATGAAATGATGACACTAAGATTTTCCCCCATGGGTATTCTATAAAGGTGTTGAGCTCTTTTGGTTTTAGGGCGCAACGAATTACAAGCGGCTGTCCAATATTGGCCAGCTTCTCACCAATAGGATGACCCATTTCAAAGCACATGCCTACCTGTTCACCACCATAGAGGCCTAGTAAATTCTCAGCGCCTCCGTCACGCAAAGCAGATGAGGTAAAATTAAAGAAGATTTTATTATCTCTGGCATTATTCTGGCCTGGTGTGAAATATCTACTCCATCTCTCTTGCAAGAATCGTTGCTCTTTGTCCGTAAATAGATAACCATTCTCGCAAATAAAACCATTTCGTATTTCGTCGCCTGATCGAATCAGTAGCCCATTTTTTTCAATGTTTTCCTTTATTGCACGGGTGAAATGGTACCCTATAATACTCCCATTCATGCAAAAATTATCGAGGCTACGTACTAGAGGTAATACATCCTTATGCTCCACTAGTTTCTCAGAAAAGGTATATTTCTTACACAGGTCTTTAATGGCGCGAAGCGCTACAACAAAATCATTTGGTAGGAGATTTGGTTTTGATAAATCAATATTCATAGTTTCTTCGCACCAATAGTCTATTCCTCTACCCCTAGCTTATATTTCTCAGGCAGTTTACCGCGCGTATTCTCCGCTCTTGATCATGACTCAAAAATTCCCCAAACTGACATTAACAACTTCGCTACGTGGTTATGATGACTAAAATTGAGAGCTGATCTTAGAAGCCAATTGCATTGTCCCAACATGGGAATGCGTATCGACTTAAAGAATTTGCAAATAGAGCAACTAGTCATTCAAGTAGAGCTCCGCCATATCATCTAGTTTGGCCTTAACTTCCTTCCAGTTTGGCATG
This sequence comes from Pseudomonadales bacterium, assembly GCA_036960375.1. GTDB lineage: Bacteria > Pseudomonadota > Gammaproteobacteria > Pseudomonadales > CAWVSB01 > CAWVSB01. Next base: position 22,525 of record JBALVY010000003.1, read on the forward strand.
ACCTTTGTCAGTAGCCGCCAAAACCGATCACCGTGATTATGCTCGGCTATATGGCAGAGTTCGTGCAAAATCACGTAGTCAATACTCTCCTTTGACGCTTTGACCAGGTGAGGGTTAAGCATCAATGTCCCCTTTTTCGAGCAGCTTCCCCATTGCTTTTTCATGACCATAATGCGGAAGGAGGGGATACCTTTAACCCAGGTAGTCTTTTCCAGCATGGCCTGCAGGCGCTCGCGAAATATGATGTTTGCACGATATAGGTACCACTTATCTAGATGTGCTCTGACATATTTCTCGCGGTCTTCTGGGTCGTTGTTGAGTGTCACGACTAGTTTTCCACGATAGAGCTTAACGTGTGGTACTGCGTCCGTATCTATAAGCACCTTAAGCACGTAACGGCGGCCTAAATAAAACTGAGATTCTCCGCTAACGTACTTTCTTGGTAATACGTAATCGTGCTGTGAGGCAAATGAAGTGATATTTTTCCAAATCCAGCGAGATCGTTTAGCCACCGCTTCCTGGACTGCCTTATTAGTCGCGTCGTGGGGTACTGTAACAACGACACGCTGGTCTGGGTGGACCTTAATCACAACCTTGCGGGCGGCGACTGGTGCAGTTTTTGGGGCTTTCTCCAGTGTTTTACGAATGATGTCGTAATGTATAACCTCGTCGCCGTAGGAGAATACACCTCGTTCCAGCGTAGTTGTTCGTATATTACTCATCCGCGAGAAAGACCCAGTCGGACGATATGCAGGACTTCCTGAATCAGACGCTCTGCATTCTCAATGCCAAGATCACTGAAAAGCTTGGGTAGTAGCTTCATGCTAATGGCGTTGTCTATTTCTGCGGGATTAATCGAGTATTCGGCTACCGCTGTATTAACAATACTGTCTATATCAAACGCATATTCAGTCAGCTTCTCATCGTTGAGCTCTGCACTCGCTAACAAGTCGGAATCAAACAGGTGTTTAAAGAGACCGAAGTAGGCCTGTGCGTGTTTGTTGCCTTCAAACACCTCTGGCATCCCTTCTACTTTGCGTGCCTTTACTTCCTGCTCAAAATCCGCAAACAAGATGTACTGCTTAACGGGAGCATCAAACATCGCTTTAGTGTCTGAAATAGCCTTTTTTAGCAGGTTGGAAAAATACTCCTGTGCATAGGGATCGTCGGCGAGATCCTGCTCAATCATTTTCGTGATACGGCCTGTGATCTTATCTTTCTGATTGCGTGCTTCAGCGTCAGTGAGATTATCAGGTTTTACGTCCTTGCCGAGGTGGCCGACTAAGTACACGCCGTCGGGGTCTTTAACCTCAATTCCCGCGATATGCTTATCGAGCAATTGCTTCACATCATCAGCATATTCGTCGTAGTTAACGGTTTCGTCGGCATCTTCTCTAACCAGCTTTCGTAGATCGGAGAACATCTTGAGCGTTTGCTTATAGTGCAGGCGCTTATCATCAAAACTTTTGTCGTCAAAATAGGTTGCTGACTGTAGGGCTACTTTCATGCAATTGGAATATTCGGTGAGCGTGGAATAAAACTCATCACGCTTCTTAACGTTGTTATCTACCAGTTGACCCTGGGTTTCTTCAACTTTGGGGGAGAGTGCCTGGCGTAGAGCTGCGGGGTCCTGCTTGTTTGTTACGTTGGCAAATATGGCCCAGAGGGTATCGTAGAGGCCAGGTAGCTTTTTGTACTCTGTATCCATGCTGTTATACAGACCCTTGAGGTCATCCACATCAAAGCCACCTTGGGTGCGTTCCGCTAAGTCCTGATATTTCTCAATGGTGATATCAAGTTCTTTCAGTATGCCTCTGTAGTCGATCAGATAGCCAAATTGCTTTTTCCGATGCAAACGGTTCACGCGAGCAATAGCTTGTATAAGATTGTGTTCCTTAAGAGGCTTATCGATATAGAGCACGGTATTCTTTGGCTCGTCAAACCCCGTTAGAAGTTTGTCCACGACAATCATGATGTCAGGGCCATCATCCCGACTGAAATCCTCGATGATAGATTTCGTGTAGATCTTCTCCTCTGTATTACCAACATTCCCTTTCCACCAAGACTGCACTATATCTTTACTCTCCTGATCGACCACCTCATGTCCTTCTCGCGTATCGGGAGCAGACATGGCTACCACTGAAGAGACCTTTCCGATTGCGTCTAATGCCAGTTTGTAGCGGATTGCTGAGACCTTGGAGTCACACGCTAGTTGTCCTTTCAGGCCCTGATTTTTGAAATTCTGAAAGTGATCGGAAATATCATGCGCAATGAGCTCAATGCGGCCTAGTGCTTGGTATATCTGCCCCTTTTGAGAGAATTTTCGCTTTAGATCGGTCTTTTGCTGGTCAGTTAACTCCTCTGTAATGCGACTAAACCAGGCATCAATCGCCTTATCGTTCACATTAAGATCTGGGACACGCTCTTCGTATAGTAGAGGGGTCACCGTTTTATCTTCTACTGCCTGTTGCATCGTGTATGAGTGAATAATGGAACCAAATTTGTTCTCGGTTTTGTCATCTTTTAATAGCGGTGTTCCTGTAAAGGCAATGAAAGCGGCCTTTGGTAGGGTTTGAAGCATCCGAATGTTATTTTCGCCGTTTTGGCTTCGATGGCCTTCGTCAACTAATACTAGGATGTTCGGGCTGTCGTTGTAGCATTCTTTGTGCTTAATGGCAGAGCCGAATTTGTTGATAATAGAGAATATAACCCGTTCGTTCCCTTTGCCTATCTGCTCTGCTAGGCGTCGGCCAGAGGTCGCCATAGAGTCCTTTTTATCGCGCTCTGTCAGTACGCCGCCAGAGGCGAACGTACGGCTTAACTGATCTTCTAGGTCAACTCGGTCGGTGACGACGATCACACGGCATTTAGCGAGCTCATCTATCCAGATAAGGGCCTTGGATAAAAAGACCATGGTGAAAGATTTGCCGCTACCTGTTGTATGCCATATAACACCGCCATTACGAGCGCCTTTTCGGGAGCCTGTATCCTCGAAGGTGGTTATTCGTTCTACTAACGCCTTAATACCAAATACCTGCTGATAGCGGGCGACAATTTTGCCGATCTTTTTATCAAATAGCGTAAATAGGCGTGTCATTTCCAGCAGGCGGTCAGGGCGTAACAAGCTAATGATTAAACGGTCCTGGTCGGTCACAACCAGTTCGCCCCCTGATACCAGAGACAAGTACTCGTTTCTTGTAGCAGGCGGCCGATGTGAAAATATACGATCTAGTTGGTCGTCTGTCAGTGCTTGGTTTTTAAGCCGAACAAACTCTGCTTCAATAATATCTTCTTCTTTCCATTTGGCCCAGAATGTTTCTGGCGTACCACAGGTGCCATATAGACCATCGTGGCCATTTATGGAGAGTAGCAGCTGGCTGTAGGCAAACAGATGGGGTATCTCAGACTGTCCCTGATTGCGTATTTGCTGGGAGATACCCTCGGTAACCGTCAATTTGCCTTCTTTTGAAGAATCTGGTCGTTTTGCCTCAATAACCACCCAGGGGAGGCCATTAACGAAACAGACGATGTCGGGGATTCTATTGCCAGTGCCTTCGCTGTTTTGAATAACCATTTCTTCCGTGAAATGAAATTCGTTAGTATCCAGCTGCCCCCAATCTATCAACTGAATCGTGGGGTTTGCTTTCTTCCCATGAATGAATTCAGTCACACTAATACCATAGGTCATAGCGTTGTACAGCTTCTCATTGGCTCCCTGGAGCCCTTCATTCATCGCTGGGTTCAACTCGTGCATGATCTTATCAATGGCTGCGCTAGATAAGGGGTGCTGTTTGCCACCAAAAGGGAAGGTCTGTTTGGCCAAGTGCTTTCGAATCACAGGCAGTAACATGACCTGGCTGGTGGACTTACCAGAGGAGCCTCGTAACCTCTCGCATTCCTCAGGTGGCACGAAGGTGTAGCCAAGATTTGTCAGCAAAGTGAGGGCAGGGAGTTTTGCGCTAAATTCTTCCCTGAAGTTGGCCATTGGTTGTGTCATCGCTCTATCCTTAGCTTGCTTGTAGTTCTAGTTCACTATCTTCCAATTGAACTCTACGCTTACCCGTTAGCAGCTGCTGCATTAAGGCTTTTTTCTCTTGTCTTAAGTCGGCCAGTTGTTGTTCAAGAATTCCGATTTCTTTGTCTGTATTGATTAATACAGCTGCGATTTTTCGCTGCTCATCATTTGATGGTATTCCAATAACAAGATTAGAAAAAATTGAAATCCAGTGTCTCTGATGACCACCAACAGCATATTTAAGAATTTGCATTACTTCGAAAATATACTTAGTGGAAACGTCGTCTGTTGCAGTTAATATTTTCATGGCACTCGATTTCGCTTTAAAGGGAAAATCTACAAACTTGCTTGCGGTTGTGAAATCATCAAATATGATCGCTGGTAGTTTGTGTTGATATATCCCGAAGTTCTCATTTGTATAGCCCAGTACAAATGTTTTCCCTGCTGTTAAAACGGGTGTTTCATATTCATCAGAATAATCTGTGGATTTAACCAAGTACGGGGTAGGTTGTTTGTACTCCAGTAGCTTGCCTAGTTCTACCTTTTTCCACTCACCCTCAAATCGCTCACCCGAATCAGATAATAGGCGCTTTTTACCTGTAAGCAGTTGTTGCATTAACGCCTTTTTCTGCTGTTTTTTGTTTTCAATAAGAGATTCTGTCGTGCTAATGGCTTTGTCCCAGGTGGATAGGATTTTAGCGATTTTTCGTTGTTCTGGGAGTGGGGGGACAGGCACTTTTAGAGTTCTTAGAGCAGATAAGTTAAGTGCCGATTGAGAGCTACCAGAAGATGACATCCCGATGGCGTTTTTTGCTATATCGGAGCTTAAATATTGAACTAGAAATTCAAAATATTTGGTTCTAATCCGACCGATATTTCTATGTATATTGGCATTATTCAAATTGCGAGGAACAATTGCAATACGACCAACCGTCCCAACCAAGGATATCAAAATATCGTTGGTCAAAATTTTAGAGCGTCGATACTCATGATCCAATTCAGCCGATATTTTATGAATACCACTACTATCATCTAGATTCGTCAATAGGTCTTTGATCTGGAGTAGGGGGACACCATCGTCAAAATATTCGCCTGGCTTTAAAACCCCATATGTAATGGGGGCGCCATCGTCACATAATGACTCTAAAGTCGAGTATTTCCATTCACTAGGCACCATAACCTAGCTCCTTTAAGTAGACTTCCATTTCAGCTTCTAAGATATTCAGTTCGTCTTGCAGTTGTATGCGCTCGTTGCGAACAGCTACTAAATCAATCTCTTCCTCTTCTTCAAATGTATCGACATAGCGAGGAATATTGAGGTTAAAGTCGTTTTCGGTAATTTCTTCTAGGTTGGCAAGGTAAGAATACTTATCAGTAGTTTCTCGCGCCTTGTAGGTGTCGATGATTTTTTGGATATTATCTGGGGTTAACTGGTTTTGGTTTTTGCCAGACTTAAACTCACGGCTGGCATCGATAAATAGTACCTTGTCGTCCGTTTTCTGTTTTTTGAAGACTAGAATGGCTGCAGGTATGCTTGTTCCGAAGAACAGTTTCTCTGGCAGGCCTATCACGGTATCCAGTAAGTTTTCTTCAATTAGTTGTTGGCGAATTTTACCTTCACTGGAGGCCCGAAATAGTACTCCGTGTGGAACCACTACGCCCATACGGCCTGACTCAGGCTTTAAGGTTTCAATCATGTGGGAGATGAATGCGTAGTCGCCCTTGGTTTTTGGCGGTACTCCGCGGCGGAAGCGGCCGTAAGGGTCGCTTGCAGCATTCTCATGCCCCCATTTATCGAGGGAGAAGGGTGGATTTGCGGTGACTATGTCAAAGTGCAAAAGGCCATTGCCGTCTTTGTCCTTTAGTAGCGGGTTGCCGATAGTGTCGCCCCATTCAATACGGTGGTTGTCTTCACCATGCAGAAACATATTCATCTTTGATAGGGCCCAGGTAGAGCCGATTGACTCCTGGCCAAAGAGGGCATATTTTTTTGAGCCATTAAAGTTCTTTCGAACCATTCGTCCACATTTCATTAGCAGTGAGCCCGAGCCACATGCAGGGTCACATATTTGATCGCCTTCCTGGGGCTCCAAAATGGTGGCAAGCAGATCCGATACTTCGGGTGGAGTGTAGAATTCTCCCGCAGTCTTTCCGCTACCAGCAGCAAAATGCTTGATCAGATATTCGTAGGCGTTGCCAATAATATCGAGGGTTCCAACACGGCTAGGACGAAGATTTAGGAGCTCTTTACCGAAATCTTCCAGCAAGTGCCGTAAGAGGTCGTTCTTTTGCTTCTCTTGTCCCAGTTTGTCGGTGTTGAAGCTAATGTCTTGGAATACATTTTTTAGCTTTGTGCCATTGGATTCTTCGATTGCGTGTAAAGCGGTATCAATGCGCTGGCCATTGCCTGCCTTATGGCGCTGCTCGTATAAGTCCCAGAAGCTGGCACCGTCTGGGAGTACGAAGCGTTGTTTCGCCATCATGGCTTTAATTAGGGCGGGATTATCGCCATGTTCAACGACCAGCGTATCGTATTCATCCTTATATACGTCAGAGATGTATTTCAGAAACAGCATCGTCAGGACGAAGTCCTTGTAGGTATCGGAACTAATGGTGCCTCTAAACGTATCGCAAGCTGACCAGACGGCCCTATTAATCTCGTCCTGATTGATCTGTGAGTTTGGCATGTATCTATCCTGTTAAAGTGTCAATTGATCCGTTGGTTTGCTAATTATCGGCTTAATACGTCCCGTGCGATGGCATCAAGCTGTTGGCGTCTGTTGTCTATGAGCTGTCGCAAGATCTTTTGTTCTTTTACCGCGGCCCTATTCAGCGCCACTATCTGCTTTTGTTTTTCCAGGGTTGGTAGACTAAGCGGAGTATCTTCTAATACCTGGCGACGAATGCTGACATACATCGTGCCTTCCGCTGTTGTTTTAAAATATCGTTGAGCGGGTTTTTGGTTTAGTTGCCAGGCAATAAACTCTGGTATTACCCTGGTAGCGTCTGTGTCTTCTATTCGTACGATAAAAAAGTGAGGGGAGCACACGCTGTATTCGGGCAACTGATCAACACACGCAGCAAAGTGCTTAGCTCCTTTGGCCACAAATAGGATGTCGCCGTTTTGGAGCCAATCGGGTTGTTTCCGTCCAGTCAGTTCTGTCCTGAGAAGGTTCTTCGCATCAATTTCGCCAGAGATATCGGCGTCTCTGACTTGAACGACATGCGTACTGGCGCCTGCTATAGCCTCTATAGAGCCCCTAAAAGGGTGCCCTGGGCGAATCTCAGCAATATCACGAAGCGTTACATTCATAGGCTTACGCTGCTTTTTTATCTGCAGTAAGTAAATGATGCACTAAATGTATAGCTATGAGAGTGTTTTGTCAAATTATATTGTGCAGTAAGTAAATGGTGCATATAGTAAAGAGAGTTTAACTCCTTGAACCAAGCTTGCTCGTACTCTCCTAGGGAAGGCCAACCACAGATTTGGCCCCCAAGTACTAATTAGATCTGTTTTACTGTAGGTCGATGTGCTGGTATAGGGTGCGTGATACATGAGATGGACGGACACTAATTGTCTATATTTTGGCCTATGGGTGTTATGTGAATTTTCCTGATCGTTAATGGATATCATCGTTTGTCATAGAATGATAATAATGGCGCGCCAAACTGGTGTTGATTTCACAGCTACATAAATGCATGATTAGCGACATAGATAAAAATAAATAAATGCAAGGAAGCATCGGAATGGCATTCAAGTCATTGGTATCATTATTCCCTGTCTTAGTGATAACAAGCTTAGATTGGTTGCTCCCCAGCGCACCCACTAGAGACCTTTATAGAGCTGACCGCCTGCTATCCAAATTGCAGGAGAATAGTTCGTTATTGCCTTTAAAAACTATTTTTTGAGGCAATAAGGAAAATCATTGCAGTTAAAATTCAAGCCCTCTCGTTATTAGAGTGGTTCTCATTTAGTCAATCCTTTTCGGTATTTGAGGAATAGGGTTGTTTGACGTTTTTCCTCAAAACTTATAAGGACATAAATGAAAATTTTAGATCAGCAGAACTTTTTAGTTGAGTCAGGAATAAGAGTTCCTAATAGGGATATGTCTACCTATAACGGAAAACCGTTTGAGTGCGCATGTGGTCAAACGCATCAATTTAGCTTTTTCATTGATTATAGGAACCTAGCCACCAATGGCGCAAACGCAAAAATGATGGTTACTTGCCCTTCGAATTCAAACATCACAACACTAATAAAAACGAAATATAAGTTTTTCATAATATTTGATCGTTTTGAGTCTCTGGCTGGGTGTAAGGTGTGATTTGGACTACTCTCATTCGGTAAGAGAATTTAGTTTAAAGATGCATAGGCTAGATTTTATATCGTAAACCCGACCTAGGAGGATTCGTGTGCTAGATTCATTTTTTCGCCAAGCTAAAGAGGCGATTAACCTATTGTATCTTTCGTTAGGCTTAACACCCAAATGGGCGAAGCGGTTGTGGGAATGGGAGTATGAGTGCGAGATGTACAATCTGCCCCGACGTTTCGTCGATCTGATGTTGTTAGAAAAACTCGAGTTAAGGGCTTCTAGGGTACAGAGAATTACAGGTAAATTAGTAACCTACCTCCCTACAGAGATTGGTGGGCTAGCTAATCTGAGGCATTTGCATTTGGGAACCGCACGCCTGGATCTTGATCTATATCGCACTGCTGTTACCATCCTCCCTAATTCGATTTGTCAACTAAAGAACCTAGAGTCATTACACCTGCAGTTTAATTGCATTGAGCGCCTACCAGATAACATTGGAGCTCTTGACAGCCTTGCGGACCTGAAGCTTGGTGGGAATTGTTTGCGTGCATTGCCCGCTGGCATTGGAAATTTGAGTAGTTTGAGAACCTTAACATTATGGGATAATAACCTTGAGAATATCCCCTCGGAAATCGGGAAGCTTATCCATTTAGAAAGTCTGGATCTAAGTAGGAATGGACTCCGCTCTCTGCCAGCGGAGATTGTTAAGTTGGAAAAGCTGAAGGCCTTCTGGTATGACCGCAATGAGGCGCTAATTCTCTCTCCCCGACAGAAATGTTGGTTGCTTTATTTACAGCGTAGGGGATGTGATGTATATCCGCCTATAAAAATACCTGAGGTACCTATGCCATGGTCAGAGGTACGAGAATGGAACGCAGAGGAACCGTTAGATTTTCATAGTGTTAGTGGTGCGGGATATTTACATTGCGATGATTGCCTCTACGAGGAAAGGATTACTGGTTCTTTACACTACGTTAATGATTCGGTGGAAAGAGGGCTGCAATGCACGAAATGTAGTAGATTTACGGTAACTATGAGTAAGGAGCAAGATCCCCAAGTGCATTGTGACTGCGGTGGATTCTATAGCAGGGACGAAGTCATACGTTGTCCGAGCTGTCGATACCAGCGCTTGCGCTACCAGCCGACAATCATGACATAGCCTCAGCTTCGCATACGAACTTCGTTATTTGCAAAAGAATGTAGGTGTACTTCGTGTTATCCAACTGTCGAAGCTTTTCAACCAGGGAACTGGTCTGATTGTAATAGCCTCGTAATGGATGCACAGATCGCATATCTAAATCGAGATACTACTTCACTGGAAGAGTATTTAGAAATGCTGGACAAACAGCACATGGGATCGGCCCAACTCCTAACCGCACTTAAAGGTACTGTAATCGCGATTTATGGCGATAGATCTATAAGTTCTCAGAGTGAGGCAGGTGATGTTGTAATGCAGGGGTGTATGGGCGACACGTATTACTAATTATACGTGATTCACAGACGGGTGGTGGCATTGTGCTACGTACGGAGACGTAGGCTGTGCCATCTCAAGCACTGACGATGGCGGGAAGGCAGGGGGCTGCGATAACATTCGCATGAATCTTGGCAATACAATAACGTCCACTTACATTGATTTGGTGGATTGGATCGCCCTTTGATGTAAGGCGTTGCTTTGAGGGATTGAGACTCAGGCCAAGAATCTGGTAGCGCTTCGCCGCAGGTGAGATCATGACTCTTCTGCTATATACTAATTCTTTACTTAAAAAGGAACGTTACTCATGGATGAGTCCATCAATAAATTAGATATTGCCCAAGAGTTCCTCGAAGTGGCATGCGAGGAATATAATAATTACGGCAGGTATTTCGCTGTATCCCACCTCGCAGGCGCCGCAGAGGAAATATACGGCCACTACCTGGAATCACAATCTTTATCCCCAGAAGACGAGCCTGTCAGCGCAGAACAGCAGGCGAGGGCAGACGGTAATCTAATCTTACGTGAAGTCTTTGACGACAAAAGAACAAGGTCGGTAGGGGAGCTCAACGAACAGATCCGCTGGTCCAAAAACAGTATTAAGCACATTACTGGCAAGAATGGTGTTTTAGATCAATTTGTTGATTTGGACGCAAAGGAAGAAGCTGAACATCGTTTAAGCTTAGCAATCGATAATCATATGAGGCTAGATCGCGAGGTGACGCAGCCCATCAGGAGATACTTAGCTGATCAGAAAGGCCAGAGTCTGCTTAATGCTCATGTTAGGTTTGAATCTCAATAGGTTTCTTAGGCATGCTGCTGTTTCAAGACATGGTTCTGCTTATAGCCCCTTGGTGGCAGATCCTCGTTATTTCCATTCAGCCTAGTGAAGTCGGGGCGAACCAGACTGGGGTTTAACAGAATAACTATTTTCAATTAGCTACGACAACTTCTCATATTATTATGAGAAGTTAGAAAAATGGATGATTCGATTAAAAAATAATATATTGGAAGCGGAAAAGGAATGTTGTACCAACTTGTCCTCGTCAATCAGATTATACCGACTAGTCAACATACCAAGCGTTAGCTGAGGGAATAGTTATGAGCCTATGCCAAACATATAGAGATTTGTCTTTCCAAACTTGGCGTTTTTTGGAGAAAGCTAGGAGTATTTCGCATCAACCACTGGAAGAGACGATAACGGATAAAAATTTGATTGAATTGAAACTTCGTCATTCCCATGATGTTATATCCACCACATACAATCGACGTCAGGAGGGAGTTAATGGAGCGGACTGGGAGTGGTGGTTTACCAACAGCAGAAAAACGGCTTGGTATGGCGTAAGGGCTCAGGCAAAAATATTAAATTTTAAGGCGAATAAATTTAATGCCCTAAATTATAAAAACCAAACTAATACCCTTATAAGCGATGCTCGTCGAAATGGGCTAGTTCCACTATATTGTTTCTATGCCCAATGGCCGCTATCAACCAACATCCAAGCTAGAAACTGTCGTACATTCGCGAACGCACCAGAGAGTTATGGCTGCTCAATCGTCGACGCGTATACAATAAAAACAAATAAGGGGAAATCAGGTTCAAACTCGCTAACGTCTGTTATGGCAAATGCCTTTCCTTGGAGTTGCCTGGTATGTTGTCAGGGTACAATCCAAACACTAGACACAAACTTACCAAATAGAGTCAAAAGCTTTGTTGACAAAGTAATCCTTCAGGATTCTTCTGACGATATACCTAAACCTCAAGTCATCGAAAAGCCGCCTAATCACATCACTGCATTGATGCACGGCGAAAACATAGATAATCGACTTGATGACACTAATCTGTCTGGTGCAATTGTAGTAGTAGAGAATGATGGCTAACAAGTTCTGCGCAAGCGCGCTCGGCGCTCGGACGTCAAACTTTATCGCGGTTTTCCGCTGGGATGCATAGCGTTGTGCCGAATATAAATTTAAGGAGATTCCATGTCAAAGGGTCAGAGAATAACTGTATTTCTAGCTTCGCTAATAATACTTGTGGTTGGCTATTTCATCTTCAAAATACCCATTGATATTCTGAGCAACAAAGGAATAGTTATTATCTCGGCACTAATAATGTTGTCTTTTACAACATTGTTGGCTGAACATTATTTTACTCGACCAACAGATGTCGTAGCGTCAGCAGTTTCTATTCTGCTGCTCCTGTCACCCATTCATTCAGAGCTGAAAGATATGGGGTTATGGTACTGGATATTCTGGGGTTATAGTGCAGTGTTGCTAATTACATCTCTACTGGCTCTTATGCTATTAACTCCAGAGAAGTCACCAGCAGATCCAATGAATAGAGCTTCAATGATATTGAAAACGTTGGCAATACGATTTGGCAACGGACGATTTTTGTGGTTCTCTCTATTTGTGTTGTGCGTTATTTTCTACGTTGACAGTCAATCTCCGCTGTTCATCGCCCTTTTTTCTTATGCTACATTACTGCTTCTTATTGACCCCCAAAAAGCATTTATGTCACTCAAGTCGCTATCTGCAAAGCCCGAATCAGCAGTGGCGGAAATATTCGGAATTCAGTCATCAAGTGCCTATTTAGCAAAGGTTTACCCTGATAGTCCTTCCGTGAATCGGTTCGATGTAACAGGCTTTTTATCCAATTCTGGAGGGAGAGAAAAGTGGATTTCTGGACTTGTAATTGAGGCCTATGAACTTAATGAACAACGATGGCTTAAGATACTAACAGATGATTCGTTTATGGAGCTGGAAGAAAAAACCATGATGCCCGAAGCACCCAAAAAAGGGGTGGTCCACCTATTACCAATTGTTGGGGGTTTAGATCTCGTAGACCACCTAGTTGGGACTGTTTGTGAAGGCTCAACTATCGAGAAGTTGAAGTTTGAATATGCGTTTAATGTAAGTATCCAAGAGGGAGAGTTGCTACAGGTGCGTTGTGGTGAACATAACATACTCTATCAAGTCGTTGAAGGAACTACGGGAAGCGAAACATTAGAGTCACGCAATGAGGCTGGGTTCATAATTGGTGAGGCTGTACAGCTCGGCGTATGGAATGCAGAAAGTCGCAGCTTTGATAGATATGGCTGGGTCCCAAATATGAACAGCCCCGTATCAAAGGCCGAAACAATTGATGTTCCCGAGTGCCTCCCAAATGAATACCAAATAGGCAATATACCTAGCACGAACTTCCCTGTATTTATTGACCGTGAAACTGCAGTCACACACCATTTGGCAATACTCGGTGTCACAGGGTCAGGGAAGTCTGTTTTTGCTAGAAATTTGATACGTCAGATTGCAGATGACGACACAAAAGTCGTATGTGTCGATTTTACCAACGAATATGGAGTTAAATTAGCAGATATAATTGGCGGGTCATTAGTTGAAGGCACTCAGGCTGAGTCTATGTTTACTGCCATCGATGCGATAAGCGATGAAATGGACAAGTTTGCTAATCAGAGAAGTAAACCCCTAATCGCTTCGAAAGAAAGTGAGTTGCGTGTCGGTTTTAAAGCCGCTTTGCAGGGCTTTGTTACCAGTGAAAACAAGGCGGTCTTGTTTGAACTCCCAGATGTTACAAATTCGGCTGGAATACTAGAATATACAAAGTGGTTCTTTAAGTCCTTATTCGAGCTTGCTAAAGCAAGAGAGTTGGGCGGGAAAAAAATATGCATAGTTCTTGAAGAAGCGCACACCATTGTGCCCGAGTGGAACTTTCTAGGAGTGGACGATAAACGCTCTAGTTCGGTTGTGAATAGTATTGCTCAAATTGCACTTCAAGGCAGGAAATACGGAGTTGGTTTTATTGTAATTGCACAGCGAACCGCCAATGTATCAAAAACTGTGTTGACCCAATGTAACTCTGTTGTTGCGTTCCAACAGTTTGATCGAACGAGTGCAGAATTTTTAGGTAATTATATGAGTTCAGATTATGTGGCATCACTGACTAGGCTAAGGCCTAGGCACGCCATTGCTGTTGGAAAGGCTTTTAGTAGCGGCACCCCTATGATATTCGGCGTCCCTGACATTACCGAGCCAGAAGCAAAGGACGGCTAGCAAGTTGCTGCACGCGGAAGAGGATATGAAGCGTTGCTGGCCAAGAAGAGGTAAGATCAGTTACGTAGAGATCGGGCCGAGCTAGCCAAGAGCAAACAAGATAAGCTGCGGACAGATCGGGACCAAGCCGCTAATATTAAGTCCACCAAATGGGAAATTTGTCGATATTGGCGGTGCCATTATTTGCACCAATGCTTCGATGAGATTTCATTTTTTAGACGACAACGAGTCTAAGATCACAGCACGGGGCCGTAAGCTTGTTTATGTCCCTGAATGCAACCAGCAGGACCTCATAATCGGCGGGAATAGGGCGGTTTACCGTTGGCCTGAGGTGGGCTAAGAATCCAGATCGATGTCAATGAGACTTATGACCGCGTCGATTTTCTCATTGATTGGGCGGACAGTACCAAACCTAGATGAGATATCAGCCTATAGGAAGACACATAAAGCCATTGGGACGATTGTTTAAAGTCCCCATTTGACCGCTTCTTTCAATTCCATAGAACGACGTCCACCAGTTTCAGTGAGTATATAGAGTGAGTTCGCGGTTTCAAAAATGCAGTTACGGTGAAGTTCCGCGAGGAAGCTTGTTCGAACATGATCAGTGGTCGTATATTTCCCATTGGGATCCGCTAGGACAATCTCTCTTGCCCAAAGCATTACTGGCTTCAGTTCCTTCAGTCGTTCCTCGCCGAACCAGCGATCCATGTCGGTTACGTCCCAGATCGTCCACTCAGTGACCGCATAACGTGATTTTGAGAGGTCGATTTCTCCAGCAAGACTCCATGCCATTGGGAGCTCTTCTAGGCGAACACCCAGATCGCAGGCTGCGCCTGGGTCGTTAAGTAAGGCATTGAGTTGTTTGTTTTCTGTGTAATGCATCTACAACCTCTGACCATAAAAATAGCACACAGCAGTACCCATACTTACTTCGCATAATCTTGCGATACCTATTGATGGATATCTACCTTCATCTTAAAGACGTTGTTTGGCCAAGTTATGGGGCAATGGCCATGTTATGGGTAAATCTAGGACAAGTTATGAGGGATTTCACAGATTTTTTCATGCAAGATCAATTCATGTTTGATGAAACATCTGAAGATATACAGCAGGCTGCTGAGGCATTACGAGCATACGCTGACACCGAGCAGAACGTTTTGCTGTCAAAATGGATTCTTGAAAACACCTAGTTGCCGTTGCCCCGTTTATTCCAGCAATAATGGTGATCATTATATTTTGGGTGGTTCTGGGTCATAACTTTCAATTAAATCCTCTACTGACGCAGAAAATAGATTATCGGCTGCTTGGCGTGATTTCGAAGATGTTATCTTCTGATATAGCTCTTTATCTTCATTAGTGTTTTTAGCTTTTACATTAATGTGGATTTTAGTGGCCATGCTTTTATAGAGATCCACTGGTTTGCTCATAAAACTCACTTCAACTGTTTAATACTAATGATGGCGTAAGAGTGCCACAAATACCATTAACTAGGTTATTTGGGTCATCAAGGGCGGTTTCTGCCCATGGAGTGTCAATACTGGTGTTGGTTTTTCTTGGCAAGCAACGAAGACACATAACCCCTAAATTTTGATCTAGAGACGTTTTGGGAAAACTTATGCTATATCTAGAGCAGGCTATGGATCAACTTGGGTAAGGTTATGCCATTTTTAACAAATTAGTTAACCTACTGATAAATATGGGCTTTCTCTACTTACTCAAATATGAATTTTGGAAAGTAGAGAGGCTGAGGCCTCGTGCGGGCTGTAGGCTAAGTGTTTGCTATTCAACTAAAATATGACTCTTTTTCGAATTGAAACTACGTGTGATTCAAGTTTAAGGGGTCCCCATTTCGGTAGTGCGCCATAGGCAAATTTAATGATATCCTTTACAGGCGTCTGCTATATATACAACAAGATGAGCCGCATGATATACCACAGGTTTTATTAGTCACGGGCCTTCTAGCTTTCTCGGGAGTAACGCTCATGATATATGTTGTTGTACCAATGCGAGACTATAGGATTGGTGAACCTATTCAATCAATGCGCAAGTTTGGCGCCTAGTTGGCTGAGCCCTTTAATCTAAGGAGAAATGTATGAGCTTTATGGATGGCTTAAAAGACCTATTTAGTACAAGCGGCATGGACATTGATACTCCACTGCCTAATGCAAATGCTGATGTGAAAGTCAGTGTAGCAACCAACTGGAATGGTGATGCTAAGCTAATCAGTTCACGCACGCCTTCCGACACGTTCCAACAAGCAACTGAATGGGCAGATGGGAACTTGATGGATCTTGAGGATCTATGACATAATTTGCCAATGATGATTGCTTTAAGACTAGCCCTGTTGGGTTCTAGGCCTGCTGCTGGTTGCTGTCTCTTTATGCGGGTTTGTACCATTCCAGAGCTTCACCCTATCTAAGTAAAGCAATTTTAGAGGCTCTTCCCAGTGTTTACGAAACACAGTTCTCGAGTGGTATCCAAGGGCTGGTGCTAGGCGTTGGATAGTCACACTGGGACTTATAGAAGCCATGAACGCCTAAATACAAAAAGAGGCAGATAAAATGGCATTGATGTTTTTTCAAGATGAAAAAATATCTATCGATAAGCTAGTTTAATGAATGCTAATTTCTAAATATGAGAAGGTTTAAGCAATGAGATGAATGTTCTCGAAAACTATTTTTGCACATCAATATTTTATAAGATTTCCTGCTATTTCGAGAATTTTCTATGAATCTAAAATCAGATTTAGAAATGGATTTTGAAACATTTAAAAATCATCCAGATACTCCAATATTTCATAGGATACGCTTTGACTCGACTAGCATTTATCTTACTAAGAGTTACTTTTATAAGCTAACATTATCAAGTAATGACCATGGGCACTACAGGGTATTTTCTTGGGATGATGTTAGAGCGAAACAGTTTTTGACGTTTGAGCTTGGTGATGAAAGCCCTGCACTTGGAGGCGCTGATTTGATAGGTAGATATTCACCGACGGATGATGACCTTACAAATGTGCAATATGATTCCCTGCTGGGTAAGGGCTACTTTAAAAGTGCTAGGCAAGAGCTGGAACAAGGATTTAAGAGTTCAGAGTATTCCAAAAATAAAAAGATAGATTCAACCGAATTTATGCGAATGAATGAGATCATTCCTACTGGAGCTCAAGGAAAAGCGATATATGGAGAGGGGAATTACATAATCGATGGCCCTGCGGGAACAGGAAAGTCCACTACAGTACTGCAGAAAATAAAGCTGCTTCAAAAGAACGGTAATGTGAATCCGAATAAGATCTGCATTTTGGTAAAGAATGAAATGGTAGTATCCGAGTTTCAGAGGCTTCTCAATACAATAGGAATTGTGAGTTTGAGAATAGCGACTACGCGTGACTTCATCTCGGATAATTTCCTTGTCGGGGCGGGCGTAGGAGATCGCCTCATTTCTGTACGAGATGCTTCCGTAGATACCTGCTGGTGTTTCAATAAAATTGTTGCAGAGGCCTCATCCATATCAAGGAATAGAATTACTCATATTGGTGATAGCGACAGCGAGTTTTTACGTGTCATTGATGATCATAGTCGTACAATAAGGAAGTTCAAATCTTATGTAAGGAAAAGGGATAGAGTTGTAACCCTTGTTTCTGGACATAGAAAAGAGATCCAAGATAAGAAACTGGAAATGGATAAGGAGTCCCAGGATAAAGCTGATTCAATTGCTATGCGAATAAGGAGAAAGAGGGATGAGTCTGAAAGACTGAGAGGAACAAACCACCTGGTTTCTAAAGAGGATGATCGAGATCTAACCTTAGGTGAAGAAGTCGAAATAAGAGATGAGGTTAATAAAGTTAGGCTAAAGAAGGAAAAAGAGATAGATAAGTTGAAAAAAGAATATGTTGTAAGGCATGCCAATGCGTCAGATGGGCTCGTGGAGATGTTGGAAAAAATCAAGTCATCGTTGCTATCCATTAGCTTTTCGAAAACTATGGTAGAAGGTGAGTCTGAGTTATCGCTTATCTATAACAACAAATTAATGGGGAATTCGACCCCGTTTCATACTGTTATAGTTGATGAAGCTCAAGACGTGTCTTTGGCTGATATAGAGCTTACATGGCTTCTTTCCAAAAACGTAATATTAACTGGTGACGAGATGCAGGCGGAGCATGAATATGGCATTGGGCGCTGGCAAAATCTTTTTTATTTGGCAAAGGAGTTCTCAAAAGACGACGAGCTCGATATATTTACGCTCAAACACAACTTTAGACAAACGTATGAACTTGGAAACTGTAGCTTCAATTTTCGTCAGCTAGCGATGGATAGAAATTTCGTTGATCTTAAGGGCGAGTATTTTGAAAATCAAATAGGATTTCGAAAGCCGAATCTTGTATATATAGAAAAAGAATTAGACTTTATAGGCCTAGTAAACGAAAAAATTGAATTGATTGATGGAGCATTTACCGACTCGATTCCCGTTACAATATTTTATGAGAATGGAAAGGTATTAAAGAAATTGTCAGGATTATTGGATAAAGAAAAAATATCATATAGCGTCGATGAAAATGAGGATCAGCGCGTTATGTTTGTAGCTTTGGAGAATATCGCGGGCCGAAGTTTCCCTGTCGTACTGGCCCCCTTGGCAAACAGCACTGAAAAAAATACGATATATATCATGCTCAGTAGAGCAAAATACGATCTTTCACTATTCACTGGACCAAAACATATTTTGGACAAAAATATTGAGATATTGCTTGATAGAAACGTAATTTTGTCAGCAGAAAAATAGACTATATGGTTTTTTAATTTTTGGTGTAAAGGTAGGGGTCACGATGCCTCCTGTTCTATTAAAGGCGCATCAAGCGCTAGATAAGGCAGTTGACGCGGCCTATGGTAGAAAGATATTTAGAACGGAGGAAGAGCGAGTAGTTTCCCTTTTTGAATTATATACGCAATATAGAGCACTTTCTCCTTGAAATTCAGGAAATGGATTGAAGCGTAAAAGTTATTAGCAAGCCAAAACCTTTGGGCATACACGAGAAATTTGGCAAATAGTCTTTTAGCTTTTTTGACAGAGCTATACTTATATGGAAGCCTCGGATTCAGCGATTTATGTTGGTTCAAAAACGTGCACTCATGGGAGGTAAAATTGTTTCTAAAGCAGATCCCTATCTTTTCTGACTGGTAAAATTTATAGGTTGTTGTTAGAATTAAATTGTGTTTTTAATACACCCACCAATTTAATCAGCAACTTGCAGGTGGCTAAAATGGCTAAAGCGTCGGAACCCTTTGGGTGGGCTATCCAGTCCAGCATAGAAGAATTTCCTATCTGCTCCCATTTTCAATACTTGCTAATAGTTAGTTGCTCGGTGATTCGTGGTTCATGTTTTTATGTGAGGACTTGTCATGCCTAAACAATTAGTTATTCGTCTTACTGTCTCCCAAACTGAGTCTTACCTTAGGTGGCGGGACGAAAAAGTCAAAGCATACGCTCTAGCGTTTCCTGATGATGAACCGCCAGAGGCATCTTTACATTTTTCTTTTGGGTCCATGGGAGCTGATATAAGGGCAACAATGGGGTCGGATTCCATAGAATTACAGGAGTTTCTTTCTGATGAAAACGCGTATGTCGAACTTGAGGATGTATGATTATGAAGTCTCTAACGACTGGTGAGAATAAAGGACTAACTGATTTAGGGCCCAGCTGTAATAGATGTCGATATGTGGCGGAATTGGTTGGGGTGGGCTTCGGACTTCGTTGTGCAAACGCACATAATAGAGACTTCAGTTCTTCCAACTTACCTATGACTCTGTTCACAAGTTGCCTATAGTGAAAAGAGACGGTACATGCGAGTTTTTTGAAACTGCCTCTGATAGTTAGGCAGACTTATTCGCTTTAGGTTGTTTCAGAGAATTTTTAAAGTGTACGAATTTTTTAGTATGGGAGGTACATTTTGAAGCTAGCGGTTTGGTTAATGATGTTTGCAGTACTATCGCTGATGGCTTTATTAGTTTTTGGTGTTCATGCTCTTTTGAAAACAATTTTTGGGATGACTGGATTTATGTCTTGGTGGTATACGCTTGTTGTATTTTCAGTTGCTGGTGGATTGCTTGCGATGTCGGGTAAAGAAGGAGAAGGGGAAGGTTAAGAGGACTGTTTCTCGGCTAGAAAAATATGTCGTATGAGCGCTCGTACTTCTCAACTGCTCAATACCAATAATGGGGCAAGAGTGTCATAAATACAATTTGCGCCTGCTATTGGGTGGCTACGAACTATTATTTACCTTCATTTACTTAAAAAGTGAAAAATGAAGGTAAAGATTGAGAGCTAAGCTTACTGTTGCTCCGTCTGGGACATCTGAGCAGCCAGATGCCATGACACTCACGGCTAGACCAGCGAATACCAGCTTAGTAGAAATGACTGTTAACCATCTTAGATCTCCCGCGTAGAGCGCACAACAGGTGATATGGTAAATAGACACCATCATTAACCTATATTTTGATACTCACTTAATGCTAAAAATGATGAATCAAAACAACCAATTCGCTGGCCCAAATGATTAAATGGGTCATCCTGGTTATTTTTTAAGCAATAGAGGAGTGAAATGTCGCAAACCATCGCGTTAGAAACCCTCAAAGAGCTCGTTGCTGGGGGCCATGCGCGAAGTCCTGATAGTGAAGGACCCAGGCCAAGGCTATGCAGTTCAAGCCAAAATCGGCCTGATAACAAAAACCCTGCGTTAACAGCGAGAGACTATCCGCAGTTCCAAGCCCCTCGATACTGTTCTCAGGATGCTCTATGGAATCGGCGTTGGTGAGTTTAAAGTCGACCTTAGATTAAAGAATCACCTCTGGGCGCGGTCAGAAAAGTTACATATAATGGTTCATTATATTAGTGCCTCCAAGAGGGTTTCGAGTTAGAGTGATGGGTACTCCTAAGTCATCCTCTGCTAAATACCCTGCGTGAGATTTGCGTGACATGAATAGGCAAAGCTATGCATTTATGTACAGTTGTCTGCATATGTCGATTTATAAACTCCATTAAAATCAATGACATATAGGAGTTAGGCTCGAATCCGCATTGCTACGAACCGAGCGGTCGGTGGTTCGAATCCACCCGAGTGCACCATACAAAAAAACCCGCCTTTAGGCGGGTTTTTTTGTATGGTGCACTCGGGTGGATTTGTTCGTAAACGGTTCGACAAAAGCACCGCTTTTGGACTGCCCAAAGGGCACCCCGAAGGGGGCATTACAGCCCTTAGGCTGTAATGAGTCTATCCTTCCTCCCAACGTCCTAAAACCCGGCTCACATAATCAGGCGGGTTTTTTGTGTATGGTTCTCTTAGCCGGTGGACGAACCTTCTCCGGTTTGAGCCGTAGTAAGCGCAGCTTACGGAGACAACGACCTTTAGGTCGACCCTCTGGGTGAGGCCGGGTACTTCTCCTCGAAAATAGACCACCATTCATGGGCTACTTTTTCGATGATATAACGGGGCGGAGCTGTTGATGGCTGTGGCGTTATTGTGGACTATAATCACGCCATGATTAGCCTATAATATGGCGTGAATAAGTGCTAAAATCGCGCCATGACAAAGTGGCAGGATCGACAGTTTGCACGGCCGAAGGCCGCCCGTGAGGGTGCGGCACATGGACGTGCCGCATGAAATGGATATGGCAACAACCTGACTGGCCAGATTTCTGCTACGAGAAGCGTGCACTCGAAGAGCGGGAACTTGAATTTCGCATAAAATCAGAGCGTCTGGCTGGCCGTTTTGAGGCACTACCAATGGCGTCTCAAACGGATGCCACGATCGATTTGATGCTTTCCGAGGCCATCAAAACCAGCGCCATTGAGGGCGAGAGTCTGGATAGAGAATCGGTAAGGTCATCGCTACTCTCTTTAGTCACATCGGATACGCTACCGGACAATTCAGACCAGAAAGCGGCGGGGGCTGCTTCGCTGCTGGTGGACGTTCGCAAGAACTGGCATACACGCCTGACACATGATCTGTTGGGCAAGTGGCAATCCATGGCTGTCCCGGAACAGCGCTACACATCTATTGTGCGAGGTGCATACCGCAATGATCCTTCGCCAATGCAAATAGTGAGCGGGCCTTATGGTCGCGAAAAGCTTCACTTTGAAGCCCCGCCAGCAACTCAGGTGCCTGAGGAAATGGCGAGATTCATCGGCTGGTACAACAAGACCAGCCGTTCGAAAGGTGAAAAGAAGATACCAGGAATTGCCCGTGCAGGTATTGCACACCTCTGGTTCGAAGTGATTCATCCCTTCGATGATGGGAATGGGCGAGTCGGTAGGGCGATTGCTGACCACGCACTTTCATATTCTCTCGGCTATCCGACCACTGCTTGTCTTGCCACGGCGATAGAGGGAGACAAAAAGTCTTATTATCTGCAACTGGAGAAAGCGAGCCGCGGAAGCCTGGGTGTTGATGCTTGGCTTGATTACTTTGCCGATATGGTGATCAAGGCACAGGAAATAGCCAGGGAAGAAGTGGATTTTGTACTGGGCAAGACACGTTTCTATGAAGTTTATGGCGACCAGTTAAATGACCGGCAGGTCAGGATGGTATCGCGGGTATTCGCTGAAGGTCGAAAAGGCTTTGAAGGTGGAATAACCACCAGAAAATATGAAGCAATCACCAAATGTGCCAATAGAACGGCCAGCCGCGATCTTTCTGACCTGGTTGCCAAGGGTATGATTATCCCATTACCAGGTGGTGGCAGAACAACCCGCTATGAGTTGGCTGTTGTTGGTCCGACCGGACTTAGTTTAGAGAAGGGTACTGCCAGCTTAACTCCACGAAATTGCTAGAATGCGCGCATGAATACATACAAGCGCCACAGATTTCCTCCAGACATCATCTCCTATGCCGTCTGGCTCTACTACCGATTCAATAGCTAGCATCGGTGGCGAGACTTTGTTGACTACTATTGGCCATTCACGGGCTGTCAATCAACAGAGATTCACAACCCGTGCCGGCAAGAATGCGATCGACCCGCGCGCGATCATCGTTAGCCAATGCCGCATACTGCATTGGCAAGTATTAGAGTTTGCGTTGGCTTACGAGTCCGTTACCGATTATTTGGATCGTCGCCCATACTAAAGCAGGCCAGACCTTAGTATTTGGTAGTTAGTTTAATTATCGTTTCTGCGAAATTTTTTACTTTGCTTATCCAATAAAAAGACATATACTTCCATTTAGTGAAAGTATGTGGTATTTTATGAAAAATCTAACATTAGCTATTAAAGAGCAAGGCTTTGCAGATAGGTTGCTTAACGAGCACCAAATTGCGCGTATTGTTGGCGGTAGCCCCCAGCGTCGTTATGGGCTGGTTAACCGCGCCTTAAAAGCCGGAGAGCTGATTAGAGTTCAGCGCGGTTTATACATGCTGGCGGGTCAATATCGTGACGCACCTTACCACCCATACCACATCGCCCAGGGCTTGTTTCCTAGCAGTTATATCTCGCTTGAAACAGCCTTGGCGTATCACGGCTGGATTCCTGAGGCGGTATATGAAACGGCCAGTATCTTGCCCGGCAGAAAATCAAAAGAACTGAAAAACGAGCAGTTTGGAAAATTCACCTTTCATCCGCTAGCAACCAATAGAGGTTATTTTTTGGAGCTGGTTGAAAGAGTTCAAATTAATAAGCAGACGATGCTTATTGCTAAACCAATCAGGGCTTTGATGGATTTGGTTTGTTACAAAAAAGTGGAATGGCAAGGTATTGATTGGATCGAAAAGGGGCTGCGAATTGACCTGGAATACTTACGGTCTGTACCCGCTGCGGATATAAGAACACTGAAGTTGGTATACAAACAAAAGCGTGTGAAAGTGTTTTTGGCAGAGCTGGAGAAAGCGCTAAATTTAGAACAGGGAGAATATATCCAACCGCCATTGAGGGCAGTTAAATGATTGAATTGATTCAGAAAAAGCTAGGTGAATACAAAGTTACTAACTCGGTAGAAGAAGAGCAGGCCAGCAAAGAAATTATTCAGGAAATTGCATTGTATGCTTTGTGGCGGTCGGGTTTTTTTGAGGTGGCTGCTTTTCAAGGGGATTCAAGTTTACGAATTTTACACGGGCTGCCACGGTTTTCAGAAGATTTGGATTTCATACTGAAACAGCCAGATTCAACATTTGATTGGTCGGGCTATCTAGCTGTGTTATTGGAATGTTTTGAAGAGTTTGGTTTAACATCTGAAGCATTGCCGAAAGGGCGAATGGATAAACGGATAAAGAAAGCTGTGATTAAAGATAGTTCAGTTGCTAGTCAGTTGAACTTATCTTTTTATAGAGGGCACGAAAATCAGAAACTTAAGATCAAATTAGAGATTGATGTAGACCCGCCGGCTAACTCAGGCTATGAATATACGTATCTAGATTTCCCGCTCGATTACGAAGTTTGCCATCAAGATTTAAGTAGTAACTTCGCCTTAAAGATTCACGCCTTACTATGTCGAGGGTTTTTAAAGGGAAGAGATTGGTATGACTTTAACTGGTATATAAAACAAGGAGTTTCACCGAATCTTCCTCACCTGCAAAACGCCTTGTACCAGTATGGTCCTTGGCAAAGCAGTGATGATTTAGCGGTAGATAAAAAATGGCTACAAGATGCGCTTAATAAAAAAATCGAGAGTATCAATTGGCAAGAAGCTGCTGCTGATGTTGAGAGATTTATGAAGCCTATTGAGCAAAAAAGCTTATCACTGTGGAGCGAGCGGTTCTTTAAAAAACGCGTGAGTGAATTGGCCTAGGCTATAAGTGATTTTTGTTAGGTGAGCCGAAATACTTGTCAGAGCGCTAGCTTCGTGCGCTTGTGCTGACCTTTCCCCCAAGTTATTACCATTCACTTGATGTGTATTAGCTCCGACTGATGGGCCCCCATTTTTAGGTCCAAGGCCATGGTGGCTGACGCCACACAGTACATTACATCAGCCAATTTATGAGCCTACAACCTGGCGATATTATTAGTACAGGTACACCACCAGGCGTAGGTTTAGGTATGACTCCACCAGCGTACCTACCGGCAGGTGATGTTATGCGTCTAGGAATTGATAGTTTAGGTGAGCAGCAACAAACTGTAGACCGTACTGTTATTGAGTAGTAGTGGGTAAACAAGTGAGAACGGAGGATGTTGGGGCTTTGGCTGTCCGAGAATGAAGGGGCGAAGTTCTGGCTCAATGTGCCTACAGAGCTTCAGAATCGCGGTGTGAAGGGCATTCTGATTGCCGGTGTCGATGGCCTATGGAAACCGGCACTGAATAGATTTATGATTGAGTTTGAAGACCGCTTGGCGGACTACATTTAACCCGGGCAGTTACACAGAAATCGTTACAGCCTCGTCTTCAACGATAATGACCTCAACGCCCTGATCTTTGAAATTCTTGACCATTGTAGGATCAGCACCGCTATCGGTGATCAATACATCAAGCTCAGACAAAGGGACAAACACAAAATTGCTGCGCATACCCAGTGTAGCGCTATCTGCCAATAATATCAGTTGCTCCGCTTGTTGACGTAGTTTGTGCTGGGCACGGATTAAAATGGGATCAGCTTCCATTACACCTAATTCTCCCACCCCCAGTGCATCAATAAACATCTTGCTACAATTATAATGCTTAGTACTGTCATCATCATGGACACTGGTAATAATGCCATGTTTTCTATACAGCTCACCACCGGGTAGCGAGACTTGACTGTCACCGTTTTGCCAAAGAATTTGAGCCATGGCGATGGAATTGGTTAATATATTGAGGTTTCGTTCAGCGAGAAATTCGCCCATCAAATGAGTCGTACTGCCGCCACTGATAATAATGGCTTCCCCGTCAGTGCACAATTCAACCGCTCTTTTGGCAAGTCTGGATTGAAGGTTTGAATTTTTTCCTATATCGGTAACAGACGTTTTACTACTGGGATTTTTTGTTCGTGCTTCGAGTTTCGACTTGACTTTCGTTTTTGGAGGGGCAAGCCATTCGGCGCCACCATGAATTTTCTTCAACTCTTTGCGTGCTGCCAACTTAGTGATATCACGAAGGATCGTTGCTTTTGACGAGCTGAGTTTAGTCGACAACTCGCCTACCGTAGCGAATTGCTGGTCATTTAATATATCGAGAATACATTGTTGTCGTTGGCTTTCAAAAATGAGAGTGCATCCCTTTAGTCTACTTTTCGTCATAATAATGCATAAGTCCTCAAACTGATAGAAAAAATAGGCGATTGATGTAAAGGAAAAGCGCGCAAACAACACAGCCTTATACGGCATGGTGTTCATTTAATAAAATAAGCGAATAAAACTTTGACAGCGTGATGCTTGATGACTTAGTATGATTTCTAATGACTTTTAGTGATTATTTACCAAGAGATAACCATGCCAGCTATTGCTAACATATCAAAAAGTTCGATTCAGTCTACTATTGAAAAGCTGATCGATAACCTCGTTAATATTACCGATGATACGGGTGAATTTCTAATCAAGGCTGACGATGGTACTGTTATTGATGGCAAGGGTTGGAATGGCTTTGAGTGGACCCAAGGTATCGGTTTGTACGGCCTGTTTAAATATTGGGATATTACCGGCGATGAGAAGACAAAGGCTATTATAGAAGACTGGTTTAAATACCAGTTTGATAAGGGCGTGCCGACAAAAAATATCAATACCGTGTCACCCTTTCTAACTTTAGCGTATATGCACGAACGCACAGGTAATCGCAGTTACTTGCCCTATTTGGATGTCTGGGCTGATTGGCTAATGCGTGGACTGCCGCGCACTGAAGAAAACGGTTTTCAACATATTGTCTTTAATTCTGAAAATAATGGCAATCTTTGGGATGACACCCTGATGATGAGTGTATTTCCGCTGGCGAAATTTGGTTTACTGCTAGACAGACCAGACTATGTTGAAGAAGCCAAGCGCCAATTTATGCTACATGTTAAATACTTAACCGACAAAAAGACCGGCCTGTGGTTCCATGGCTGGACGTTCGACGGCCGTCATAACTTTGCTGATGCGCTGTGGGCGCGCGGAAACTGTTGGATAACTATTGCTATTCCAGAATTCTTAGACCTATTGAATTTAGATAAAACCGATAGTTTATACTTATTTCTTATCGAAACGCTGGAATCACAAGTGAAGGCACTGGCTAACACTCAACATGAAAATGGTCTGTGGCACACTCTGCTTGACGATTCTGACTCATACCTAGAAGCTTCAGCGGCGGCGGGTTTTGCTTATGGTATCTTAAAGTCCGTTCGTAAAGGTTATCTCGATGATCGTTATGAAGAGGTGGGTATAAAAGCCATTAAAGCGGTTTTGGAAAACGTTAGCGAAGACGGAGAATTACAGCAGGTATCTTGGGGGACGCCAGTCTTTGACAGCCTGCAAGAATATAAAGATGTACCTTTGACGTCGATGCCTTATGGCCAGTCGATGGCAATTTTGGCCTTTGTTGAATATATGAATAAATATATCTAGGCATGGACTCTGGCAAGAGGGCATTAATTTTCATGGTATTTAGCGCAAATACCCAATATTCTGTTGCTAAGACATAAAGCCAATCGAAGGAAAATTAATGCCAGCTCTTACGAACGATATATCCTATAGCCTAATACGCAGCACGATAGATAAGCTTATCAACAAGCTGGTCCGTATCAGTGATGACAGCGGAGAGTTTTTGCTCGAGCTTGATGATGGGCGGGTCATCGACACCAAGGGCTGGAATGATTGGGAATGGACCCACGGCATTGGCCTTTATAGTCTACTGAAAGACTGGGATCTAACCGGCGATGAGAAGGCTAAGAACATCATCGAAGCCTGGTTTGCTGATCGATTAGCGGAGGGCACCCCTAGTAAAAATGTCGATACCGTATTTGCGTTCCTAACCATGGCCTATATGCAGGAACGCACGGGTAACCGCAGTTATCTGACTTATCTCGATGTTTGGGGCGAATGGATCATGCGGGAGATGCCGCGTACCGAAGAAAATGGCTTACAACATATTGTTTATAATGCTGATAACAAGCAGCAACTGTGGGTAAATACCTTGATGATGACGGTATTACCTCTGGCTAAAATTGGCTTGCTTTTGGATCGCCCACATTATGTAGAAGAGGCCAAACGCCAATTTATACTGCATATTAAATATTTAACCGATAGAGCGACAGGCTTATGGTTCCACGGCTGGACGTTTGACGGTAGGCACAATTTTGCCGATGCGCTTTGGGCGCGGGGTAATAGCTGGATTGTCATTGCTATCCCAGAATTTATCGAGATGCTAGACCTGCCTGAAACAGATAACCTGAGAATGTTTCTACTAGAAACACTAGAATCTCAAGTCAAAGCTCTGGTTGAATTCCAAAATGAAAATGGGCTATTTCACACTTTGCTTGATGATAAAACGTCCTATCTTGAAGCTTCGTCTACGGCAGGATTTGCTTACGGCATCTTAAAATCTGTGCGCAAGGGTTATATAGACAAAAGTTATGAGGCTTGCGGCATAAAAGCGATCAAGGCTGTGCTTGACAATATCAATGAAGACGGTGAATTGCAGCAAGTTTCCTTTGGCACACCAGTCGCCAATGAACTGAAAAAATATAATGAGGTGCCCTTAACCTCTATGCCTCACGGTCAGTCGATGGCAATTCTCGCCTGTGTCGAATACATCAACCGCTATATATAAACCAAGAAAGAGTGATATCAAAACAATGATCAATATAGGTGTTAGAGCGCATGACTTTGGTCAGGGCAGCCCCGTGGAGATCGCACAAATAATTGGCCAGTATGATGTCACCGGTGTGCAATTAGCACTTGCTAAGTCATTTCCTATCATCAAAGAACAAACTGGGCAATTAAGTCCAGGCTTTGCAAATCATGTTCGTGACGTCTTTAAGGGGCAGGGCATTAATATTGCGGTGCTTGGCTGTTATATCAACCCGATACACCCAGACCCCGAAATAAAAGAGCAGTCAATCTTACGGTTTGAAGAACACCTGAGATTTGCGCGAGATTTTGGCTGCGCTATCGTTGGTACTGAGACCGGTTCTCGTAATGCTGACTGCAGTTATCACCCTGATAGCCAGAGCGAAGAGGCTTTTCTTGAACTTGTAGAGGTCATTAAAAGACTTGCGTTCACGGCAGAAAAATATGGCAGCATCGTTGGTATTGAGGGCGTTGCTCATCATCATGTTATTCATACTTATGAAAAAATGGTCAGAATGCTGGAATTGGTTAACTCGCCAAGCGTACAGATTATTTACGATCCGGTTAATTTTTTCCCGATTGATAACTGTCATGAACAGGAACAATTAATGGATCAAGCTTTTGAGCTGTTTGGCGACAGAATTGTTGCCATTCACAGCAAAGATTATTTGCTCAAAGACGGCCTTAAATATGGCGATTTACCCTCGGGTACCGGCGAAATGAATCATCATTATTTGACCAAAATTTTACTTGAGAAAAAACCTTATATCCAAGTGATATTGGAAATGACATCAGCAGACAATGTTGAAGACGTTATCAATTTCATCCGCGCCAGTGGCTAGGAAATTCCTAAAGCCTCTTCCCAAGTGCAGAATCTTAGATAGGAAATTTTAATTATGGCTAATGTTTTACGGTTAATGCTAATTGTATTTTTGCTGCCCATCAGTGCTGCTTGGGCGCAAGATAAAGTCGAAGATAAAGCGCAAGGATTCTTTGAGTTTTCACCCGCTCAGTTAATCAAAGTTCCTGTAGGTGAGTACCTTAAAGCGCATTCAACTGACACACTGGTGTTGACTGATTTAGAGATTAATAATGTCTTTTATCGTATTAACGGCAGCCAAGTTTTCCGTGTTGATCAGCAAGAGGGCGCTGTTGTTAGTGTGAATCTAGCTAATCTTCCAGCCGCTTTAGATAATGTCAGCGCTACACTCATTGCCAACACACTGTATGTTGTCGGTAGTTATGTTGGCAATGGCACTGAGGTCACGCTGTTAACATTAGACTTAGCAAACGAAAACGCTAACTGGAGTTCAGTGGCGTCAATGCCGCAAGGGCTACACGCCCACTCTGTATTGGCGGGATTGCATGATACGCTCTATGTGACCAGTACACAGGCAAGCTATGCCTATAATCCAGCGAAAGATACCTGGAAAAGCATAGCGGTTGCCCCTGCAGCTATCACCGGCTCATTAGGATTCAGTAGTGGCGATGCCCATTTATTGTATGTTAAATCTCAACAGGCCAACAGTGACATTTTGGCCTATCATACGGTCACCAATACCTGGTTTATAATAGGCAGCTTGCCAGAAGCCATTCAAGCGATTGCAGCTGTTTCAAACGGCACTGAATTTAGCATTGCAACTGGCGAAACAGTTTTGACCGGCAAGGCCGTTTTGAAGGCCACCAAATACGGTTTCTGGGACAATCTGGTTGTTGGCGTGCTGGTCCTTTTGCTTATCGGTGTTGGCATCAAATTTTCCCAAAAGGGTAAAACAAGTAGTGAATATTTTCGCGCTGGCCAAACCATCCCCTGGTGGGCAGCGAGTCTTAGTATTTTTGCAACAGGTGCCAGTGCCATCAGCCTAATGGCTATGCCGGCAATGGCCTATAGTGGAAACTGGATTTACTTCTCCATTGCACTGTTTTTGATTTGCATTCAGGTGCCTTTGTTTGTGCTGGTCTATGTACCACTGGTGCGCCGATTGAATATTACCACCGCCAATGAATATCTTGAGCGTCGTTTTGGCCTGTCTGTTCGCATCCTTGGATTTATTGGGTTTTCACTTAATCAGATCTTGGGCCGTATGGCAGCAATATTGTTATTGCCAGCCATTGCCATCAGTTCAATTTTTGGTGTGCCGATGGAAGTTAGCATTTTGATTATGGGAGTTTGTACCACATTCTTTGTCACCATGGGTGGATTGGAAGCCGTTATTTGGACCGACGTGCTGCAAGCGATAATCATGATTATAGCGGTGGTTGTTTGCAGTATTTTTGCTTATACCTCGCTGGAGGTTTCCACCACTGAAGCCTGGGCAATTATTACTGAGCAAGATAAGCTGTATATGTTTGACTTCGCTTGGGATTGGACAGCCCCTGTGGTCATAGTGCTTTTCTTGAATTCCTTTGCAACATCACTCGGCTATATTGGCGACCAAAACTTTATCCAGCGTGTTCAATGTACCGTTGATGAGAAGGCCGCTAAAAAAGCCTCTATTGCGCAACTGTTTGTGGCTGTGCCGTTAAACTTTATTTTATTTGGCCTTGGTACGCTGTTGTTCTTGTATTTTGTCACCCGAGCTGACGTGTTAAGTCCTGCACTGAAGGCTGATGGTGTTTTCCCATTTTTTGCAGCTTCAACACTGCCAGTTGGCATGGCAGGCTTTGTGGTTGTCGCCTTACTTGCCGCTACCATTTCAACAGTATCTAGCGCCATGAATAGCGTGGCAAATTTGGGTGTTGAGGATATCTACCGCCGGTTCAATCCACAAGTGACAGATAAGCAGTGTATGCGTGTTGCTCACTATCTAACTCTGGCACTGGGTGTCTTTGGAACGAGCATGGCGTTGGTGTTGGCCAACCTGAGCGGCTTGCAATCGGTGTGGAATTTATTCCTGATGATAACTGGCTTAGTAATTGGGCCCATTACCGGCGTTTTTGTCTTGGGTATCTTTAGTCGATGCGCGAATACTGTTGGCGTTTGGAGCGGCGTGATCATCTCGGTCGCTGCCAATTATTACGCAAAAACCTATATGGATGTCCATGCAACGGTCTTTATCAGTATTGGGGTAGGTACTTGCATCATCGTTGGTTATTTGGTCAGTAGGATGACACCAAAACCAGACAAAGATTTAGCGGGGTTGACCATTTTTACCAACAAAACAAAGCCTGTGCTCACCGAAACTATAGTGCCGACAAGCTAGAACACGCCACAAATATTACTATCAGAGCCTCATTCTCTGGGGCTCTTATACCCGTGTTACTTCAAAAAAATAATTAGGGTCAGAACAAAGTAAATATAATTTTGTGCTGATCCTAATTTGATGTGCCACGATTTAACGGGGCTAACCATATTTACTGATAAAACAATGGTGCAATCACTAATCACAAAATTGCCTGGAGCTGCATTATGAGGACACTAATTTTTGGAAGTTTTATCTTGGCTGTGCTGTTGCTGCTCTGCGGTTTTTCCGAGTTAGAGGACAGTACTGTGCATGCAGATGATACAAGGACGCCAACACTCTTTATTGCTGGGGATTCTACGGCGACAAAACATATTAACAGGCCTCGTCAGGGATGGGGGGAGGTCCTAGGTGAGTATTTAAATCAGCAGCAAGTGAGCATTGATAATCGTGCCGTTGCTGGCCGAAGTAGCCGAACATTCATAAGCCAAGGTCATTGGCAAAAATTGCTCGATGATGTAACGGCAGGAGACACAGTGCTTATTCAGTTTGGTCATAATGATGTCTTTCCCATCAATGATGAAACGCGAGCTAAGGGTGTGCTACCCGGCATTGGGGAAAACAGTGTCGATATTGTCAATATGCTAACAAAAACAGCGGAGACCGTTTATAGCTACGGCCACTATATCCGCAAAATGATCGAGGACACCCGCGCGAAAAAAGCGACGCCAATATTAATATCCCTAACCGTGCGCAATTTATGGCAAGACGGGCGTATTGAGCGCGGTTTGGGGCAGTATAATGCTTGGCTATATCAGGTGGCCATAGAACAAAATACCCAGTTTATCGATATTACGAATCCTATGGCGGATCAATTGGAGGCCATGGGTATCAATAAAACAGCTCGCCTTTACCCTGAGGATCACACACATTTTAGCAGGGCCGGAGCTCATCTCTATGCCCAAGCGATTGTTACTGGCTTAAAAGGGCTGTGACCCGCATTAAAACAGACACAGTATTCTGACCTTGGTAAGAATGTGCGACAACCGTGAGGGTGAACCAACCCCTGTTCGTCCAATCCTGGCCGTCGGGAGAAACTGTGGTGGCATAATAAGATCCATAGCCGTCGAACAGAGTGATGTCGCCATCAAGATCCATCAAGATTAAGCCAGTGCGGCTGTCGGTAACCAGCAAGCACTCGCCATGCTCCATATGTTGATACACTTCTAAACCGTGCGGAAAGACAATTTCCGGGTGTTTAATATAACTTGGAACTTCGCCATGCTCATTCAAACGGAGCAAGCACGAGTTCTCTGCCTAAGTACAGGCATTCTGAAGCCAAATAGTTCCTGACCATTCCATGCATATGGCCCATAGGTATGTCGTGTGGCAGCTGCAACCAATCCAGATCGATCACAAGACTCTGACTCAAGATAGCGCTAACAAGAGACTCGATGTCATTCATCTGATTATTAAGTTTTGTCACTTGGTTAACATTTTATAGTTTTTATTGTTGATTGTTTTAGCTTTCTATTTTCTCAATTTCAATGAACCTAAAGCCATTCTTCTTATTATCGATATCAAGCCAAGCCTCCAGACGTAATGGTCCTTTATCCAGTTGAATTTCTTCGATGCGCGCTTCTGACTCTTCTAGCAAGATTTGTTTTTTGATGACTGTGTCATTGAGTTTAATGGTGACATCATGCGTTTTATGCAGTAAGTCACTCCAACGAAAGGTCAGGCGGTACTTGCCAGCAGTTTTTACCTCAAGATCGTAAAAGCCATTGTCACCATCAAAAAGGCCGCCACCTTGCCAGTCTTGGCGGGTTAAATTGACCGGATTTTGCAGATCACTGCCAAGCCAGGTTTTAACCGGATTAATGCCGTCTGCGTTGGCATCAGCCAACCAGGCATCATAATCGGCTGTTAACTCGCTAAGTTTTTCAGGGTTGCTCGCTGCTATGTCATTGAGCTCATTTGGGTCATTGTCGATATTATACAACTCAAAGCGAGCTGTTTTGTCGCTATATTTACCTTTACGACCTACCGGTTGCACAAGTTTAAATGCCCCTTTTCTAGCGGCAATGTTTCTGTATGATACGGGCTTGGTGCCGCGATGAAACTGAAAATAGAACGAGCGATCAGGCAGTTCAATTGAGGGATCAGCTAGTACAGGAACAAGACTCTGCCCATCAAATTGCACTTTAGTTGAGACTTTAGTGATATCGAGTATGGTTGGCATTAAGTCTTCAACCGAGGCCAGATGGGTTAATCGGATTGCCGCTATTTTTGGCTGAGTTGTTGTTGATTGTTTTGTTTGTGAAAGGGGTAGCTTGATAAACATTGGCACTCGTATACCATTTTCATAAACATAGGTTTTACGTCCTTTAAGGCCAATCTCCCAAAGATCTTTTTGTTTATGCAGACTAGAGGTGCCGTTATCGCCGAGAAAAATAATCAGCGTATTGTCTGAAATGTTTTTAGCCTTTAGGGCTGCTAAAACCCGTTTAAAATTTTCATCAATATTGCTTATCATGCCGTAATAGCGCGATGTTTCCTCACTTAATCCCGCTTTGCGGTAGGGATCAGCATATTTATCGCTAACGGTGAGTGGGTGATGCGGTGTATTAAAAGACAGATAAGCAAAAAAGGGTGCCTTGTCATCAGCGTTGATGAAATCAATGGTCGCATCAGTAAAAATATCAGCACTATAGCCACTAAAACGTTTGTTAACGCCATCTTCTTTTAAGATTGGATTAAAATAAGATTGGCCATCCAATGGGCTGTAGGTCATGCCGATCATGCCCGCTTCATGGGTTAACACGCGGTCAAACCCTTGGTCTTGTGGCCTAGCGGGGGCATTGTCACCGAGATGCCATTTACCAAAAAGACCGGTTCTGTAACTGCCCGTTTTAAGCGCTTCAGCGATGGTAGTCGCTGAGGGGGGTAAGGTAGAGACTGCTTGCTGAGTACCGAAAACATCAGAGCGCATCGCATAACGCCCGGTCATTAATGCCGCGCGCGTTGGCGAACAAACTGGCTGAGCATAAAAATTATCAAAGACAATCGCCTGTGATGCCATTTTATCAAGCGTTGGGGTTTTAACGATGGGGTTGCCGTTAAAACCCACATCACTATAGCCCTGATCATCGGTAAGTATTAATAGCACATTCGGCCTGTCATCGGCTGCAATAGCAGACGAGGTTACTGTTAGTAATAATGACAGTAATAAGGTCAGCAGTAACCGAACTGATAACACAGTGCGCAGATGAAATTTATTAATCAAGACAAACAGTTTTTTCACAATCGATTATCTTTTAAATTAATGAACAAATTACGGAATTAAGCTTACTAGCGGCGGTGTTTGAAACCTGGGTTCTTCAACTAGCAGCTTCCATTCCCCCGTGTCATTATCCAAGTATTTTACATCGTCTCTGTGATATTGCAGCGCATAGGCAACACGTGGTTGCGTGGTGTGGTTAGGCCCGCTGCCATGCACGGTTAGGCGGGTGAAAGCAATGGCATCCCCGGCGTTCACGGCTAAACTTGTATATTCTTCAGGGTCATCTTTAACTTTTAAATGCTGATCTTCGCCGGCATTGACTGATGCTAATTGACCGAGTTTATGGGAAGCAGGAGCAACCCGGAGGCAACCATTTTCAACGGACATATCACTCAGGGCGACCCAAATATTAAGGGAGCCAAGTGCGGGTTGATGGCGGGTATAATTATTATCTTGATGAAAATGGAATTGTCCACCACCACCGCCGGCTTTAACAGCAGTGAAGGGCAGGTAGCGCACAGCCCTGCCGCCAATGAGCTGGCTGGCAACGGACAAGGTATTATCTGAATTGATCAAGCTATCCATCAATGAGTCTTTTAAGTAACCCTGACATTGCCTGAGTTTGTCTGAAGTATTTGTTGCCTGAAATAATGCTTCGCGTTTAACGCCTAATTGAATTTCTAGCGCATGAAATATTTCTTCAGCCAGCGGCGCTATTTTTGATTTTTCAATAAAGTTGGGAATAACCAAATAGCCATCTTCTTGATACGAAGTGATGGCTTCGTTCGATAAGTTAATTTCTTGTACAACTTTATTATGTTCAGTCATGCTACACCATAGTTGGAATTCAGTTGGAATTCAGTTGGAATTCAGTTGGAATTGGCCAGTTTGATAGTGCTAGGCTGCGCCTAAGCACCTACATATAGGTAGGTGCGGCATAGATTAAAACGGTTCTTTAAGCTATTAACGTAATTCTGAAGGGCCGTAGTGATCCATATCACTGTAATCAAGGTTCTCACCCGCCATACCCCAAATGAATGCATAATTACTGGTTCCGCAACCACTATGAATTGACCAAGGTGGTGAGACCACACATTGTTCGTTCGCAGTCCAAATATGACGAGTTTCTTTTGGATCCCCCATAAAGTGACTAACGGCCTGATCTTCAGCGAGGTCTAAATAAAGATAAGCTTCCATACGTCTGTCGTGTTGGTGGGCCGGCATAGTATTCCAAACACTACCGGGTTTAAGCACCGTTAGGCCCATTTGCAGTTGGCAAGTATCTACCACACCGTTGACCATGAGTTTATAAATAGTGCGCTCATTTGATGTTTCTTGTGCGCCTAAGTTTAAAACTTCGGCATCTTCAATGCCTATTTTTTTGTTGGGATAAGAGGCGTGGGCAGGGGCTGAATTTAAGTAAAATCGTGCCGGGGATGCGGCATCATCACTGGAAAAAACCACCGATTTAGCGCCGGCGCCAACATATAGCGCTTCTTTGTTATTTAACTGATAGCTTTCGCTGTCTACGGTTACTGTGCCAGCTTCACCAATATTGATGATACCCAATTCGCGTCGGTCGAGAAAATTCTCAGATTTTAAGGGGTCAATACTGTCGAGAGTCACTGAGCCTGCTTTTGGTATAACGCCGCCAACAATAACTCGATCATAGTGGGTGTAAACCAGCTTGATGATGTCTTCGTGGAACAAACCTTCGAGTAAAAAAGCCTCTCTTAATTGTGCGGTATCGAACTGCTTGGCTTCATTCGCGCTCACGGCATAGTTCGTTTTATATTCTACTGACATTGTATGTTAAACCTTATCTCTAAGTTAGTATCGGGCTACCCTATTAATGATGATTCGTGTATTCCCATTCAGTAATACTTTACCAGTAACACATGATTAATCAAAGCAATTAAATCACAATCAATCCTTAAAGCTCAAAATAAATCATGCTGTTTGAGTGTTTTTTGCCAGAAAAAACGATGCTATAAATAGGGGTAGCTAGCTCTAAGCAGTTGATTTAAAGGCATATATGCTGTCTGTCTTGGAGCTTGCATACGATGATAGGTGACTTATTGGTGGTGCTAATTGTTTTATGGGTGATTTTTTCACGACGCACAATGATTGACAGTGAAGTTGCTTGTCTCTAGAGTCTGTTGTCTTGAAAATGCGCGCAATAGTGAAAGACCAACAGACCCTAGTTAATTCATGCCATATAAAAGAACCCTCAAAATGAAAAAATCACTCTCTCTTTTAATGGTGTTGCTAATATCATCTTTACTTATTTCCATAAAAGCGTCATCACTTATTGCTAGTGATAATAGTGCGGTTAACGATCTTTTAAAGCCGATGGCAATAAAACGTATTTACCAGAATGATTTTGCTGATTTTGATGCAAACCATTGGGTATTGGAGGGGCCAGGGAATTATCGCGCAAGTGATAGTCATTCATCTCTTTATGTTGAATCTTTGGTCTGGCGGGAAATGGCAGAAGTATGGGAGAAAAATGAGCGGAAACCTTTGCCCCCTGAGACCCTCTATTATGGTACTGCGGGAAAAGTTATTGCAAAAAAGCATCCCGAACAATTACCGAAAATACTCAATAAGAATGGCAATGTGGAAGGTGGTCATTTGGTGTTGTGGAATAAACAAGTAAAGCTGCCTGAATCTTATATGATCAGTTACAACTTTGAGCCTAAAACCCCCATTGGCTTAGGCATCTTGTTTTTTAGTGCAGAGGGAATAGCTGAGCAAGATATTTTTTCTGCTGAACTGAATAAGCGTACCGGTATTTTCAGCGAATATACCAAAGGAGACATTAACTCTTACCATATATCATATTGGGCTAATAACGCGGCTGTGGGGAAAAGAGCAAGCTGTAATCTACGGAAAAACCCTGGTTTTTATAGTCTAGCAAGTGGGGTGGACCCTTCCGTTGAAAAGCTTGATTATAGCCAAAAAGAAATGACGCTTGAAAAGCACCGTATCGAACTGATTAAAATCAAAAATCGAATAGTCTTTTTTATTAATGGCATACAAGTTTTCGATTATGTTGATCAAGGCATCAATGACACCTTGGACGCACAAGGTCTACCGACGGGGAAAACCATTGATACCGGTTTATATCACCAAGGCGGACGTTTTGGTTTCCGTCAAATGTTATCTCTGGCAGCAGAGTACAGCGATTTAAAAATATTTTCTCTGGCAGAAAAGTAACTATCCAGCCCTCAGGTTAAATACCAGGCTTGGTCATACCCAAGCCTTAATTTCCTGTTTAAGGAAAGTATTTACTCTCCTACTTCAAGCTGAATAAAATCGTACATCACGCACGAATAGCTCTATTTTCTCCAGGGATCCGTTGTGAGGCTCAGCTACAGGAAAGCTAAACCAAGGCTATTTAGCTCCCACTCATCGGAAAAGACGAAAGAATAGGGGAGCTGACTTTTTGTTTTCGCTTTTTAATTCCAATGCCTGAATAGAAAAAAGTACAAGTCCAATGAGAGTATGAGCGTGCTCGGCATGATTTATTATGACCTTTAATGATTGTTATTTTGATTTATTGTGATTGTTTATTTGCTTTTGTGATTAAGGTGTTGTAGGTTGGGTTCATTATTTTAATCAACAAATCAACAAATGACTCAATAAAAATCAACGGGCAGGGGAATACTATGAAAAAACATGAAATGAAGCTGGGTCTATTAGCTGCAGCGGTTATAAACGTAATTGCTGGTAATGCCATGGCTCAAGACTCGCAGAACGATCAGTCGGCAGAGACTCTGGAAGAAATTGTAGTTACAGGCGTACGCAGCCAGCTTTCAAAAGCATTACAAGATAAAAAGAACCAAAATACTATCGGCGAAGCGATTTCAGCAGATGATATCGGTACGCTACCTGCGCTTGATCTTGCTGAAGCGCTACAGGTCATTCCTGGCGTTCAAGTTAACCGTGAAAATGATGATGGTGCCTTCCGTTCAGGTGAAATTAGCCTTCGGGGTCTACCCGGTTCATTCACTAATGTAACCGCCAATGGTCAAACATTTGCAGCGCCTTCTGGAACCATAACTCCAAGTGCGGGTGTACCAAACCCCTTCGGTGCTTTTGCATCGGGTGTTTTTGATGGTGTTTGGGTGAGCAAAAGTCAACGTGCTGATTTGGTTGAAGGGGGTATTGCCGGTACAGTCGACAAAAAACTAGCACACGCTCTTTCCAAGAAAGACGGTTTTGTAGTGCGTGCGACGGCCATCTATGAAGAAGCTATTGACGAAACCTCGCCAAACTTCTTCATGTCTGGAACCAAACATCTTATTGAAGACCGTCTTGCTGTAACGTTTAAATATGACAAAATGAAGGAGCAATTTCGCCGCGATCTCATAAACTTTACCCGATATACGGCCTTGAACACCGGTCGCTTTCCTGGCCTGGAAGACTGGAAAGCTGAAAATAACATTAATGCCGAAGATGATGTCGTTATTCCAGGAGGTTTGCGTCAATATTCCGAGATCCGTCGTGGCAACCGCGATTCCTTCACCGGTAATATCGAATTTCTGGCAACAGACAACTTAAAAGTTGGTGCTGACTTGTTGTATACCGACCGTCAACTGGACATTAATACCGAGATCATGTTGGCGACTACGGATGGTGGTACTGCCGACATTACCCCCACAAGCACTCCTTTTCTTGGTTTTACCGACCCTCAGGATGGCCAGAAGACCTATGTTCTTCCAGGCTATGACTATGGGAACGGTACATTTAATGAGGGTCAGCGTGCAGGTGTGTTTGAACAGGAATCTAAAGGTTTATTCCTGTATGGGACTCTTCTTATGTCAGATGACTGGGTCATGGATGTGTCTTTGGCCCATTCCGAAGCTAGCTATCTGAGAGTTCAGAACAATGTGCAGACCCAGTTCCGGGCTGAAGGGGGTAGCCGTACAAATGGTACCACGGGCTCAATTCACTCTGGCGCTGGTAATATTTCGGACTATGAGCTTTCCATATCTGGTCTCAACACCGATCTGGACCTGCCATATACGATTAGCAGTACACCGTATGATGATAATTTTGCCTCGGCTGTGGGCGGAGACGGGCGTCAAAGATTCTTCTCTGCTGGTAACGAGGTTGTCCGTGACCGTACAGACACAGGTTTTAATATTGATATTGTAAAAACTTTCGACCTAAGGTTTATCGAAAGTGTTAAATTTGGCGGACGTTACAACGAACAGGAAGTTGAATCGCATATTTTATTTGGCAGTGTTGCTGGTCTCAGCACAGCAGGGATCTCAAATGATTTGTTCGCCGTACCGGAAGCCGTTAAAAACAACGACTTTTTTGGTGGTGGGGCATCAGGTGCCTTAACGGATGGGTGGCGCACGCTTGATCGTAATGTCGCAGATGCCTGGCTTGTTGACGGTGTCGATAATCCGCTAGGTTTGCCAGTATCGCCACACCTTGGCACCATTTACAAGATGAACAAGAATACCATGAACCAGGCGGGATTGGATAAATATGGCTTAACCGAAACCAAAATCACGGCGCTGTACGCTATGGCCAATCTGGACGGCGAAGTGTTTGGTGTCAACATGCGTGGTAATATCGGTGTTCGCTATGTAAATACAGACCTTGATGGTACTGGCG
Organism: Pseudomonadales bacterium; assembly: GCA_036960375.1. Classification (GTDB taxonomy): domain Bacteria; phylum Pseudomonadota; class Gammaproteobacteria; order Pseudomonadales; family CAWVSB01; genus CAWVSB01. Next base: position 63,197 of record JBALVY010000003.1, read on the forward strand.
TCTCGACTGTAAACGGTGAGTATGAACAAGGCACAGCCAAGAGTTCCTATGACAACTTTCTGCCAGCGATCAACCTGAGCTTTGAGCTGCACGAAGACTTGTACCTGCGTGTTGCCTACTCAAAAGCACTTAATCGACCAAATCCGGCTGGCTTTACGCCGGGTACTTCAATCACTGAGACCGAGTATGATGGGTCAGACCCTGACGGTCTGGGCAAAGTCAAAATTGGCCTGCCGGGAACAGACCTTGATGCCTATACTTCTGATAACTATGACGTGTCTTTAGAGTGGTATAACACTAATAGCAGCCTTCTTTCTTTGGCTCTCTACCGCAAAGACGTGTCAGGCTACTATGATACCCAGTCATATTGTCCTGAAGACGGTGGCGGTTATGGCTATGGTACGATGGAACTCGTTGATATCGGTGGTGGTGCATTTGAGTGTATCGCCTCCGAAGGCTATAAGATGGACATATCAAAAACTGTTAATCTTGATCAGACCATTACGATTGATGGTCTTGAGCTTTCTGCTCAGCAGGATCTAAGTTTCCTTGATGGTTGGGTTAGTCACTTCGGTGTTCTTGCCAGTCTGTCACTGGTTGACTTCGATGGTGAGGATGAAGACGGTAAGCCGCTCGATATCCCGCGTATCTCTGAAAGATCCTATAATATTGTAGGATACTGGGATAACGGCACATTTAGTACCCGTTTGGCTTATAACTGGCGCTCTGAATACTCCCTGGTGGGTGCTAGCAGCTTCACTGGCTATTCCGACAGAAAGGTAAAAGAGCGTGGACAGTTGGATGTAAGTTTTCGCTATAATGTCAACGACCACCTGATTCTGGGCTTGAGTGGATTCAATCTGACGGATGAATTGTACGAAGAGTATCAGTCTGATAATCCTGAGATGAATGGTCTGACCGCATACGACGGGCGTACCTTCAAAGCGGATGTGACATATAAGTTCTAAATAAACGAGAGAGCTGGTTGGGGCGCATGCGATGCTTTGCGCCCCAATCATTAAACCATTTATAAAAAAATGTATAAAACAGCTAATAGCCCAATGTGACTATTGGCTGTTTTTTTTAGATGGGAAATACTTTATGCGCTATATTTTAGCTATTTTTTTGGCTGTCCAGTCTTTATCTTGTTTCGCCGAAACTCCCTTACTCGATTTTTGGGATGAGGAACTGCGCCTATTTTGGACAGAGAGTTCAGGCACCAAAGGCGTTTATTTAGCCAAGCGAAGGGATACGGTTTTTAAGGCAAAATTTGTCTCTTTAGATCATGCCGACAAGGTCGTTGGTGATCTGAGTTTATTGTATCAGCCAGCACAAAAATCAGCACAATTCGGCTTTGTTTCCGGGCTTTGGGGCGAAACCTGGGCTTTATCACCAAAATTCACGCTGAACCTTTGGGCTAAGCTCGAGGATACTAATCAGAAGACAAGCTGGGTTGTTACCTTGCTTGATGAAAACAATATTCAAGCGAAAGGCACCGTATCAGGGCTATCGGATACTTGGCAAGCTTTGTCACTTCCTCTGAATCAGCTCAAGGTAGACGCTGGTTTTAACTGGAACAAAGTGCGTCAGTTGGGCTTTGAATCAAAATTTGGCAAGGGCGCGCGCATCCACCTTGACGGTGTGCTATTCAAAAGTAGCGCACTCACCATAGGCGTAACCGATAAATCGCTTAATCAACGCATGGCAGAAGCGCAGCGAAACCAACAAGCACGTGTAGCCTGGGGTTTTGGTCGTTATGCGCAGCAACCCGTCAAAGACAAAGGCTTCGATATTGTCACGGCGTTTGCCAAAATGATGGTTAACAAAGATTTAGTCCTCGCCAATAAAATACTGGCTGATAGGCTTCGCCTAAGCTCAAAATACGATGTGTGGGATCTGTTGCTTACCCCGCTTTATATACGTTTCTACTACAGTTTTTCCAATAGTCATGGCAAATATCCTGGCCGAATGACTGCCGAGAACGAAGAATTGCTACTTGAAACCTTGTGGCAACGTACTAAAACAAAGAATGATATCGCACTGACCAGACAAAGCACATGGTGGATGGCAGGTAGCGAAAATCACGATCTCAATGCCAAGGCCACCTCTCTGGTGACGTCGCGCATTTTCATGAATGAGCCTGGCTTTAAAGATCGCAACTACCCTAATCACGGATTTGGTAGCGGTGCTCACTATGGCCGGGCTAGTTATTACGGGCCAGCAGGGGCGACTACCGAAGAAAGGCACGGCAGTGGTCGCGCAGAACTTTCAGACGGTAAAGACTACAAACCCGCCGATCACTATCAGGCTTGGTTGACCTTCTTTAGAACTTATTTCCGTGAACGTGCCGAGCGCGGTTTTTTTCTCGAGTATGGCGCGTATGGCTATAGCAAGCATACCCTCAACTTTGTTGATTTGGCTTACCAATACTCGGGAGATGATGAGCTACAGACAATCATTGGTGATTTTTTGACTGTTTTCTGGGCTGATTGGGCGCAGGTGTCTATCTCTGGTATCCGCGGTGGCCCCAAAACGCGCCATCATAATAATGTCGGTGGCCCTAGTGATAAAGGCGTCGCCGATTTGATCAGTTTTCATCTGGGTGGCGCCGCTAATGCAGGGATCTGGTGGTACTGGAACCTGATCAATGATTACACGCTGCCACCACTGGTATGGCGCATGATCCTTGACCGTAAGGGCATGGGTGAATTTACCTACAAAGCCCGTGGCATTGGCGAAGAAGAGAATGTTTGGCCACGACCAATGGGCAATGAGCGCTCAATGGTTGTCGATACCGATGCACGCTTTCTAAAGAGTACCTATGTGACACCGGATTACACCCTTGGCACCCAGATGGATCATCCCGCTGCGGCTCATTCTCACTTGAGCGTAGCGGGTAGATGGCATGGCATGACGTTTGCCCAATCACCTTTGGCGCGCATTGTCCCGGTTGGATTGCCAACGCTGGATCGTTATGGCAAAGCACGAGAATTTGACACTGAGATAATGCTTAACAGTGTTCATCATCAACAAACATTAATCTTTCAGAGCGCGCGTAATATCCTTGTTATAAACCCTGAGTGGTTTCCGGCAGTGACCCGAACGTCAGACAAAGCACTGGGGATCTGGTTCGGCAATGACTGGGATCGAAAGGTTGAACGGGGTGGATGGATATTTGTCCAGAAGGGTAACGCTTATGCAGCCGTTAGGCCAGTGTATTGGGACGAAGCCTATGAAAAGGAAAAGAAGATCGCAAAGACGGGCAATCAGAAATATTTTAACCGCTGGGACGACCCGGCAACCGTTAAGTTATGTGAAAATTGTTACAGTTGGAACAAAGATGCGTCGATACTGAAATTAGACAAGCCCGATATTCCTGTGATCATTGAAGCTGGACGGGTGAGTGATTTTGCCACGCTGGAAAACTTTATTGAAGACGTACTCGATAATCCCATCGCCTTGTATAAAACCGTGGTACCTGGATATCATGTCTTGGTTTATACTGGTAGTGGCAGCAAGGCCAAGGAGATTGTTTTTAACGCCAGTACCGCGGAAATTCCAAGCATTGATGGCGTGCCCATTCCTTACAGTTATCCCATGACATTTGACAGTCCTTATTTGAAGTCGTCATATAAAAGTGGCGTGATAAACCTACAATTTGGCGAAGAATCACTGCAATTGGATTTCTCAAAAAAATAACTAACAAACCCCGATATTCAAAGATGTCGGGGTTATTTGTATCAATTACACTTATTCAAAGATAACAAAATGAAAAATAAACTTCCCATTGTATTAACTGCACTGACTTTATTCGCTACAACATTCACTGTCTCAGCTAAGCCAGATCAGTCAGCTCAGTCGGCGCAATATCATTCGCCGATTTTACAGCAAGACTATGTTTACCAGGCAAAGGATATTGATAAACACATCTTAGAAGCTGCCAAAACCAAACAAGCGCGTATTGGCTTAGCCTTTGAAAATGCGACAGGCGACGGATTACGAGAAGCTTTTATGCCGCATTTTGCGGATTTGTATCTCGGTAAAAATTTGGCCCAGACCAATAAAACACTACTAGAACTCTTCACCAGCGATGATACCGCGCTACAAGAAAAATACCGCTTAAATGACCCTTGGGGTTTGGCGTTCAAACAAACTGCTTATCACCTGTATTATTCATTTGGCACCAAAAGCAAACAATTCCCAGGACGTTTAACCCCAGAAACTGAAAAAGCCCTGTTAGAACTGCTCTGGAAAAAGACCCTATACAAGAACGATATTCATATCGCCAGAGAAAGCACTTGGTGGATGGTGGGCAGTGAAAACCATGACATTGTCGCTAAAGTCAGTAACTTGATCTCATCGCAAATATTTATGAACGAGCCGGATTTTAAGGAACGTGTCTATCCTGACTTAGGCACCGGGGCTGGCGAGCAGTATTGGTTCCATCACATGTATGGAAAAAACCGCTTAACTGGGCCACATGGACGGGCAAATAATAAGGATGGCAATGAGTATACCGCCGCTGAGCATTACTATGAATGGGTTAACTACTTTGAAGCGTTTTTTTCCGAAAGAGCAAAAAGAGGTTTTTTCCTTGAAATGGGCTCGTATGGTTATATGGCGGTGACGATGTCTTATCTTACCGATATCTATGACTTGGTAGATGATCAACACCTAAAACATAAAACAGAAAACTTTCTCGATTTAGTCTGGGCTGACTGGGCGCAAGAACAATTGCATGGCGTGCGAGGTGGGGCAAAAACACGTGAAAAGAAAGGCACCCGATGGGATGATTCTATGTACCTATTTGGCCGTTTTTATAGTGGCGGTGAAGGCGATTCTTCATCACATTTCTTTGCCCAGCTATTGAGCGATTATAAGTGGAAACCTATCCTCTGGCATATGGCGCTAGACCGTGAAGGTCGTGGTGAATTTGCCTCCATTCGTCGCCAACCCGGTGAAGCAGAAGCGAAATTACCGCGTCCATTGGGCACAGAACGAAGCATGCTGGTTGATACCGAGTCACGATTTGTGCGTTACAGTTGGATAACGCCAGATTACATCTTGGGTTGTCAAATGGATTATCCTCTAGCGCCGCATAGTCATTTAAGCATTCAAAACCGCTGGCAGGGCATGACATTTAAAGGCGAGCAAGGCCCGCGCGTATTTCCATCGGCGTTAAAATTAGATGATTCAGGAGAATACCAGCCGTACGCCAATGGATATACACGCTGCGTGCAAGACGAAAACGTAATGATTGTCCAGCAAAGCCGAGGTTACACGATTATTAATCCCGATTGGTACCCGAACAAATCGCGATCAAATCTTGATTATGGGGTTTATATCGGCAAAAAGGTCGACAAAAGCGTAGAAAAATCGGGATGGATTTTTGTGCAGCACGGCGATGCTTATCTAGCGATTAAACCCATTATGGGAGAATATGCCAATGGCTGGAAAATACTAAAGGACGAAGCCTCAGAGGGCTTTTATAGTGAAATCATTAAAGATAGTTATGCGTGGAGTAAAAACAAAGAGTTGATTTATCTGAAGGATAAGTATGCGGGCGTGATATTTGAATCCTCTCGTCGCGAACATTACAACACTCTGAATGATTTTATCGCGGCTATTTTGAAAAACCCCATTGCGCTAGAAAAAACCGTGGTGCCCGGATTTCATATCCTCAAATATACAAGTCTCAATGGCACGGACTTCTATTTCAACCTAGCCAATAATGAAATTCCAATGGTGAATGGCAAAAGCATTAATTACTCACCTACCGATGTTTTCAATAGCCCTTTTGTACAATCACAATATAACAGTGGCGAGATTAAGCTGAAAATAAAAGACATGGAATTGAAGCTAGATTTCAATGATGTGGGTAAATAGTTATCAATACTATTGATTTTTAGGGTGATCTACAGCGGTCAGTTTAAGTGGAATTTGGAGAACAACTTGAAGTTATTACGAGCTTTGTTAAGCACAATAAATTTATTGCTGCTGTGCTTTAGTGTCACTTTGAGTGTTAGTGCAGACGAACGACCTAATGTTGTGTTGATCATTGGCGATGATATCTCACGTGATTTCAGTGCTTATGGTGGCCCAGTAAAAACACCCAATATAGATGTCCTGGCAAAAAATGGTGTCTTGTTTAATAACGCTTACACCACGGCTAGCTCCTGCAGCCCGAGTCGTAATAGCATGATCACTGGCCGCTACCCTCATAACCACGGTGCACCTGAGCTTCATATGGCGTTACCAGAAGAACAGTTTGTTTTCCCGCAACTACTCAAGGATGCAGGTTATTATAATGTTGCAGATGGCAAATGGCATATGGGCGATGTTCCCAGAGTGGCTTTTGACTCTATCAATGATCCCGGCTATCAGGTAGATCCCACCGGATCTGCACACTGGGTACAGTCTTTACAGGAACGTCCAAAAAACAAACCTTTTTTCATGTGGTTCGCCGCCTTTGATGCCCATAGACCTTGGGAACCCGACGCCGAGGAAATACCCCATGATGCTAGCAATGTCATCGTACCAGCAGGCGTACCGGACACCCCTATAGCAAGGCAGGATATTGCAAGCTATTATGATGAAGTACGCCGTTTTGACCGCTACGTTGGTTATGTGATCAAAGAGTTGAAAACTCAGGGAGTTTTTGACAATACACTGATCTTGCTTGTTGGCGACAATGGCCGTCCCTTTCCTCGCAACAAAACAACTCTCTATGAAAATGGCATGAATATTCCTTTCATCATGCATTGGCCTAATGGAGATATTAAAGCCGGTGCAACCAGTTCATCCCTGGTGAGTACCATTGATATTGCCCCAACCATATTAGAAGCCCTTGGCATGGCGGCTCCGCCCCAAGTGCAGGGGATCAGCTTTCTACCCATCGCCCGACAGCCTGGCTTGCAGACACGCCAGCTTTTATTTGGTGAACGAAACTGGCACACTCAAATAGGTGTCGGCCGTATGGTACGGCAAGGCGATTATGTCTATTTCAAAGATTTCACACCAACAAGCTACAGCTTTCAAATGGTCGCAAATACTAATCCCACTCAAACCGAACTGCTACGGCTTAAAGCTGAAGGTAAACTCAAGCCAGAGCAGGCAGAGTTATTTTCAACAGAACGGGCAGTTGAGATGTTGTTTAATGTTATCGACGATCCACAGCAACTAAACAATCTGGTCAATAAAATTGAGCATAAGGCGCTCTTGCAGCATTTACGCGAGAAACTTGCGCTTTGGCAAAAACGAACAGGTGATAGCATTCCTGCTCTGGATCAATTGACGGTTGATCGTCATGACAGGAAAACATTTGAACGACTTTACAAGGGGATGCGCCCTCCCACAGGGGTAGTACCGGGACAAGCGGCGGGTGCCACCAAAATTAATGACCCAGGTCCATTAAAATAAGACCTGAAGTTCCCATTTTAGGGTAAATATTAGGAGTATTAAAATGAATGATTTATTTGATTTAACCGGAAAAGTGGCCCTTGTAACGGGGGCAAGTCGTGGTTTAGGGCAAGGTATGGCGTTAGGCTTGGCAGAAGCAGGGGCAGATATTATTGCCGTAGCTTCTTCGGCTGAAAATGCGGCTGAGACGGTAAGAAAAATACAAGCACTCGGTCGTAAGGCTATCGCGTTAGGCTGCCAGCAAGATGACGCTGAACAGGTAAAGCAGTTAGTAGAAAATAGTATTGCCGCCTTTGGACAAGTCGATATTTTGGTGAATAACGCCGGTACTATTCGTCGTGCTCCAGCAGAAGAGTTTTCAGATGATGATTGGGATGCTGTGATGGAAACTAATATCAACGGTGTGTTTAGATTATCGCGCGGTATTGGTAAACATATGCTTGAGCGTGGCTCAGGAAAAATTATCAATATTGCGTCCTTGTTGAGTTTTTCAGGGGGTATCACAGTGCCGGCCTACTCAGCCAGTAAAGGGGCGTTGATGCAGTTAACTAAAGCACTTGCCAATGAGTGGGCAGCTAGAGGCTTGCAAATTAATGCCATCGCCCCAGGTTATTTTGCTACCGACAATACTGAGGCATTACGCGCTGATACTGAGCGTAATGCATCAATATCAGCCCGAATTCCTGCCGGGCGTTGGGGCAACCCAGAAGATTTAGCCGGTGCCGCTGTTTTTCTTGCATCCAACGCATCAGATTACGTTAACGGCCACATCATGTTAGTTGACGGTGGTTGGATGGCTCGTTAATTTAGGAAGGTCATTAAAATGAAAAACATTTTTTTATTCGGCGAATGTATGATTGAGTTGATGGCGTCTACACAAGATAAGTCATCAAATGCTTCATCAAAATTATTGAAGCAGTCATTTGCCGGCGATGTTTTTAACACGGCTGTTTATTTAAAACGCACGTTTTCTGAAATTAACGTGCAGTTAGTGACGGCTGTTGGCAAAGATAATTTTAGTCTAGCTATGATCCAAGCTTTTGAAAATGAAAATATCGGCACTGAGCATGTGTATCAATCAGACAATAAAATCCCGGGTTTATATGCTATTCAACTTGATGATTCAGGTGAGCGTAGCTTTACTTATTGGCGCGATAACTCAGCTGCACGACAAGTGATGCAACATATTGACGAAGATGCAATAAAGTTGCTTGCTCAAGGGGAACTATTTTTCTTCTCAGGCATTTCTTTAGCGGTTATAGAACCCTGTGCTCGAGCAGGTTTTTGGGCAATGATAGAAAAAATTAAAGCCGCAGGGGCTACGATTGTTTTTGATCCCAATTATCGTGCCCGAATGTGGGATAACCAAGCACAAGCTAAAGTGCAGTTTGAACAAGCATTTAGCTATGCTGATACGCTTTTACCAGGCGTTGATGATTTTGAACAATTATATTCAATGACAACGTCTGAAGATGTTTATCATTTTTGTAGACAATACCAGTTCGACGAATTAGTCATCAAAAATGGTGAGGCAGGTATCTTCTGTTACGCCAACGAGCAAGCTTATCACTTTGAGATTACACAGATAGAAAATGTTGTAGATACCACTGCAGCAGGAGATTCATTCAATGGTGTTTATCTTGGCGCTAGGATTGAAGGGCACAACATTTTGTCGGCAATCGCTTTAGCGTCAAAAGCTGCTGGCTTTGTTATTCAACACTACGGCGCTATTGTTGAGCCAAGCGCTTATCAACAGTTTATTGAACAGCAGCATCAATTGATATAATCAAAGCACTAAAAAGAACTGCCCGAATTAAAAGTTGGTGTAGGTACCGTAACTAATTAAATATCTTAGTAATTTAACAAAAAGAGAATTAAAAATGAAAATAGGTCTTTTTTCGATAGGTCTTGATACCTAATACATGTGTGTAAGAAAAAACTTTGGAAGGAAATCGGTGGCCTTAACTGTCAATAATACCCAGTTCAGCCTTCTGAAAGTCAAACCTCAATTCTAGGATAGCATTAGGAAAGTATCACTCTCATTAAAAGGCTGGGCTCAACTCATCTTCCAATGCTTTTACAATAACCACCTCAATTCCCTGAGCTTCAAATTGACGCACAAGTTTAGGGTCGGCGTTGCTATCGGTGATCAATATGTCGACATCACTCAGCGGGGTGAAAATAAAATTACTGCGTTTGCCCAGTTTCGAGCTGTCAGCTAACACAATCAATTTCTCAGCTTGCTTCCTGAGCTTTTGCTCTGCGCGTATCAATAGGGGGTCTGATTCCATCACGCCGCTCTCGGAAATGCCGGGAGTGCCCATAAACATTTTGCTTCCGTGATAATACTGGATGGTGTCATTTTCGAAGGAGCTCAAAATGATACCCTGTTTACGGTAAAGTTCGCCGCCGGGCAGTGTTACCTGGTTCTGGCTGTTTTCTGAAAGGTGTTGCGCCAATACGAAGGAGTTGGTGAGAATATTCACTTCCCGGTCAGTGAGGAACTCGCCCATCATATAGGTAGAGCTACCGCCATTGATAATGATGGATTCCCCGTCTTCGCAGAGCTCGACCGCTTTTTGTGCAATCAGGCGTTTATTGCTGGAGTGTCTTTCTTTGTCTGCCAGAAAAATCGAGCCCTTAATGTGGGAGTGTTTTGCTTGCCCATTGCCTGCAGCAATGGCCTCTGCGCCACCGCGAATCTTTTTAAGCTGACCCGATGCCGACATCTTGGTGATGTCTCTGCGGATAGTGGCCTCTGATGAGTCCAGTTGAGATGAGAGGGAGCGCACGCTGGCGAACTGCTGATCGTCTAGAATATCGAGAATAAGTTGTTGCCGCTGTTTTTCCAGCATGGGTAGGGTCCGAGTGTCCGTTAAAATGACAGAATACTCCCAAATTTAATTGTTAAAGTGCAAGGGTGCAACGTAATAGTTGATTTAGCTCAACATTAACCTGAAATGCACATAAGTACAATAAAGTGACTGTTAATGACGTGTATTGTTGATTCTTGGCTTCGGCGTATGTATAGCTACCCTCGCGGTCGCTGGTCAGCCGTGTTTGCTCCACACAATCTTCACTATGGGGTAGCAAGCGAAACGTCTGTCTGCTAGAGTCAAATTATTGCAATATCAATCATTATATGTCACATTATTCTCTTAAGTGATAGTGAGAGTCTTCCAAATGACAGTATCTTCCGAGCGCTACTATCTGGTAGCGGACATCGGCAAAACCCACATAAAACTCCATCTGCTCAATCAACAGCTTGAGTCGGTGCAGTCACAGCAAATGGCCAACACGCCCATACAATCCGGGCTCTATCCCCATGCCGATGTCGAGCGTCATTGGCAGTGGTTGCTGGCTGGTATCAAAAGCATGGCTGCCGAATTTGATATCGGGGCCATTAGCGTGACGACGCACGGTGCGACGGCGGCCCTGATCAACCGTCACGCTGACGATGAAGAGGGCTTAGTGCTACCTATACTGGACTATGAATTCCTGGGGGTAGAGGCGTGTAATGCTGATTATGAGCAGGTTCGCCCGGCTTTTGATGAAACCTGTTCACCTGCGCTTCCTGGCGGTTTAAACATAGGGCGGCAACTCTTTTGGCAGCAGCAGATGTTTCCCAATGAGTTTGCCAAGGCTAGCGATATTCTAATGTATCCGCAGTATTGGGCCTGGCGAATGACGGGGGAATGTGTATCAGAGGTGACCTCCCTGGGGTGTCACTCAGACTTGTGGTCGCCGAGCACCGGGGGCTTCTCGGCTCTGCCGGCAGCAATGGGCTGGAGCAGTTTGTTTCCTCCGGTAGAGCCCGCCTGGACCCATCTCGGTAATGCCCAGCCTTCATTCCGTGCCGCCACCGGCCTGAGTGAAAGCTGTCGTGTTTATGTGGGTGTTCACGACAGTAACGCCAGTTTTTTACGTTATCGCCGACTTAAAGGCGATAAGCCTTTCACTGTTGCCTCTACGGGAACTTGGACCATCGTCATGGCTGCGGGTGTGCCCATTGAAGCACTGGACGCCTCGCGGGATATGCTGGCCAATGTTGACGTGACCGGGCGCCCGGTGGCTTGTGCGCGCTTCATGGGTGGGCGCGAATTTGAAGCGGTGTGTGAGCTGAGTGGCGCAGCCGTGGATGAGCCTTTTGGCGATGCCGAACTCCAACAGTTGCTGGACAAAGCGGTGATGGTTGCTCCGGAGTTTAGTGGCGGCAGCGGGCCATTTGGTGGACGCAAGGGCGAGCTGGTCGGTTCTGTGCCCGCTGGGGGGGGCAGCGCGCTGGCCACGCTATATTGTGCCTTGGTCATGGATTATCAGTTCGACATGTTGGATAGCCAAGGTGATCTCTATATAGAAGGTGCATTTTTGAAAAATCCACAGCTCTGCGCAGTGCTTGCACAGCTCCGGCCCGACACCTCCGTTTGGGTGTCTAAGGACACCACTGGCACGGTGCAGGGGTGTGCCCGCTTGATGTGTTGGGATGCTTTTGATGGCCAGGTGGATGTCAGCCCCGTTCGCGCGACCGCATTGAATGGCTTGTCGAGTTATCGTGCACTGTGGCGGCAGTTGGTAGCTGAAGGCAGCTGAAGTTATTAGCTGCGCTACCGCGCAAGCTCCTTAGCATGTCTGTTATGACGTAATATGGTTGGATTATGATTGGTAAACGATCTTTTAGTGACTATATTTGACTGGACATGACCATTTATAGGTGATTTAATGAGTCTAAATCATTTTTGTGGTTTTCAGGGCTTGTTTTACTGCTCGACCATAGCCCCGGAAATTGCATGGACATCAACATAGAAAATGGATCCAATGAAATATAAGCCTCAAGAACATCTTCACGTTAACTACCTCTGGGATGATGAGATCGCCGATAGCCTGGAGCCGGTAGAGAATCTGGTTTACCGCTCAAATATTCTGGGTGCGGATCAACGCATCACTAATACTGGAGGGGGTAATACCTCAGCCAAGTTGATTGAAGTTGATCCCTTAACTGGCGAGCAAGTTGAAGTATTGTGGGTGAAGGGTTCTGGCGGTGATTTGCGCACGTCCAAAAAAGAAAACTTTTCCTCGTTGTATGCGGGCAAGCTCCAGGATCTGGATGACGCTTATCAGCAACGTTCAGACAAGGGCTACAAATCAGTCGCTGAAGACGACATGGTGGGCATGTTCAAGCACTGTAATTTTTGCCTGAACCCACGCGCGTCTTCAATTGACACCCCTTTGCATTCCATGATCAAAGACAAACACGTTGACCACCTCCACCCCAATGCGGTGATCGCGGTGGCCTCCTGTAAAGAGCAAAAAGAATTAACGGAAACCATCTGGGGCGGCAAGCTGGCCTATGTGCCTTGGATGCGCCCGGGTTGGGAAGCTGGCAAAGTGTGTGAGCAGGTCTATGATGACAATCCCGATATCGTCGGCATTCTTCTAGGGCAGCACGGTCACACCAACTGGAGCAGTGAAAGTAAAAGTTGCTATGAGACTTCCCTGTGGGTTATTGAAGCCGCCGCTCGTTATATAGAGAAGCACGATAAGGGCGAGCAGGCTTTTGGCGGTGCCAAGGTTGAAAGTTTGAGTGATGAAGCGCGAACGGCTCTGCTGGCAGAGTTTTTGCCTCAGGCCCGCGGGCTCTTGTCCAGAAAAGTTAAGTTTATTGCCACGGTGCAAACTGACAGCAATACGCTGGGGTTTGTTAACAGTGTGGATGCCCCACGCTTGGCGGCATTGGGAACGTCTTGCCCGGATCACTTTTTGCGCACCAAAATTAAGCCGCTGTTTGTAGACTTCGACCCCTCGCAAGACTCCATCGACACCTTGGTCGAAAAATTTACCCAAGGCCTTGAACAATATCGCGTGGATTACGCCGCTTATTATAATGAATGCAAGCGTGAAGATTCACCGCCCATGCGCGACCCAAGCCCTACCGTGATATTGATACCCGGTGTTGGCATGATTGGCTGGGGAAAAAACAAAAGTGAGTCACGTGTTGCCTCAGAATTTTACAACTGTGCCATTGAAGTGATGCGCGGTGCAGAGGCGATCAGCGAATACACCGCTCTGCCAACACAGGAAGCCTTTGACATTGAATACTGGGCCCTGGAAGAAGCCAAGCTGCAACGTATGCCCGCAGAAAAAACTCTAGCTCGCGACGTGGTTGTGGTGATTGGCGCCGGTGATGGCATTGGTAAAGCCGTTGCACATCGAGTGGCACAAGAGGGCGCTCATGTGGTGTGCGCTGACTTGCGCGAAGAAGCCGCGCTTGGCACAGCCCAGGAGTTGACCGACATTTATGGCCAGGGTATTGGCGTGTCGGGCAGCGGAATTTCCAGCTGTGGTCCAGCCATTGCACTGCCGGTGAACATTACCGATCGCCAGGCCGTTAAGACCTTGTTCCAAAACGTAACCCTGGCCTACGGCGGTATTGATAAAGTGATTGTCACCGCCGGTGTTTTCCTCGCACCCGGAGATGACGAAGCCAAGAATGATAAGATGTTTGATATCAGTTTTGATGTAAATGTGAAAGGTGGCTATGTTGTTGCTACCGAGGCGAACAAACTCTGGCAACTACAGGGGCTAAAAGGTGCCTTTGTATTGACGACGAGTGTCAATGCAGCGGTCTCCAAAAAAGGTTCGCTGGCCTACGATACCAGTAAAGCGGCTGCGAATCATTTGGTGCGGGAACTGGCGATTGAATTGTCGCCTCTGATTAATGTGAATGCGCTGGCGCCGGCAACGGTCGTGCAGGGCAGCACCATGTTCCCGCGGGATCGGGTTATTTCCTCACTGAGTAAATACGACATCGAATTTTCCGAGAGTGAAGAGACTGAATCCTTGCGCAACAAATTGGCCCTGTTTTATGCGCAGCGCACGCTGACGAAACAGCCTATTACTCCGGCAGATCAAGCGGAGGCTGCCTACCTGTTGGTGTCGGGGCAGTTGAGTAAAACGACAGGGCAGGTCTTGTCAGTGGATGGTGGTTTACACGAAGCCTTCTTGCGTTAAGAGGCGCTTGCGAGAACGTTTTATAACTTAGAAGAGTGATCTGGATAAGTGCCCAGGCCCTTATAGAGAATTGAGAGAAGGAAAGTATCATGGTTCAACGTATCGATAAATCTCTGATCAGCGATCAGAACGACAGTGCGATGGCCGCATTGCAAGCCGACTATGACGCGCTGGGTAACAAGTTGGCCCGCGCCGATATTGATATTGAAACGATAACAAACAAAGCCTCAGAATTTGCCATTGCCGTACCTTCGTGGGGCACAGGCACGGGGGGCACGCGTTTCGCTCGTTTTCCTGGTGAAGGAGAGCCGCGGAATATATTTGAAAAGCTGGAAGATTGTGCGATGATCAACGACCTGTCTCAGTGTACGCCAACGGTATCGCCACATTTCCCCTGGGACAAAGTGGACGATTTTACCGAGCTCAAACAGACGTCTGACAGCTTGGGGCTGGGCTGGGATTCCATCAATTCCAATACTTTTCAAGACCAGAAAAATCAAGAGCATACGTATAAATATGGAAGCCTGAGCAATACCTCTGAAGCGGCGCGTGAGCAGGCCATTGCCCATAACATTGAATGTATAGGCTGGGGACAGACTCTGGGTTCAAATACATTGACCATTTGGGTGGGTGATGGATCTAATCATCCAGGCCAGCAGCATTTTCAAAGTGCTTTTGAGCGTTACCTCGTTAGCATGAAAAAGATTTATGCCGCTCTGCCGGGTGACTGGGAAATGCATATCGAACACAAAATGTTTGAGCCCGCGTTTTACTCCACCATCATTCAGGATTGGGGTAGCAATATTCTTGCCGCCATGGAGTTGGGTGATCAATGCAAGTCACTGGTTGACCTGGGTCACCACGCGCCCAACGTTAACATTGAGATGATTGTGTCTCGCCTGATTCAGTTTAAGAAATTAGGTGGCTTTCATTTTAACGACAGCAAGTACGGCGACGATGATCTGGACAGTGGCAGTTTGCACCCTTACCAGCAGTTCCTGATTTTCAATGAGCTGGTTGATGCGGAACATCGTAACCAAGCCGAATTTTCACCAAACTACATGTTAGATCAGTCACACAACGTGACAGACCCCATTGAAAGTTTGATGAATTCTGCGGCCAGTGTGCAGCGTTCTTATGTGAGTGCATTACTGGTGAATCGCGAAACCCTCGGTGGGTATCAAACCGACAACGATGCCTTGATGGCCAGCAATACACTGAAAGATGCCTTCAACACCGATGTGTCGCCCATTCTTGCAATGGCGCGGCACCGTAAAGGTGGGGCGATTGATCCGATCGCCACTTACCGAAAGTCAAAGTACCGTTCATTGGTGGGCGCCGAACGTCCCTCCACCGGCGGCAGCGGCTCAGGTATCGTTTAATTAACAGCCCTCAATAAATAATAATGTAATGAGCGTTTAATGACGGTCGCACAGGAATTTGAAACACAGCCGGTAGCACCCGAACAACTGCAGGTGGCCCGTCAATTCGCCGCCAGTTATGCGGGAGAACACGTTGCTGGCACCGAGTTTGTGATCGGTGCTTTATTTGTCGCGTGGGGCGTGGGTACCATTGATATTTTTTATGGCCTGCTCTTGGGTAACTTGCTAGCGGTGTTAACTTGGGGCTTGATTACGGCCCCAATCGCCACCGATACCCGTCTGACCCTATACACCTATCTTGAAAAAATCGCAGGTCCCGGCACAATTAAATTATACAGCGTGATCAATGGGGTTTTATTCGCCGTATTGGCAGGCGCAATGATCACGGTGTCGGCATCGGCGGTGCGAATCTTGTTTGGCATTCCGGCACAAGTGAATTGGTACCCAACAGACATCAGTTTTGTTTTAGTCGCTGTGGCGGTAGGTGTAGTGGTGGTTTTTGTGGCGGCCAAGGGCTTTAAGAAGGTGGCTCACTTTGCTGAGATCTGCGCGCCCTGGATGATTTTGATGTTTGTTGCCGGTGCGCTGGCCATGTTACCCGTATTAACAGACGCGGCCTCCACTGTGTCTAGCATAAGCAGTTTCGATGACTTTATCACTGTGGCCGATGCCTACATTTGGGTCGATAAGGGATCTGACATCGGCTTTTGGCACGTGGCCGCTTTTGCCTGGGTTTGTAACTTGGCGTTGCATGGCAGCATGGGCGATATGACCTTGCTGCGTTTTGCCAAGCGCTCAAGCTACGGATACTTCTCCGCATTGGGCATGTTCATCGGTCACTATCTGGCGTGGGTGTGCGCGGGCATCATGGGCGCTGGTGCGGCCTTGTTGGTAGGCAGCACAATCTCTCAGTTGGATGCGGGCGCGGTGGCTTATCAAGCCCTGGGTGTTGCAGGCATTCTAGCGGTGATTATTGCCGGCTGGACCACATCTAATCCCACTATCTATCGTGCCGGTTTGGCGTTTCAGTCTCTAAATTATAAATGGAGCCTCACACGGGTTACTTGGGTGACGGGTCTTGTGACAACCGCCATCGCGTGTTTCCCCTTTGTGTTTACCAAGCTATTGGATTTTGTTGGCATTATGGGTTTGATGCTGGTGCCCATCGGTGCCGTTATTGTCACTGAGCACTGGATAATGCCGAAGTTGGGCATGACGCGTTACTGGTCAAGTTACCGGAAGAATAATACCAATATCCCCGCAGTGGTGACTTGGTTAGCTTCACTGGCGCTGTCATTTTTCCTCGAGCAAAGCGGCACAGTACACCTATTCTTTCTGCTAACTCCTGTGTGGATATTCGCCACCGTGTGTTATCTCTTATTGGCCAGCATGATGGGTGCACGTGACACCTATGCGGAAGCAGAGACGGCGGAACAAACAGAGTTAGTGCGAAAACAGGAAGAGAAAATTTTTCTGGAAAATCAGGCGGCAAGTGCAAAAACGACAGAGGCGGTGCCTTATAGTCTGGGCGTTAAGGTTTCGCGTTTTGTATCCTTGTTGTCGTTGTTTGCCTGCGCGACCTTATCGGTCGTGGTATATACCACAGGCGACCTCGATTCTTTTCATCTCTGGCTAATATTTCCAACCCTGACTTATTTTGTATTCGCTACTTATTGGATTATCAATAAAGAAAAACAAACGGAGGCGTCTGAAAGGTGATTCGTAAAGCATTTTTAATGTGGGTGAACCCCGACAAACATGAGGAATATCAGCGCAGGCACAGCCCAATTTGGGCGGATCTTGAAGCTGCGCTGAAATCTCATGGAGTGCACAACTACTCAATCTTTCTTCATGCCCAAACCCATCAGCTTTTTGCCTACGTTGAAATAGAAGATGAGGCGAAGTGGGAGGCCATTGCAGCGACTGACGCTTGCCTGAGGTGGTGGGCGTTTATGTCGGATGTTATGGAATATAACTCAGATGGAAGTCCAAAGTCGCAGAGTTTGGATGAAGTCTTTCACTTGGATTGAACATCGAAAATAAGAGATATAGTGCCGTCAATTTATTGTTATTTATCTCATGTTTTTTCCGAAAATATAGAGCACTAGAACCCGGCTATGGGTACTGCCAACTTAACTTGCCAGAACCGTAGTAAGTGCAGCTTGCGCAGACAACGACCGTAAGGTCGGCCCGCAGGCTTGTAACAGCCCTTAGACTGTTAACGATAATCCTTCCCTTCAGCACGCTCCTGATCCAACTATCCAATGAAGCTCAGACGGGTTTTCGAGGACTAATCGAACATTGTGCAGGCACTGGCCAGGCTCGATACTACTTGCTCCAGGCTGGCCCGTGTCAGGTTGGCAGTACCTTGCTCCAGTAGATTACCCAGCGTGCTGGCTTTCTCAGCCGTCATGTCGCCATCGTCTGCTGCTTTGGTGATGGCGTGACTGGCCTGCTTAAGCAATACCTTTATTTGCCGGATATCCGTATCGATGGCTGCCTGTTCTGTGCTTGGGTTAAGTGTGCTGGCATTGGCGCCGCGCGCCTCGGCGGCGCAGATTGCATCGCGTGCCAATAGATCCAAACGAATCGGTTTGAAGCGCGCAATACCACCGGTAACATCCTGTGTTAACTCGGGATAGATGGCCTTGCCTACGGCGCGCCGTAAGGGTGAGTGGGCGACATAAATACTGCCATCGGCCGCAACCACGCTCATGGCCAGTGAATCTTCCCGGCCTTCGGCAAAGTAGCGCAGCTTACCGGTTTCCCGGTCTAGTAGGCCCATACCCATATGCAACATAAGCGTCCTGCCCAGCAATGATTTACCACCACCGATCATAATCACCACGCCATTGGCGGTTACCGTTGCGGTTAAGGCGTTGGATTGCACATCGACATTGGCATAACCATCAAAGCCTGTTAGTTCAGCAGTCCACGCCCTAGTGCCGCTGTCTCCGTTGTCGATCAACTGGATCACGTCTTTGGCGGTAACGGCATAGAGTTCATTGTTATCCGCTGCCACGGTAATAGAACCCACTAGCGGCTCGCCCACATCCACTCGCCAGACTTCAGCTAATTCACTGTCCAGCGCGATAACATGACCTTCGTTATCCGATACATACAGACGGTGGCCGTCAGCGCTGAGCGCTGGCGTTGATCCGGTGCCGCCCTGGAAGGTCTTACGGTTTAATACTTGGAATTCCAGACCACCGTTGCCGTCATCAACCAGATCTAAGGCGTAAATTGCGCCGAGCTCAGACCTGCCGTCTTCTGTACCATCTTCTGCATCTGGCGCAGTAGCGGCCATATAGATACGGCTAGTGTCTGGGTCAATACTGAAAAAGTTGGTCACCACACCCCCACCCCCATAAATATAATTCACGGCGGCTGAGAACAAGCTCAAGCCTTCATCGGTTTTGCCAAAGGCTTTATCCATCAGCGGGTCGACCTTGTTAAGGACAAAACCGGGTATGTTGGTGCCGTTACCACTGATAGCAGGGGCGCCGGGTATTTGCCCGATAGGGGTTATCAACTCACCGGTCTTGCGGCTGTAGGCAAACAAAGCGCCGGCTTTGGTTATCGATACCAGTGAATCTGTCGCGGGATGATAATTGAAACTATGAAATTTCCCCTTGGTTTTATTGCTCATCTCCTGCGCAGGAATGTTTAAACCGGTGGCTTTACTCCATATTATAGAGCCGTCCGGTCGCAGTGCCATGACGCGGTTATAGCCCACGATATAAATGATTTGCGACCCAGGGTTTTCCGGGTCGTTCAATATGAAAGCGGGGCTGCTGGCTTGTATATCATTGTCAGCCGGTATCACCCAACGTCGCTCGCCAGTTTTGCCATCGAGTGAAACCAGCACCACGCGCTCTCCGTGGTAGAACTGCGGGCTAAAGTAGAGGTTACCTTCGTTATCAAACAGCGGGCCATTACCAACGAAGTATTCAGGCTCTGCCACCCAGTCGAGTTCAAACATCGGAGCGGCGACGCCCCAGACACTATCCGAATTGGCTACATTAACGTGAATGGCACTAAAGGTAGTCGGTTCGGGGATAATATCGTAGTTATGATTACCCGCTGCGCGCGCACCAACTGGTTTCCACTGAGTTTTCTCAGGTGGGTTAAATACTTTTGGGTTGTGTGGGCGACCTTCGTCAAAGAAGATTTTAAACACTGCGAAGCCAACGATTGCGATCAATAACAATCCGACTATTTTACGGGTACTGGTTTTCAAGGCGCTCATTTTCGTGTTCACCACTCTATTATAACTGATACCAGCGACTGGCTAGCCGATACTAGCCGATAAAATTAACACTTTAAAATTTCTACCTGTTTCGATTATAGTGAAGGTAGTAGAGTGTATGGAATCATATTCGGCCACGTTTTAACCTGTGTTTTTAGAGGATTGTTTACGGTTATATAACCAGAGAACGAATGATGAAAACAAATCGACTTCAGCGTGATATTTTTACGCAGCTATTGTCCGAGTTAGAGATGGCACGGATTACCCCAGAACAACTGCTTTGCCGGTCTCGAAAAAAGGGGATGTCGGAGTCAGCGTCAAATCAAACCGTATTTTCGGGAGCCGATTCGCTGATAATGTTAGAGACGGCAGTGGAGCTAACCAAGGATCCTAGCCTGGGATTACGTCTAGGCCAAGGGGTTAGGATTGACAGTTATGGCACCTTAGGTTTTGCTTTAATGAGCTGTGCCAACCTAAGAGATTCCATTGAGTTAATGCTACGCTATGGCAAAGTGTTTTTTGAGCCAAACTGGGAATCGCAGGAGCATGACGGTGGACTATTGTTGCGCTTGAACCTCACTCAGGGCACTCCAGTGCAGCAGCAGCTGGTCGCTGAGCTGTGCTTCTCACAGTTGAGTATCATTAGTCGCTCGCTTTATAGGGGTCGAATAGAGGGAGCACGTATACACTTTGCATTTTCCAAGCCTGCAGGTATTGCTAGCTATCAGTCAATGCTCGATGCAGAAGTGACTTTTGGCGCAGAGCGCAATCAATTGTTTTTACCAGAACATGCTCTGTATACCCCAGTTAAAACCGCCAATATATCTGATCATGTGGTCTTTCATCAGCAGTGCGAAGAGATGCTGCGCGGGCTGAACAGTGTCGAGAATACCACTGCCGCCGTACGGCAGTTGCTGATCCAATCGGCAGGCGATTTCTTCGATATCGCACAGGTAGCTGAAAGCATGCATGTTAGTGAGCGCACCCTGAGACGGCGTCTGGAGGCCGAATCGACCAGTTTCAGAGCTACCTTCGAGGAGATCAGGGATTTGCTTGGCCGGGAGTATCTTGCAGGAACTGATTTGACCGTTGCCGATATAGCGCACCTGCTGGACTATTCCGAGACGGCAAATTTTCGCCGGGCGTTTGTTCGCTGGAACGGTGTAACGCCCATCCAGTATCGTCGACAGCAGGTGGCGTAGGCAGTTAATGACTGGCCGAATATGATTCCTTAGCATGCGCGACTCCCGAGTATTGTGCCTCATTCCAATCTCCTAGGAGAGGACACATGACAGTAATCGCCAGCGCATCGTTAAATACAACCATTTCTGGAGTCTTGATATTGCTATGAGTCAGCAGTTTAAAGATCAGGGTGGGGCTGCCGCATCAGATCCGAATGTCGTCATTCGTTGGTTGACCTCAACTGTGATGACTCGTCTATTCAGTGAGCGGCGCATGCGGGCCAAACGAGCGAGAGCTGAATACCGGCGTAAAAAGACGGGTGAGCCACATCGCATCGAGTATTTTCATCAGCTGGAAGATGGCTATAGTTATCTGGCCGCACAGCTGCTGAAATCACTGGCGCAACGTTACGATGTCGAATTTATCTGCCATCTGGTTAAAGGGCCTGAAGGCAATAACGTACCTGAACCGGATCTGTTATTGCGCCTGTCGCGTTACGATGCTTTTCATGTGGCGCCAGAATACGGTCTTGAATTTCCTCGGCACGACGAGCCCCTGTTGCCGGGATTGGCAGCGCGCGCCGCTGCAATTCTGGCAGCACAGGATTCAAAAGGTTTTATTGAGTGTGCTGCGGCCGTAGGCAAGGCGATGTGGGCGGGTAATCACGCCGTGCTTGAGCAGCTGGCCGAGCAATATGGAAGTGTATCTTGCGAAGCTGCGGAGGAAAAACTGTTTGTGGGAACACAGCGCCGTGCCGCACTCAAACATTTTTCAGGTGCTATGTTTTATTATGGCGACGAATGGTACTGGGGAGTGGATCGTCTCTATCATCTGGAGAAACGGCTCGCGTCATTGGGTCTCGACCGCAATCCAGGCCAAACTTTGCTGGTTGATAGGCCCTCTCTGGAAGCGGGTCCGCGGAGAGACAACGGCAGTCTTACCCTTGAGGTGTTTCCCTCCCTGCGCAGCCCTTATACAGCTATTTCTTTTGATCGGGCTGTAAAGCTGGCCGGCGATACCGGTGTGAAACTGGTGGTACGCCCAGTGTTGCCGATGGTCATGCGAGGGGTACCGGCTACCCGTGAAAAAGGCATGTATATTTTCATGGATGCGGCCCGGGAAGCTTGTGTGGCCGGTACGCCCTACGGTAATTTTCGCGACCCGATAGGCGATCCGGTGCGCAGGGCTTATTCCTTGTATCCCTGGGCGGCTGAGCAGGGCAAGGGGGTTGAGTTTATCTCTAGCTTCCTCAGTTGCGCCTTCGCACAGGGGGTGAACACAAATCGGGAATCAGGCCTGAAAACAGTCGTGGAGCAGGCTGGACTAGACTGGAGTACAGCCCATGGCCTGGTCGGCAAGCTCGGTTGGGAGCTCGCTCTGGAGGAAAATCGGCAGGCCATGTACGAGGCGGGTCTATGGGGCGTGCCCAGCTTTCGTTTGCTTGATGAAAAGGGCGAACAAGTTCTGGCGCTGTGGGGGCAGGATCGTCTCTGGTTGTTCGCTCGTGAAATTCAACGGCTGTTAGCCTCAAACCCGACAGACTCCTAAGAGTTGAGATAAAAAATTATGCAACGCCTGCTCAAACCATCAGCTCAACCAACTGAGACTAAAACTCCGTTGCGCTCACAGTTAGCGAAATTCGTTGATTACTTCTCCTACCCATTACGCGTTTCTCATTACGTGGAACTCGTCAAACCGCTTTGGGCCAGCCACAAGCTACAGGCCAGAGTAATCGATGTGTGGGATGAGACGAAAGACGCTCGCACCATTACCCTTCAGCCCGGCTCACAATGGCGCCAGCATCGCGCCGGGCAACATGTCCGTATCGGCATTCCTATTGATGGCCAGCAATACACCCGTACCTATACCATTTCATCGGCGCCGGAGCGCGGTATGGAATCGTTTACGATTACCACTAAAGTCATTCCCGATGGGCGCGTATCTAAGCACATCGTGCGAAACATCAAAGTGGGTGACTACCTTCCGGTCGGCTTGCCGCAAGGCAACTTCTATCTGCCCGACGCCTCTCCGATTCAGCCGTTATTTATCACCGCCGGTAGCGGTATAACACCGGCGATGAGTATGGTACGCAGCCTGATTGCTCAAGTACGTCTGCCGGACACGGTGCATATCCACTATGCGCCGAATGAGTTTGATGTCATTTTTGGCAAGGAATTGCGAAAGATGAACTCAGAGCAGGAGCACTACCACCTGAATGAAGTACATACCCACGAGTTTGGTGAAGATAAGCAGACCAAAGGCTATTTTAGCTTGGAACAGCTAGAGCGCTTCTGTCCGGACTGGAAAGAGCGTGACTGCTATGCCTGTGGGCCTGCGCCACTAATGGCCGCGCTGGAAAAAACCTTCGAAGAAGCGGGCCTAAGCCGCCGCCTGCATATCGAACGATTCTTAGCGGAATTTGCGCCGATTCCAGACGAAGCAATTGGCGGCAAGGTGCGCTTTGCGGCCAGTGGTATCGATGTAGAGGCAGATAGCGAAACCAACCTGCTACGTGTGGCTGAAGACGCCGGCATGAACCCGCCCCATGGCTGTCGGATGGGCATCTGTCACACCTGTAATACCAAACTAGTCTCTGGCTGCGTTCGGGATTTGCGTACCGGCAAAATCCTTAATGAAGCAGGAGCGATTGTGCAAACCTGTGTTTGCGCCGCCGCTGGCGACTGCGAACTGGCCCTGTAAAGAGAAAGAAAAAGTAGAAAGGAGCGCATTATTATGGCTACTGCAAAACCGTTACCGGTTGATTTAACTGAAGTACAAATTGACGAGTTTGGTCGCGAAATTGAGCAAATTTATGACGAAGCGATGGCGTCTCGCGGTGACCGCGACCGCGCCTATATTCTCAACCTAATCCGCACCCAGCGGAGCATGGCTTTTACCAGCCGAATGATTATCTACGCTGGCCTGTTCTTCCTGCCTATGTGGTCACATGCGCTAGCTAGCTGGACCTCGGCTCTGCTGATTATGGCGGTCGGTGCCATCATGCTCGGGACCTCGAAAATCCTCGAGAACATGGAAATTGGCCATAACGTTCTGCATGCGCAATGGGATTGGATGAAAGACCCTGACATTCAATCCAATACCTGGGAGTGGGACATGTACGGTGCCTCCGACCGCTGGATGAACTCGCACAACGTGATACACCACACCTGGACCAATGTCATGGAAAAAGATTTAGATCTCGGCTACGGCATCTTACGGGTTACTCCCCTGCAAAAATGGCGACCGTTCTATTTGTTCCAACCGATGCTCTTCCTTCTGCAGATGATCTTCTTTTCCGGCGCCATAGCGCTGCACGAGGGTGCTTTCGACGACATCTCTAAGGGTAAGGCGAAACCCAGTGACCATAAGGCACTATTCAAACATATCGCCAGGAAGTTCTGGGGCATGTTTCGTAAGGACTACATCATGTGGCCCGGTTTGGCGGCGCTGGTTGCTATCCCGGTTTCATTCGTATTGCCAGGCGCTTCGCCGCTGCTGACATTCGGGCTGGTTGTTGCCAGCAATGCACTGGCTAACCTTATTCGCAACGTCTGGACGTTCATTATTATTTTCTGTGGCCACTTTCCTGACGGGGCGTATGTCTTTACTCCAGATCAGGTTGAAGGCGAAAGCCGAGGGCAATGGTATCTGAGGCAGATGCTCGGCTCAGCGAATATCGAAGGTGGCTCACTATTTCATGTTATGTCTGGCAACCTCAGTCATCAGATAGAGCATCATCTGTTCCCGGATCTATGTAGCAATCGCTACCCGGAAGTCGCCACACGCGTAGAAGCGGTGGCTGCCCGTTATGGTCTGCCTTACAACAAAGCCTCCATCTGGCGTCAGTTTGGAAGCACTTGGAAGAACAACATAAGGCTGGCGTTCCCCGGTGGCAAAGCACAGCCAGAGATTGCGTCAGCTTGATAGAGCTTCGCCACTCAAATATACGTAATGAGTCGTTAGAGGTTTCGCCGTGTTGTACAAACTTTTCCCAGGCCTGCTATGGTTGACCGGATATGATTCCCTGTGATTATCCGCCCCAGACTATCCTACTCTTTGATAGGAAGATGAGTTTGGAGCTGATATGAAAAAGATACCGTTAATAGTTATTGGCATTGCTGTGATCGCGATACTGGTTTATAGCCAGCGTGCCAGCATCGTTACCAGTTTGGCTATGAAGGGTATCGAGGCGCGCATGGGTGCCAATCATATCGCCACGCTCGGCGATGGTTTGCATCTGGCCCTCTGCGGTGCGGGCAGCCCGCTGGCCGCGCCTAATGCTTCAGGCCCCTGCGTGGCGGTGGTCGCCGGCCAGCGGCTGTTTGTTGTGGATTCAGGCAGTAACGGGCGCAGTATTCTCAATCGTATGGGTTTCAAACCGGGCGATATTCAAGCCGTATTTCTGACCCACTTTCACTCTGATCATATCGATGGTCTGGGCAATATGGGCGTATCGCGCTGGGCCGGAGGCGACTTTCCGAGCCCAATGCCGGTGTACGGGCCAGAAGGCGTGGAGCGGGTTGTCAACGGATTCAATGAAGCCTATGCCCAAGATGTTGTCTACCGTCATGACCATCACGGCGATCTCGTCGCCCCACTGGCTGGCGCCGGCCTTCAAGCTATGCCCTTTACCCAGCCCGCCATAGGCGAGCTGGTTACAGTGTATAACCAAGACGGCCTGAAAATTGAGGCGCTGGCGGTGGAGCATAAACCCGTGAAACCCGCCGTTGGCTACCGTTTTACTTACAAGGGCCGTTCACTGTTGATCTCTGGTGATACCGTTAAGTCGGCTAACGTGCAGAAATTTTCCGAAGGCGTCGATCTGCTGGTTCACGAGGGTCTGGCGAGCAATCTGCTCGTTATGATGGAGCAGGCTGCACAGAAAACCGGCAACATCAGTGGGGCCAAGGTTATGCATGATATCCTCGACTACCATACCACTCCGGTTGAAGCTGCTGAGATCGCCCGCGACGCTGGCGTAGGGCACCTTCTCTACTACCATATCGTGCCGCCAATGATGTTTCCTGGTCAGGCAGCGCTCTTTCTAAATGGCGCTGAGGATATTTTCCCGGACTACACCATCGGTCAGGATGGCGTGGCCTTTTCACTGCCGGCAAACTCGAACGACATCATCCTTACCAGTGAAGGTTTGTAATCAAAAATAAACAGTCATGGTCCCTTATAGGTCCAGTCAATTATTGCAACAATGTGTAGCGGAGAATATATGTTGAAGAAGCTAACGGTTTTGCTTGTTGGCGTAGTGGTGTTGGCTGGAATTTTTGTACTGGCATTACCGACTATTCTGCACAAGGCGGGATTGCATCCAGAGTATCTCGGCCCCAAGGTCGCACTGCCGGCTAAACGCGCTCTGGTGATTACCACCAGTCACGACGTGCTTGCCGCGCCAGGTGAAACAGAAGGCCCAGCTACTGGGGTTGTTGCCTCGGAGCTAACACATCCCTATTACGTTTTTCTTGATGGCGGCATGCAGGTTGATGTGGCCAGTATCAAAGGCGGAAAAATTCCGGTTGCTCCGGATTCACTGTCGCGGATTTCAGCCACGCCGGAGACTACGCGTTTCCTGCAGGATTCAATCTTCAAAGCTAAAGTCGACAACTCAATCAAGGTCGACGACGTTGATTTTTCCGACTACGACATTATCTTTTTGGCTGGTGGTTGGGGCGCGGCCTATGACCTTGGTTATTCTCCGGTGTTGGCCAACAAGATCAGCAATGCCTACTACGCTGACAGCCAACCGGTGATCGGCGGTGTCTGCCACGGGGTGCTTGGATTAATCAATGCCAAAGATCGCGACGGTAATTTGCTGATCGCCGGGCGCCGCATGACCGGGGTCAGCGACAAGCAGATTAAAGAGCTTAATATTGAAATCACGCCGCAGCACCCGGAAACCGAATTGCGTAAGGCCGGTGCCCTGTACGAAAGCCAGACTGCGTTTCGCGATATGTTTGCCACTCATGTGGTGGTCGATAAAGACAAACGGTTTGTCACCGGGCAAAACCAGAATTCAGGACTGGAAACGGCGCATAAAATGATGCAGGTCATTGCCGATAGGGGAGCAACAGTGAAAGGAGGGCACGATGAATAAAGTGCTTAAAGTATTGGTGTTATTACCAGCGATTCTGTTTGTGGTCACGGGTATTCGCTGGCTGGTAGCTCCGGCTGAAATAGCCCCTAATTTTGGTCTTGAACTGGCTTCAGGCATCGGGCTCAGTACCCAGATCGGCGACTTGACCGGCTTCTTCCTCACGCTGGGCAGCTGTATGCTTATCGCTTTGATCACTGAACGTCGCAGTTGGTATTACCCACCCATGATGTTACTGGTGATTGCAACTCTGGGCCGAATTGTCGCCTGGCTGTTGCACGATGCCACCCTGACGGTTGGTCCGATTATGGTAGAGGTGGTGGTGGCATTGATTCTGTTGTTTGCCTCTCGCCGCTTGCCGCAAAAGGATTGAGCGGGTGACACTACTTTCTTTACGCCAGATATTTTCTGCTCTGTGTTTAAGTGTAGCGAGTGCGGGAATTTTTGCGGCGGAATCAGTACGTCCCAATATCGTGTTCATTCTTGCCGATGATCTGGGTTATACCGATATCGCGCCTTACGGCAGTGAGGTGAATACGCCAAGCCTGAGTGCATTGGCAGAGCAAGGACTGCGCTTTACCAATTTCCACACCGCAGCGAACTGCGCGCCCGCCCGAGCCATGCTGCTCACCGGGGTGGACAGCCACCTGGCAGGGGTACCCAATATTCCCGAAATGTTGGCGCCGCAGCAGCGGGTGCACGCAAACTATCAAGGCGTGCTGGGGGACGATGTGGTGACCGTGGCGACCTTGTTGGAGGACGCCGGCTACCACACCTATATGGCGGGTAAGTGGCATCTGGGCATGGACCCCGACAAGCGACCTAGTCGGCGCGGCTTTCAGCGCACCATGGCCATGATGGATTCAGGCGCCGATAACTGGGAGCAACGCCCCTACCTTGCACTCTATGACCAGGCCAACTGGTTTGCCGATGGCGAGCGATTTACGCTACCGGAGGATTTTTATTCGTCGCGCTTTTTGGTCGACAAGATGATTGAGTTTATCGACAGCAATCTACAAGACGATAATTTACAGGACAGTAAGCCGTTCTTCGCCTACCTGCCATTTATGGCCGTCCACTCGCCTGTGCAGGCCCCGCAAAAATATATCGATCGCTATATGGAATTTTACCATTCAGGTTGGGATGCCCTGCGCCAGCAGCGCAAGGAGCGAGCAGAGGCGCTGGGTATTGTGCCGGAAAATACGCCCATGGTGAGAATGAAAACAACCGACAAATGGGATACTCTCAGTGAAGACGACAAGCGTTATCAAGCGAAACGCATGGCGGTTTATGCCGGCATGATTGAAGCTATGGATTTCCATATTGGTCGTTTGGTCGAGTTCCTGAAGCAGCGTGGGCAATACGACAATACCATTTTTATTTTTACCTCAGACAACGGCAGTGAAGCCAGTGGCCCGGCCGACCCCAGAGACTTTCCCAAGCGATTAACCCCTGAAAATCTTGGCTATAACCTGGACTACGACAACCTGGGCCTTAAAGGCAGCTACAGCACGATTGGTCCCAGCTTTGCCAGCGCCTCAGCAAGTCCTCTGGCCTACTACAAGTTTTACGCGGGCGAGGGGGGCATGCGAGTCCCCCTGATTATTGCCGGTAAACCTGTCGCTTCCCAGTCATCACTTACGCGGGCTTTTGCCTGGGCAACGGATATAAGCCCTACCATTTTATCGCTAACGGGTGTTTCACAGCCTGCCCAGCGCTACGCGGGTCGGCCAGTACAACGCATCACCGGCCGCGATCTCTCGCCACTACTGTCGGGATCGGCAGAGCGGGTCTATGGCCCTGATGACGCCGTGGGCTACGAGTTGACCGATCACGGTGTTTTGTTTCAGGGTGACTACAAGTTGGTGATCAACCAACCGCCGCGGGGTGATGGCCAATGGCGTTTATTTAATATTGTTACAGACCCGGGTGAGACCGATGATTTATCGGCATCACAAGCACTGCGCTTCCAACGTATGTTATCCGCTTATGAGCAGTACCGACGTGATAACAAAGTGGTGCCAGTACCGCCGGGTTATAGCCCGATAAAACAAGTGTTTTTCAATATATTGCTGCAGTACCGGGACGCTACTCTGGTGTTTTTATTAACACTACTGCTGTTGTTACCGTTTTATGTCGCCTATCGAATGAAGAGCCGAATGAAGAGGAAGCCTAAGTCATGACGACCAACCCCCTCACTTTTTTAGCTCACACGGGCTTCTCTGTAAGAATGATTCAAAACGCTCTTTTCATGTTTGCCTTACTGTCCGCGCCACTGGCTTTTAGCGAAGATGTTACCGGTGTCTGGAAACACGCCAAAAATCCCGCTTGGATTGAGATCAGTCTGGAAGAGGGGAGCGCTACCGTGGTTCGCAATGACAAATTTCCTGATCGCGTGGGTCGCAAGATACTGAAAGACCTGCAAGCCGACAAATCCGAACAGGGTTTGTGGCATGGCCTGATCTACGCCGAGAAGCTGGGAGAGTACAAGAACCTGGAAGTTTCTCTGCCCGAGGCTGACCGGATGCTCTTTAAGGGGAAGGTCGGTTTTATGAGTCGCACCGTGGAGTGGGTGCGCGTCGATAAAATACCTACACCCTAGAAAGTTCGAGTAAATTAGGCGGACTTGTTTTTGCATGGGTGCTGAAGATTGTACGGTTTACCCGTATCTAAAATAATGGGAAGAGTTAAGACTTATGCACCAAAGCTACCAACCAGATACCGATAAGCTGTTGACCGAGTTGATTAATGGCGTACTTACCATCAGCTTTAACCGGCCCGAAGCCATGAATGCGCTACACCCGGAAATGCTTACCGGGGTCGGCGCATTGGTGGATCAGGCCAGTGCTGATGATTCAGTCTGCGCAATTGTTTTACAGGGTGAGGGACGAGCCTTCTCGGCCGGTGTAGATCTTAAGGTGCTGCAGGATATCGAGCCGGCTTACGGTCGTATTGGCGATCTATTTGACGCGCCTGCCAAGCAAGCCTATACCGCTATTCGCAACGCTCGGATACCCGTGATTGCCAAGGTTCACGGTGCTTGCTTTACCGGCGCACTGGAATTGGCGCTGCACTGTGATTTCATCTACACCACTGATACCACAAAATTCGGCGATACTCACACCAGGTTTGGCCTGCGCCCCACCTGGGGTATGTCACAGACACTGGCTCAGGCCATAGGTATTCGTAAAGCCAAAGAGCTTTCTTTCACCGCGCGAGTGGTTAAAGGAGACGAAGCCCAGCGGCTCGGTCTTGCCAATGACTCCGTGGCCGGGCAAGCGGAGCTGGATGAACTGGTTGCCAAACGTGTTGCGCAAATTTCTGGTAATTCTCGCGCGGCAGTTGAAGCCATGAAAGACCTATACCGATTGAGCCAGCAGGGGCACGCTATCGAAGAAGCCCTGGTGCACGAGTTGGAGACTGAATACACCGATATTCTCGATACTGCAGAGCGCCTGGCTGAATTTCGATAGCAGATAGCCTTTCGGCGCACACAGAAATCAATATCGCTGTTACCGTTGCTTCAGCCCCGAATCCATCTCGGGTGAGGGGCCGATAACACGCTAGCACTTTGCTTACCAGCGTAGTCGCCAACTCCACGGACTTATCCAGCAAGGTTTCTGACGTTGTTTTATTGTCGACAAACCCCGCCACAATCGCCTCGTTAGCCGTATAGCGCTTGCCGGTAAGAACAGCATCTCGCGCTGTGGCGGGCGGGAGTTTGGCGTGTAGAATATCCATCATGGGTGCAGGGATAGGAACGCCTGCATCAACCTCAGAGATGCAAATCCAACCGCGATCTTCACGCATTATGCGGTAATCCAACGACATGGCTAGAAAGGCGCCACAAGCAAAGGCGTGGCCGTTAATCGCCGCCACAGTAGGGAAGGGGAGCACCATCATACGACGGTGGATTTCGAACATTGTTTTCGCGAAATTTTTCAATTCGGCTTGATCAAGTTTATTCATGGCGTCAATATTTATACCATTACTGAAGAACTTGCCTTCTCCGGTCATAACCAAAGCCGTTCCTTTGCCGCTGTTGTTCTCCATCTCATTGAGTGCTTCCAGCATCTGCGCTTGCCAGTCGATGCAGATCGTATTGGCATCGTTGTTCATGGTGAGGGTATAAACACCGCCATCATTGCAAAGGTTTATCACGCGTTATCTCCAAATAGGATTGTTGTCGTCGTCCATGGCTTTTTCAAAAGTTTCCTGATTGAATGGAAACAATACCGCGAGCGAATAAAAGCACAGGAATCATCTTCGGCCACACTTAAGTTTGTCTTCTAGTTTTGAGAATAACGATAAGCACCGAAAGCCGTAATTAAAATAAGTCTGCTTGCACCGCCCTCTATCGGTGGGGTGAGTCAATCGCTATGGGTTTCTTTCAAAAAAGAAATAATTTTCGGACAAGATCTGAATCTTACCCCAATACACCCTCACGAGTGGCCGATTATGATCCCTCAGTTGAAATGTAAAACACTTATAGTCTGTGTTGCCCTATAGTCGCCAGGATAGTGGCCAGGATCGAATTAAAAAGCATGACAAGAAAATCCAGAAAACAGCGAAATAAAAGGCTTAAAAATGAAACGCATTCTTATTACTGGTGCCGCCAGTGGTTTGGGTTTGGCCATGGCCAAAAAGTACGCCAGTGAAGGTTGGTCTGTTTGTATTGCTGATATTCAAGATGAAGAAGGACTAAAGGCTGCCTCACTGCTAAAGGAGCAGCATGGTAACGATTGTTTTTTTCAGCGTCTGGATATTACCAATGAAGACCAGTGGCAGGAGCTGGTTAATACCGTTTCTAGGCGCTGGCAGGGATTAGACGCCTTAATCAATAATGCAGGTGTGGCATCGGGTGGAGCTATCGACAGTTTATCGGTAAAAGATTTTCAGTGGACAGTTGATATTAATTTGATGGGCGCTGTTAAAGGCTGTTATTTTTGTGTGCCGTTATTGAAACAAACTAAAGGGACGCTAATCAATGTGGCATCTATGGCAGGCTTAACACACATGGGGAGGATGTCAGCGTATAACGCGTCTAAAGCAGGTGTAGTAGCTTTGTCGGAGACTCTGTTAAGTGAATTATACCCTTTCGGTGTAAACGTATCTGTCGTATGTCCTGCATCGTTTCCAAGCAACCTTTTGAATACCATACGCAGCAGCAGTGGTGATGGCGTGAACGTGGCCAGAAAGCTCATGGACAGGTCGCCTGTTAGCGCTGATGATATTGCGAAAATGGTTTATGACCAGTCAAGGAAAGGGAAGCATATCATCATCCCAACTTACCGCGAAACCATGTTGTGGAGGCTTAAACGTTACTTTCCAGGCTTGTATTTTATTTTTATGAAAAAGTTGATTCATAAAATTGTAAGCCGATAAGGGTGCAATGACCCAGTTAACAATCTACACGCATGCTCCGTAAACCTAATTTTAAAATCGTAATCTGCTTTCATATAAATCCCTTTAATTAGCTAAATCGAAAGAGTTTCATATTATGAATTTTACCGCCGACCTTCGTTTTGATTTCGCTCTCAAACAAATTGAAGCCATCAATGATGAAAAGTACACATCGGTGCTGGATTTGTTTGAAAGGGCCTGTGCTGAATTTACTGACAAGATCGCCTTTTCCTGCCTGGGCCAAGACGTCACGTTTCGTCAATTAGATGAGATGTCAGGTAAGTTTGCGGCCTATCTGCGCGGCAACGCCGGTTTAGAGCATGGCGATCGGGTAGCCGTTCAACTGCCCAATCTGATTCAGTACCCGGTAGTTGCCTGGGGCATTTTGCGCGCAGGTTTGGTGCTGGTGAATACCAACCCGCTTTATACCGAAAGAGAGTTGCGTCACCAATTTCAGGACAGTGGCGCGAAGGCGGTGGTGATGCTTAGTGATTTTGTTGCAGCGGCACAAAAGGTCATTCCTGATACTGACATAAAACTACTTATCGCCACCAGCGTGCTCGACATGATGGAGGCCCAAGCTGCACCTGCACATAACCTAGATGAATCGGTTACGTTGCTTACCTTACCCGCAGCGATTTCTCTCGGTGAAACTCAAGGCAAGGGCGCAGGCAGTGACTTGTCAACGGTTCGTCCAACATTGAGCGATTTGGCGGTGCTTCAATATACCGGCGGTACAACTGGCGTTGCCAAGGGTGCCATGCTTAGTCACGGTAATATTATTGCGTGCGTAGCGCAGTCTCGAAAACACCTTGCAGAAGATGAGGGCGAGGAACTTAGCGGCGTATTGATAGCACCACTCCCGATTTATCATATCTTCGGGTTTAGCTTGTATCTTTGCGGGAACCTCTCCTCTGGTGGCCGCTCGGTACTAATTCCTAATCCACGAGACCTTGATGCCCTACTTGATGTCATGAAATCCGTTCCGTTCACTGGGTTTGCCGGTGTTAACACCATGTTTGTTGGTTTAATGACAAATGAAAAGTTTGATGATGTGGATTGGTCTCATCTAAGGTGGACCATTGCTGGCGGCGCTGCACTGGTGCCCGATGTGGCTCATGAATGGGAGCGTCGAACTGATTCCAAGCTCATTGAGGGCTACGGCCTTTCTGAAACCACTGCCAATTTAACCCTGAATGTGCCGTCAACCCGCCGGATTGGCAGTGTGGGTAAGCCGATGGGTTTTCAGGAAATAAAATTAGTAGACGCTTCAGGCAAAGTTGTTGCAGACGGCGAGGAGGGTGAGCTTTGGGTACGCGGGCCACAGGTAATGATGGGTTACTGGGGGCGTCCCGAGGCGACTGATGAAGCTATCGACCTTGAGGGTTTCTTCAAAACCGGCGACGTCGCCGTACAGCTTGATGACGGCTTCTATAAAATAGTTGATCGGATCAAAGACATGATTCTGGTGTCCGGTTTCAACGTTTATCCCAATGAAATTGAGAGCGTCTTATATAGTCATCCCGATGTTCTTGAGTGCGCTGTGGTGGGTGTTAAGGATGAACGCTCGGGCGAAGCGGTAAAAGCCTTTGTGGTATGTCGCAATCACCATTTAAGCGAGGCCGCGCTTAGAAAAATTTGCCGCCAAGATCTCACCGCTTACAAGGTTCCAAAGTTTATCGAGTTTCGCGATGAGCTGCCTAAATCCAATGTGGGTAAAATTTTGCGGCGCGAATTGCGCTAGGGCCTGCTAATAACAAAGGTCCGGTGAAAGCGCTCCGCGGCTCGGAATCCTGACATTAATTATGAGAAGATTTGAGTTTTTTCGGCGCACTAAGTCTGTATCAACGAGGTAAGGTTCTTAGTCGAGTGTCAGCATGATCTCGACACCGGTGCCTTCGAGTAGGGCGTCAACACTGGCACGCTCCGCCTCGCTGAGAGCTCGATAACATAGATTGGTCCATCGCAGGCACTTGGCCTGATAAGGGAAGGTCTGCTGGGTCCAGGGCGCGCCATCTATCTCGGCAGCCCAGGTCTTGTCGCCCGCTTGCGTGGCACGGGCGTTAGCCAGTTGCGCGGGCGCATACATACGGCCGATTTCTTTCAGTAGGCCGCGCAAGCTCTCGGATTGATCCGCCAGGCTAATCCAGTCGTGCTCTGTGGGCTCAAGTCCACTCTGATCCCGCATGAGATCGACCCAAGCGACTGTGCGTGGAGAAATCTCATGGGCAATCGCCCTAGGGGTGGGATCAAATCCCACTAATTGACTCAACTGGCCGTAGAGGCCGAAGTCTCCAGCAGCAGGGCGGTTGCCTAGCATGAATTTCTGGCTGGCCAGATGGTTTTCCATGGCGGCAAGAAAACGCCGATAGCTGGCATCAATCACCGGTGCCGTAGTGGTATTGGAGCCCACCACATGAAGGCGACCTATCTGACGCTCTTCAACCCAGTGTTTGAATTCTGTGTGGGCGTCCTTCGGCATACTGACGTCCATGCTTAGCGGTAGTAATGTGCCAGCATTGCCCGCGTCTAACGGTGCATGCCAACGATAATGGAACATGTACTTGGTGCACCACTCGTCAGCGAAGTCCTCGATCAGGTAGTCGATAAAGGCCAGAGCCGGATCACCGGGTAGTACCGAGCGACCGGTGTAGCTATCTTCCAAACATCGGATAATCGGTGTGGAGTCGCACACAGCCCGCGTGCCTCCATCTTCTTTAAAAAAGAAGGTCGGCTCGAAGATGGGCTTGGGTTTGTCCACGCCCATCGCCTCACAGACCTCTGCCGGAATACCCCATTTCATTGCATAGGGCAGTCGCCGGTAACGCAGCAGGGCTACCATCTTTTGTGTATAAGGTGATCCTGTTCCACCTACCAACTGAATCGGTTCGCCAGACGCCATCATTACTTCCTTCTGATTAGATGACTGAGTTATTAATTGTTGGCAGTGAGGTACTGGAAAGCGCCCAGCATAAGGCTTTCGTTGACCCCGTCTTCAATCATGGAGGCCCGTGCGTCACGGAACATTTTCTCGATCGGGTATTCCCGGGTCAGGCCGTTGCCACCATGGATCTGGATCGCCTCGCTGGCAACCGCAAAGGCGGTTTCCGTTGAGAGACACTTGCAGGCCACGGCGTGTGCGCCCGAGGGTGTGGGGTTACCAAAGTTGAACAGGGTCATCCTGCGGGCAGCCGCGCGGGCGGCCTCTACCTGGTTGAACATCCTGAATAGTTTGAGCTGAATGTTCTGGTGCTCGTTGATGGGCACACCACCCTGGATGCGCTCCGAGGCGTAGTTGAATGCCTCGTCGTAAGCGGCCTTGGCCAGACCGGCAAATACCAGAGCCATCCCGCCGTTCACCTGGGAGAGACGTGCTTCACGACCCAACTCGATGAGGCCCATCTCGGGGGTAACCACCATGTACTCTTTGGGAATCCTGGCGTCTTCGAAAATGATCTCACCCTGATTCAGGGGGCGCTGCCCGATTTTATCCAGGGGTTTAGCGCGTGAGATTCCGGGCAGATCCAGGGGGATAATAGCCAGGCCCTGGCCCTTCATTCCCCTGGACGGATCCAGCCCTACATGAAGTACCGCGTGGGTGGCAATGGTGCCATTGCTGACCCAGGCGGCTTTTTGTCCGTTAATAATGTACTCATCCCCTTTCAGCATGCCTTTAACCGAAGGGCTGATTGCTGGATCGGCGACATCGATCATATAGTCGGTACCATGATCCGGCTCGGATATGGCCCAGCATCCCATGAGTTCTCCTTTCGTGTCCTCGGCAAATGCACGAGCAATCTCCTGGAGCTTGGGGTTGGGAAATATGGCTGCCATGGAATACGGCAGACTGGACACAGCCATGCTAATGGCCAGCCCCGCGTCGGCATAACCCAGCTCCTCCGTTAAGAAGATGTGCGACATGGCGTCCATGTCTTCCATAGTCCCACCAACGGACTGCGGCAACTCGCTCAAGTGAAGACCGAGCTCGCGGAACTGTCGAGTGACGTCCCAAAATACTGAGTCCTTGGCAATTGCGTCGGCCGGATCTGCCAGCTTGTCAAGCACCAGACCTGCCGGACGCACGACCTCCGCCCCGAACTTCCTGACCGTGTCTCTGAGGAATCGTTGCTCCTCCGTGAGGTTCAAGTCGATATCACGATATGTCATTTATTGCTCCTCGTTCATTAGAGTTCTGCAAGTTCATCAACGAGAGCATAGAGCGAGCAAGCAAATTGCGATGAACCATATCCGGCTGTTTATTGTCTGTCGTTAGTAGTTTTTTCGCTTATGATTTATGTTGACCAAATTCCCATTTCAGAAATGAGTAGGGTGCAAATTCAATAGAGCCGACCTCTGCCAGCACCTTGCCATTCATCATAGTATTATCACCTACGGTATAAAAGCCGCCCAACATACGCTTCACTGGCACTTGATGCCATGGATCAAACTCGGATGGTGTCAGTTCTATTTCCGCTTCTGAGAAAATAAACGTCTTTGGCCTGAAGACCGTTTCTCCCGTGACAAGCCTAGGAGGATAGTCAAATGCCTCATCTGGATCCGGAGACGGAAAGTGTTTGAAGTTGAAGGCCATTTCCGAGAATTGACCCTTAGGATTAATGCCGAAAGCCAACAACTCATCCATGGCTGCGTTATCATTATTGACCTTGCCCGATAGCTTAGCCTTAACTTTCATAAATTTGATGCCGTGGCGTTCTGTGAAGCCCTCTACCGTGTCACCATTACGCTCAAATGAAATATTCGCCATTTTCTTGGGGTAGCCCCATTGCTCTCGTCCGCCAGCCATGGCCATATCATTAGTCACCGGCATAGACAGACAGTAATTACCCACCACACCGTTATAGCTAGCTCTTACCAAAAGCGCAGATTCGTTATACGGAAGACTAAAATTGGTCGTCGGATAATGAGCGATAAAAGCTATTACCATAGGTTTATCCGTCGGTTTTAATGGCGGTGGCAGCAGCTGTGCAATCGCCTCAGGAGTGGTTTCCCAAACGAGGGTTAACATCTCGGCATTGGTGAATTCAGCAGTCGGTTTGACCGCTCCCATAATTTCTTTGTACGATTTTACAAAACCATTAGTGGTGCCCTTTGGCTCTGGGCCTAGAATTTTGTATAGCAATTTCAGGCCTTTTATAAAACCCATAGTGAATGTCCTTTGGTAATGTTAATGACTAATAACGTTTTTGCTGTATTCGATAATAGCTCTCGCTACAGAGGAGAATGGAATCATATTCGGCCATACATGTAATGCCGGAGGCTAGGAATAGTTCATTGCATGAATAGCCTGCAGATGGCTGAGGCTATTGTGATCATTCTCCGCAGCCTTGTGTTTGCTGTTTCGCCAGAGCCCGACCGCTAAGCCAGAAGTGCAGAGAGCCCCAGAAAGCGAAGAGTCCAAAACAGGCCAGCGCGACGCCTAAGGAGCCCTCGCCATAGACCGTGCTGAGCATATCGCTTAGCACACCGACCAGCAGTGGGCCGAGGCCTAGGCCGATCAGATTGAGACACAGCATCATGATGGCCGAGGAAACCGCGCGCGAGTGCACTGGCGACAGCGTTTGCACCATGGCAATCGATGGGCCCATAAAACTATTTGCGAAGAAGCCCGGAATAATGAACAGCAGTATTGCCACGGTCAGATTGTCAGCAAAAAGTCCCATGACGAATAAGGGTATAGAGACAAACGGAACCATGGCAAGCATCCACAGGCCATGTTGGAAACCACGGGCTGAAAGGCGATCAAAGAACTTACCCACGGCCAGCGCGCCAATCGCTCCCGTTATGCCAAACACGCCCGCAATCATCATACCGGCCTGTGATTGACTGAGCTCGTGTGTTCTCATGAAGAAAGTCGGTAACCACTGGGTGAGTCCATAGGACATCAGCCCCGCTATTACGCCGCCAGCCATCAGGTGTCGCATAGCGGGGTTGGCCCACATTTGCGCCGCGGTGGTGAGAATGGGGGGCGAAGGCTGCGGCACTTGGGTTTCAAAGGTGCCTCTGGCAGGCTCACGCAGCAATCTGGCCATAAAGAATGCCAACAACACACCGGGAATACCGACCGATACCAGTGCCGTGCGCCAGCCATACGCTTCGGCAATAAGACCGCCGCCAACAAAACCCAAGATCATGCCGAAGCTGCCGCCCAGCATTAACGTCGCCATAGCGAACGCCCGACGCTTGGGCGGGAAGTAATCAGCAATAATCGAGTGGCTAGCAGGGTTCACCCCGGCCTCACCAATTCCCACACCGACGCGCAGTAACAGAAGGCTGATAAAGCCGGCGGCCAGGCCGCTAAAAGCGGTCATCACAGAGAAGATAACAAGGCTGACGATAATGATGCGCTTGCGACTGTATTGATCAGACAGGCGCGCAATAGGCAGACCCATGGTGGCATAAAACAAGGCAAATGATAGCCCGCCTAACAAGCCCAGCTGGGTATCGCTTAAACCAAACTCTGCTTTTATATCCGGAAACAGGATCGATAGAATCATCCGGTCGCACATCGACAGGGTATAAGCCAGTACTAACAGAGTCAGAGTGGTGCGATGACCCGTCAGGGGTTGGTTGGCTATGCCTGTAACAGAGCGAGATGTCTCTGTACTGCCTGTTTGATTATTCATAGTCGTTCCTATTTACCGCAGCTGCAGCGCTATGGGACCCATCGCGTCAGTGAATAGCCCGGATCGTCTCCGGCTGCTCGAGGCTGATAAAGTGATTGCTGCCCATAGTCTTGAGAATCGACAGGCCACTGTTTCGCGTCTGCCCCTGCTCTGCACTGGCCAGCATACTGCGTCCGTCCAACGTCGTATCGCGCTCCCCTATGATCACGGTCAGCAAAGGGAAATTGTCATAGACCTCAAACCCCATCGTGCGCTGCCATGTGAAAATGGATTGAACATTTTTGACGCAGGTATCGTAGCTTCGGGTGGTACTAAAGATGGACATTAAGAGTTCGGTTTTCAGTGTATTGGTGGGGCGCATTATGGACAGTGTGAGTAGTCGCTCGGTATTGATGTTGCGCTTCAAGCCAAAGAAAATCGGCAAAAAATAACAATTAAGAAGATGTTGCAGTGGCTCAGAACCCTTACCTGCCGTGCGAGCCTGCGGCAGTACCGGAGCCTCCAGAACAGCGCTTACCGGGCGCTCCTTCGAGCTCGTCAACTCAGGGTATTGACGGCCAGCTTCCAACACCACCGCACCGCCGCGAGAATGGCCATGCAAACAAACTTCACTGCCGCTGGCGAGGCGCTCGAGAGCCAGTCCCAGATAGAACCCATCGTGCTCGATGGAGCCTATTAAATAAGGGTTTTCCGGCCAATCCAGTGTAACAACATCACTGGACACACCATCGTTTAAAAAGGGACAGTGATAATTGGCGTTATTGAGCAGAATCAGCTCTGCATCATCGTCTTTATATACGTCCTGAAAATAACGCATATCCTCCAGGAAGCCGGGAAAACAAATAATCGAGCGCGAGCAACCATTCTTCGCCGACCGTCGCGCGATATAGGTGGCGCCCACGTTCATTAATTCACCCGTAAATTCCCCGCGATGAATCTGCGGCAGAGTGCGCAGGCGCCAATACTCGCGGTGGGCGTGTACGGCCAGTAACAGAACCAGCAGTGTCAAAAAAAAGGTCAGCATAGTAAATTCTTCAGCCCTGGTATTTTATGACTCATAGATCACGACTTTTCCGCTCAAGCGGAAGCTCTTAGCGGAACTCTAATTCGTCGTCATTCAGGCGACCAAGACGCAAACCGATAAAGTCTCTGATGTAATTCTGGTAGTTCTGCCAAGGTAGACGGTCGCCATTTTTGGGCATGTCCTTCCGTGCACGCTGTATATAGCCTGCATCAAAATCGAGCATGGGGACCTCACCCATCTCGCCCTTGATTTGAGGGGTAACGGTTGAGTAGCCACCGCGATCCATTTTATTGAGTAAGCGGCAAACAAATTTACCCGTCAGGTCGGTTTTGAGGGTCCAGGAAGAATTGGTATAGCCCACTGTAAATGCCAAATTGGGCATTCCAGAGAACATCATCCCCCGGTAAATATAATGGTCGGTTATATCGAGTGCCTTGCCATCAAAGCTGTGCTTAACACCGCCAGCAAATTTCAGGTTTAGACCCGTCGCCAGGATCACAATATCAGCATCCAATTGCTTGCCGGACTTGAGCTGGATCCCCCCTTCATTAAACTGATCAATATAATCGGTCACTACCTCGGCGCGCCCCTCGCGGATCGCGGCAAACAAATCACCATCGCTTACCGCACACAAACGCTGATCCCAGGGATTGTAGTCAGGAGTAAAGTGGGTATCGATGTCATAATCTGGCCCCAGCTCTTTGCGCACTCCACCAAGCAGGACTTTTTTTAGATCTTGCGGCCGCTTGCGGGATAACTTATAGAGATAAATCTGAAACAGCACCTTTTTCCAGCGGATCAGGCGGAAAACCAAACTATTAGGTAACCACTTGCGCAGTTTTTTTGCCGTGGGATCTTCAGAGGGTACATTGGCGATATAGGTTGGCGTGCGCTGTAGCATCACCAGACTGCTTGTCTCTTTGGACATCGCTGGTACTAGCGTCACCGCGGTGGCGCCACTGCCGATCACCACAACTCGCTTGCCTTGGTAATCTAAGTCTTCGGGCCAATGCTGTGAGTGAACGACCTGTCCGCCAAAGTCATCAATCCCGGCAAACTCCGGGGTATAACCTTGTTCATAATCGTAATAGCCGCTGCAATTAAACATAAACTTACAGATTATTGTTACTTGCTCACCAGAGCCGCCGAGCTCGGCCGTCACTAGCCAGCGTTTGTCGGCCGAGGACCAGTTGGCGGCCACCACCTTGTGTTGATAGCGAATGTGCGGCTCCACGTCGTATTCCGCGGCTGCCTCACGAATATAACTGAGAATTTTGTGGCCGTCGGCGATGGTCGCTTTGTCTTTCCAGGGTTTAAAACCATAGCTGTAGGTGTACATATCGCTGTCAGAACGAAAACCTGGGTAACGGAATAAGTCCCAGGTGCCACCGCTGGTTTCGCGCGATTCCAGCACCATAAAACTGTGGTTCGGGCAATTGCGGCGCAATTGACAGGCACCGCCGATACCCGCCAGGCCGGCGCCAATAATTAGAACATCGACTGATTCATTGCTGTTATTCATGTTTACTTCTTTCAAGGTTATTAATCTACAAAGTTGTTGTTTTTGCTCGACGCGCTATACCAAATAGGCGACGACCATGCGCGCTCTTGAATGGTGCTAGGTAAGTCTGAGCGTGGTGTTTTTCCTGCACGAATGGCGTCCCAGGTGGACCAACGGCAGACCGGGTTTTCGAGCACGCGCACATAGTAAAAGGCTTCTTGTCCCGGGGTGAAGTTGGGGTCTTGCCACAGCGCTTTAAGCTGGCCCGCGCCAACATTGGCGGTTCTGGAACAATCATCCAGATTGACTTGTGCACCGTTGTCCGGGCATCGATGGGTTTGTGGGTCTACTGTTAAACCATCGGAACAAGCGACGTCGTACACTTGCTCCTGATGCACGCCGTTTTCAAACCAGCCTTTAATAATTTGCACGCGCTGCAATTGGGCAGTATTGGGGTCGGCCATGGCCCAGGTTAAAAACGTGGGTTGGCGATCATCGCTTGCTTGTAAAGTGCCACCCATTGTAGAACCGCTTTGAGCCGCGACGCTTTGGTAGGCATTTTTGATAAGGTCCCGGCTATTCAATTGGTCATCATTGAGCTCGTAACTAGCAAAAAATCGCACTTTTATCCGCGTGCCGCTAGTGGCAAAAGTTTCCTTACGGCGCAGCGCGTCATAAATGGCCTCGCGGGTATTTTCTTCTGCCCATACTCCGGCAATGCCAGACGCGCCCCAATACTTATAACCGGAGAAATCAAGGTAGTTTTCTCCGTCAACCTCTTCGACCATTTCAGGTGCAGCCAGCTTGATCAAAGTTCCGTAGAGAAAGCTTGCCGGTACAGAGCCGCGTTTTTCCGGGGTGCTGTCAAACGAACCAATTTTGCCAA
Organism: Pseudomonadales bacterium; assembly: GCA_036960375.1. Taxonomy (GTDB): domain Bacteria; phylum Pseudomonadota; class Gammaproteobacteria; order Pseudomonadales; family CAWVSB01; genus CAWVSB01. The sequence continues at coordinate 105,998 of JBALVY010000003.1, forward strand.
AGTAGTTATCCTCAGCCAGTGAGGCAGCGGCTGTATGAGTATCACTGGAACCGATCACGCCAAATTTATAGGGGTTGGCGCCCTCTTTTTCTTCCATGGATAGGCCGCGCTGCCAGGCGTTTCTCACATAACTGCCCTTTGGATCACTGATTAATTTAGTGGAAGTGCGCAGGGGGAAAATTTCAAAATTAGCCCATTCATCGTTTGTTGACAGCAAAGGGTGAGTGTCTGATGTGCCTTTGACCTGGGTGATTTCCACCAGCGGTTCATTGCGCAAGCGTTGGTCGGCGTATTCCTGATCAATGGCGTTACCCGCCCAATCGGTAAACATAAACATCGCGCCGTTGGAGCCGTTACTATTGTGCGGTATAGCCAGACTTTCTATATCTTGTTTCCGTAGCGTGTCCATCCAGTCCCACAGACCTTCGGGGTTAATACTGTTGAAACGCGTGAAAGGCAATTTGGGTAAGCGTTCGGTAGCACGAAAAATCACGTTGCGATGCAGGGCCTCTCGTTCGTCCGTGGATGAGGTGAACTCATACGCCGCAAAGGTGGTGAAGGTACCGGGCTTATAGGCCTCATCCGCCGCTTCTACTGTTTGTACCCAGGCTGAATTGCTGGCGTCGTTGACGACCGCGTTGTCGATCGTACCGTCGAGAAGGCTAGCCACTACGTCGTTAATAAAGTTGTAAAACACTTTACTTCTTTTTGCCAGATCCAATAGGCCGCCATCGACCGACTCATTAATGTTGTGATAGGGCTCTGCAAAACCGTATTGCGACACCTTTGTGCTGGTATCTGCGGCTTCGTTGATCAGGCCAAGAAAAACCCCGTGATCGGTAACCGCATAAAAGTCCAAGGGTTGTGCCAGCTGTACGTCAAAACCACTAGGGTGCTTAATCGACTCACCTTGTGCGTAACGGTAAGCGTCAGCAGGTGTTGCAGTTGTACCAAAAGCTGAGGCATCAAAGGAGAGTGTTGTATGTACGTGCAAGTCGCCAAAGTAGGCATTGCGATCAGGGTTGGACTCAGGGCGACGGTCACTGGGCGCAGGCAACGCCGGAAACGTTATGATGTCATCATTCGCCGGAATTACCGTATTGGTCGTCCGATAGTATTTTTGTGCCTGCGCGCGTTTATCCGCTTCTGATGAATCACCCGAGCAAGCGGTGGTCAGAGCGATGGCAATGATCAGTGTGGTGCGAAAAATCATAATGTCTTATTCCTGTTCATCGATGGCGTATGTTTATCGGATTATTCGCCCCAGACAGCGTCCAAGGTCAGCCTTCGGGATCAAGCCAGATGGGGCTGGTCCATGCTCGCTCGCGGATTGTTGCACTGACGCGTGGATCGGGTTTCCGGCCAAGGCGTATGGCATCGTAACTGGACCAGCGGCAGGTAGGGTTCATTAACACGCGAACATAGTAAAAGGCATTCTGTGCCGGATCGTAATCGGGGTCATGCCAGACGGTTTTGAGTTCATTGGCGCCAGAGCCTGGGCTGAAGCTGCAGGTATCAAGATCCACACTGGCACCATTATCCGGACAGCGTCCTGTCGCAGGGTCGACAGAGAACCCATCGGCGCAGGCAATATCGACAACCTTCTCGTGGGTCTGGCCCTGCGTATCGAGCCAGCCCTTAATCATTTGTACCCGTTGCAAGGGGGCGTCGATTGGGTCGCGTACTGCCCAGACAAAAAAGCCGGGAGATGTCTGCTTGGTGGCGTCCGGCTGCAGTACGCCGCCCATCGGTACACCACTTGCCCTCAAGGACTGAAACACGCTGTGGTCGTCTGCGATTGTTTCATCAATACCCCAGCCTGCATAAAAGCGCACGGCCATGCGCGGACCCGACGTGGCGTAAGTTTCGCGGCGGGCAAGCGCATCAAAAATCGTTTCGCGGGTATTTTCAGGTGCCCAAACCGCGGCCAGACCGCCCGATGTATGAAACTTAAGGCGAGATTTATACGCTGCTGTTTCCGTGTCATCTTGCAAACGCCGAACAGCAGAGGACGTGACCGCGCCGACTGCGCCGGGGAAGTCCCACTCTTCCACATCGCCTGGGTTGGAATTATGGCTGTCTGTGGCGGCGATAAAGCCGACCTGTAGCGGATTAAATCCCAGTTCTTGTTCAAGCTCCAAGCCGACCTTTAGCCCTTGGCGGACAAAACCTGTTTCAAAAGCGCAGCCGGTGGTTTCGCCCTGTTGGCAAGGGTCAAAGACTTGTTCGAAGGCGCATTCTTCATCGGTAGCGCCAACCCCAAGCGCACATTCTTGAGCGCCCTTAATCTGGAATATTTCTGCCAGTGGTTCGCGCCTTTGGCGCAAACGCCAGTCGGCCTCATTATATTCTTGACCATCCCAGGTGAAGCGTGAATAAGTAAGGCCCCATGCCTTGTTTGGGTTGTGTGGCATGGTTAGGAAGTCACAAGCTTCGCCGCAAGTGGCTTCAAGCCCCTGCCAGAGTTCAATGGCGTTTGGCACATCCAGGCTTGAAATGGCGCGTACAGGAACTGTGTTGGAGCGGAAAATAACATTGCGGTGGTGTTTGCCCTGCTCGGGCATTCCTGGCGAATACTCATAGCCAATCAGCGTGGTCAATTCACCCGGTTCATAGTATTTGTCGGCAAGGTCGATATAGCGGGCCCAATCGGTGTTGGCGTTTTTAACGCATCGTTCGAGCGCACCATCACCAAATTTACAGGTAGGGAAAGAACCGGGCGTAGGGGGCTGGCGGCTCGTCTGTTGATAGACGCCAGCGGGTAGTGATGGATCGCCGGGGACTACTATGCCGCGAGCCTTTTTCACCAGGATTTTAAAAATCATGGGGTTAGGCTCGTTTACCAGCCAACAGGCGGCACGCTCGGCCAGCGACAGGTTTGGGTTGTCGCAGTGGGTGCGGGTGCCGAAGCCTTCGGCGTGGTCGGTGATCGCCACAAAGTCCAGCGGGCGGCTAAGCTGCATAACCTCTCCGCCGGCACTGTGTAGGACCTCGCCCTTGGCGAAGCGGTAGGCGTCTTCAATACCCAGCGAGTTGCCAAACAGAGTTGCATCAAAACTTTCGGCTGTATGCAGGTGTAATTCACCCCAATACAGGTTCATATTTGGGTTAGGTGCCGCTTGATAAACGGCGGATTGTGGGGCGGGCAGTGTTAACTTACTGTTGTCTTGTAAGGCATAGTCACGGGGCGCGGTGTTTGGGCCAAATTTGTCGGCCGATGCCTCTAGCGGCATCACCAATTTGACCCAGACCAAGCCGGTGGTCGCAAGGAGTAATACGAGGATGCCTCCTCCTATTTTTTTCAACATCATGTGCCCTTACTTCTATTTGTTGAGAACGGTCATCGCCAGCTGCTCGCTTGGGTCTGTGTCGCTTAGCCGCGTCATCGTCACTACCCATATTGAATGCGAATAGTGACGAACCCAAATGCAGGGTCTACATCCGACGCGTCGATTGAACAGTGCGACGAATCATAGGCCCTCGTTCCAGTAAGCGCTTGTTAGAAGTCATAACGCAGAGTCACGCCATAAGTTCTGGGTGGTGCGAGATAATATGCGCGCGAACCACTGAAGTTCTGGATTGCAGAAGTAAAAGCTGAATAGGAGTCATCGGTCAAGTTTCTACCCCACACCGATACATTCCAGTTGTCGTTGCGCCAGCCCATCTTGGCGTTGACAAGCGTCCTATCCTGATAAGCCACGGGATCGGGATCACTTGAGTTATTCGTCACATGCGTGTCCATGTACATATAATCTGCGCGCAAGTACAGTGTTCCTTCAGCCAGTGGGAAGACCAAAGTAGCGCCGAGATTGGTGGTATAGTCCGGCGTAGAGGTAAGCGCTTTGCCCTTGTTGATCCCGGAGATAACCTCATATTTGTGCATGTACAACAGGCCGGCGGTGAGAGTCAGGTTGCTTAGAGGCAGCGCTTCAAGCTGCAGGTCTAACCCGGATACTTCCACTTCTGCCTCGTTGCTGACTATGGAACCGCCCTGGGGAAGGCCCTGCTGGAATTGATAATCGTCGATCTGTGTATAAAAAATTGCTGAGTTCAGACGCATCCTTGAATCAAGAAAGGTCGACTTCGAGCCCAACTCGTAGCTCAGGGTATGCTCGTCGTCAAACTCGCGCTGTTCGGCCGTGCCGTTAACCCCATTGAAATTGCCCGACTTGGTGCCCGTTGCGGCACTAGCGTAAATCATGGTGCCATCGCTGACGTCATAGGCTGCCTTTAACAGCCAGTCTACATTATCGCTGGAGCGATTAAATGTGTCATCGATGGGGGTGGATATTTTGCTCAGGAAGGAGGGCCTTCCTTGGTATACCACCCCCGGCGCGGTGGACACGTTATCGCTGAATAGTTCGGCCTCTCGCTCTTCGTCGGTCCAGCGTAGGCCGCCGGTCAGATGCCAGTTCTCGCCAATATGCCAGGTGGCCTGGCCGAAGATTGCCAAGGTATCGTTGTTCCAAATGCCCTTGCCATACAGATAATCGCCGGCTGCCGCGATTCCGCCGATCGCTGGGCTTATTTCCTGCCTGGCAATGGTAAGAAAATCATCGCCGAGTATCACAATTGGAGACTCGTCACCTCGCTGGGTTTCCTGTTTGTAGTAAAAGAGACCAAGCTGGTATTCGATGCTGTCGCCCACCTGTGAATTCAGTTGCAGTTCCTGAGACAGACTGTCGCCTGAATAGAATTCGCTCTCCCCCCCCATAATGTCCAACTGGCTGCGGTCCTGATCGCCACGCTGAGTATACTCGTACTTGTTCCCGGCGGTGATGGAAGTAATGGTGCCCCAATCCATGGCGTAATCGATGTGTAGTGACAACAAATCTGATTCCATTTCGAATTCGCTGTCTATATTGGTGGCTATTTTATAATCATATGGGTCGTTCTTGTCCTGGGGCAGCTCCTGTCGTGCCAGCTCCGCCTGTACTGCATCACCTTGTGTGGCCTCGGGCGTGCAACAGGTATTGCTGCGGTTTACGTGGGAGCCCGACAGCACCAGGCTTAAATTGTCGTTGGGTTCCCAAGCCAGTTTGCCTTGCACATTCCAGTCATCGGCATTATTTCCGTCTGCCGCGCCACTGTTCTCAAAATAGCCGTCTCGCTGATGGGCAGTGGCCGATAGCCGATAGGCCACCGTATCACTTAGGGGAGCCGAAACGGCCAGGATTAGCTTGCGTAAGTTGTAGTCTCCAGCAGATGCATCTACGTAGCCTTCAAACTCGTCAAAATTAGGCTGTTTGGTAATCACGCTGATCACGCCGGCGTTGGAGTTTTTTCCGTACAGCGTACCCTGGGGGCCTTGTAACACCTCAAGGCGTTCGATGTCGGTAAGGTCGGACATGGCCAGACCACTGCGCCCCAGAAAGACGCCGTCGACGAATACGCCCACAGAAGGTTCGAGGGCTGGATCGCTTTGCGATGTGCCGATGCCGCGAATCTGCAGCTTGGTATTGAAGGGATTGCCAAGGGTCACAGCGTGGAGGCCGGGTGTCATTGTTGCGAGGTCATTTGTATTATAGATGCCAGCTTCCTGAATAACGTCTGCGTTGAAGGCGTTCACGGCTATTGGTACGTTTTGCAGGCTCTCGACTCGCTTTTGTGCAGTGACCATAACCTCTTCTAGCCCAGCATTCTGGGCCAGCGCACCAGCTCCGTAAATTGTCAGGGCTAGGGCGGAAGTTAGCGGTTTAAGTTTTATCATAGTAATGCTCCATCATCATTATTTTTAAAGGACATGACTATAGTGCGGTAGAAACCATGCTGGGGAATCATATTCGGTCAACTCTAACGGAGTCGCGAGAAGTAGATTGAGGGGCTCGATATTGAGATTACCTTGCATCACTTATGTGATTCACCTGCTGATGGGAAATAAACGTTTTGTTTTCGGCCAGAATCAGAGCTCCAGATGGGGCTGTGCAGAAAGTGATAGGCGTCGTTACATATCATCGGGAAAAGTGATCTTTTCACTCTTTATGCAGGGCGGGATTAGGGGCCGTCTGATCAGCGCTTCGAGGTGACGCTCCGCTAAAATACCATGCATTCATACGTAATTGGCGGGTTTTCTTGTATGGTTCTCTTGGCAGGCTCTAATCAATACTGCCCATCCAGCATGTACTGCAAATATTGCGGCAAGACTACTTCAAGTAGAGGGTGTTTTAAAATGACCATTGAGAGTGGTCATTTTAATTGCTATCATTCCTACGTATCAATCCAGGATCAGAATTAGGAGGTGCTATGCGACATTTATCAAAGTCTCAATTTAAACCAAAAGCACTGGAAGTAATGCGCTCAGTTGAGCAGGGCGGAGAGCCCATTATCATTACCGATCATGGCAAGCCCGTACTGGAGCTTAAACCCTATGTGTCTAATGATATAGACCCGATTGAACGCCTAAAGGGTAGTGTCGTCGAGTTTATAGACCCCTTTGAACCTGTAGCAGAGGATGAATGGGAGTCTGCCAATTGATTGTACTTGATACCCATATTTTGCTCTGGTGGGTGTCTGGTGATCGTAAGCTATCCACAAAGGCCAAGAGGGCGATTACCAAACACCAAGATCAGGAGCGCAGCATATTAGTTTCATCAATATCCGCGTGGGAAATTGGCATGTTGGTTCACCGGGGTCGCCTAACGCTAAATATGGATGTGGACTCATGGTTGGCAGAGGTTGATAAGATTCCTGCCGTTGAGTTTGTGCCGGTTGATAATTCAGTGGGAGTTAAATCGACTTGTCTTCCTGGTGAGTTTCACAAAGACCCAGCCGACAGAATGATTGTTGCCTTGGCCAGACACACTTCTTATCCATTGATAACAGCCGATGAAAAAATATTAGCGTATAAGCATGTAAAGACGCTGTGGTAAAAGAGGAGTGGGATTTCAGTGACCCTACGGTGATTTACCCTGCTTTACAGTGACAATTGCAATGGACTCCACAGAGTTATCAAGTACGAAATCTGTCAATATGTAGCTAGCACAAAGTCCCTAAAATAGAACATAAGCATATAATATCGCCACAAAGGTACCCAAACAGGACATTAACTTGACTTATCCTTCTTGTGTGTTATAAGGTTCCAAAATAGGTACATTGCTGTGGTTTTTGGCCGTAAAGTTTAATTTTGGGGACATAAATGGGTATAGAAGAAAGAGCACCATCAGCGATTGCAGAGGAGCTTGGAGAGCGCTTAAAGCAGGCCAGACTAAATGCTGATATGACGCAGAATGAAGTAGCTGATCAAGCTGGTGTCAGCAGGAAAGCCGTTTTGAACGCTGAGAAAGGTAAGGGTCAGCTGGAGGTCTTTATCGCTATCCTGTCGGCGTTGAGTCTTACAAGTCAGCTGAAGAACTTCCTTCCAGTACAAGAAATTTCTCCAATTCAATTATCGAAACTGAAAGGCCGAAAACGTCAACGGGCTTCAGGTCAGCGCTCAGTCGGTGAAAAGGAGGCCCCTGAATGGTAAAGCAGGTAATTAACGTCAATTACGATGATGATCTGGTCGGGGCTGTAAGCTTTGATACTGACACGGGTATCGGAGCCTTTGAGTATGATAGAAAATTCATAAAAAAGGGTATTGAACTCTCTCCTATTAAGATGCCCTTATCCCAACAAATATATTCATTCCCCGCACTAGGCTATGAGACCTTTAAGGGTTTACCTGGTTTGGTGGCCGATTCGCTACCCGACGATTTTGGTAATGCGGTGCTCAATGCCTGGCTTGCATCTCAAGGTAAATCTCCTGCAGCCATCACTCCACTGGAGCGACTGCAATACACAGGCAAGCGGGGTATGGGGGCGCTGGAATATACACCCGCCACAAAACTAAAGGGTCTGAATGTTTCAGAAAAAATAGAGATAGAGACATTAGTCTCAATCGCGCAGGAGCTTCTGGATGGCCGGGAGGATTTTTCCGTTTCACTGAATCGCCCTGGTGAAGAAAATCGGCAAGCCATGCTGTCACTACTTTCTGTAGGAATGAGTGCCGGCGGCGCGCGGCCTAAAGCGGTTTTAGCCTTTAACGATGATTTTACTCAAGTGCGAAGCGGTCAGGTCAAGGTGCCGGAGGGTTTTACGCATTATTTAATGAAGTTTGATGGTGTGAATGAGCATAATAAAGATAAAGAGACTTTTGGCGATCCACAGGGCTACGGTGCAATGGAATATGTCTATTACTTGATGGCGAAAAAATGTGATATCGATATGATGACAAGTCACTTGCTTGAAGAAGGCAGCCGCCGACATTTTGTGACCCAGCGCTTTGATAGAAAAGGTAATGAAAAAGTGCATGTGCAAACGCTAAATGGATTAGCACATGTTGATTACAGGCAGCCAGGTTCTTATTCCTATGCTGAGATTTTTGCGATTGCCAGAAAACTCCGGGTGTCGGCTAAGGACGCAGAAGAGTTACTAAGGCGACTCGTGTTTAATATTGTGGCTCGAAATCATGATGACCATTCCAAAAACTTTGCGTTCTTGCTAATTGATAATAAGTGGCAGCTCTCCCCTGCTTATGATCTGGCTTACAGTTATAAACCAGGTAGTAAATGGGTTAATAGTCACTGGATGAGTTTGAATGGGAAAAGAGAAGGCTTTACCCGCGAAGATTTATATTCTCTGGAGAAGTTAGTGCCTCGTTTTACAAAGCAGAAAATTGACAAAATTATTGATAAAACTATTGAGCATGTTTCTAGCTGGAAAGCGCTTGCTAAAGCGAATGCTGTTCCAGAGTTTTTGATAAAGGAAATTGATTCCAATTTACGCTTATCGATTTAGAGGTAGTTATGTCGGATGAAGCAATAATAAAATGGGCTGTAGGCCTAATCTCACATGTGAAAGAAGAGATGAGAAAAATCGATCTGGATCAGTAAGGTGACAGAGGATAAACACTCCCCGCTAGCCCTGCCGTGCTTTGTGAGCCACGGTAATGCCATCCGAAGGAAGGTGTCTTTTTAGTGTCAGAACTTAACTCTTGCCTTCAATATATTTAAAAAGCGCCTCAGTTGATGGGTCAAATCCGTCTACCCCGTCACCACCCAATAGCTCGTTTGCCATCTTCTTGCCTAGCTCTACGCCCCATTGGTCAAAGCAATTAATATTCCAGATACTGCCCTGCACAAAGACTTTGTGTTCGTACAGTGCAATCAATGCGCCGAGGTTATAGGGCGATAGTTGATCCATTAATAATACGTTGGAGGGGCGATTGCCCTCATAGACTTTATGCTCTGCTGTATTGTCGTCCTGTTGTCCTGACATCAGCGCGGCAGATTGTGCCAACATATTTCCCAGTAGAATTCGATGGTGTTGCGGGTTGCTGAGTGGGTCATTAACGACGGCAATGAGATCCATCGGTACAAGGCGTGTGCCCTGGTGTAGCAGCTGAAAAAATGCATGCTGGCCATTGGTGCCGGTCTGCCCCCAAATAATGGGCCCGGTATTGTAATGAATTCTCTCGCCGGCGAGATTGACCGACTTGCCGTTACTTTCCATATCCAGTTGCTGTAAGTACGACGGCAGTAGACCCAGTCGCTCACAGTAGGGGATAACCGCGTGGCTTTGAGCATCAAGGAAGTTGCTATACCAAATACCTATAAGCCCCAGAATGACCGGCAGGTTTTGTTCCATTGGTGCGTTGCGAAAATGTTTGTCCATGGCGTTGGCGCCATCAAGTAATTGCTGGAATCGATCAAAACCGACGGCAATGGCGATGGAAAGCCCGATGCTGGACCACAGAGAATAGCGGCCACCGACCCAGTCCCAAAATTCGATGATCTGGTCTTCGGGTATGCCAAAGCGCATGGCGTTTTCGGGTGATGCGGTAAGGGCAATAAAGTGCCTTGAGTTTTGGGCATTTTTCAGGCCAAGTGTCTGCTCGAACCAGTTTAATGTTGTTGCGGTATTAAGCAGAGTTTCCTGGGTGGTAAAGGTTTTGCTGGAGACGATGACCAGGGTTGTTTCAGGGTTCAGGTCTCGCAGCGTTGTTAGTATCTCTGCGCCATCGACATTAGATATAAAGTGGAAGTTAAGCGCCGGGTGTGCGTATTCCGCCAAGGCACCGCAGATCATTTTTGGACCCAGGTCAGAGCCGCCGATGCCTATATTAATAATGTCGGTAATGGTTTTTCCGGTAGAACCCCGCCATTCATCATTGCGAATTTGTCTGCTGACAAGTGCCATCTTTGCCAGTGCGTTTACAATTTTCGGGGCAAGGTCTTCGCTATCTACTTGCAGCGCTGTTGCGGGGTCGCGCAGTGCCGTATGAAGCACGGCTCGATCTTCTGTCGTGTTAATGCGTTCACCGTTGAACATGGACTCTATATGGTTTGCCAGTGGAGACTCTTTGGCTAAATCAAACAGTGCCGTTAGTACTTCATCTGAAATTCGATTTTTTGAAAAATCGAGCAGTAACTCTTGCCATTGCAGCGTGTATTTTGGCTGGCGCTGGGGGTCCTGCTCAAAAAGATCGCTAATCGACTGGTCGGCAGAGTTTGCCGCCAGGCTTTGCAGCGTTTTCCAGGCTTGGGTGGTGCTAGGGTCAAAGTTGTGCGTCATTATTTAGACTCGCGTTATATTGGCTGCGGTTGGCGGCACAATGGCCAGTTTACATGGTAGGTATTGCAAGACAGTGAGGCCGGTATTTTTCACGGCCTCGATGAGGTAAATTATACCGACTATGCTGTCGAAGGCTACCAGAGACTATTCTCATTGTTACTAAAGACTGTAAATAATTTATTGGAGTCCGAATGAAACCTGCCTTGTATCCCGCCGAGCCGCAACATCTTTGGGAGCATTTTTATCAGTTCTCCAGACGACCCAGGCCTTCGGGCCAAGAGGCCTTAGTACGCTCCTATGTAACGGATTTGGCTGACCAGCAGGCTTATCGTTGGCAGCAGGACAGCGCAGGTAACCTGGTTGTCTATGTTGGAGCAAGCGCGGGAATGGAGCAGCGGCCTGTAGTGGTCATTCAAAATCATCTTGATATGGTGACGGTCCAGTTACCGGACAAAAACCATAATTTTTCTTCTGACCCTTTGGTATTAAAGGTGGATGATGGTTGGTTGAGCGCCGATGGCACAACTCTGGGAGCCGATAATGGACTGGGTTGTGCTGCTGCCCTCGCTGTAATGACGGATCCCGATGTCGTGCATCCACCGCTGGAGCTGCTATTTACCGTGAATGAGGAAACCGGATTGCAGGGCGCGCTGCAATTGGATGCGTCCATGTTATCGGGTCGGCGCATGTTGAATCTGGATACTGAAGATTGGGGCGAGTTGTTTATCGGTTGCGCCGGTGGTGTGGTGTGGGAGTTTCGACGCGACATTAATACCGAGCCTGTTCCTGACGGTCACCGTGGTTTTAAGTTATCGTTGGAAGGTCTGGCAGGAGGTCACTCTGGTATTGAAATTCATCGGCAATTGGCCAATGCCGCCAAGCTGTTGGGGCAGTGGTTATTAGAGGCGCGTCAGTTGGGTATTAGGCTGGCTGCTGTAGACGTGGGCGTTGCGCATAATGTGATCCCCCGTCGTGGTTCCTTGTTACTCAGTTGCCCTGCACAAAGTCACAGTGATTTAATGGCATTGAATGATCGATTAACGGGCCGATGGAAACAGTACTTGTCGCCCGCTGATGCGGGCTTGCAGCTGACGATAGAAGCAGCTACAGCTGAGCCTGTGCTGTGTGCTGAGGATCAGCAAGTACTTGAACGTGTACTGCTAATGTTTCCCAATGGCGCGAAAACTTACAGCGCAAGTCAGCCAGCGGATCTTGTTAGTTTGAGTACAAATCTTGCTGTGGTGAGGGTTGGTGCAGACGAGATGATGCTTGAGAGCAGCCTGCGTTATTTTAATGAGGCTGAAGCTCAGTCTGCCTCTGTGGAGGTATTGGCTCTGGCAGAGACCTTTGCAATGTCGGTAGAAGAGACTGTCGCTTATCCGGGTTGGCAGCCGGACTTTGATAGCCCGTTGCTGGCTCAGACACGGCAAATGTATCAGCAGCTGTTTGCTGAGTTGCCTGCGGTTAAAGCGATTCATGCCGGGCTGGAGTGCGGTATTCTTAAAGATAAGTTACCGGCAATGGATACGGTGTCTTTCGGGCCAACCATACGGGGTGCTCACTCGCCGCGTGAGTGTCTCGAAATCGCAACAGTGGCCCCTTTTTGGTATTTGCTGACCACTTTGCTGGCGCAGATGTAGTCTTTGGTTGCGGCACGCAAACTAGGTAAAGTTAAATCAACTATTTTCCGAGATATAAAAAGTCGATATCACTAAAAACTGGTTTTTTAATAATACTTTTGCCTGCTATAGCGGCTAAAAACAGATGGATGTTGGTGTGTTTTGTGCTGGCTCCACTGTATAATTCGCCCCCTTTGAGCCATGTTTAAATTGGTTTGGGTAGAGGAAAAACACGCTGGCCGCAGAGGCCGCTACAGTGTTTTTCTTCAATTCGCCCACGTGTAAGAATATAAACTCATGTCTGTGCCTGCTTTGCTGGTCTATGATCTTGTATGTTATCCACTGGAGAGTTCGCTTAATGGAATCTAATTTGTCGCCTCTGGCTTTACGTCATCGTATTCGCAGCGGAGAGCATCAGGGTAATACCTCAGGCTTCGGGCAAGGCTTTGTTCAATGTAATCTGGTTATTCTGCCGCAGGATTGGGCCGCCGACTTTCTTAAGTTTTGTCAGTTAAACCAAAAGCCCTGTCCTTTGGTCGCTATGTCTGAGCAACCGGGTGATATTGGTTTGCCAGCTTTATGTGAAGATCTTGATATTCGCACCGATGTACCAAGTTATCGGGTATTCAAAGATGGCGTAATGACCGATGAAGTGAGTGATATCCGATCACTATGGCGTGATGATCTGGTGGTTTTTGCGCTGGGCTGTTCTTTTTCCTTCGAAGAGGCATTGATTGCCGACGGCCTGGATGTGCGCAATATCAGTGAGGGGGTGAATGTACCGATGTATCGTACTAATATCGATTGTCAGCCCGCCGGCCCCTTTAGCGGAAAAATGGTAGTGAGTATGCGGCCATTTGTCGCCGCCGATGCTATTCGCGCTGTACAGATCTGTAGTCGCTTCCCGTCGGTACACGGTGCCCCCATCCATTTAGGCGACCCGGCTTTAATTGGCATAAAGGACTTGGCTAATACGGATTACGGCGACCCGGTGAATCTGAAAGAAAATGAACTGCCCGTTTTTTGGGCCTGTGGTGTGACACCGCAAGTGGCATTGGAGCAAGCCAAGCCACCATTTTGTATTACGCATAGTCCTGGCTACATGCTGGTGACCGACATGCCCAACAGTAAACTGGCCGTTTTGTAGTGAGCCTGGGAGTCTTTGTATGAAAATGCGATTAAATTGTGATCTTGGCGAGAGCTTTGGTGCTTGGACAATGGGTCTGGATACGGCGGTTATGCCGCATATTGATCTGGCAAATATCGCCTGTGGTTTTCATGCGGGCGACCCGGTGGTGATGAAACAAACACTGAAGCTGGCCAAGGCTAATGGCGTTACCGTTGGTGCGCATCCGGGTTATCACGATTTGGCAGGCTTTGGTCGTCGTTCAATGAGCTGTTCCTTCGATGAGGTAGTTGCCATGGTGCAGTACCAGGTAGCAGCATTAGAAGGTCTGGCTCATACCGAAGGCCTGGAGCTGGCTTATGTGAAACCACATGGCGCGATGTATAACGACATGATGGCGAAGCCCGAAGTGCGCGCCGCTATTATGCAGGCGATCGCGGAATATCACAGACCATTGGTCCTTATGCTGCAAGCGACGCCAGATATGGATCAGCACAGAGCCGAGGCGGCGGCGGCTGGTATTCAGGTCTGGTTTGAAGTCTTTGCCGACCGCTGTTACGCCGACGACGGTAAATTGTTGGCTCGCAGCAAACCCGGCGCGGTTCATAACCGGGAAAAAATGCTCAAACAGGTTAAGCAACTGTGCGACGAGGGTACGGTGACGACTGTCAGTGGCCATGTGATTGACCTGCAGGCCGATACGCTCTGCGTTCACGGCGACAATATTGAAGCTGTGCAAGCCATTGAAGCGCTACGGGAGCTGATAGGCTGATGGAAAATCAATTTCCCATGATTCAAACCGCTGGCGAAAATGCGCTCATTGTTTATTTTGGTGAAAAGACAGACCCGCTCACATCTGCACAAGTACAACAGGGTGCGGAGCAGGTCAGGTTGGCACTGGGTGATTTACTTATTGACCTGGTACCTTCATATGCCTCGTTATTGGTCATCTATAACCCTTTAGCGACGGATCATCTTGAGGTGCAAAAATTGCTTCGTACTGCCCTCGCAGATTTGGCTGAGGGCGAAGTCGTAGAAGGTAAAATTGTAAGGCTACCGGTTTACTACAGTCTAGAGTCGGGCCCGGATCTGGAATCTTTGGCGCGTAATGCCGGCTTAACACCCGAGCAGGTTATCGATATTCATCAGCAGCAGGAGTACCGGGTTTACGCGATCGGTTTTGCTCCGGGTTTTGCTTATCTGGGTGAAGTCGATGAGCGAATTGCTGCAGCGCGACTAGCCACACCCAGGCAGCGAGTACCGCGTGGCGCTGTCGCCATCGCCGACCGGCAAACGGCGGTTTATCCTGCGGTATCACCAGGCGGTTGGAATCTTATTGGGCTATGCCCGCAGCGTATGTTTGATCCGTCTGCAGAGCCGACCATGCCGGTACAGGTAGGTGACCGAGTGCAATTCGAAGCTATCGACCGAGAGCAGTTTCTTGAATTGGGGGGCGAGCTATGAGCGGCTTTAAGGTGCTTCAGCCAGGTATGTTAAGCCTTATTCAGGACGCGGGCCGATTCGGTTGCCATGGCATAGGTTTAACCACCGGAGGACCGATTGATAGCCTGGCATTTAGGTGGGCCAATCGCTTATTGGGTAACGCGCTCGATGCCACTGCGGTGGAAGTTTCAATTGGTGGCCTGGAATTGGAAGCGACACTGAACAGCCGGATCTGTGTTACCGGGGCCGAACTGCCACTGAGGATTAACGGTGAGGCCGTGGATTTGTGGCAAAGCCACATGGTACGTGCAGGTGACATTATTGCGCTGGGTTATGTCACTAGTGGCGCTCGGGCTTATATCGCCGTAGCTGGCGGCTTTAATATGGCAGCGCAATTTGGCAGTACGGCAACAGTTACCCGTGAATCCCTTGGCGGTCTGGATGGCAAACCGTTGCAGCAGGGTGATGAGCTGGCCTGCGAATCTGTTGTTGATGGAGAATGCCTGCGTTTACCAGAGTCTTATCGGCCAGATTATTCCGGCGACGTCGTCGTTCGCGTGGTGCCGGGTTATCAGCAAAGCTATTTTAGCGCTCGCCAGCAGGCACGTTTTTTTGCTGGTGAATATACCGTATCAGATCGTTGTGATCGTATGGGTTACCGGCTGGAAGGGCCGGTGATCGAATGCGAAATTAATGGGATTTTATCTGAAGGCATTTGTTATGGAGCTATTCAGATTCCAGCCGACGGCCAGCCGATTGTACTGCTTAATGACCGTCAGACGATTGGTGGCTACCCAAAAATTGGCTCTGCCTTTTCTTTGGATGCGGCACGTTTGGCGCAAATGTCCGCTGGCGGAAAAGTCCAGTTCGAGGCTATTGACCCTTTTTCTGCACACAATGAATTACGCTTGGCTGAAAGCCGTTTTCAGCGTACTCATGCTGAGCCCTGTTAGAGGACCTTGATTATGACAGCGACGGATCAAAGCGATTTGCAATTAAGCCGTGCAATTGAAGACTTGATGGTACAGAGAAATTTACGCGGTATGAAAGATGTCCAGCATGCGCTTGAGCCTGGGTATTATATGCGCGCGGCCAAGACATTGCTGGGTTGTAACGGCACGGTTCTCATCGGTACGGGTTTCCCCGTGGTAGATACTTTTGAAACCGACGGACCGGTTGGCGCGATAGCACTTTATGATGTGTTGCAGTATCTCGGTGCTCGGCCGATATTAGTATGTGGTGCTCCTCTGGCGCAGTCTCTTGCTGACGAGTATGAAGTTTTTGAAATTGCGCTTGGTAATTTAGCCGGTGCTGAGGAAGAAGCCAGACAGGCGTTGGCTCAGCTACAGCCAGAGGTCATTATTTCGATAGAGCGGCCGGGGCTATCAGAAGAGGGTGGCTACTTTAATATGCGCGGAGAAGATATTAGCCCCCGTTGCGCGTGTTTCGACCACTTTATGCGGCTGGCCCGTTGTCCCACCATAGCCATTGGTGATGGCGGTAACGAAATTGGCATGGGTAACATTCGCGACGCGATCGCCAAGCTGGATATTATCCCTGCCGCAACGACCTGTGATGAACTGCTTATTGCCGACGTATCCAATTGGGCCGCGCATGGCATTATCGCCATGCTTGCCAAATGGCATGGCGAAGATTTGCTGGCTCGAATCGATACCCTGGCAATTTTAAAATATATTTCTGCTCGTGGCAGCGTCGATGGTGTGACGCGCGAGAATACATTGACCGAAGACAGTTTACCGGTAGGTGAAGGGCAAAAACTGATTGCTGAATTACGCATGCTTGCCGGATTTTCACAGGCGGCTTGAGCGAACACAAAACCTTTTTTAAATTTTAATAGAGAAAATGACTATGACGACTGTATTTCTTGATGGCGCCTATATGCCAATAGAAGAAGCCCGAATATCGCCTATGGATCGCGGTTTTCTATTTGGTGATGGAATCTACGAGGTCGTACCCTCCTATGACGGTAACCTGGTAGGCTTCGGTCCGCATATTGATCGCATGAACAGTGGCATGGCAGAAATTGGTATTCAACATGCCTGGAGCCGCGCGCAGTGGAAAGAGGTTGCCGATCAACTTATCGCCAGTAACGATGGAGCCAACCTGGGTATCTATCTTCATGTGAGTCGTGGCGCCGATACTAAGCGCTTTCATGCCTACCCCGATGATGTCGAACCCACCGTTTTTGCTTTTGCTTTTGAAATTCCTTCTGCTCCGGTTGCTGATAAGGCTGTGGTGAAAGGTTACAAAGTTTCCACTACCCAGGATTTGCGTTGGGCGCGTTGTCATATTAAATCGACCGCCTTGTTAGGTAACGTAATGCATTTTCAGCAAGGTTATGCCGAGGGTAGCAATGAAACGGTTCTCTATAATGACAAAGGTGAGTTGACTGAGGCCAGTGCTTGTAATGTCTATATTGTTAAAAACGGCGTGGTGATAACGCCTCCGCTGGATAATCAAATTCTTCCAGGTATTACTCGCCTGATGCTGTTGGATATCTTACGCAAAGATGGTTCGATCACAGTTGAAGAGCGTACTGTTACCCTCGATGAATTACGCGATGCTGATGAAGTCTGGGTGACCAGCTCCAGTAAAGAAGTTGCCCCGGTGATTGAGGTAGACGGTGTACCTGTTGGTAACGGCGAGGTTGGAGATGTGTGGCAGGCCGCACAAGCTTTGTATTCCGCCGGTAAATATAACTACTAATGGCGCGTCCAGCTCAGGCAATAATCGACCTCGCGGCACTGCGCCATAATTATCTGTTAGCACAGTCGTTGTCCGGTGACGGACAGGTTTTGGCTGTGGTAAAGGCCAATGCCTATGGTCACGGTGCGGTAGAGATCGCCAGAGCACTGGAGCCATTGGCGCCGGCGCTCGGTGTGGCTTGCATTGAAGAGGCGATGGAACTGCGCAATGCAGGCATTCAATGTCCGATTCTATTGCTGGAGGGTACTTTTACTGCAGATGAGGTAGAAGTTGCCAGCGCCCAGAGTTTTTGGCTGATGGTCGAAAATACGCAGCAAGTTGAAGCCATTCTCGGCGCCTCAATTGAAGCACCGGTTCGTGTGTGGCTGAAAATAGATACCGGTATGCACCGGCTGGGCATATTGCCAGAGCAGGTGGCGGAGTATTATCAGCGCTTACGGGCTAGCTTCAACGTGAATGATGACATCACGCTGGCAACGCATCTTGCCAGTGGCGATGATCTTGATAGTGATTTTACTGAGGTTCAATTGGCGTGTTTTGATCAGGCTGTTGTGGGTATTAAAGCGAGTCACAGTATTGCCAATTCTCCGGGTTTGCTGGCTTGGCCGCAGGCTCGACGAGGCTGGAATCGCCCAGGGTTTATGTTATACGGTAATTCGCCTTTGGCGGGGTCTCACCCTGAAGGCGACAAACTCAAACCAGTAATGACACTTAAATCCTCAGTAATCGGTTTGCGTGATATACAGCCAGGTGAATCAGTGGGATACGCTAACAGCTGGACTGCTGAGCGGCCTTCGCGCATAGCGACTGTGGCTATGGGTTATGGGGATGGCTTTCCTCGTCATACACCCAATGGAACACCGGTATTAGTTGATGGTCAGCGCGTTCCGCTGGTAGGGCGTGTATCAATGGATATGATTACGCTGGATGTGACTGAGCTGGATAACATAGAAATTGGCAGTGAAGTGATTCTGTGGGGTGTAGATATTACAGCCAACGAGCTTGCTATTAGCGCCGGTACTATCGGTTATGAGGTATTAACCCGCATGCCTTTGCGTACGCCGCGAGTCTATATCAATAAGTCATAATTGGCGGAAGCTATGGCGGAGGCTCAGGCTATCGCCAGCAGATGCCGGGTTTCCCTTGATGCCACTAGTGTTGCCATTAATTCCTCAGGTTCCCTTATGCGTTTAATCTGGTGAAATAACACGGCCGCCTGCGGGAACTGGCGACGCATATAGACCAACCATTGCTTGAGTCTGTCGCCTGCGTGGCGACTGACATAATGTTCGTTGCAAAGCCCCTGAAAGTGAATAAGCAGCTCGAGCGCCTGACTCCAGCTGGCGTCTGTCCTCGTGCCTTGAACGAGCCCGGCCAGGTAAGGCTGAGCCAGTAAGCCGCGACCTAGCATAAAGTGGTCGCAGCCGGTCATGCTTTGGCAGCGTTGTAAGTCTTCCACGCTCCAGATATCGCCGTTGGCAACAACGGGAATAGAAATGGCCTCGTTAATATCCGCGATATATTCCCAGTGCGCTGGCGGCTTATAGCCTTCCAGTTTGGTGCGTGCATGCACGCAAAGCTGGTTGGCTCCGCTGTCGGCTATGGCGTGGGCATTGTCGAGATAAAGCGATTTGTCAGTAAAGCCCAAACGCATTTTAGCCGTCACTGGTACGGATGAGGGCACCGCAGCACGCACCGCAGTGACGATTTCCGCGATATCACGAGGAGATTGCAATAGCCAAGCGCCGCCGCAATGCCGATTAACGGTTTTTGCCGGGCAGCCAAAATTGAGGTCTATGCCGGCAGCACCCAGACTGGCAGCACGAGCGGCGTTGGCTGCCATAACATGCGGGTCTTGACCCAGAAGTTGGATATAGACCGGCGTGCCGCTGTGAGTTTTAGAGCCATTATTGAGCTCGGGTGCATAGCGATAAAATACGCGTTTTGGCAGTAAGGTATCAGTGACCCGAACAAATTCCGTTACGCAGCGATCCAGCCCGCCGAGCGAACTTAACAGGTCGCGCAGCAGCCAATCGGTGACGCTCTCCATTGGCGCGAGGATGAGCTTGAGTGGTTTAGCAGTCGTCATACAGCAAGGACTCAATTCGGGGCGCTGATTCTACTCGAAAAACCGTCTATTTTACAGTGGCTTAGCGGGCTGGTCTGTAGTAAAACTACAGAAAACGGAGGTTTGCCTACAAAGTTCTTTGGGGGTAGAGTGTGATCCTTGGGAAGCTGATTGTATCGACGGTCGAGGGTTGAATGTTAGAAAGCGAAATAGTAACGCAAGGCGTCAGCCTCATGCAGTTTGGCATGGGGACAGTTTTTCTGTTCCTGGCCCTATTGGTATTGATGACAAAGCTGATGTCTCTGCTGGTTGCTCGCTTTGAACCGAAGCCGGCAGAATTGAGTTCCAGTGCTGTTGTTAGTACAGGCACGCCATTGGCAGGCCAACCGGTAGAAGACCCTGAAGTACTGGCTGTTATTGCCGCAGCCATTCAGGCGCATCGAAATCGATAAGCGCGAGCTTATTACTAAACACTTATAATTTATTAATTCCGGGGAACACTATGGCTGATCAAACCTCGCTGGGTATTACCGAAGTGGTATTACGTGATGCACACCAGTCGCTGTTTGCTACGCGCATGCGTATTGACGACATGCTGCCGATTGCTGAAAAATTGGACCAAATTGGGTATTGGTCTTTAGAAACTTGGGGTGGCGCAACATTTGATGCCTGTATTCGTTATCTAGGTGAAGATCCCTGGGAACGGCTCCGTTTGCTCAAAGCAGCGATGCCTAATACGCCGCAACAAATGCTATTCAGAGGTCAGAATATTCTCGGCTATCGTCATTATGCCGATGACGTAGTACGAAAATTTGTCGAGCGTGCAGCGGTTAACGGTATCGATGTATTTCGTGTTTTCGATGCGATGAATGACCCGCGTAATCTTGAAACTGCGATAGCTGCCGTTAAAGAGCAGGGCAAACACGCCCAGGGCACTATCTCTTATACAGTGAGCCCGGTACATACTATCGATACCTGGATTGAGCTGGCGCGCAATATTGAATCCATGGGTGCGGATTCCGTTTGTATTAAGGATATGGCCGGTTTATTGACGCCATATGTTGGATACAAGCTGGTAACCAAATTGAAGCAGACGCTAAGCATCCCAGTGCATATGCATTGCCATGCCACTACGGGTTTGTCGACTGCCACTATTCTGAAATGTGTTGAAGCAGGTATCGACAACGTAGATACCTCGATCTCTTCCATGTCGCAAACCTACGGTCACTCTCCGACTGAATCTGTTGTCTCTATATTCAAAGGCACTTCTCGTGATACGGGTTTGGATATTCACAAGCTGGAAGAAATAGCCGCGTATTTTCGCGAAGTGCGGAAAAAATATGCCTCCTTCGAAGGCTCTCTGCGAGGCATTGATTCTCGTATTCTTGTGGCGCAGGTTCCTGGTGGAATGCTCACCAATATGGAAGGTCAGCTGCGTGAACAAGGCGCGGCTGATAAGCTGGACGAGGTTTTGCTGGAAATCCCAAGGGTAAGGGAAGATCTAGGATTTATACCTCTGGTAACACCGACATCGCAAATTGTGGGGTCCCAGTCTGTATTGAATGTATTGACCGGCGAACGTTATGCCAGCATTACTAAAGAAACAGCTGGTGTACTAAAAGGTGAATACGGTGTAACTCCCGCACCGGTTAATGCCGAGCTACAGCAGCGTGTATTAGATGGCGCAGAGGCAATTGTCTGCCGTCCGGCAGATCTTCTAGAGCCAGAGATGGATAGGCTCGCCGAAGAGTTGCGGGCACTGGCGGATGAGGACGATATTCAGTTGGCGGATGCTGAAATAGACGACGTACTCACCTATGCCTTGTTTCCACAGATTGGCCTCAAGTTTTTGAAAAACCGTGGTGATGCCGATGCCTTTGAGCCGGCACCCGGCACGGAAAGCGCTGAGCCAAGTGTGTCTTCGGACGAGCCAGGAATCTATACCGTCAACGTTGATGGCAAGGATTATGTGGTTGAGGTTAAAGAGGGCGGCGAGTTGGGGCAGGTGGTCAGCAGCGGTCCTGTTGCGGAGGCATCAGCGGCAGTGCACTTGCCGCCGGTAGTGGTGGCCTCTGTTGATGCAGAACCGTTGAATGCGCCTTTAGCTGGCAATATTTTTAAGGTTAATGTATCGCCCGGCGATACAGTTCAACAAGGTGATGTGGTAATAATTTTGGAAGCCATGAAAATGGAAACTGAAATTCGTGCCGCCAAGGCAGGCAGTATTGCTGCAGTAAATGTAAAAGCGGGGGATGCCGTTAGTGTTGGCGATATTCTCCTGTCTATTGCCTGATAACGGATACTATTGTGGAACAACTATATTTACTTTGGCAGAGTTCTGGTCTGTCCCAAATGGAACCCGGCCAGGCATTTATGATTCTGGTAGGAATGGTTTTACTGTATTTGGCTATCAACAAAAATTTCGAACCTTTGTTGTTAGTGCCCATCGGATTTGGCGGAATACTGGCAAATATTCCCGGTGCAGGTCTGGCGTATTCCGCGCTTGAAAATGCGGTTCTTGCGGCAGACCCCGAGGTGCTAAAAGATATTTCATACAGTGTGCAGATTACCAGCTGGGAATCTTTAAAAGATCTGTTGCACGGCATTCACCAAAGCAGCCCCGGCTTGCAGGCAGCAGCTACTGCAGCGGCAGTAGAGGCTGGTTACAGTAATGGCATGTTATATAACTTCTACTCTGTTTCTATTGCGACCGGGATAGCTCCGCTGGTGATATTTATGGGGGTGGGTGCTATGACTGATTTTGGCCCTCTGCTGGCAAACCCCAAGACTTTATTTTTAGGCGCGGCCGCCCAATTTGGTATTTTTGCCACGGTATTGGGCGC
Organism: Pseudomonadales bacterium; assembly: GCA_036960375.1. GTDB lineage: Bacteria > Pseudomonadota > Gammaproteobacteria > Pseudomonadales > CAWVSB01 > CAWVSB01. The sequence goes on from JBALVY010000003.1 coordinate 128,375, forward strand.
TGTAGGTTTAACCGCTATGGGCTTAATGAACTTTAGTATTCAGGATGCCGCAGCAATAGGTATTATCGGTGGCGCCGATGGCCCTACCGCTATTTATGTTGCCAGTATGCTATCACCCGATTTACTAGGTGCAATAGCCGTGGCAGCCTATTCGTATATGGCTCTGGTGCCAATGATCCAACCACCGATTATGCGTTTGTTGACCACAGAGAATGAACGCAAAATCAAGATGGTGCAGTTACGCACAGTATCCCGGGTGGAGAAAATCATATTCCCCCTGATGCTGTTAATACTGGTAGGCATGCTGTTACCTGATGCTGCACCATTATTGGGAATGTTCTGTTTCGGTAATTTGATGAAAGAGTGTGGTGTGGTTGATCGTCTTAGCGATACCACCCAAAATTCTCTTATCAATATCACTACTATATTTTTGGGCCTGTCGGTGGGTTCGAAACTGGTCGCTGATAAATTCCTTGATACAAATACTCTGGGCATATTAGCTCTAGGTGTCGTGGCCTTCGCAATTGGTACGGCCTGTGGTGTCATCATGGCGAAGTTAATGAACTTGATGAGCAAGAATAAGATCAATCCTCTGATCGGTTCTGCCGGTGTTTCGGCGGTACCTATGGCGGCTCGGGTATCTAACCGTGTGGGTCTGAAAGCTGACCCCAATAACTTTTTGCTGATGCATGCCATGGGGCCCAATGTAGCCGGTGTTATTGGCTCTGCGGTGGCTGCGGGTGTCATGATTAGCCTCGTTGGCTAATGGCTTGTGCTGGATCAAATAGAAAACCCTCTGATTTACCAAGTGGTAATTATGCAGCGCCAGTGCTGTGATAATATTCCCGCCATTGGAAGCAGGGCTTAGTGGAGAGCTTAATGAGTGATTTTAAGAAATATGAGTGCGTAATCTGTGGTTTCATCTACGATGAGGCGGAAGGTTTGCCTGATCTGGATATAGCGCCGGGCACTCGTTGGGAAGATGTACCTGAAGATTTTGAATGCCCGGACTGTGGCATCAGCAAGTTTGATTTTGATCTTTACGAGGGCTAAATCCTTCGCAGAGTGTAAAGCCCGGCTGGTCCGGGTTTTTTTGTGTCCATCGCAAAGTGAGGAGACCCGGTGGAACTGCCTTGGCCAACGACCGCAGACTTGTTGTGTGTTTTTTGCAGATTTTGAAACTCGCCTTTGGCTCAGACAGGCAAAATCCCAGGGCGCAAAAAAACACACAACAAGTCTCCCTCGCGGTCTGATTGTTGGCCAAGGCAGTTCCACCGGGCCTCCTCACATGAGGTATCTGTGGCTGCCATCTAGAAAAATCATTCAGATCGGTAGTAACATAAAAACCCCATGTGATCGTGCGGCAATAGACCAACAGTAACAGCCCCACGGTAAATAGGCCGGCAGTAACAGAGAGACCGCACCAGACCGTCTGAGGCATGGATGCCGAAGCGAGCCCCAGGGAAGGGTTCACCGCGTGTCTGGTGCGGTTTCTCTGTGAATGCTGGCCGAGCTACGAAGCTCCATAGCGACTAATCTCCGTGTTCTATTACATATAGCGGTAAATGTTGCATTGCTTAGTCACCGGTAATGGCGCTTTGAATTCGGTAGCCATTCACCCTATATCCTCACCAGACACGCGAAATCCCATCCATGGGGCTCGGCTGCCGCGTCCCTGCGGCAGACGGTCTGTTGAGGATATAGGGCTGCTGGCTACCTTTTGTATGAGTGGGAGGATAGTTCTGTTTAGTTATTTATGATTACTGCATGGTAAGTGCTGTTTACTTGCTCTTAAAACTAGCGCCCGTTAGTCTCTTGTTTCAAAATAATATGAAAGAGGTTATTTATGTCATTAGCAGGACAGGTTGCCATTGTTACAGGTGGTGCCAGCGGTATGGGGCGAATTATGGCATTGAGGCTGGCAGAGCAGGGCGCTCAGGTGGCGATCTTTGATATGAATGATGCCGGTCTGGTGACTACTGCCCACGAAAACAGCGCAATTCACCCGTTTAAATGCGATGTCTCCGATTGGCCGCAAGTACAGGAGAGAGTTGCCGAGGTAACAGAAAAACTCGGGCCGGTTGATCGTTTGATTCATGCAGCGGCCTTAATGCCAGGGCATGCATTGGTTGATGACAGCGTTGAATCAGTGACTCGGCTAATGAATATCAACTTTAATGGCACATTGCACATGATCAAAGCCGTGCTTGATGACATGTTGGCGCGCGATAGCGGCACTTTAATACTGTTCGGTTCAGTGGCCGGCGAAGCGATGGTGCCGAAGATGGGTGCATATTGTACGTCGAAGGCCGCGGTCAATGTTTACGTAGAGACGCTGCACTACGAGCTGGCGCATACGGGACTAAAAATCCATCTGATCTGCCCACCTGCGGTCAATACTCCGCTGGTAGACCAAACGATGAGTACTGATACTCCGGGCAGTATTATTGAGGCAAAGAAAGCGGGTAGATTGGCTGATCCAATAAAAATCGTTGATGCGATAGACAAGGGCGTGGCAAAAGGTAAGGCGGTTATTTTCCCTGGCGAGGCGCGGCTGCTCTATTTGTGGCATGCACTGTTTCCACGTTTGTGGTGGAAGGTTGTGATGAAATTCGAAAAATAGCCCTAGAAGAGAGGGCTAAAGTTTTACTATAGTCTTCTGTGGTAAGTTTTTTATTTGTTATGGGAGCGAGTATTATGGCCGATATCAATGGTATTGCGCATATTCAATTATCGGTTAGCGATATGGCTCGCTCGCGAGCCTTTTACTCGCGCTTGCTACAAACCATGGGTATGACTCCGGTGATTGACGATGACAGTTATTATTACTGTGTTGGCGCCCGCACCGGTTTGGCCTTATCTCCAGTGGATACGCAGTTCTCAGACGATCAATATGATCAAGGTAGGACGGGTTTGCATCATGTCTGTTTTCGAACACGAACAAGAGACGATGTAGAAGAGTTATATCAGCTGGCGCTGGAATTGGAGGCAAAAATAATTCGCTCGCCACAAGAAGACGGTTATGCGCCGGGCTATTATTCTACCTTGTTTGAAGATCCTGATGGTATTCGTATAGAAGTGAATTATGTGCCCGGTAAGGGCTTGTTATAAATGACGCTAGAGTGAAACCTGAGGCTCAATTACTCAGGTCTCGAGAAGTTACGTTGCCAGTACCACCTTGAGTGCCAATTAACTGTCCATTAGGACCTGGTCGTTACGTTTGGTGAAGAGCAATGCGTATATAGCGGCATAGATGCCAATAACGATAAGTCCCACCCATTCGATTTTGAACGGCGTAAAGTTATAGATCAGAATGAGGCCAAACATGGTGATCCAATTACCGAGGATGTAGTTGCGTTTACCTATAGTGTCCATCGTCAGGTTCAAGTTGACGGTGTAAAGACGGATCAGCGAATCCAGTGAGTTCATGACGAAGACAATACCGACAGTGACCATGGCTAATTTGATCACACCATTAATTTCGATGGCGTTGGTATGGTAGTAGTAAAGTACAGAAAACCACACGGCAATTGGAATCGATGGGATTATCATCAGTGCCAGCAAAAGCTGCCAGGTTTTCATAGCGCTGAGAAAGCGTGCGACAAATTGACCAATCATGATGCTCCAGGAGAACCACCAAAACAAATAAAATGCGTGGGTGTCCGTGATCGGAGTGACAAAATGGTGAATGTTTGTAAAGTATTCACTAAGCATAGCCGCGTTAGCAGTGAATCCAATAAAGCCCATATCGCTTGCTAGCCACATACCTGCTATTAGTGCGAAAAAGACCCAGGTGGAAGAGATGCTGAGAATTTTTACGTATTTAACATCAGTGCTGGAAAGGACGGCGAAAAGCACCACAATGGCAACCAGAGAATATTGCAGTGGTGCGCTAATACCATCAATATAACTGGGTAAATAGCTAAGAAAAAGATAACCGGTAAAGGAACAGGTGGAGATTATCACCAAATTGTTCAGCAACCGTATGATAGGAATCTCGAACAGTTTTACACGGGGCTCTACGACACAAAAATAGAAAGTAGTCAGAAAGTAGAACGTCCACACCAGAAATCCCCAGAAGCCAAATTCCATAGCCAATGGGTTGGCAAAGTTGTATGCCTCGTCTTGTTCAAATAGCGGGAACTCGGTGAGAGGGAACATAATCAGTCCTACATCGAGACCGGATGTGAACAGAATTGCGCTAAACGTAAACAGTGAGGTCGGCATACTGCCCTCACATCTTAGATTGCCCCAGCGTACAACGATATATAGCGATGTCAGTAGAGTCAGCAGGATGGCAATAGATAAAATTAGTTGCATGGTGTTTTCCGAATCTAAAAAAGCTAAATGGTACGCGAAGGGCTATGTGCCAGTATTGCCCCTATCCGTACAGTGTGGTGATAGATGAGGCCCGCGATAGTTTGAGTATCAACATTGTGTACTCGGTTATTCATCGGCGTCTGCCCAGCCGTTTGTCCATTATCTGGCCGGCGTTTTCTGACGTTGACGATGTTGCCACTGAGGGTCTACCCAGGGCTCAACCTTAGCCGCTGCTAAGGGTGTTCTACCTAGAATGATATCGGCGGCTTTCTCCGCCAGCATAATGGTGGGTGCATTGAGATTACCATTGGTGATTCTGGGCATTATAGAGGAATCGACTACCCGCAAGCCCTGTATGCCACGCACCCGGCATTCGGGGTCAACGACTGCCATTGGATCATCCTCTGCCCCCATCTTACAAGTGCACGAGGGGTGATAAGCACTTTCTACATTATTTTTAACCCAAGTGTCGATCTCATCGTCAGTCTGGACATTTTTCCCTGGCTGAATCTCATCGCCACGATAGGGGTCCATGGCTGGCTGATTAATGATCTCGCGCGTGAGACGGATGCAAGCGCGCCAGTCTTCACGGTCTTGTTCATGCTCCAGATAGTTGAATAATATACTGGGGTGGGTTGTGGGGTCGTTGTTGGTAATCTTGACTCGGCCTCGGCTCTTGGGTTTATTGGGGCCTACATGTACTTGAAAACCGTGTCCATCGACGGCAGCATTGCCGTCATAACGCATGGCGGCGGGCAGAAAATGATACTGAATGTCGGGCCATTTTATGCCGGATTTTGAGCGAATAAATGCACAGGATTCAAAATGGTTGCTGGCCCCCAGGCCGTCTTTAAACAGCACCCAGCGAGCGCCAATCAAACCCTTGCTGATAAGATCTAATTTACCATTTAGCGTGATGGGTTGTTTGCAATAGTATTGAAAATAAACTTCTAAATGATCCTGTAGATTTTCACCGACACCTGGCAGTTCGTGTATCAATTCAACAGCGGCATCTTTCAGGACTTTGGCTGGACCAATACCCGAATGCTGTAACAAAGCTGGAGAGCCAATAGAACCTGCACATAACAATACTTCTTTGTTAACGCGGGCGGTTGAAATGCTGCCTCCCTGCTTGTATTGGACTCCAACTGCAGTCTTTCCTTCGAGTATAACTTTTAGGATATGTGCCTTGGTTATGACCGTCAGATTGGGCCGTTTCATTGAATGTTGAAGATAGGCCTTGGCGGTTGAGCAGCGCTCTCCTTTTTCCACAGTCATGTGCATGGGGCCGAAGCCCTCTTGCTGGTATCCATTATAGTCTTTGGTTGCCAAATAACCCGCATCTTCTCCAGCATCAATAAATGCTTGATAGAGTGGGTTTAGTGCCATTCCGTTACCATTGTTAGTGGCTATCGGTCCATCTCCTCCGCGATATGTATCAGCACCGTCTTGCCAGGATTCAGAGCGCATAAAATAGGGTAGGCACTTGCTAAACTCCCACTCTTTTGCGCCTAGTTCTGCCCATTCATCGAAATCACAGGCATGACCTCGAACGTAAACCATACCGTTGATTGAAGAAGAGCCGCCCAACACTTTACCTCTTGGGCAGTGCAGTATTCGATTATCGAGAAAAGGCTCCGACTCGGACTCAAAAAACCAGTTATATTTTTTGTTATTCATTGGATAAGAAAGTGCTGTCGGCATTCGGATAAACAGGTTTTTATCGCTGCCTCCAGCTTCCAATAGCAGTACGGTGTTAGTCCCGTCTTCAGTCAGGCGGTCAGCCAACACACAACCGGCAGAGCCTGCACCGACAATGATGTAATCATAATTATTGGTTGGCATTTGTTTACTTGTTCCCGCTTGGCAATTAATTACTATATGTTATTAAAACGGCTCGCTGGGTGCTGAAAACTCCGTCAATAACACTGGTTGTCAATTATAGGGGCAGTCGACATCGCCTAATTCAACATAGATACTTTTTAGCTGGGTGTAGTGTTCAATGGCAGTAGGGCCGTTTTCACGCCCAAGTCCCGATTGCTTGTACCCGCCGATTGGCATTTCGATAGGCGTAATGTTGTAGTTGTTAATCCAGCATGTACCTGCTTCCAGCTCTGCGATTACCCTGTGGCCACGGGCAAGGTTCTGCGTGAAAACACCGGCTGCCAAGCCATAGTCACTGGCGTTGGCTCGACGAATCACTTCCTCTTCCTCTGAAAAGGTCAAAATTGACATCACCGGGCCAAAGATTTCTTCCTTCACGATCACCATGTCATCGGTACAGTCGGTAAAAACGGTTGGTTCTACATAACAGCCCTTAGACAGTTTCGGATCATCGGGGCGTTTTCCGCCACACAAAAGCCTGGCGCCGGCCTGCTTGCCTTTATCGATATACTCAAGCACGGAGCTCATGTGATCTTTAGATACCAACGAACCCACTTGGGTTTCCGGGTCCATAGGATCCCCGATCTTCATGCGGCTGACCCGAGCCAGTACGCGCTCGACGAAGTCATCGTGGATGCTTTCAGCCACGAAAACTCTGGTACCGTTAGTACAAATCTCGCCCTGAGTGTAGAAGTTGGCCATCATGGCAGCGGAAACAGCATTGTCCATATCGGCATCAGCAAAGATGATCAAAGGTGACTTACCACCAAGCTCCATAGTAACGTGCTTGAGTGTGCTGGCGGCATCTGCCATCACTTTCTTGCCGGTGGCGGTGGAGCCGGTTAGTGAAACCTTATCGATCCCTGGGTGTAATGACATTCCACGACCAATTTCGGAGTCGCCGAAAACGACGTTAAAAACGCCGTCAGGTACGCCTGCCTCAGTGAAAATTTCGGCTAACTTCAGCGCGGTTAAAGGTGTCAGGCTGGCGGGCTTGAAAATCATCGCGTTACCACAGGCCAACGACATAGCGGCCTTCCAGCAGGCGATTTGAATCGGGTAATTCCAGGCGCCGATTCCGGCACAAACACCCAATGGTTCACGGCGGGTGTAGCCAAAGGCATTTTCCAGCTGCATATGGTGGCCAGTGATAGTGGGAGCCACATGGGCAAAATATTCGATGCAGTCGGCTCCGGAGGATACGTCAACGCAGTCGGCCTCCTGGATTGGTTTACCGGTATCCAAAACCTCTAGCTCGGCCAGTGCCCGATTACGTTCGCGTAACAGCGTCGCGGCTTTTAATAGAATGCGGCTGCGCTCAGTACCGCTCATGCGCGACCAGACCTTGAAGCCTTTGCGGGCGGAATCTACCGCCGTGTCCAGATCTTTCAGACTTGCCTTCTGCACTTGGCAAATGGTTTCGTTTGTAGCCGGGTTTACAGTAGCGAAAGTTTCACCCGAGGTAGCCTCTACGTAGCGACCACCGATATAGAGTTTTTGCTCTGCTAATGTCATAGGTTTTTCCGAATGAATAGATCAGAGTTATTGAGAGTTACTTTTTTAAAAAGCCCTCCCTGGTATATAAGAAGGGCGCGATTAGCGACTAACTTAGTTGAAATTATACTTGAAATTCACGCCAGCCCAACGAGGAGGACCTATTACATAGATAGAGTAGTTACCAAAGCTACTGATGTCATAGCCGTAAGTCACAGGTTCTTCATTCGTCACGTTATTGACAAAAACGCTTGCCTCCCACTTTTCTTCGGCACCGAAATAACTCAAGCGCAAATCAGTTAAGGTATAATCACCCGCTTCGGTCGCAATTGAATTGACCAGATTAAAATACTCCTTGCCAACATAACTGGCGGCAACCTGCGCGGCAAGCCTGCCGTTGCCGACATTCCATTCCTTGCGTACTACCGCGTTGGCAGTTACGTCGGGCGCCAGTAATGCCTCCTGGTCTTTAATAACGGTCGAACCGTCATTTGATACACCATTCACCTCAGTTTCAAGTAAAGCGACGCCGGCGATAAAGTCCCAGCCATTATCAGTTGAATAAAAAAGCTCCAGCTCACCGCCGTAGAAGGTCGCTTCGGAGTTTATTAGCAAGCTGGTGGTACCCGAAAAGAAGAAGCCTTGATAGTTCTCATAGTCATAGTAAAATACGCTAGCATTCAAGCGGCCCCGACCATCGGAAAAAGTGGTCTTGGAGCCAATCTCATAAGAGTTCAGTACCTCGGGATCGAAGCCGATGGCCTCGGCGGTCCCTTCGGCGAAACCGTCTGAAGGTGTATTAAAACCACCGCCTTTGGTACCCCGGTTATAGCCGATATAGAATAGCTGATTGTCTGCCGCCTCCCAATCCAATTGTACTTTGCCTGATATCTCGTCATCATTACGGTCAAATTTATACAAGTCACCGGTATAAAGCCATCCAGAATCGTCATCAAATACCGCACCGTCGCCGGTGAGCTGATAGGACAAGTCTTTTTCATCCTGGGTCCAGCGCAGACCTAGGGTCAGTAGCAGGGCGTCAGTCAGGCTGTAATCAATCTGACCAAATGCAGAGATAGTGTCTGTTTCGGAATCCGAGAAGAAAACAGGATCGTAAGCATCTGAAGGGAATTGAAACGCGCCGCTGAAATTATTTTCAATCGTCAGGTAATACAGGCCTGTGACCCAGGTTAGATCTTCGCCTCCGCCATCGAGACGCAGTTCTTGGGAGAATTGTTTAACGTCCGCTGTCGCCACGTAGGTCACTAGATCATATTGCGAACTGTCGTCATCCTCCCGATATTCTTTATCGCTTTGGGTGTAGTCGGTTACGCTGGTGAGGTTAATATTGTCGCCGAAGCTGGTTTTGAGGATGGCCGTCAGGCTACTGGAATCACGATCTACGCCACTGTCAAAATCAAACGCGCCATCATGTACGCCGCCAATGCCATCCTGCAGTTGACCATTGGCCGCATCGAAAAGACTACCGGGGTTATCGGTATAATTGAAGAAGTCCTGTGCCCCTGGTGTGGGTAGGCCGTCGGGTCCAAAGGTCAGGCCGTTACCACAATCGCTGTCTCCCGACTGGCAGAAGACGGGACCGCTGTCAGTCGATTTGGTGGCGCGGTTGTGATAAACCCCGCCCCGGGTATCGATCTGTGTGTAGCGACCAATCAATAACAGTGATGTTGTATCGGTAAAATCCGTATTGAGCAGGCCCCTAATAGACTGTGTGTCGTCATTGCGATAATCCTCGCCGATGGCATTGTCTATGTAGCCGTCGTTCTCGTTATGATAGGCGGCTAGGCGACCCTGAACGCGATCACCCAGGGGGCCACTGACAACAGCGGTAACACCGATCCGCCCATATTCCGCAACTGTCAGGTCGATCGACGCTTCGAGTTCGTCGGTGGGTTTTTGGCTGATATAGTGCACCAGGCCGCCGGTTGCATTGCGGCCGTACAGTGTTCCCTGTGGGCCACGCAGCACCTCGACGCGCTCCAGGTCGTACGCGGGCGCACCCGATGCACCGGGAGAGGACAGATAAACTTCATCATTATAGATTGCAACCGGAGCTTCCTGACCTTCGGCAAAGTCTCCCTGGTTGACACCACGAATGGAAAACAGCGCTATATTTCCGCTATCACCCGTGTTACTGGTGGCCACTAGGCCAGGGGTCTGCGCGGCGACGTGCATGCTGTTGGTCCAGCCCAGCGCGTCCATTTGATCACCCGTGAACGCCGATACAGAGACCCCTACATCCTGCAGGCTCTGCTCACGTTTTTGCGCCGTAACCATTACCTCCTCCAGGATCGCGGCATTTACTGTACCGGATATGGACACAATGATGGCCGCCACTAGCGGTTTTAGTTTTATTTTTCTCTCATACTGAGTAATCGAGTTGTTCATTGTTATGTCTCCGGGTTAATAGATTTTTCAAAGTTAGGCCTGTTGCTACTTGCCAAATATTTCTGCCAATATGTTAAAGGCGCCTTAAAGAAAAAACTGATAGAGAACTTATCTCTATTGCTAATTGTTCAGCGCAAGGCGGGTAGTAAATAGGGCGAGAGTATAAGTCGTTGATTGTTTTTTCTGCCGAAATAATGGCGCATAATGCCCATCGAGACATTGGCTCTTTTGCTGATCGTAGCCACTGTGGCTGCTTGTAGACCGACTGCATCAATGTTCATCAGTGTCGATTGAATTAACTGTTGCGTGTGGATTTTTTATATTCTCATTTTTGGCGAAAAGTCAGTTTGCTTTACGTTTTATAATGTATGCCCTATATAAACTATAGATTTCGGTGAGCGGTGTCAACAAAGGACCATTGGCCCGCATGGTCTATCAGCATCAGGGTCTCCTTTGATGTGATTTGTTGAAAATGAGTTAAATGGGAGTTGTATTGCCACACTGATTGCGCGGAATTCACGCTATGCCATGCTAGCCAAACTAGAGGTCGAGCACTGCTGTGTTGGTCTTGGTGGGGAAGGCAAGAAAGCTGCCTAACTAGCTATATTAGCCACTGACCTGTCGGTACATTCACCAGCTGAACCGAATAGAATCTAGTGTTTTAGATAATGGTAAAGGCTTATTATAAATGACATTAAAGTGAAACCTCGCTCGAGGTTTCACTTTAATGTTTATGATATCTAGTAGCCGCTCATTGTGGCATAACGATCCCGGTGGAATCCGCTAGCACCCAACAGTTGTATGGCCACGCGAGAACGCTTCATATAAAAGCCGATCTCCAGTTCGTCGGTGACACCGATTCCACCGTGCATTTGTACCGCCTCGTTGGTCACCAGATAATACACATCGTTGGCTAGTGTCTTGGCAAGGCTTGCCAATTGCGGTAAATCAGCTCGATCGTCGTCGATGGCGCTGAGCGCATCGAGAACAACCGATTTGAGTAGTTCAAGTTCGATGTACATTTGTGCGGTTCGGTGTTTTAAGGCCTGGAATGTGCCTATTTTTACGCCAAACTGTTCGCGCTCCTTCAAGTATTCTACTGTCTGCTCAAAACATTCGAGCGCTCCACCGAGCATTTCTGCTGCCAGGCAAATACGGCCACGGTTGAGAGTAGCTTCCAGTATGTCCCAACCTTTGTCTGCACTGCCCACCATGTCTTCTTCAGAGACATTCACTTGTTCAAAACGAATGTTGGCACTATTGCGACTGTCAGCCAGTATTGTGCGCTGACGTACGACGCCGTTGGCATTTCCATCAACGACAAATAGACTAATGCCTTCAGTTTCTCCTGCCGAGCCACTGGTGCGTGCTGCAACAACTAATTTATCCGCGCTATGGCCGTCAATGACAAATACCTTCTTGCCATTTAATTGGTAGCCCTCGCTGTTTTTCTCTGCGCTTAGCGTAATCCCCTCAGGGTTGTGGTGGTTGCCTTCTTCCAGTGCCAGAGCCAGAGTTAATTCGCCAGCGGCAACTGGCGGTAATAAATCCTGCTTTTGTCGTTCGCTACCACCCAGCATAAGGATGCTTGCGCCCAGCGATATGGTTGCCATTAATGGTGAGGCAGTCAGGTTTCTACCTTGCTCTTCTATTACCGCGCCTAAGCCTAGAAATCCAAAGTCGAGCCCGCCGTATGCCTCAGGTAATACCATACCGGCCCAGCCTAGCTCAGCCATTTCTTTCCATAAATCGGGGTCGTAGCCGAGCTCGTCCTTGTTGTCGCGCAGTTGACGCAAAGCCTCCACCGGCGAATTAGCTTTGATGAATTCTTTTGCGGTATCTTTTAGAAAACGCTGTTCTTCGTTTAGTACCAGTGCCATGTTGTTGTCTCCTGCTTGTACTTAGTCGGGAAGCCCCAGGGCTCGTTTGGCGATAATATTCAGCTGCACCTCGTTGGTACCGCCAGCAATGGACAGGGTCTTGTTGAACATGCTGGTGACCATGGCCATTAATTCGTCGTCGTTGAATTCATCATCCCGCCAGCCGAGTCCGCGGTTGCCCATCAGGGAGACCATGATATCAGCATTTCTTTTTTGCTCTTCGGTGCCTACATACTTCATTATCAGGCCGACATTGCGATCGCTTTGTCCGTGTACGCGTTCTTCAAACATACGAAAATGGGTCAGGCCAAGCGCACGCATGGTCATTTCGTGTTGAACCAAATCATTGCGTATTACGGCGTCAGCTAGCTTGCCATCTATCATGGGCGAGTATTGCTGAGCAGCCTGTACTACATTGATGCTGGGCCTGGGTATGTCGCCCATTTCACTCATCAGTTTGCGTTCGTGTTTTAACAATCCCTTGGCAACCGACCAGCCGTTATTGAGCTTGTTGACCAGGTTTGCCTTGGGTACTTTGACGTTATCAAAAAAGGTTTGGCAAAACTCGGATTTGCCACTGATTAACTGTATAGGCGTGACGGTAACGCCGGGGTCTTCCATGTCAATCAGAAGAAAGCTGATGCCCTCTTGTTTTTTTGCCTCCGGATCGGTGCGCACCAGGCAGAATATCCAGTCTGAGTGGGCCGCAAAAGTGGTCCAAATTTTAGAACCGTTTACCAGAAAATGATCGCCTTTGTCTTCGGCCCGCGTTTGCAGACTGGCGAGATCGGAGCCGGCACCGGGTTCGCTATAACCCTGACACCAGCGAATATCACCGCGCGCAATTTTTGGCAGGTGATCCGCTTTTTGTTCTTCGTTACCAAACTCGAGTAAAGCGGGGCCGAGCATCCAGATACCTTGATCATATAACGGGGTGCGGCAATTGAGTGCTCGCATTTCCTCGCGCAGTATCTTGGCCTCCTGCTCAGACATACCGGCACCGCCATATTCTGTTGGCCATTCAGGTACGGTATAACCTTTATCAACACAGCGTTGGAGCCAAATTTTGGCGTCATCACTGGGAAAAGTTTTATTACGGCCGGCCCAGACTTGCTGATCGCTGGAGATGGGCTGACGCTGGGAAGGAGGACAATTGTCTTCCAGCCAAGTCTTTATTTCTATGCGTAAAGCGTTTAACTCGCTCATGAAATTGGTAGTCACTTCTAGCAAAAACGATACCAATGAGCTTACCTACTATTTAGTAGGGCACAATGACAAAATCAGTCATTTATGGTTAACGATTAGTTAACTGGCCACCGTGATGTTGGTTTATAAGGCTTGATCTGGTTCAATTCGATCATTCAAGGGTTTGCAGAGGTTTACGAAATGGACAGATTTACAAATAAAGTGGTTGTCATTACAGGTGCTGCCTCCGGTATCGGCAGAGCTTGCGCGCAGCGGGTGGCGGCAGAGGGGGCCAGTCTGTTTTGTTTGGATATAAGTCTGGAAGGGCTGGAGGAAATGGCCCAGGAGCTGGCTGCTGGCGGTACTGAGATTGCGATTCAGCAGTGTGATGTCAGTAATGAAGCCTCGGTGAATTCAGCCATCGCCGCTTGTATCGAGAAATTTGGAAAAATTGATGCCTTAGTGCATATGGCGGGGATTTTACGTTTTGATCATACCCATGAGTTGGAGTTGGTTGGCTGGCAAAAAGTGATTGATGTGAATGTCACCGGTACGTTTTTACTCTGCAAGGCAGCGCTGCCACACTTGATCGAAAGCAAGGGTAATATCGTTAACGCTGCCTCTACTGCGTCATTGGCAGGTCTGCCTCATGGGGCCTGTTATTCTGCATCCAAGGGTGCCGTATTGGCTTTTACCCGTGCTATTGCGGTGGAATACGCCAAGCGTGGAGTACGTGCCAATTGTGTCTGCCCGGGCGACATCAATACCAATATGACCAGCGGCATTCCGTTTCCGGATGATATGGACATGGCATTGCTGCAGCGCACTATGTCTATTACCGGACCAACCGGCCCCGAAGTGATTGCCAGTGTTGTAGCTATGTTAGCGAGTGATGACGGCCGCCATATTACCGGCGAAGATATTCGTATTGACGGTGGCACTCTGGCCTAGAGCTTGAGGGCCGGTATAAAACCCGCCCTCAGGTTTTTAAAACATTTCGCTAAAAGTCGCAACGCGCGCCGCATTGGCTCCCATATCACCTTTGCCTACCCGTGAGATGGAACGCAGGTCTACGAGAGACCCTTGCTCATCGGGCAGCACTCGGATGACGATGTCATCCTTAAAGCCAAACCAGAATGTGGTGTCGACTGCTTCGATATGATTTGGACGTTGTCCTGCTAGAACTTCCCAGCCTAATTCCAAGGCGACTGCATCTGCACGTGCCAGGGCTTGCGTTGGATTAAGGGGTGTTTTAATGGTCTTAATATCGGGATAGCCTGCAGCCTGCTGCTCGCCGACATCGGCCGCGCGCTGCACAGGGTTGGAGTCTTCGCCGCGTTGGCTGAGTGCCGCCTCAAAAGAAGGTGGGTTTTGTAGGTCGGTGCTGATGTCGTGAATCATTGGGCCTCCGCCTTGGCTGACTACGCTAACAGCGATAACTATGGGTAGCAGAGATATACTACCGCCACCGATTAAGGACGGGCGGTCTCCTGTATAGACCTTGCGGGGGAAGTAGACCAGAGCTATGCCCAAGCCAATCAGAGCTAAAATAACCGCGGTAAGCAGCAGGTTAAAGCCCATGCGAAAATCCCATAAGCCATATTTACTGCCCAGTGCTGCCAGCGGCATCAGGATAATTGCGATGATGCCTGAGTAGAGACAGGCCTTGCTGCGCCAGGTTTTGTTATTCATAGGTTTTTCTCACTGGGTTATTTGAACGCTCATTATAGGTCATGCTGCAGGGCTTAATGCGCTTTTACTACCTTTAGCATAGCCTTGCATAGGAAGCTCAGGTCTTCGTCGCTGGTGATAAAGGGCGGCATGGTATAGACCATTTTTCCAAATGGCCTGATCCAGACGCCGGCATCGACAAACTGCTGAGGAATGGTGTTCATATCAACGGCTTCTTTCATTTCAATCACACCAATAGCCCCCAGCACTCGCACGTCTGCCACATTGTCGAAATCTCGAGCAGGCGACAACCCGGCTTCCAGTTGTGTGCTGATATTGTTTACTTGCTGTTGCCAATCGTTGCTCAGCAGTAAATCAATACTGGCATTGGCGATCGCGCAGGCTAATGGGTTGCCCATAAATGTTGGGCCGTGCATAAAGACACCGGCTTCTCCCTCGCTGATACCGCGAGCCACTTCATCGCTGCACAGAGTGGCTGCCAAAGTAAGGTAGCCACCAGTAAGAGCCTTGCCGAGGCAGAGTATGTCCGGACTGATGCCTGCGTGTTCGCAAGCGAATAGACGACCGCTACGACCGAAGCCGGTGGCAATTTCATCTGCAATCAGCAGCACATTGTGTTTGCGACAAAGTTCGCTCACTCGTCGCAGATAATCGGGCGAGTAAAAGTTCATACCGCCTGCACCTTGAACAATAGGCTCAATAATCACTGCAGCCAATTCGTTGTTATGCTGGCTTATTAGAGTTTCGAATTCGGCTATATCGGCATCCTGGCAGGGGCGATCAAAACCCGCGGGTGGCTTGGGAGCAAAAAATTGCTGATTGAGCACGTCGCTGAACAGGTGATGCATGCCTGTCACCGGGTCGCAGACGGACATAGCGGCAAATGTATCACCGTGATAGCCGCCGCGCACTGTAAGTAGCTTATGTTTCCCCGTGTGTCCGCTGGATAACCAGTACTGTAGTGCCATTTTTATCGCAACTTCGACACTGACGGAGCCTGAATCGGCTAAAAAAACTTTGTTCAGTCCCGCAGGCGTCAGTGTCGCCAGCTTTTGCGCTAATTCTACTGCGGGTGCATGAGTCAGGCCTCCAAACATGACATGAGACATATCGTCGAGCTGGGCTTTGGCGGCATTATTCAATACGGGGTGGTTATAGCCGTGAATTGCACACCACCACGAGGACATGCCATCTATTAATTGCTGGCCATTGGTCAGGGTCAGGCGTACCCCTTTGGCAGAAGCCACGGGAAATAATTGTGGGGGCGGCAGCTGTGAGGCATAAGGATGCCAGATATGCTGGTGATCCAGTGCAATCAAATTTTCGTATTCAGAAGACATGGCAGCCTTAATTTTAGCGAGTTAATAGTTTTTCCAGCTCTGGCAATACATTAGCCAATATGAGTGTCTGTGCCTCAGCGGTGGGGTGGAGGCCATCGGCCTGCATTAATTCTGTTTGTGTGGCGATACCTTCGAGCAGGAAGGGTATTATGGCGGTTTTGTATTTCTCTGCCACATCGGTGAATGTTTGATAGAAACGACTGGTATAGCGGCGGCCATAATTGGGCGGAATATGCATGCCTACCAGCAGTACCTTGGCATTTGCCGACTGGCTGAGTTCGACAATACGCGACAGGTTAGTATTGAGATTTGTTAATGGATAGCCGCGCAAGCCGTCATTGGCTCCAAGTTCGATTATGATGATGGAAGGACTATTACGTGCGAGCAGGTCGGGTAGGCGGCTCAAACCTCCGATAGTGGTTTCCCCACTAATGCTGGCATTGGTCACCGTGATAGAGGGGTTTTTCTGCTGTAGATGCTGACTCAGTAGACTAACCCAGCCAAAATCAGAGTCGATACCGTAGCCGGCGCTAAGGCTGTCTCCGAGCACCACGATCTGGTGGTCAGCAGAGGCCACAGCCTGTAGGCTAAGGCTCGGTAGTAGCAGTACAACAATAGTGAGTAGTAATTTACGCATAAGGTTAAGCATGATCAGGACAGATAAAGTAGTTAAACATATTCCCGCGGGGGATGATGTAGTAAGGATACTCAATGGTGTCGAATTAACAATCGCTGAAAGTGAAAGTGCTGCAATTACCGGCGCTTCCGGATCGGGTAAATCTACTTTGTTGGGCATACTTGCCGGATTGGATACTCCCAGCAGTGGCCAGGTCTGGTTAGGTGATAACGAAATCACCTGCTTGAATGAAGACCAACGGGCCAAGGTGCGCAGTGATCTGGTGGGTTTTGTTTTTCAGTCTTTTCAATTATTACCTGCCTTGACTGCATTAGAAAATGTCATGTTACCGCTGGAATTGAAAGGGGTATCAAAAGCCCGCCAGATAGCCAGTGAGTATCTGCGACGAGTCGGCCTGGCTGAGCGTCTTTCACATTATCCCCGGCAACTGTCGGGCGGTGAGCAGCAACGTGTTGCCGTCGCTCGAGCATTTGCCAGTCGGCCACGTATTCTATTTGCCGACGAACCAACCGGTAATCTTGATCTAAAGACGGGCAGCCAGGTTGCCGATCTACTGTTTGAGCTCAATGCGGAGTTTGGCACTACCTTGGTGCTGGTAACGCATGATGTCGATCTTGCGGGTCGTTGTGCCAAGCATTGGCAGCTCGAAGATGGTCTGTTGACCTGCGCTGAGGCCGAGGTATAAATGCTGGGCATAAAATTACTGGCCCGTGACTGGCGTGGCGGCGATTTGATTATCCTGTTGATGGCGACCGCACTGGCGGTAGCCATTGTGACCGGTATCGGTATGTTTGCTGAACGACTAGGTAACGCTATCGTCGCCCAGAGCAGTCAGTTGCTGGGTGCCGATTTAATCATGGAGTCACCCAGGCCTGTCGAGACGCAATGGTGGCCCCAGATCGATGGTATCGATCAATCCTATGCGGTTTCTTTTGCGACCATGCTGTCGGCGGGAGACGGTTTTCAGATTGCTTCGCTGCGAGCAGTAGATTCAGCCTACCCTCTGCGTGGCAATATTAAAATCAGCAGGCAGTTGTTTGGCGACGTTGAAGAGACAAATGGAGGTCCCCAGGTAGGGAATATTTGGGCTGATAGTCGAGTGCTTCAAGCGTTGGGCGTCGAGGTAGGTGATTCGCTTGAAATTGGTGATACATCTCTGCGTATAGATGCCGTACTGGTCAGCGAACCAGGTGGCAATAATACAGGTTTTGCTCCCGGCGCTTTAATGCATAAGGATGACCTTGCAGCGGCCAGAGTAATTCTGCCGGGTAGCCGAGTTAGGTATTACTACTACTTCACTGGCGAAACCGAATCCGTAGCGGCGTTTCAGCAGGCACTCACGCCGAAACTATTACCGGAGCATCGTATCTACGGTGTGAAGGAAGGGCGACCCCGAGTGGCGGGCGCAATAGATAAAGCGGAATCCTATCTGATGCTGGGTGGTACGCTGGGGCTGGTACTGGCAGGCGCTGCCATTGCGATTGCGGCAAGGCGTTACACACTGGAGCAAGAAGGTGTTGTCGCCGTTTTAAAAACCCTGGGTACAAGTTCCAACAGAATTGTTGCCTTATATAGTCAACAGTTGGCGGGCATAGCCTTGCTTTCCGTCGGCGTTGGTTGGGGCGTAGGCTGGTTTTTACAGTGGTCTATTGCCCAGGTTGTCAGTCAGGTGATGTTAGTTGAGCTGGCTGCTGCCAGTTTCAGACCATTAGTTGCAGGTGGTGTTACTGGCTTGGTATGTCTGGCAGCCTTTGCCGCACCTCCTTTGCTGGGATTGCGGAAAATATCACCGGTTATCGTGCTGCGTCGTGAAGCGGGTCAGGCGGTAGGTAGTGTGATCAATGCCTGGCTGATTGGTGGCACGGCCTTATTTGGCTTAATGGTCTGGTATACCAGTGATCTGTTACTGGCAGGGCTGGTATTTGCCGGTTTGCTACTGACTGCAATTCTTGTCGGAGCGTGTGCCTGGCTGCTATTGCGTACGACTCATTGGGCCGGTATGCAGGCGGGCAGCGTCTGGCGCTTGGCAACGGCGTCGCTGCGGCGGCGTGCTCTTGAAAACTCTATTCAAGTGGTAATTTTCTCGATTACCCTGATGTTGTTTCTGGTATTAGTGATCTTGCGTAGTTCGCTACTGCAAGATTGGCAGGAGCAATTGCCAGAGGGCACGCCCAACCATTTTCTGGTTAATGTATCACCAGCTCAAATGCCTGAAGTGAAAGGCTGGCTGAGTGAAAATGCGCTAGAAGATGAAGGTCTGTATCCTATGGTCAGGGCCCGCATGACGCATGTGAATGGCGAGTTGGTTAAGCAGCGCGTGAGCAAGGATGGCGACGATACAGCGAGCATGGACAGGGAAATTAACCTGACATGGGCCGCTGCCATGCCCAGCGATAATATTTTACTGGAAGGCGAATGGTGGCAGGCTAACACTGTGCGAGATGAAGTATCGCTGGAGTCCACCCTGGCCCTAAGGTTGGGTATTGTTTTAGGCGATAGCTTGCGTTTTCAGTTAGCGGATCAGAGTTTTGAGGCTCAGGTAAGTTCTCTGCGTGAAGTTGATTGGGAGCGTATGCGGCCTAACTTCTATATGATTTTCCCCGCTCATGTATTAGAAAGTTATCCTGCAACCTATATCACCAGCTTCTATTTGCCGACAGAAAATAAGTCTCTGCTGGTAGATTTTGTGCGCCGTTTCCCTACCGTCACCGTATTTGAAGTGGATGCCATCATAGCGCAGGTACGGATTATTGTGGCCCAGGTGAGTATGGCGATTGAGGCGGTATTGTGGTTGGTGATAGCCTGCGGTGGTCTGGTATTAATGGCGACTATCCGGGCTAGCCTTTCCGAACGGCTGCGTGAGTCCGCGATATTACGCACGCTGGGGGCCCAGACTCGACTAATAATGGGTGGCCTGGCGATTGAATTTATCTTGCTGGGTTTGGTTGCAGGTGTATTGGGTGCTGCAGGTGCAGAATTGGTAGGCGCCTTGGTGCAGATATACAGTTTTGATATGGAATATTCGCCTCAGCCCATAGTGTGGTTGCTGGGGCCGGTGGCAGGCATGGTGTTGATTGGGGGTTTGGGTGTACTGGCCAGCCGCAAGGTCGTTAGGCAGCCGCCACTGTTGGTATTGCGAGAATTAGAATAGCCGTAGCTTAAATTACCATTGCCCGCTATGGGTCTTTGTGGCAGGATGAAAATTAAATGACATATCAGTATGTCATTTAATTGAGGCTAGGGTCCTCCCCAGCTCAACCCGGCGGAATTCACAGTATATGGATCTTTTTAGCCAAACAGTCAGATCAATCTATTCTTCCGTGACCAATCCAGCCGGTTGGACTGAGACCAATGCGCTTGTCGCTCAATTGATTGGCTGTAATGGGATTTCCCTTTCCACCCTCAGGGAAACCGGGTCTTCTCGCACACTCAATAGCTCGGTTTATAGCTCCTTAAAGGCAGAGGACATAAGCTATTACGCCGATAATATTTTGCCAAATGATGATATAGCGCAGCTTGCTTATAGCCATCACAACCCTACCGTGTTTTCGGCTAACACGGTTTTGGGTGATAACTGTATACGTGAATCGCAGGCCTATCAGGAATTTTATCAGGATCACGGTTTTGGTCGTTTTTTGGCGGTCGCTCTCGAGCGTGAGGGCAACATGGTGTCAACGCTTTCTGTGCAACGAGATTTTTCTGATACGCCTTTCAGACCGGCAGAATACAAAGTATTGAATGATCTTTTACCTCATCTAACCCGAGCAGTGAGTATTTCGCGGAAGGTCGATTATGCTGTTTCCGAGGCTCGATTAACCTTTGAAGCAGCAGATAAGTTATCGTTCCCCATCATTATTGTGGATGAAAATCGCACTATTCTGCAGCGTAATTCTGGCGCCGAAGCCGCTGAGTTGGCGGGCGATTACAAGGTTAAAAATGGCAATATTTCTCTGCCTGATGTCGCTGCCGACGCTCTGCTTGAGACAATTATTTCTCCCAAACCCAATGCGCCGCTATACCAGATAGATGTAGCTTATACCGGATTAAGTGGTGGTAAAAATCTTGTACAGTGTATTCCTCTTAATCCTGCAGTGGACTATTACGGCCGAGGCTCCGAGCAGAAATGGTTGCTGTTATTTTTACACGAAGCACTAACGCCTACTTTTCCCGTAGAGTTTGTTATTGGACTGTACGGTTTGTCGCCCGCCGAAGGGCGAGTATGTGGGCAGTTGATACAGGGCTTAAGTGCGTTAGAGATGGCGCGAAATTTACATCTGTCTATGGATACAGTGCGTTTTCATTTAAAGAGCATATACCGCAAGGCCAATGTTACCGGCCAGGCTCAATTAATGGCGAGGTTGTTGAACTCTTTTTTCGGTCGTTATTCGTAGTTCTTAGTGCACGGCAATAAAATGTATCGCGGTCTGTATTTGCTCAGGGCATGAGGGCTTTCGCAAACCCCTCGGGAGCCAGCTGTAGTTTCTTTTCGCTGTAATCGTAAGTCAATAAACCCATTTTCGCCTTGGCTATCAGTCGCCCGCTGGTTTTGTCACAGATACGGAATAGGAAATCGCATCCGTATTTGTGAAAATTTGCGGGCACGACATCGATTCGCGCTATTTCGCCGTAAAGTCCCTCAGAGTGCAGGCTCACCGCCAAATCAGCATTGATTGTCTGTGAGCCCAATATGACAAAATCATCAATTCCCAAATTTCGTAAATAGCGCACCCATGCTTCATTGGCGAAGGCAATAATTGCTTCGTTGGCCAGATGGTCTCCGCGATTGATATGGGATACTAATATTTCAATATCAGTGGAGAAAGGGAATTCTTCCGGTAGATCAATAACGACTCGGCTCACTATGGTGTATCCCTATACGTTTTTCTCATGGCCCTGCCAATAAGGGTCCTTGAGGCGGCGTTTGTACAGTTTGCCGTTTTCATCGCGAGGAAGTTCGGCCATATAATCTATCGTTCGGGGTAATTTCATGCGCGCGATACGTCGCTCCAGAAAGCTCATAATGTCTGCGCTAAGGGCCTCATCTGAGTCCACTCCTGCCACGGTCTGCACAACGGCTTTTATCTCTTCGCCCCAGTCCTCGTTTGGAATGCCAAACACCGTGCAGTCGGCAACGCTGGGGTGAAGAATAAGCTCACTTTCAATTTCAGCCGGATAGATGTTGGCCCCGCCTGAAATAATCATATCGATCTTTCTGTCGCACAAAAACAGATAACCTTCTTCGTTCAGGTAGCCGACGTCACCGACGGTAAAGTAATTACCCAGTCGCTCTTTATCGGTTTTTGCTTTGTCGCCTTTGTACTCAAATTTCTGCGCATCTTGCAGTAACATGTATACTGTGCCGGTCTCTCCGACGGGTAGTTCCTGTCCTTCATCATCAAAGATTTTTATCTCTGCTCCCGGCCAGGCTTTGCCAACGGTGCCGGGATATTGTAGCCATTCCTGCGGCGTGACTAATGTGCCGCCGCCCTCTGTGGCAGCGTAGTATTCGTAAATAGATGGTCCCCACCACTCGATCATGGATTTTTTGATTTCAGGCGGGCAGGGCGCTGCGGCGTGAATCATGTGGCGGGTTGAGGAACAGTCGTATTTATCGCGAGTTTCTTGCGGTAATTTCAGTGCGCGCACAAATTGCGTTGGCACCATATGGCTGGTAGTGACCTGGTATTTGTCGATCAACCTCAGCATATCTTCGGCGTCCCATTTTTCCACCAATACGATACTGTGACCTAAATGCAATGAGTTACCAGCCCATACAAGAACGGCAGTATGGTATAGCGGAGAGCCGGTAAAATGCACATTGTTATCGTGTGCCTGGATACCAAACATCATCAGAAAACTGGCATACAGTTCACCCATGATGTTGGGGTCTATACCCGCCAGGGCGCGTTTGACTCCCTTGGGGCGACCTGTGGTGCCCGAGGTATAGTTCATCACAGCGCCGCAGGTCATATCGTCCGGCATGCTATCAACTTGTTTAGCTAGAAATTCACTTAAGGGCGTGAACCCGTCTATAGCACCAATAGAGAATGCACGATCAATCGGGAAACCCGCCTCCGCGACCGCTGTCTTGGCAGTTGCGGCGACCTTTTCATGTGAAATAAAGGCTTTGGCTTCACTGTCGGCGAGAATATAAGCCACTTCAGGACCAGCTAAATGCCAGTTAATGGGGACCAGATAAAAACCGGCTTGAGCGCAGGCCAGATAAGTCACCAGAAACTCTTTGCAATTGGGCATGATAATCGCAACCGTATCGCCCACTTGCAGACCCATGGAGCGAAACCCATGTACCATCTGGTTGCACTCCGACAGCAATTGCCCGCGTGTCCAAAGGTTTTCCTGAGGATCAATCAGAGCCAGTTTATCGGGCTCGGCTTGAGCTAAATTCCAGAATCCCAGTTCAGACATAATGTTTCCCTCTAACGACAAAAAAATAAGACGCTTACTATACACTGCAGAAATCGAAATCCCGGGTTTTTAAGAGATTGTAATTCTTAGTCTGGCAGCGCAAAGGCCATGATACTGTCGCCGGGATCTGACCAGCCATGACCACCGGCGGCAACGACCACATACTGTTTACTGCTTTCTCTCAGGCGGTAGCTTAGCGGTGTTGCATTTGCGGATGTCGGTGTGCGGTGGCGCCACACTTCTTCACCAGTGGACACATCGAATGCTCGAAAAAAATGATCGGTGGTGGCACCAATAAATAGTAGCTTGCCTGCGGTCACAACGGCGCCGCCCATATTGGGTGTGCCGCTATTAAACCAGAGTGGCCATGGCGCCAGGTCGCGGGTAGTACCCAAAGGTATTTTCCACTCAATTTGGCCGCTTTTTAAGTTAACCGCGCTCAAGGTGCCCCAGGGTTTTTTGACGCAGGGCGAGCCCAAAAAACTCATAAGGCCTGTGCGTTTGGCGCCGTAGGCGCTGCCCTTCATCGGGTAAAATTCGTCCGGATAACCCCCGGTTGGCGGGTTAAGTTCATCGTATTCTGCGCGCGGAATCAGTTGAACAACCATCGCATAATGCATTTGGTTGACGTACATCATGCCGTTAACCGGATCTATCGCGGTGGCGCCCCAGTTTATGCCGCCCAAAGTTGCGGGATAAGCGACGCTGCCTTGTAGAGATGGCGGGGTAAAGATGCCTTCATTGCGGAATTGTTCTACATCTTTTTTACAGCGCGCGGCATCGAAGCCGATCATGCCGCCAATTTCCAGTTGATGAGGGTGAAGCGGTACAGGATGGGTAGGAAATGGCTGAGTGGGCGAAAGCTGCTCTCCCGCTACGCCGTCCTGAGGAACGGGGCGCTCTTCCACTGGATACAGCGGCTTGCCGGTATCGCGATCAAGCAGGAATACGTGGCCCATTTTAGTGGCCTGTAATACTCCGGCTTTACCGTTGGCCACACCATCAATTTGGAACAGCTGTGGTTGAGATGCTATATCATAATCCCATACGTCGTGGTGAACCGCCTGGAAATGCCATGCAACCGTGCCGGTTTCTGCATTGAGTGCGACCGTAGAGGATCCATAATAGTCTATGCCGTTGCGCTCTCCGCCGTACAAGTCAGGTGAGGGGTTTCCCATCGGAACATAGACCAGACCTCTTTCCTCGTCGGCAGTGATTGGTGCCCAGGCATTGGGAGTGCCGGGCATAAATCCGCTGATATTGTCAGGTTTTTGGAAGTCGTCAGGCAGAGGTTCCCATACCCAGCGTCGTTCTCCGGTGTATGCATCAAAGGCCTGAATCACACCACTGGCCGCGTTAACGGTTTCATTGTCTGGTACCAGAGTGCCAAAAATAACCGTATCGTTGATAATCGCTGGCGGAGAAGTAGGGTAAAACTTTTGCGCCGCAGGGTTGGTGATATCGACCTGTAAGCTGACTCTGCCAGCACTGCCGAAACTTTCACAGGGTTCGCCAGTGTCGGCATCTAAGGCGATCACTTCTGCGTCTCTGGTGGCGTAAAAAATCCGCTTGCTACAACTTGCTGTGGAATCCTTGTCTTGCCAGTAGCTGACGCCACGACAGGCTAGTGGGTAGAGGCCACTGCGTTTGTTTTTTACTTGTGGGTCGTAGACCCATCGCTCGCTGCCAGTTTCGGGGTCTAGAGAGAATACGCGACCAAAAGGGGTGCAGTAGTACAGAGAGCCATTGGTCACAATCGGCGTAACCTGCAGTGTTGAGCGTCCCCAGTCGCCATCTATTCCGTTGGATATATCGCCTGAATTATGGGTCCAGGCAAGTTCCAGCTGTTGAATATTCTCGCGGTTAATTTGGTCTAGTGCTGAATAATGTTGTGCTTTCTGGCCGCCGTAACTTGGCCAGTTGGCGGTTGCTCCTGTGTAACTGACTGGCAGACTGGACGACTGCTGAGTACAGGCCGCCAGAAGCATTGCGTACAATGGTAGGAGTAAATATCGCATCTTAATTGTCAGCAGTAGAGGCATTAAGGAAGGCAGGGGACTCGCCGCCGCCATGAACCAGAATAGATTCACCACTGATGTAGCTCGATAGCGGTGATGCGAGAAAAAGGCAGGTATTGCCTATGTCTTCGGGCACGGCCATACGGCCCAGAGGGATGGTTTGACCAACCGCTTCTATGCCTGCCTCGTCTCCATAATGGAGCTCCGATTGCTCCGTACGAATAAGCCCGGCGGTAATGGCATTAACACGGACTTTAGGCGCCCATTCGACGGCAAGTGAGGTGCACAAGTTTATCAAGCCGGCTTTAGCTGCGCCATAGGCTGCGGTGCCGGGAGAAGGCCTTACTGCACTGACACTGGCAATATTGATAATACTGCCACCGCTGGCCTGCTGCTGCATTACTGCGTTGGCGGCTTGCGCGAAGTTCAGTGGTGCCAATAAATTCAAGCGGATAATGGATTCAGAAAAGCGCGGTGACGCGGTTGCTGCATCTGCGTGAGGGGCACCACCGGCATTATTGACTAGCACGTCAAGTCTACCAAATTTCTCTACAGCGAACTCAATTAGCTCAGTCGCCTGCTCTGGTATACGCACATCAATGGCTTTAAATATTGCCTCCAAACCGCCCGCGCCTGGTAGCGTATCAGGTTTATTCCGACCGCAGATAACTACGTTGGCGCCTGCCTCGAGAAAGCATTGGGCAATACCCCGACCGACACCTTTGGTGCCGCCGGTTACGATGACGACCTTGCCTGTCATGTCCAATGGGTTGTTCATCTATCCGTTCTCCTGAAGGGTTACAGCATAAACCCTATCATTATAGGGGATATTTCTTTGGGCCAAGCGCCTTGCTGTGGAAAGGTTCTGGCCCAATTATGCCTGTAGCCCAGTGACAATCTGTTACTATACCGTCACTTTATCCGCAGTTATATGGCGGGCAAACTGCACACCGAAGTAATTATTCAGGAAACTAATAGAATGTCTGAAGAGATTAAAATCATAGCTATCCTCGGCGGAACAGGTGATTTAGGTACCGGTTTGGCGCGTCGTTGGGTGGAAGCGGGTTATGAAGTGATTATTGGCTCTCGTACGGCAGAGAAAGCACAGCTTGCTGCAGACGACTTAAAGGCCGTTATGGGTGGTCGTGGCGTAGCCAGCGTTGCGGTTCAGGCGATGGAAAATCTGGCTGCAGCACAAGCTGCGGATCTGGTTGCCATTACCGTTCCCTTTAGCCACCAGGCCAGTACACTGGAATATGTCTCTGCTGCATTGCAGGGCAAGATTCTGATTGATGTAACCGTACCACTATTGCCGCCCAAAGTCGGCACGGTGCAGCTGCCTGAAGGCGGTAGTGCAGGCCAAATAGCACAAGAATTATTAGGTGAGGAGGTAAGGGTTGTTTCCGCTTTCCAGAATGTGGCAGCGCATCATCTGCAGGAAGGTCATGGCCTTGACTGTGATGTGTTAGTGGCCGGCAATAAAAAGGCCGCAAGGGAAGTGGTTATTGGCTTGGTAGAGGCCGCTGGTATGCGCGGCTTTCATGCCGGCCCCATTGCCAATGCGGCTGCTGCAGAAGCACTGACTTCCGTGCTGATTCAGATTAATCGTCAGTATAAATGCCATGCCGGTATTCGAATTTCAGGTCTGTCTGAAACCCCGTGAACGGCCAGCTTACTTTAACGGCATTGGCTGACATCCCTCTGGTGCAACCGGGCGATGATCTGTTCGCAATTATTCTGGCCGGTCTGGAGGCTGTTGAATATTCTCTGAATGACGGGGACGTTATCGCTCTGGCGCAGAAAATTATCTCCAAGAGTGAAGGTCGTTATGCGCGGCTAGCCGACGTCACACCCTCGGCAGAAGCAGAGGCCCTGGGTCTTGAGGTCGATAAAGACCCTCGTCTGGTGGAGTTAATCCTGAATGAAAGCCATGAGGTTGTACGCAAGAGACCTGGTGTCATTGTGGTAGAGCACCGGCTGGGATATGTACACGCTAACGCTGGGATTGACCGATCAAATATAGATAAGGGCGACGAGCAAGTCTTGTTGCTACCTCTTGATTCCGATGCCAGTGCTCGAGCTTTACGCCAGCAGTTTCGCGAGCAGTTGGGTCTGGATATCAAAATTGTCATCAATGATAGTGCCGGCAGAGCTTGGCGCAATGGCACCTGCGGCATGGCGATAGGTACTGCCGGTTTTGAGCCGGTAGACGATCTGATTGGTACTAAGGACTTGTTTGATCGCACCATGGAAGTTAGTACGGTAGCTGTGGCAGATGAATTGGCGGCGGCGGCTTCTTTTATGATGGGTCAAGCGGCAGAAGGCAGCCCCGTGGTTTTGATTCGGGGCGCCAATCTAACGACGTCAGAGGTGGGTTCCGGGGCACTGATTCGGGATCGTGATATGGATTTATTTCGCTAGGGTTTTTCTGTTGAGTAAAGCAAAGAAAATACTCGCTCTTTCCGGTGGCGTAGGCGGTGCCAAATTGGCCACCGGCCTGGCGGCTGTTTTAGCGCCCGATGAATTATGCATTGTCGCCAATACAGCAGATGATTTTATTCATTTAGGACTGTCGATTTCTCCTGATCTCGATACCGTGATGTATAACCTGGCGGGGCTGAATAATAAGCAGCAAGGCTGGGGCTTGGCTGGTGAGAGCTGGCAGTTTATGGAAAGTCTAAAACGTCTGGGTGGCGAAGACTGGTTTTTATTGGGGGACCAGGATTTAGCGACACATATTCAGCGTTCGGCGCTGTTAAACGAGGGCAAATCTCTGACCGAAGTGACTGCGCTGCTAGCTCATCGTTTGGATCTGGCGCCTCAATTACTACCCATGACAAATGACCGCGTTAGTACCCGTATGGTGACCGATCAGGGCGACTTATCGTTCCAGCATTATTTTGTCCGTGAGCGCTGCGAGCCCGTGGTAAGTGCCTATTATTTTGAGGGTATTGACGGGGCGCAACCGCAGGAAGATTTTATTGCCTTGCTACAGGATCCTGATTTGGCGGCCATAATTATCTGCCCGTCTAACCCGTTTGTCAGTGTTGAGCCTATTCTTTCGCTCGCGGGTGTAACGGAGCATATGAAGGAGTCCCCGGCGCCGGTTATTGCCGTCTCGCCGATTATTGCCGGTCAGGCACTTAAGGGCCCGGCAGCGAAAATGATGTCTGAGTTAAATATGCCTTGTTCAGCCACTGCAGTGGCAGCGTTATACGGTGATTTGCTCGATGGATTTGTGATTGATACAGAGGATGCCGCATTGTTGGATGAGATCCGCGCTGGCGGTATTCCCGCAAAGGCGTGTGCTACGATTATGCGCTCAATGGATAGTAAAAAAGACCTGGCCCGAGAGGTGCTAAGTTTTGCCGAGGAATTGATGTGTCAGCCATAGTGAACTGGGCCATTGTCCCCGTGAAAATATTTGATCAGGTTAAGCAGCGTCTGGCTGGACTTCTTAGTGCCGCTGAACGACAGGCTTTAGTTGCTGCGTTGCTGGGCGACTTACTAAATGAATTGGCTCAGCTAAACGATCTGGACGGGGTGTTAATCGCCTCATCAGAGCCGCAAGTGGCGGCACTGTTACCCGATTCGCGTTTTATTGTTGTCGCTGAACCCGCCGGCGTTGAAGGCCTTAATGCGGCTGTGAGTTGGGCCCTGACTGAAGTGCAGTCACGTGGAGCCAGCCATGCGGTGGTTTTGCACGGTGATCTCGCCATAGCTCGTGCAGAAGATATAAGCCGATTACTGAATAGCGTAAAGACTCCCAATTTTCCGGTCGCCATTGCGCCTGATTGGCGTGGTGATGGCAGCAATGGCATGGCCTTTGTACTGCCCTCGGTAATCGATATGCAGTACGGCAAAGACAGCTTTCACCGTCATTGTGCCGCAATTCAGCAGCAGGGTTTTGAACCGCTGGTTGTCGACAAAACCACACTGGCCTTCGATGTGGATACAGCGCCGGATTTGGCTTTGCTTATCCAGCTTCATCATTTGGGTTTAACGGGTGAAAAAACCGCCGCCTTGCTGAATAGCTGGGATGTTGATCATCGATTTGCCACCTCCGGGCCTGAGTTTGTTGCACCACCGATGAATTTGGTCGAACAGAATTTAAAGGATGTACAACGTGGATAGTCCCCTACCCTTGGTGCTGCTAGAGCAGGCTGTTAACGGTCATCCGCCAACAGAAGAGCAATCACATTTGCTGGCTGGCGTGAATGATTTACCGGCTTTAATGCAGGCCGCCAGTACATTGCGCGACCAGGGCTTTGGTCCACTGGTCACTTATTCCAGAAAAGTCTTTATACCCCTGACGCACCTCTGTCGAGATGTATGTCATTACTGCACTTTTGCTAAAACTCCCAGCCGCATAGAGCAACCCTTTATGTCGGTAGACGAGGTGCTGGCACTGGTTCGCGAAGGTGCGGTCATGGGTTGTAAAGAAGCATTGTTTACCTTGGGCGAAAAGCCTGAACTGCGCTATAAAGCGGCGCGCGAAGCACTGGCTGAAATGGGTTTTTCTTCTACTCTGGAATACGTCGCTCACGTCGCTGAAGCCGTATTTGAGGAAACGGGTATGTTTCCCCATATTAACGCCGGCTGCATGGACGACGAAGAAATTATGCTATTGCGCAAAGTCTCCGCGTCTATGGGTATTATGCTGGAATCTTGCAGTGAGCGATTGTGCCAGAAGGGCATGCCGCACTACGGTTCACCGGATAAGGACCCCGCTGTCCGTATTGCGACTTTGGAGCGCGCCGGCCAGCACAAAGTACCGTTTACCTCGGGTATCTTAATTGGTATTGGTGAGACGCGCTTGGAACGTATTGAGTCGCTGCTGGCGCTGCGCGACGTGCACCGTCGCTACGGTCACATTCAAGAAATTATCATTCAAAATTTCCGTGCCAAGCCAGATACTAAAATGGCTCAGGCGCCCGAGCCGGATCTTGAAGAACTGTTGTGGACCATTGCCGTAGCAAGAATTTTGTTTGGCGCACAAATGAGTATTCAGGCACCACCCAATCTTAGCCCCGGTGTATTAGAGCAATTGGTTGCAGCGGGTATAAATGACTGGGGTGGTGTGTCGCCACTTACGCCAGACCATGTTAACCCCGAGGCTCCATGGCCCCACGTAGATACTTTGGCCCGCGAGACCCGCGTTGCCGGTAAGTTGTTGCAGGAGCGTCTGACGATCTACCCTGCCTATGCGCAGGATGGTGAAACCTGGCTCGATTCTCGTCTGCGTACTGCTGTGCTGCGAAGTATTGATGGGCAGGGCTATCCTCGAACTGATGATTGGCTGGCCGGTGAGGCCAGCACGGAACCTGCTGAAGAAATCGCTTTGATATACGGGGAAAAATATCCAGGGGTGAGCAACGATGTACGCGTTATTGTCGCCAAAGCCGAGCAGGGTTTGCGTCTACAAGAAGATGAAATAAGTCGATTGTTTCAGACCCGGGGTGGAGACTTCGCTTATGTCTGCCAGGCAGCCGATAGCCTGCGCCAGAAAGTGAGCGGCGATACCGTACGTTATGTTGTTAATCGCAATATCAACTACACCAATGTCTGTTATTTTCGTTGCACTTTTTGCGCTTTTTCGAAAGGAAAAGCCTCGGAGAATTTGCGCGGGAAGTCTTATGATCTTTCGGCAGATGAAATCGGCAGACGGGTCAAGGAAGCCTGGGATCGAGGCGCAACAGAAGTCTGCATGCAAGGCGGGATTCATCCCGACTATACTGGCGAGTCGTATTTGGATATTTGTCGAATCGTAAAGTCTGCCGTTCCCGATATGCATATACATGCTTTTTCACCGCTGGAAGTGTGGCAGGGCGCACAAACCTTGGGTGTGACATTGTCTGCTTTTTTACAGCAACTTAAAGAGGTCGGTTTATCCACTTTGCCAGGCACTGCGGCTGAAATACTGGATGACGAAATTCGTGCGGTGATCTGCCACGACAAACTCAATACAGCTCAGTGGTTGGAAGTTATTGAAACATCGCATCAACAAGGTTTTAGAACCACCGCTACTATAATGTATGGCCACGTTGAGGGCTATCAGCACTGGGCCAGGCATTTGTTAGCGATTCGAGATCTGCAGGAAAGAACTGGCGGCTTTACCGAATTTGTCCCCTTGCCTTTTGTCGCATCCGAGGCGCCCATGTTTTCTCGGGGTCAATCGAGAAGAGGGCCAACGTTCCGTGAGTCGGTATTGATGCATGCGGTTTCACGTCTGGTGTTTAACGGCCAAATTGATAATATCCAGACGTCATGGGTGAAAATGGGGCATGAGGGCGTAAAAGCCTGCCTTAATTCTGGTGCCAACGATATGGGCGGCACCTTGATGAACGAGTCGATCACCCGAGCTGCCGGCGCAGTACATGGCCAGGAAATGCCGCCACAGGTGATGGACGAGTTAATTGAAAGTATCGGCCGCAAACCTGTACAGAGAACAACGCTGTATGGTGAAGTGCCGCAGGAGAGACAAGACGTGTCTTACGCGGCAGGAGCCTTGACCGAGATTGAGAACACTGCCGTACAAAAACGTAAAAAAGGCAAAGTCGAACTGATTCGTTTACAAGAAACGGCCTAGCTTTTTGCAAATCGCTTTTGCATGCTACCTATGCCTGAAATAATTTTCTCTCCCGGCGTGGCCTGCAGTCCAAATAAGCGATATTCGCAAAGCTCGAGATAAAAGCCTAACTCCGCGCGCGTCTCAAAATATTTATAACGGGTAGTATAAAGACCGCCTATTCCGATGTGTCCTGAGACAACCGTAGGATAACCCGCCTGATTCAAGCGCTTTTCCATTCCTGCTATATCATTCTGAAAAACACACACATGATGCAGCGCGATCGTGCCATCGTCAGGAATTTTATCGCTATACATGGTGGTGTTAACGCCAGGGCCAAGCAATTCAATTTGCTGGTGGTTGGAGTAACCGAGGGCGAAATCTGTTGTCACATCTTTGGCTATTCCGTGCTCGCTCCAATTAGGCGCTTGTCTAACGTCGTGCACAAAGGGTCTTGCGCCCAAAGATTCCAGTAGCGCAATATTGGCCAATACGTCTTGGCATACCATGCCGTACTGACCAGCAGGGCCCAGACCGTATTCAGCGAGAAACTCCGGATCGATCAATGTCGACAAGTCGTCGCAGCCCATTGCCTCAAGTACTTTATCGTGCTGTTGCATGTTTGGTTCTCTATGTGCTGAATTTGAATTATGTTTATCCAATCGCAATTAAATTGTCATCGTCTTCTTTGCGATCTTCCAATGAGGTGTCCATATTCTGAATGGCACTGGCAATACGATACATCGGTGTCTTAAGCATGTCCTTCAGCTCATCGGAGGCGTCTATCTTCTCCAGTGCCGCATCCATGCAAAGTAGCCACTGATCTCTTTCTCTGGGCCCAATGGCATAAGGGGCATGTGGTTCGGTCATGCAGACGGTGCCATACTTTTCTGAATAGATCGGCGGACCTCCCATCCAGCCAGTGAGGTATTCAGCCAGTTTGAGCTTCATTGGTGACAGGTCTTCTGCATGCATACGGCGCACACCGGCCGCTGAGTGTGCCTCTTCCATCGTGTCATAGAATGCGTTGGCTAATTCCTTAATACCGTCTTCGCCCAGTATTTGGTAGGGAGTTTTCATTTCAGGCTCTCGCTGTCTTCTGTTGCTTGTTACAATGGGCGTTAGTTTACCTTTGTCTGCGCTCAGGGTCAGTAGCAGTCACCATCTTACTGATTTATATCAGGTTACGGTTAGGACAGGATCATATGATATCGGGTGTGGATCAGGAAATTACGCTGGAAGCCAGTTGGTTGGCGTATTTGGCAGGTGAATTCACCAAGCCTTATATGCAGGATTTGAAAGATTTTCTGTTTCTTGAAAAAGCCGCAGGAAAGGCTATTTATCCCGCACGTTCGGAATACTTCAGTGCTTTTTCTCTCACGCCTGTGGGTAAGGTAAAAGTGGTCATTCTGGGTCAGGACCCGTATCACGGCCCAGGACAGGCCCATGGGCTGTGCTTTTCTGTGCGCCAGGGCGTTAAAACGCCCCCTTCTCTGGTGAATATCTATAAAGAAATTCATGCTGAATTTGGTTCTCCAATATCCTCTCATGGTGATTTAAGCTCTTGGGCTGATCAGGGTGTACTTTTACTTAACAGTGTTCTGACTGTTGAGCGCGCCAATGCCGCTTCTCACCAGAAACGGGGTTGGGAGCAATTCACTGATCGGGTCATTGAAGTGGTCAATGATGAGTGTGACGGCGTAGTATTTATGCTCTGGGGTGCTTATGCCCAGAAGAAAGGTGCAATCATTGATAGAGAGCGTCATTTGGTGCTCAGCGCGCCGCATCCTTCTCCTCTCAGTGCGCATCGCGGTTTTCTGGGCTGCGGGCATTTTACCTTGGCTAATGACTATCTGGAGTCCCATGGGCGGAGCGCAATTGACTGGTCTGTGCCAGAGGAGTTTTCGCTTCTGGGCTAGAGGGTTAGAGGCTATTACTCCGGTCAGGCTGCGCAGAGGTTTTGCGGCACGATCGCAAGCTTTTGGGCCACTGGGGCTGCTAAAGAACTCGCGCAAGCGCTCAGACATACTTTAGCAAGATCTGCCCCATTGCCCCAAAAGCTTAAACGCGATCTGATTGTTCCGCAAAACCTCTGCGCAGCCTGACCTAACTTATGTGCGAACTTTATGTATCGTAAAAACTAGTTAAACCTGGGCGTGATTTTTGAGCATACGCTGGGGGAATTTAGCTTGTTACTGGGGCTCGAGATTTGTACTGACTAAATTGCCAGAATTGCCAGAATTGCCAGAAAGCAGTTTCTAGTTTTTACCCTAAAAATGCCTCATTCGTCCCGTCACTTTGAATAGTCAGGGCGATACCGGCACCTCTATTTCGAATCAATCAGGCCATGCTCAACGGAGTCAGTACTGCCGATGTCTTTAAGCTAAAGTATGTTTGAGCGCTTGCGCGAGTTCTTTAGCGATCGGCAGTACTGGCGCAGTTATGGTCGATTCGAAATAGAGGTTCCGGTATCAACCGAGTTCAGCGCTACCAATGTCAGCTCTTAACGAGTTAATTTATAAGATAAAGTAAGCGCTCACTACAGCTCTAGTCCTTTATAATTAAGGGTTTAAGAGATAGTGAGTGTCGACGCTCAAGGCCAGAAAACACTCCGTTGGTCACTGATTTGTCTGCCAAAACCGCCAGACCCTCAGTGGTATTCGCGTTAATCGAGACCGCACTAACAACCTCGCCAATAGACTGCTCAGAATCACTGCCATAGAGAGGAGAGGCAGGGGAGAGCGATGAGGCAGAAGAGGTGAAATGGTAGAGATGACGCTTCATTTTGCCGAGAAATTTCATGCGTGCCACGATTTCCTGACCGGTATAGCAACCCTTGGTGAAACTGACACCCTCCCACTGCTCAAGATTGATCATCTGCGGGATAAATAGACCCGAAGTAGCGGCAACTACATTAGCCAAGCCAGCGCGAATATCCTCCAGTAACCAGGCAGAAGTATCGGCAGCGACAAGAGATTTAACCGCTTGTTGCCAAAACTCCAGCGCTTGTTCGCTGGGAAGCCAAACCTGAAAGCGCGGCACATCGCCTGCACAGGCAATGACTATTTTTTCGTCGCGAATAAGCTGCTGATTGGGGCCTGTCGGAGCTGAGCCAAAAATACCTGCAATGAAGGCGGCAGCTTTAGGGCCAGATAATCCCAGTGCCACATAGTCACTGTCTGTCAATTTTGCCTTAGAGAATACAATGTATTTTGCCAGGCCGCCCTTCAGGCTCGCCAGGTTATCTTGTACGGTGCTGAACAGATAATCCTGCTCACCACACTGAGCTAGATGGAAGCTCGTTAACATACGACCCTTCGGGTTGCAGTGAGCTCCGGGGCGGCTTTGTATTAGATTAATCTCATCGACATCACAGGTAAGCTGTCCTTGCATAAATTTGGCCGAATCAAGGCCCGAGATAGCGAGAAAGCTGAGATGGGATAGCGGCGTAATGAAGTCCGTCGGTAGTTGGGAGACCGATGCCTGATTATCAGGAAATATCGCTAGATTGTGTTGATCGAGGCTCGCGCCTATGTCATCGATTAGTTTATGCATCATACTCTTAGGCTGTTTTGGCAAGGCGTATCTTAGGCGTAAAACCTGGCGCTGTCATGCATTGCTGAGATCACTGTATAATGCCGGATTTTTAACGCAAGGGTAAATTTATTCATGCTGTCAGATCTGGAATTCAAGAGAATTTATTGGCATAGCCGCCGCGGTATGCTTGAACTGGATTTAGTCTTGGTGCCCTTTGTTGAAAATCACCTGCGAGATCAGGCCGCCGATGATCAGGCTCTTTTTGTAGCCCTGTTGGAAGAAGAAGATACCGACCTGTTTCACTGGTTTTTACGTTCCAGTCGACCTGAAGACACTGGTTTAAGACATATCGTGGAGCTGATATTAAAGCTCAATACTGAGGCGGGCTTAAAATAGTATCCACGCCCAGTGGTAGAGTATTGGGGTAGTCGAGGGTGAAGTGCAGTCCTCGGCTTTCCTTGCGCTGTAGAGCAGATCGGATAATCAAGTCGGCAACCACAGCCAGATTACGCAATTCAATCAGGTCGTTACTGACCTTGTAGTTACTGTAGTACTCAGCTATTTCTCGCTGTAATAAATCCACACGGTGTTTAGCTCTTTCCAGTCTTTTGTTAGTTCGCACGATACCGACATAATCCCACATAAAGCGCCTTAATTCGTCCCAATTGTGGGAGATCACGACATCTTCATCGGAATCGGTTACCTGAGATTCGTCCCATTTGGCGGTAGGAGAGGGTACTGGAGTGTCATCTAATCTGCTTAATATGTCTTGGGCTGCCGCGCGTCCATACACTAGGCATTCCAACAGAGAGTTCGATGCCATACGGTTGGCGCCATGAAGACCGGTAAAAGAGGTTTCACCAATAGCATAAAGTTGGTCTATATCGGTGCGACCAGTCTCATTCACCACGACTCCGCCACAGGTGTAGTGGGCCGCAGGTACTACGGGAATAGGCTCTTTTGTGATATCGATGCCCAGTTTTTTACAGCGTCTTGTCGCAGTGGGGAAGTGGCTCTCGATAAATTCAGCCGGTTTGTGGCTGATATCCAGATAAACACAGTCGTTACCTAGCCGTTTCATTTCATGGTCTATGGCGCGTGCGACAATATCTCTGGGTGCCAGCTCACCGCGTTTGTCAAAACGGTGCATAAATCGCTCACCATTGGCCAACAGCAAGTGGCCGCCTTCGCCGCGAATGGCCTCGGTGACCAAAAAGGACTTGGCTTGTGGGTGGTAAAGGCAGGTTGGATGGAACTGATTGAACTCCATATTACCTACCCGACAGCCGGCGCGCCACGCCATAGCGATACCATCGCCACTATTGCCGTCAGGGTTGCTGGTATACAAATAGACTTTACTGGCGCCTCCCGTTGCCAGGGCGGTAAAGCGGGCTTGAAACAGCTCAACTTTGCCGTTGCTACGGTTAAGTACATAGGCGCCGCTGCAGCGCCGAGGACGACTGTGTTTGTCTATGACCAGATCTACTGCGACCCGGTTTTCGAATATGGTAATGTTGGGGTGTCTGGCCGCGACATCATTCAGGGTTGTGGATACGGCTTTTCCGGTGGCATCGGCAGCATGGATAACGCGGCGATGACTATGACCCCCTTCCTGAGTCAGGTGATAATCCATACCCGTATTTGGGTCAGGTTCTCTTGTAAAATCAACACCTTGCTCAATAAGCCATTCAATGGAGTTGCGGCTGTTTTCTACCGTAAAACGTACGCTGTCTTTGTTGCAAAGGCCGGCGCCGGCGTCCAGAGTGTCTGCCACGTGGTTTTCAATTGAGTCAGTGTCATCTAATACAGCGGCAATTCCGCCCTGAGCATAATATGTTGAGCTCTCGTGGGCATCTGCTTTACTGAGAACGGCCACTTTGCAGTGGTCGGCCAAGTGTAGCGCCAGAGTTAAACCGGCGCCGCCGCTGCCAATAATTAACACATCATGGACATTTTGTTCGTTCATGGGTGTCTGTATGATCCATGGCAAATAATGGCGCAAGTGTACTGCATTGTTTCTTTATCGACTATAGCGTCTAAACGGCCGAATTTGGTTATAATCAGCTCCAGCATGTTGGGGTTGGTCTGTATTGATGACTTGTTGTATGAAATTGCTCGAAAAATTTGGGCGTTTTAAGAACTAAATTGAATAACATGGGTCTCAGATACACGACGGACAACCCGATAGGCTTGTCTATATATCTGGATACCCGCGCATTAGGCATTGAGGGAGTTACAAGCTGAGTCATTCGGATACAGACCAGGCGCTGGTAAAACGGGTACAAAAAGGCGATAAACGCGCTTACGACCTGCTGGTCATAAAGTATCAGCACAAGGTTATGGGCGTTATCTCGCGTTATGTGCGCGAGCGAGCAGATATGGAAGATGTGGCCCAGGAGGCCTTTATCAAGGCTTACAGAGCCTTGCCGAATTTCCGTGGCGATAGCGCTTTTTACACCTGGCTATATCGCATTGCGATCAATACGGCTAAAAACTGGCTGGTTGCCCAAGGTAGAAGGCCACCCAGTACCGATGTGGATGTGGCCGATGCGGAGTATTTTGAGGGAGATTCTGCTCTTAAAGACATAGAAAATCCTGAAAACGCGCTTTTTGGACAAGAATTAAAGGCTGTAGTTGATGCAGCAATAAAAGAATTACCAGATGATTTACGAACTGCGGTAACTTTACGTGAATTTGATGGTCTGAGTTATGAAGAGATAGCGGAAGTGATGGGATGCCCTGTAGGTACGGTGCGTTCAAGAATCTTCCGGGCAAGGGAGGCGATTGATAGCTGTGTTGCACCCCTGCTGGAGAATCAAACCTGATTGATCAGGTTTGGGTATTGAAATATCAATCAGGTGAGGTTAGAAAATGACTAAACAGTTACGCGATTCCATATCGGCAATGCTGGATGGAGAGGCCAATGAAATGGACTTGGCACGAGTACTGAAGTCTGCAGCTTCTGAAGAGAACGACGAGCAAAGAGAAATTTGGCGACGATATCACTTAGTGTCATCAGTGATGCGTGGAGAGGTGGATGACACCAGCCATATAGATATATCACGTCGAGTACGTGAATCTCTGGCAGAAGAAGCGGTGATCCACAATCGTCGCTTTAGTGGTTTGCTTAAACCCTTTGCCAGTGTAGCGGTTGCTGCTACGGTCACTGTGGCTATTCTTTCTGGTACACAGCTTTATCAGGTAGCCAGTGGTGGTGGTAACGCCAACCTTCAAATGGCTGCAGTGGAG
Organism: Pseudomonadales bacterium; assembly: GCA_036960375.1. Taxonomy (GTDB): domain Bacteria; phylum Pseudomonadota; class Gammaproteobacteria; order Pseudomonadales; family CAWVSB01; genus CAWVSB01. Next base: position 167,014 of record JBALVY010000003.1, read on the forward strand.
GGCTTTAATTCCAGTGCTCCGGTTACTGCTGCTCAATTTCCCGGTTTGAGTTTGCGAACATCTACTGGTAACCAGCCTGCATATACTGGCCCTGTGAATGGTGCGGTTTATGTTGATCGTCATGTGAATGCCGATGCGCTTGCTGAAGAGCGTCTTAATGCTTACTTATATAGGCATGTTGAAAATTCAACCTTGAATAGTAGTAGCGGTTTAATGCCTTTTGCTCGCATGCCTGCTGCGGAGGAGGAGCGCTAGTTCGTGCTGCTTCGACTTCTGCTATTACCTCTCTTGCTGCTGTCTATTAGTGTAGAAGCAGCAAGTCCTCGCGAATTACTAGATCAAATGTCCCGAGCTTTTCGGGAGCAAAATTATCAGGGCTTTTTTACCTACGAATATAGTGGTGAGATGCAGTCAATGCAGATCATTCACGCGGTTCAGGATGGGGTAGAATTTGAGCGCCTGATCTATCTCAACGGAGAACCCCGGGAAGTCATTCGCCGTGGTCATGAACTGAGTTGTATTCATCCAGGCGATCAGATTTTACGTTTGGGTCATACCATATCTAGTGGTCCTTTTGCGCGAACATTTCTAGAACCCTTAAGCGACCTGGAAGATAACTACGATCTTTCTATGGGTGAGGTTAAGCGCATCGCTAATCGCTCTGCCCAGCAAATCAGGGTTCGCCCAAAAGATACCTACCGCAATGGCTTTTGGCTCTATCTGGACACCGAATCTCATTTACTGCTAAAAAGCGTGATTGTCAGCCCGGAGGGACGTCCTCTGGAGCGCTTTCAATTTGCGACTGTGGAAGTTGGCGGGTCGATATCTGAAGAGGATTTACAGCCAGGTGAGGGCGTTAGTTATCCGGCGGCTCATCAGGTGATTAGCAAAACTGATGCCTCTGAGCAAAAGGATATTCTGGGCGATTTCGATATGCATGTAGGTTGGCTGCCGCCCGGATTTACTTTGGCCGCTCGCAGCGATGACAAACGAGATGGAGAAGCGGTTCGTCTGGCTCTTTATACGGATGGACTTGCAACTATTAGTGTCTTTGTAGAGCCCTCCGCCGAAGTCAAAGGGCAGTCGGTTGAAGGGCGCGCAAGACATGGTGCTACGGTCGTTTATACTCGGCAAATTAATGCCGGAGGCAAAGGCTGGCTGGTGACAGTGGTAGGCGAGGTTCCCTTATTTACTGCAGCCCGGGTGGCGCGTTATGTCGAGGCAAAGAAGGCCGCAGGATGAACGAATTTGGTAAGGTAGTGGCGCTCGATACGGCTAGTTTGTGGGTCGAGACTTCACGACAAACAGCCTGTGGTAGCTGTAGTGCTAAAGAAGGCTGCGGAAACTCGCTTATGGAGCGACTGTTTCCTGATCGTGAGCATTTTGTTCGGGTCTTATGTGATGAAAAAGCACTGGATTCTGTCTCTGTTGGTGATCGCGTAGAAATATGCGTACCTGACGGTTTGGTATTGCAGGCATCCTTGATTCTCTATTTTATTCCTCTGGCAGGTCTTTTATTTGGCGCTATATTAGGCCAACAAGCAGCCACTGGAGATTTATTTTCGATACTCGGAGCCATCATAGGTCTGGCGTTCGGAATAGGGCTGGTTCGACTTCATGCGTGGAAAGTGCGCAATGATCCAGCTGTTCAACCTAGCCTGGTATCAGCATCCCATGCTGATCCCATACAGGTTTTCTAGTTTTTAATTCTTAATACGAAATGAGGTAACTATGCTACAGCGCTTGTTGATTCCGTTGTTGACGGTTTTTTTTGCTTTTAATGTTCATGCCGTGTCATTCGGCCTGCCCGATTTTACGGAAATTGCGGAAAAACAGTCGCCCGCAGTGGTAAAGATCACCACGGTAACTCATGCCAAGGCCAGCGCTGGCGATCCTCGCAATCAATACGGCGTGCCGCCAGAAGAAATGCCGGAGATTTTCCGCCATTTCTTCGAGCGTCGCGGCCAGCCTCAGTCTCGAGAGTCACAGTCTCTCGGTTCAGGCTTTATTATTTCCGATGATGGTTATGTATTGACCAATCATCACGTGATTGATGGAGCGGATGAAATATTGGTTCGTTTGATCGACCGCCGAGAATTTGAAGCAACGGTTGTGGGCTCTGATGAGCGATCTGATCTGGCATTGTTGAAACTTGACGCAAAGGATTTACCCTTCGTCACATTGGCTGAAGATCTGGATCTAAAGGTCGGCGAATGGGTGCTGGCTATCGGCTCACCATTTGGTCTGGATTATTCTGTTTCTGCTGGTATTATCAGCGCTATTGGTCGTAGTATTCCGGATCAGCGCAAGGGTAATTATGTGCCGTTTATTCAGACCGATGTGGCGATAAACCCTGGTAATTCGGGTGGCCCATTATTTAATCTCGATGGTGAAGTGGTGGGGATTAACTCGCAAATATACTCTCCCAGCGGTGGCTCAGTCGGTCTTTCTTTCGCCATTCCTATCGATTTGGCCCAATCTGTGGTGGCGCAGTTAAAAGAATCAGGCAAGGTCGCTCGCGGCTGGCTTGGGGTTGGTATACAAGACGTTGATCGTGATTTAGCCGAGTCGTTTGGTTTGGATAAACCTACCGGTGCGCTGGTTTCCTTTGTTGAAGAAGATTCTCCCGGTGACATAGGTGGTTTGCGTCCAGGCGATGTGATCACCCGTTTCGATTCAAAGGCTATTGAGACTTCAGGTGATTTACCCCAGGTAGTAGGCGTTATCGCACCGGGAACAGAAGTTCCTGTTGAACTGATGCGTGAGGGCAAGCTGCAAAGACTGCAAATTACTGTAGGTAGTCTGGATGAAGAAGAGACAGTCGCGCAGGGAGAAGCCGCTGAAGATGAAGCCGGTAGGCTCGGTCTGACGGTAAGAGATATCGATGATACGATGGCGGAGCGTCTGGGTCAGGCTGAGGGAGTTGTCGTGATGGGTGTAGAACCCGGTAGTGCGGCGGCGATGGCCAGAATCCGTCGTGGCGATGTTATTACGCTAATTGGAGGAGAAAATATCGATTCAGTCTCTACCTTCCAGAAAGTCGTGAAGGGCCTGCCGAAGGGCCGTACAGTGCCAATGCGCATTGTTAGACAGGGTCGGGCCGGTTTTATTGCTATTCATGTGCCTAAATAGGGCTATTTGATAGCTAGTTCGGGGTCAAATCAGGTAAAATGCGCCCTTTTTTGACCTCGGCCACTCCAATTGTGGCTGGCGGACTACAGGTATCCCGCACGTGAGTGAACTGTCCCATATTCGTAATTTTTCTATTATCGCCCATATTGATCACGGTAAGTCGACTTTGGCTGATCGTTTTATTCAGATGTGTGGTGGCCTTACCGAGCGTGAGATGGCTTCTCAGGTTCTGGACTCCATGGATATCGAGCGTGAGCGCGGTATCACTATCAAGGCGCAAAGTGTCACCCTGAAGTATCAGGCCCGTGACGGCGTGACTTACGACTTCAATTTCATCGATACCCCAGGCCATGTGGATTTCTCCTACGAGGTGTCCAGGTCTTTGGCTGCGTGTGAAGGCGCCTTATTGGTGGTCGATGCAGCTCAGGGCGTTGAGGCTCAGTCGGTGGCTAATTGCTATACCGCTATTGAGCAAGGCCTGGAGGTCATTCCAGTGCTAAATAAGATAGACCTGCCTCAGGTCGAGCCCGAGCGGGTGTGTCAGGAAATTGAAGAAATTATTGGTATCGATGCCACTGATGCCTGCCGAGTGAGCGCCAAATCCGGTCTTGGTGTCGACGAGTTACTTGAAGTTATAGTTGCGCAGGTGCCGCCGCCAGTCGGTGACCCTAATGCGCCGCTACAGGCGCTGATTATTGATTCCTGGTTTGACAATTATCTGGGTGTGGTGTCTTTGGTTAAGGTGGTGAATGGTACCCTTAAGAAGAAAGACAAAATTATCACCAAGTCCATCGGGCGCACGCAGTTGGTTGATTCTGTTGGTGTTTTTACCCCTAAGAGGCTCGAAAGAGCGTCAATTTCGGCCGGCGAAGTAGGCTTTGTTGTTGCGGGTGTTAAAGATATTCATGGCGCTCCGGTAGGGGATACCTTAACCCACGTTGCAACGCCCGACGTCGATGCTTTACCCGGTTTTCAAATGGTTCAGCCGAAAGTTTACGCCGGCATGTTTACTGTCGATTCGGATGACTATGAGGATTTCCGCGAGGCGTTGGCCAAGCTCACTCTCAATGATGCATCACTCTTTTACGAACCAGAAGTATCTGAGGCGCTCGGTTTTGGTTTTCGGATAGGTTTCCTGGGCATGCTGCACATGGAGATTATCCAGGAGCGTCTGGAAAGAGAATACAATCTTGATCTGATAACGACAGCGCCCACCGTTATTTACGAAGTCGTGTTGAACAATGGCGAGGTTGTTAAGGTTGATAATCCGTCCAACATGCCCGATCCCGGTACCATGTCTGAAATTCGTGAACCCATCGTGCAGTGCAATATTCTGGTGCCGCAGGACTATCTGGGTAATGTGATAACGCTGTGTGTTGAAAAACGGGGTGTGCAAAAGGACATGCAATTTATTGGTAACCAGGTGTCTGTTGTCTGGGAATTACCGATGAGTGAAGTCGTTCTGGATTTCTTTGATCGCCTTAAGTCTGTTTCTCGTGGTTTTGCGTCGCTGGATTACAGTTTTGTGCGTTTTGAACCGGCTAACCTTGTGAAGCTTGACGTACTGATTAACGGTGAGCGAGTGGATGCACTGTCTATTATTGTTCACCGCGACCGATCACTGTCGCGCGGTCGCGCGCTCACAGAGAAGATGAAAGAGCTTATTCAGCGGCAGATGTTCGATGTGGCTATTCAGGCCGCCATTGGCGGACAAATTGTGGCGCGTCAATCTGTGAAGGCACTACGTAAAAACGTCACGGCGAAGTGTTATGGTGGTGATGTTAGTCGTAAGCGCAAACTGCTGGAAAAACAGAAGGCAGGTAAAAAGCGTATGAAGCAGGTTGGTCGGGTAGAAATCCCGCAGTCTGCATTTTTAGCGGTTCTTAAAATAGACGACTAATAATAAAGAGGTTTTAGAAATGGATATCGATTTTGCCCTGGTTCTGGTTATTCTGGTAGGGCTGTGTTTTGTGATTTGGTTAGCCGATGTGCTGTTTTTGCGAAAGCGTCGTCTGGGGGAACCAGGCATTGTCGTGGAATACGCCAATTCATTTTTACCTGTGCTGGCCATCGTGCTGGTATTGCGCTCTTTTTTGATCGAGCCTTTTCAAATACCCTCTTCGTCAATGGTGCCAACCCTGCAGGTAGGTGATTTCATTTTGGTAAATAAATTCTCCTATGGACTTCGACTGCCTGTTGTGGGGACGACAATTGTACCTATTGGTGAGCCTCAGCGCGGCGATGTTATGGTGTTTTATCCGCCACACAAACCCATGTATTACATCAAGCGTGTAATCGGGCTACCGGGTGATAAAATCGATGTGGTAGACAAAGTGTTATACATTAATGGTGAGCGGGCAGACCAGACCTTACTGGCAACTTTGCCAGTTCGTAACCCGGAATATCAATTGTTTGAGGAAAACCTGGCCGGTGTTGAACACCTGGCCCATAAGGGAATGTATCCTACCCGTATAGATAATCTGTCAGTCGAAGTGAAACCCGGACATTACTTTATGATGGGTGATAATCGAGATAACAGCAGCGATAGTCGAATCTGGGGGCAGGTACCCGAGGAAAATATTGTCGGCAAAGCCTTTGCTATCTGGATGCACTGGGAGAATTTTTTCAGCATTCCCTCATTCGATAGACTTGGCTCAATCCAATGATTAAGTCTATGCTGCATATAGAGATATAGGATAACAATAAAGGAGTTATGTTATGAATCTGGCACAAAGACAAAGTGGATTAACACTTTATGGCGCTATTTTCGTCATGATGACGATGCTTTTTCTAGGCCGGGCTGCGGTGATTATGGGACCAATTTATCTTGAGCGCATGTCTATAGAGAGCATTGTTAACGATGTGGCAGAAGAAGCCCGGGGAGATGGTCTTAGCCGACGCATGATGCAGGAGAGGCTGGCTAAAAAAATCAAAATATCGAATATTCATTCGCTTAATTCTAAAAGTATTAAGATTAAAGATGAAGATGATTTTTACGAGATAACGGCCAGGTACGAGGTACGTGAAGAATTCATGTTTAATATCGATATCGTGATGAAATTTGTTATACCCACAGTCAAAATTATAAAGACCTGATTCTGTGGCTATAGATGCGATAAATCTTTCTGCCAATTTACGTTATGTCATTAGCGACATAAGTCTGTTTCAGCAAGCATTGACGCACCGTTCTTTTGGCAGCGATAACAACGAAAGACTTGAGTTTCTGGGCGACAGCTTGGTAAATTTCTTTATTGCCGAATTTTTGTGTCAGAAGTTTCCCGAAGCGCCGGAAGGCCAGCTTACACAGCAGCGAGCCAATTTGGTTAATGGCGTCAGCCTCGCTGCAATAGCGCGAGAACTCGAGCTGGGGGCGTTTATCCGTCTTGGTGCCGGGGAGCTGAAAAGCGGCGGCAGCGAGCGGGATTCCATTCTTGCTGATTCAGTCGAAGCTTTAATCGCTGCAATCTATCTCGATAGCGATATGGACACAGTCCGAAACGTGGTTCATTCATGGTATGAAGTTCGCTTTGAACAGCTATCCATGGGTAAAACCGCCAAGGATGCCAAGACCCGATTGCAAGAATATTTACAGGCCCGCCGCCTGCCATTACCGGTATACGAAGTGCCGATTATTCATGGCCAGCAGCATCAGCAATTATTCACAGTAGAATGTTATATCAAGCCATTGAAAAACCCGACTGTCGGCGAAGCCGGTAGTCGTAAACAGGCTGAGCAGATAGCGGCAATTGCCGCATTGCAAGCCCTTGGAGAGACTGTTGACTGAAAACGCTATTAACCGTTGTGGTTTTGTCGCCATTGTCGGTCGCCCCAATGTGGGTAAATCTACCTTGCTGAATTATTTGCTGGGTCAGAAATTGAGTATTACTTCACGTAAGCCACAGACGACTCGACATCGTATTCTGGGAATTAAGACGGAAGGCGAGACGCAAACTATCTACGTCGATACCCCCGGCATTCACAAACTGGACGATAAGGCGATTAATCGCTATATGAATCGTGCAGCGATAGGCGCGGTGCGGGATGTAGATTTAGTTATCTTTGTCACTGAGCGTACCCGTTGGACCGATGAAGATGATCTGGTGCTGGCTGAGCTGAAAAAGGCCGGCCATCCGGTTGTTGCAGTGGTGAATAAAGTTGATCAAGTGAGTGACAAGGGAAAATTACTACCTGCAATAGAGCTGCTTAGGGAAAAATTCGATTTTGATGAAATTGTTCCTCTCTCAGCGCTGCATGGGCGTAATTTGGACACGCTTGAAGAAATTATCGCGCGATACCTACCCGAAGGTAGCCACTTCTATCCCGATGATCAGATAACGGATAAAAGCCAACGTTTCCTGGCTTCTGAGCTGGTTCGCGAGCAAATTATTCGACAGTTGGGCGATGAAGTGCCCTATGCCATTGCCGTAGAGATCGAGAAATTCAAGCAAGAAGGCAAAATACTCCATATCCATGCTTTGATTCTGGTGGAGAGAGATGGTCAAAAGGCGATAGTGATAGGCAAAGGTGGAGAGAGACTAAAGCGTATCGGCGAGCGTTCGCGGCTTGATATGCAGAATCTGTTTGACTCCAAAATTATGCTTAATTTGTGGGTTAAGGTGCGCCGTGGCTGGTCTGATGATGAGCGAGCTCTGAAAAGCCTGGGTTACCTGGACGAATAATTATCGATGGTGCGTGTACAAACAGAGCCCTTATTAGCTTACGTGCTACATACCCGTCCTTATCGGGATACCAGCGTACTGGCAGATTTTTTAACGGCAGAATTGGGTTTGGTACGAGCGGTAGTTAAGGGTGTGCGTCGGTTATCGGGCAAGGCATCGGCCGTACGCTGCGAGCCATTTACCCCGTTAAACCTTAGCTTTACCGGGCGCGGGAGTTTGAAGTCAGCGTGGCAGCTGGAAGCCATTGGTGCGCCCTTGGGGCTCAAGGGTAAACATCTATTTGCCGCTATGTATGTCAACGAATTATTACTGCGGGCATTACATGAAGGCGATCCCTATCCTGACCTAGTTCGAGCTTATCAGTGGGTACTTGGAGAGCTAGAGCAGGGTGCTGATATTGAGGCATCGCTGCGACCTTTTGAGCATAGTTTGCTCAACGAAATGGGTTATGGCATCGATCTGTATCATGATGTTAATGGAGAGCCACTGGTAGCTGCCGAGCGCTACTGCTTTCAGCCAGAAATGGGTTTTGTCCCCGGCGAGGCGCGTGGTTTAAGCTGGAGCGGTGCGGAACTGGCTCACTTGGGAGAATGGAATCTGACTGACCAGCAAACACGTCGTCACGCCAAACAATTGTTACGTCAGGCCCTGTTACCACTGGTGGGTGATAAACCCTTAGTAAGCCGGGAATTATTTAGCGGAGCAAGCCACAATGATTAAGGGTTTAGGCAGTGACATTATTGAAATCAGCCGCGTAGAGGCGAGCTTGCTGCGCACCGACAATCGTTTGGCCAAACGCATTCTTACCCCTGAAGAATTAGAGCGTTTCAATCAATGTCCGCAACCGCATCGATACTTCGCTAAACGTTTCGCCGCCAAGGAAGCTGCTGCTAAAGCACTGGGCACGGGTATCGGCCAGGGAGTCAGTTGGCAGGATATTTGCATTAGAAATAATGACCTTGGAGCACCCCAGCTGTATTTTAGTGGAGGCGCCTTGTTGCATTGCGAGGCTCTGGGGGTAGAAACCTGTCATTTGAGTATTACCGACGAGAAGCATTACGCGATGGCTGTGGTAGTGCTGGAAGGCCAATAATGGAACGAATATAGCTTTCGATTTGAACATCTCTATAAATAACGGGTCTTAAAACTGAAGACGGAGAAATGAATGGATTATCCCACTATTGAATCTTGCGTTGGAGAGACACCTCTGGTGCGCTTACAACGGCTTTGTGGGGACACATCTAATACGATACTGGTCAAGCTGGAGGGCAATAACCCTGCCGGTTCGGTCAAGGATAGACCTGCACTGAGCATGATAAACCGGGCCGAGTCACGAGGTGATATCAGTCCAGGTGACACACTTATAGAAGCGACCAGCGGCAATACAGGCATTGCCTTAGCGATGGCTACTGCCATCAAAGGTTACCGGATGGTACTCATTATGCCCTCCCATATGAGCTCAGAGCGTAAGCAGGCAATGTCTGCCTATGGCGCTGAGTTAGTAGAGGTGAGCAAGGAGGCGGGTATGGAAGGCGCTCGAGACCTTGCTCAGCAGATGCAGGCTGACGGCAAAGGGCGAGTACTGGATCAATTCGGTAATTTTGACAATCCGCTGGCTCACTATGACACCACAGGGCCTGAACTTTGGCGTCAGACGGCTGGCCAAATTACCCATTTTGTCAGCTCCATGGGGACTACCGGCACTATTATGGGCTGTTCCCAGTATCTTAAAGAACAAAATCCCGATATCAGGGTAATTGGTTTGCAACCGCAGGATGGTTCGGCCATTCCTGGTATTCGTCGTTGGCCTGAGGCCTATATGCCGAATATTTTTGACCGTGCCCGGGTGGATGAAGTGATGGACCTATCACAACAGGAGTCGGAAACGACTATGCGAGCGCTGGCTGAGCGCGAAGGCATATTCTGTGGAGTGTCCTCTGGTGGTGCGGTGGCAGCCGCCTTGAAGCTTAACCAGACGCTTGAAAATGCCACTATTGTGGCCATCATTTGTGATCGAGGTGATCGATACCTCAGCACCGGTGTATTCGATGCAGCCAGTACGGAAAACTCAAATTAATATAATAATGTGAGCTATATAAATAGCCCGAATTGCAGTAAGTCGAAAACACAGTGACTGACGCAATATAAGGTATAGACATGGTAAGAGTTCGAAAATTTTACCCGTTTCCGGGTGATAAAGATGTGGACCTGTCGGGTTGGTTGGCGCGTTTGTCGTTGCCGGAGAAAGAGCACGCCGATGTACAGCGCGCCTGTGAGCTAGTGGCAGATGTACGTCATTTGCCGGGTAACCCCGATTATCTCTGGTCCGATACTACCGATTGTTACCGCGTTGGCCTGGAAATGGCCGACATTCTGGTAGAGCTAGGGTTGGAGCCGCAAACCTTGTTGGCTGCGATACTCTATCGTGCCGTACGAGAAGAAAAACTTCCTCTGAAAACCGTAGAGCTTGAGTTCGGCAAACCGACTGCGCGCCTGGTACAGGGTGTCACGGAGATGGAGGCGATTGGCAATGCCTTGCACCCCACCACAGAAACGGTGCTTGGGCAGAGCCAGAGTCAGGTTGATAACATTCGTCGCATGTTGGTGACGATGATCGACGATGTACGGGTCGCATTAATCAAGTTGGCAGAGAGAAACTGTGCGCTACATGCGCTGAAAGATGAACCGGTGAAACGCTGGCAGGTCGCCAGAGAGGTTTCGGAAGTCTATGCGCCGCTAGCCCATAGGTTGGGAATAGGCCACATAAAATGGGAGTTGGAAGACCTGGCTTTTCGCTATCTTGAACCACAAGCCTACAAACAAATAGCCACGTTACTGGACGGTCGCCGGCTGGATCGCCAACAATTTATTGATTCCGTGCGAGAGGAGTTGACGCAGCGTTTGAGTAGCACCGGTTTAGATGCAGAGGTGAATGGTCGAGTAAAACATATATTCAGTATCTGGAAGAAGATGCAGCGTAAGAATATTCCGTTCTCGGAAATTTACGATATTCGCGCAGTACGAATTTTGGTCGACTCCTTGCCGGAATGTTATGCCGCTCTGGGGGTGGTTCACACGGCTTGGCGCAATCTGCCAAACGAGTTTGATGACTATATTGCCAACCCCAAAAGCAATGGTTATCAATCGTTACATACTGCGGTTATCGGCCCAGGTGGCAAGGCTTTGGAGGTGCAAATTCGTACTCATAAAATGCATCAAGAGTCAGAATTTGGCGTCTGTGCTCACTGGGCATATAAAGGTGCTGATACCACCAAGGGTTCATCGGCTTCTTATGATGACAAAATTGCCTGGTTGAGACAGGTGCTCGAATGGCATGAAGAATTGGGCGATGTTGATGGTCTGGCGGATTTGGCATCCGAGGTATCTCAGGACAGAATTTATGTATTTACCCCCGAGGGCCACGTGGTCGATCTTCCCCGTGGCTCAACACCGGTAGATTTTGCCTACCATGTTCATACAGAAGTAGGGCATCGTTGTCGCGGTGCTCGAGTTGATCGAAGAATTGTACCGCTGACTTTTCAGCTGATTACGGGTCAACAAGTAGAGATATTGACAGGTAAGGATGCCCAGCCGAGTCGGGATTGGCTACGAGTGGATTTGGGTTACAGCCGCTCATCACGTACCCGCAGCAAGATCCAGCAGTGGTTCAGACTACAAGCGCGCGAAGAAAATGTCGACGCCGGTGCGGCTATTGTAGAGCGCGAATTTAAGCGTCTGGCGCTAACCAGTCTCGATTTCAAACTAGTGGCTAATAAGCTCAAACGACCGACAGTAGATGATATGTATGCTGCGGTGGGCTCGGGAGAGATAAGTTCGGCCCAAGTTTTGGCCGCCGCCCAACGAATGTTTGAAAAGGCAGAAGCAAAACAGTTGGATTTTGCTGGTTTTACCCCCCCTTCGCGCGAGCGACCTTCTGCAGGCATTGTGGTTCATGGGGTTGGCAACTTGCTGACTGCCGTAGCAGGTTGCTGTAACCCAGTTCCAGGAGACGAAATTATTGGCTATATCACCCACGGCCGTGGAATTACCGTACACCGAAGGGATTGTGGGAAATTTTCCAGCTTACATGAACGCGAACCTGAGCGGGCGGTTGAGGTAGAGTGGGGTGATTCCCCTGCGCGTTTCCCTGCGGTTATTGCTGTACAGGCTAATGACCGACCAAGCTTACTGCACGACGTCACCAGTTTACTGGCTCAGGACCGTATTAATGTGACCGGTTTGAATACCGTGACTCACCCTGAGGACGGCAGTGTCAATATGCAAGTTACGGTGGAGGTTTCCGGTCTAAGCGCTTTGTCTCGTTTGTGTGGGCGGTTAACTGAGTTGCCAAATGTTGTTTCAGTAGAAAGATTGAGAGACGATTGATGAGCGGCAAAAAATACAACATCGAAGACTTGCTCTATCTAATGAGCCGCCTGCGCGACCCGGTAGATGGTTGCCCATGGGATTTACGCCAGACACTTGCCAGTATTGTTCCCTATACCCTTGAGGAATGTTATGAACTGGCGGATACGATTGAGCAGGGCGATAACGGACATCTGCGTGAAGAGCTGGGTGATGTCCTTTTTCAGGTTGTTTTCTATTGCCGCATCGCCAGCGAAGACACTCTGTTTGATTTTACCGACGTGGTCCATACCTTAGTAGATAAGCTAGTCAGCCGTCATCCTCATGTATTTCCCGATGGCTCTTTGACTGCGCGCAGGGGTGATCAGAGTATTTCGGAACAGGAAGTACATGCCTCCTGGGAGGCTATTAAACAAGACGAGCGCAATGCCAAGTCTCGTACAGGTTTGTTAGCCGACGTACCTTTGGCGTTTCCTGCTTTGGTTCGCTCGCAAAAGCTGCAGAAGCGAGCTGCAACAGTGGGTTTTGACTGGGATAAAATCGAAGATGTGCTAGCGAAAATAGACGAAGAGTTGGCTGAATTACGTGAAGGTATTGCCCTCGGAGATAAGGCCAACCAGTTTGAGGAAGTGGGTGATTTGTTGATGTCGGTGGTCAATACAGCCCGCCATCTTGGGGTGGATGCCGAGTCTGCACTTCGCCAGAGTAACCTGAAGCTGGAGCAGAGATTCGCGGGTATAGAGCAGCTTGCGGCAGATCAGGGTCGACAGCTGGGCGATATGAGCTTGGAAGAAATGGACGTTCTATGGTGCCAGGTGAAAGCGTCCGGGCAGACATTATAGTTCTTTGGTTTTATTGATCTGTACGTTATTTGTACAAATTAGCCTCATTTACTACCTTTGGCGGGCTTGACTCACCGCATGGGCAGTGTATGGTGGGCGCCTCTTTTAATCAGGCCAGCTTCCGTATTGGAGCATCTGAGCCTGAATGTACAGATCTAGGGAGGTCAGTTAATGCGCGTCATTCTTTTAGGGGCACCGGGTGCCGGTAAGGGTACACAGGCTCAATTTATTTGCGAACACTATTCTATTCCCCAAATATCTACGGGTGATATGCTTCGTGCTGCCGTTAAAGCGGGCACCGAACTGGGGCTTCAGGCTAAAGCAGTGATGGATTCTGGTGGTCTGGTTTCTGATGACATTATTATCGGGCTGGTTAAAGAGCGCATCACCGCAGATGATTGTGAGAACGGTTTTCTGTTTGATGGCTTTCCGCGCACTATCCCTCAGGCTGAGGCCATGGTTGACGCTGGCGTGAATATTGATCACGTAGTGGAAATTGATGTAGACGATGAAGAAATTGTCGGCCGCATGAGCGGGCGTCGTGTACACCCTGCTTCTGGTCGTGTTTACCATGTGATTTACAATCCCCCTGCTTCTGAAGGTAAAGATGACGTCTCTGGCGATGACTTGATTCAGCGAGAAGACGACCAGGAAGATACTGTTCGTCATCGCCTGAGCGTATATCACGAGCAAACCAAACCTCTGGTTGCCTTTTATAGCTCTATGAGTGGCGACGCTGCACCAGCTTACAGCTGTATTGCAGGCGTTGGTTCAGTTGAAGATATTCGCGCTAATGTACTGGGCGCATTAAAATAAGAGGCTACTGCGCTGGTCTAATGGCTGGCGCAGTGCGTAATACCCATTCTTATTTAATGGCGAGGCTTCAATGACAGCTCAAATCGGTGTGCTTTTGGTTAATCTTGGTAGCCCCGAGCAAGCTACGCCCAAAGCTGTCGCTAAATTCCTGAAACAATTTCTGGGCGACTCAAGAGTCGTTGAAATTCCCCGTCTAGTCTGGCTGCCTTTACTTTATGCGGTTATCGCGCCTTTGCGCAGTAAACGTTCTGCCAAAAAATATCAGCAGATCTGGTGGCCGGAAGGCTCTCCGCTAAAAGTTATTAGTGAGCAGCAGGCTAGTGGTTTACAGTCTTTATTGGGTGATAGCTATTTAGTGCATCTTGCCTATACCTACGGTCAACCGGCTATTTCCTCTCAGCTGGACGCTTTTACCGCCGCGGGTATTGAGCGTGTGGTGTTATTGCCTTTGTATCCTCAGTATTCGGGCACAACGACGGGCGCTATTCTCGATCAATTGGCAAACTATCTGCAATCTCACAGAGTAGCGCCACAGGTCAATTATATTCGCGATTACTATAATCACCCGGCGTTCATCACGGCACTGGCAGCGTCTGTGCGTGAGCATTGGCAGGCCAATACTCGCAGCGAAAAGCTACTGATGTCTTTTCACGGTATTCCCGAGCGCTGTGTTGAAAAGGGCGATCCTTATCAAGCCCATTGTGAGGCTACAGCTAATGCCTTGGCTGTGGAATTGCAGCTGTCAGAGGATCAATGGGCGATCAGTTATCAATCCCGTCTGGGTCCCGCTCAATGGTTGCAACCGGCCACCAGTGATACGCTGCAGAGCTGGGGCAAGCAAAAACTCGCATCTGTAGATATCATCTGCCCGGCGTTTAGTGTGGATTGTCTCGAGACTCTCGAGGAGATCAAGCTGGAGAATCGTGCTGAGTTTCAAACAGCAGGCGGCGGCGCATACCATTACATCGATTGTCTTAATGCGCGGCCTGATCATTTGGCTATGATGGCTGACCTGATCAAGGGCTGATTCTGCGTACTTGGTCGGGGAACGGCTGGAGTGCTCTGGCGAATAGCAACCATAATGATGGCCGCCGATCCGACAGCTAGAGAACTCGGGCTGCGCCCTCAAACATACTCTAGCAAGGGCGTCGGCTCGGCGGCCACCATTATAAGCGGGTTGAATAATTCGCCAGAGCACACCAGCCGTTCCCTCGGTTTATGCAGTCGTTAAACTAGATGAGGGATGTTGGGTTGTTGGTCCGGCCATTTTGAGAGCTTATCTCGCCCATGGAGGCTTACCAATATTTCCGCATACCAGGGCATGCCCTTTGTTGCTTATCCAAATTCTGCCCGTGTGATGTAGAGAGTGCGGTGCTGTTGACCCCTTGGCGAACTATTCAGTCGGCTTTGACTTCTTCCGCTGTGCCGGTGGCTTTTGCTAAAGTATGTTTGAGCGCTTGCGCGAGTTCTTTAGCAACCGGCACAGCGAAAGAAGTCAGACTGCTGTTCGCCAAGGGGTCAACAGCACCTCACGGATAAGAACCCATCTAATCACGAATCTAGAACCAAGCACCTACAAAGCTGGCTCTCTACCCGAAAGCTCCTCCAAAGAATTGATATTCCAGAAAGCATCAACTTGGTCAGAGAAGTCGACCTCGACCCAGCGCCCCTTTTTGTACCAGTGTTTTAAGGCACCAGAACCATCAAGCAATTCAGCGGCAGCAGAGCGCGCAAATTGGGACTCCAGTAGAGCGTGAATGAAATGCCCGCGTGCACCGTCATTAGCAGTGGCTATTTGAGCATCGTTCAGAGCAAGAGCCTGCTGTAATCGCATGACCAGATCCAGAGGTAATAGCGGCGTATCGCAAGGACAGATAAGAGTGAAGTCAGTTCTTACGGAATCAATGCAAGCGGCGATACCGCCCAGCGGACCGGCAAAGTCCGGCTGCTTGTCCTCAATACAAGGCAGGTCCCACTGACGATATGTCTCTATATTGCGATTGCAGCTGATTAATACCTGGTCAACCTGAGGGGCGATGCGTTCCAGAGTGTGTTCAATTAAACATTTATTACGCCAGTTTTGCAGACCCTTGTCTGCGCCGCCCATACGGCTGCCCTGACCCCCGGCGAGAATAATGGCTGTGATACTCATGACAATGGTTCGCTTCTGATACAATCTGCAGCCATTGTAAACCGGATTGAATAAGGAAACCTTGATGGCACGATTGCTGGCGCTGGATACCAGTGCCGAGGCCTGCTCTGTAGCACTACTTGACGGCGACAATGTGCTAGAAGAGTTTGCGCTGACACCGCGAGGGCATACCGAACATATATTGCCCATGGTGGAAAAAGTCCTCGCCGCATCAGCTTATGCACTGTCGAGCATGGATGCTATAGCCTTTGGCCGTGGACCAGGCTCCTTTACCGGTTTGCGCATAGCTGCTGGCGTGGTGCAGGGGCTGGCTTTTGGTGCAGACCTGTCAGTAGTGCCCGTCTCATCTCTGGCAGCTATCGCCCAGGGTTTTTGGCGTACCCACCCGGAAAATGATTCGCTGGCCTGTGTTGCAGTCGACGCCCGTATGAATGAAGTATATTTTGGCTGTTACCAGCGCGCAGGAGCGGTGGTGAGATTGGTGGCAGAGGAGAGAATTTGTGCACCAGAAGCCGTGACGTTGCCGAGCTATGATGGCACCTATATGGGGCTCGGTTCCGGCTGGGAATATTTTCCCCAAATGGATGCGCTGATTACCCAATCAATTGTTGAACCTTATTTGTCGTGCCCGATTCACGCACAGGATATCGCCACTCTTGCGGCAGTGGCTTGGGCGCAGGGAGAAGCCGTTGATCCCGTATTGGCACAGCCCGTCTATTTACGTAATGAAGTCAGCTGGAAGAAGGTCAATCAATAATGGATGCAGTTCAGGCCATCGTTCTCGCTCTGGTACAGGGCTTAACAGAATTTTTACCTATATCAAGCTCCGCTCACCTGATACTGCCTTCGGCGGTATTGGGCTGGCCTGATCAGGGACTGGCGTTTGATGTGGCTGTGCACGTCGGTTCTTTGTTGGCGGTAGTGGCCTATTTTTATCGTGATATATGGAGTATTAGCAGCGCCTGGTGTGGCAGTTTGGTGGGTAGAGGCACCAATGAGCAAAGTCAGTTGGGCTGGGCAGTAATTATTGGCACTATTCCAGCTGGCCTGGCCGGTATTCTGTTAAATGGTTGGATAGAAGCCAATTTACGCAGTGTATCGGTTATAGCCACGGCGACTATTGGCTTCGGTTTGCTGCTGTGGTGGGCTGATGGCAAACGCGGTCAGCTCGGGTCGGTCGGCTTGCGCAACGCAATAGTGATTGGTTTGGCGCAGGCACTTGCCCTCATTCCAGGCACCTCCCGCTCAGGCATTACGATGACCGCAGGCTTGGCTCTGGGTCTAAACCGACAGACAGCCGCCAGGTTTTCTTTTCTATTGTCGATACCGCTTATTTTGGCAGCTGGTGGGCTTAAAACGCTCGAGCTCCTGGAGCAAGGAGACGCAGTCGAATGGGCAATGATATTTCTCGGTGTGGCCGTTTCTGCTGTTGCCGCATTTGCCTGTATACACCTGTTTCTCAAGTGGCTTGACCGAGTGGGTTTTATGCCCTTTGTGATCTATCGAATTTTGTTAGGTATTGGGCTGTGGTTATTGATCGCCCTGAATTGGATTTAAGAGGATTTTATGACTGTTTCGTCGTTTACCCAAGGTTTGCTGGATTTTTTATCTTCATCACCTACACCTTTCCATGCCGTAGGCAATATGACAGCGTTGCTGAAAGCCGAGGGTTTCAGTGCCCTCGATGAAGCTGAATCATGGCAGCTAGAACCCGGTCAGCGCTATTATCTGACGCGCAACGATTCTTCGATTATTGCCTTTATCGTTGGCACTGACAATCCGGCAGAAAGTGGACTGCGTCTATTTGGCGCTCATACCGATTCACCCTGTCTAAAAGTCAAACCACAGCCAGTCATAAACAAAAGCGGTTGCGTACAGCTGGGTGTAGAAACCTACGGCGGCGTATTGCTCAACCCCTGGTTTGATCGCGATTTATCCTTGGCCGGCAGAGTCAGCTTTCGTAAAACAGACGGTAGTCTAGGTTCGGCGCTGATAGACCTGAAGCGAGCAATTGCGACAATTCCCAGTTTAGCGATTCATTTGGACCGCGAAGCCAACGAAGGACGCACCGTCAATAAACAGAACCATTTACCCCCGATTATTAGCCTGCAGACCAGTCAACCCATGGGCGACTTCCGTGAATGGCTAAAGCAGCAATTAGCTGCGGATCAAGGCATCGATGAAGTACTGGATTATGAACTCAGCTTTTACGATAGCCAGACGCCAAGCCTGATAGGTTTGCAGCAAGAACTGATTGCCAGTGCACGGCTCGACAATCTATTAAGCTGTTATGTAGGGCTACAGTCGTTGATAGCCGCTGACAATCAAGTGACATCAATACTGGTATGTAATGATCACGAAGAGGTAGGAAGCTCAAGCCACATTGGAGCACAAGGGCCCATGTTGCAGACCACTATCCAGCGTCTTATTCCCGATGCAGAAAACCGCGCAAGAACCCTTGCTCGTTCCGCGATGATCTCAGCCGATAACGCCCACGCAGTACATCCGAATTACGCAGACAAACACGATAAAAACCACGGCCCCCTGTTAAACGCAGGCCCAGTGATCAAATTAAACGCCAATCAGCGCTATGCAACCAACAGCGAAACCTCCGCCCTGTTTCGCCACGTATGCCAAATAGCCGAAGTACCATTCCAGGAGTTTGTGGTACGTAGTGACCTGGCATGTGGCAGTACCATCGGCCCCATTACCAGCGCAGAAATCGGCGTTCCCACAGTTGACGTAGGTGTACCACAGCTGGGCATGCACAGCATCAGAGAACTCTGCGGCGTAGACGATGCTGAACGATTATATAAAGCGGCGAAGTGTTTTTTTGGATTGCAGTCAGTTAGCTTCTGATACATCGAATCACCAGAAAAACCCAGGTCTTCTGCGGGGTGCGGTCACAGGAACAATCAGATCGCGCCCAAAGTTTTCGGGTCTTTTTGGCGTTCTAGCTAAAGTATGTCTGAGCGCAAAGCGCGAGTTCTTTAGCAGTCAAAAAGACCCGGAAACTTTGCGATCGTTCCTGTGACCGCACCCCGCAGTAGACCGAATTCAGCGCGCCAAACGATCTATGACCTAGACCCGCTACCCAAGCCCACGCAAACCCACAGAATGCCTGACTTTATCGAGTAAAGGTCGCGCAAAAGCGCGCGCTTTTTCAGCGCCCGCTAATAGTGTCTGCTCAATTTTCTCACCATCATTAATCAACGCATCATAACGTTCACGAGCAATAAAGATGTCCTCATTGATTAAGGCAAATAACTCCTTTTTCGCCTGCCCCCAACCAATGCCCGCAGCAAACTGATCACGCATATACTGAGTTTGTTCCTCGGATGCAAAGGCCTGCCAAATCTGGAATACAGAAGAATCATCCGCATCTTTGGGATCACCCGGTTCCAGCAAGTTAGTTTTGATTTTGTTGATCGACTTTTGCAACTTCTTTTCAGTTGAGAACAGAGGAATGGTATTGCCGTAGCTTTTGCTCATTTTACGGCCATCAAGGCCCACCAGAACCGCATTGGCGTTATCGTCGACTACCGCCTCAGGCAATACAAAGTGCTCACCGTAGATGTGATTAAAACGACCGGCGATATCACGCGCCATCTCCAAGTGTTGGATCTGGTCACGACCCACGGGCACCTTGGTGGCATTGAACATCAGGATGTCAGCGGCCATTAGCACAGGGTAAGAGAATAGGCCCAAATTGATGCCGTAATCAGCGTCTTCACCCGCATCCAGATTCTTCTGTACTGAGTCTTTATAGGCATGGGCGCGGTTCATCAGTCCCTTGGCGGTGACGCAAGTTAAGGCCCAGGTAAGCTCAGTGATCTCGGGTACATCCGATTGACGATAAAATACCGCATTTTCAGTGTCCAGGCCCAGAGCCAGCCAAGTGGCTGCAATTTCACGGGTAGACTGCTGTACGGCAGCAGGGTCGGTACACTTTATTAGCGCATGGTAGTCAGCCAAAAAGAAAAAGGACTCACTATTTTTGTCACGACTGGCTTCAATAGCAGGCCGGATGGCGCCGACATAATTACCAAGATGCGGAGTGCCAGTGGTGGTGATGCCGGTAAGGGTACGTTCTTTTTTCATGCTGTCTGCTGCTTGGCTGATCGAGAGGTTGGCAATGATACTTGTGATGGCCATTAGCGTATACCCCCGAAGTAAGGTTGACCGCGCAATGGTCATCTAATAAATTGTCGGCCTACTAACTCGATGTGAGAAATATAATGTCTGATTTTACCAGCCTGGACCTGAGCGTAGTGGATGGTGTCGCTACAATAACCCTAAACCGGCCTGAGGCGGCTAATAGTATTGACGTGACCATGAGCGCCGAGCTACTTAAAGCCTCGCTAGCGGTGGCCAGTGACCCGCAAGTACGGGTGCTGATACTAACCGGCGCTGGAAGACTGTTTAGCGCCGGAGGAGATTTGGCCTTTATGGCAACGCTGGGAGATAAAATAGGCGAAGGTTTGCGCGAAGTCACCGCAAACCTTCATAGTGCTCTGGCTACCTTGTCGCATATGAATGCTCCAGTGATAACTGCCATTAATGGTACTGCCGCTGGCGCCGGTTTTAGCCTGGCAATTACCGGAGATTTTGTCATCGCCTCTGATCGTGCCAAATTTACCATGGCCTATACGGCCGCAGGTTTAGCGCCAGATGGCTCATCGACCTATTATTTACCACGGCTGGTCGGTATACGGCGCGCCAAGGAATTGATGATTACTAATCGCCTGCTCAATGCTGCAGAGGCGCTGGAGTGGGGTTTGATA
Source organism: Pseudomonadales bacterium (assembly GCA_036960375.1). GTDB lineage: Bacteria > Pseudomonadota > Gammaproteobacteria > Pseudomonadales > CAWVSB01 > CAWVSB01. The sequence continues at coordinate 187,784 of JBALVY010000003.1, forward strand.
AACGAAGTTGTTCCCGCCGATGAATTGATGACTCGCGCCAATGCGCTTGCGGCACAGTTGGCAACAGGGGCGACCTGCGCATTTGGCGAAGTAAAGCGGATGTTACACGCAAGTTTCCAGAATGGCCTCGAAACCCAGATGCAAATGGAAACAAACGCGATAGCCAATATGAGTCGAACTGCAGATGGTCAGGAAGGTGTAGCCGCATTTCTTGGCAAGCGTAAACCCGAATTTAAAGGCTGTTAGTTCGATATTGTTGCTGACCGCGTCACTGAGGCCAAGCTTACCAAGCTTTAATCGCTTTTAGATTGCCTTTTCAAGCTTGGAAAGGCAAGAATGCGCGCCTTGATGACACAGAGCAGGAAGGTGACGTATGGGAAGAGTTTCGGGAAAGGTAATTATAGTAACCGGTGGTGGCAGTGGTATGGGTCGGGCAGATTCAATTCGTCTAGCTGACGAAGGCGCCAAGATCGTTGTCACGGACCTCAATGAGGCCAGCGCTAAAGAGACTGCCGCTATTATTGGCGATGCAGCAATCTATATGTCCCATAATGTCGCCAACGAGTCGGACTGGGAGGCGGTTATCGCTAAAACCGTAGAAACCTTCGGACGCCTGGATGTACTGGTCAATAATGCCGGAGTCATGAAAATGGGCAGCGTATTGGATACCACCCTGGAAGACTGGCGGTTTCTACACTCGGTGAATAACGATGGCGTATTTCTGGGCTGTAAACATGCCATACCAGCGATGGAGGCCAGTGGTGGTGGCGGTTCTATTATCAATATGTCATCTGTTGCCGCACTTCATGGTATGAGCTTTATTGCCGGCTACTCCGCCTCAAAGGGCGCTGTGCGAGCATTAACTAAATCCGTTGCGCTGCTATGTAAGGAGCGCAATAACGGTATTCGCTGTAACTCAATACACCCCGATGGTGTTAAGACACCGATGGTTGTCAAAGTCTTCTCGGGTGAAGACACCGCTACTCAGGCAGAAGTTGACGCGATGGGCGAAGCCGTACCTATGGCTGAGCCAGAGGAAATAGCCGCATTGGTACTGTATTTGGCCTCTGATGAGTCTCGTTTTATGAATGGTTCAGAGGTAGTTATTGATAATGCCGCGACAATTACGCCGCCGGTGGGCGTGTAATTCATCATATTGGTCCGGTCCGGTGACAAATATTGCAAAAAAAGTGCATTTTTTGTCACACGGGCTGAACTTTCGTATATATTGCTGGTCTATTAGTTACCGTTCACAAAGACATTAAATGCGTCGTCTTTTGATGGTATTTCCCCTATAGCTTAGCCCGCCTTTGGCGGGCTTTTTTTTGCCTCGGTTTTATAGCCACAAGGTGCGGTATTTAAGCAGCACTACTGGATTTTCCAGTCCAGTTAGTGAAGCAAAGTGGTTCAATACGCCGATAGTGAAATTCCTCTATAATCAGCAAGATATGACAAACCAAACCGTACCCGTTGCTTTTATTCAAGCCATGTTGATTCCACTGGAACATCAGGGCGTCGATATTGCTGAATTTCTGCTTACTAACAATATAGACCTCAGTCCGGAATCCGTTGGTGTTGGGGCGGTGGGAGATATTACCGCAGACCAATATAATCAGGTCGTATTGGCGGCACTAGAGTTAATGCAGGATGAAAGCGGGGGTATTATGGGTGGTACCCGCACCCCATTTGGTACCAGCCGAATGCTGATTTACGCGGTGCTGAATTGTCATACTCTTGCAGAAGCCATGCAGCGGGCTATTGAATTCAACTTTGCTTGTATGGAAGCAGGCTCTACCGATGTCACCTTACGCCTTGAGAAAACTGCTGGTCAGCGTCTGGTTAAGCTGGTGTATGCGCGAGAAAATCGGAGTGATGGCAAGGCGGTTAGGCAGGACGTCATGCTGTGTAATTTGGCTATATGGCTGCGAATTTGCGGTTGGCTAATTGGCCGTCAAATCGAGTTGGTAGAGGCCGAGTGTGCTGGAGAAGAGCCAGAAGAAACTGCAGTCTTACGCCACTTTATCAAGTGCCCAGTTAGCTACAATCATGACCAGAACGCTGTGCTGTTCAGTTCTGCCTATCTGGATGCTCCCTTAGTGCGTGATGACGCCGCATTGGAGCAGTTCTTACGTAGCGCACCCTATCAGGTTATTGTTGGTGGTAATCTCGGTGCTGAAAGTATTGTTTCGCGAATTCGTCGGCAGCTGCAAAATTTCACCGGTGAGACCTGGCCGCCTTTCGAGAGCTTATCTCAGAAGTTAAACATGTCTGTGCGCACCTTACGGCGTCGTCTCGACGAAGAGGGCGTAAGTTATCAGCAGGTTAAAGATGATATCCGCCGTGATAATGCCTGCCGTTTATTACTGGGTACAGACCAGTCCATCGCTGATATAGCTGACCAAGTGGGTTTTAGTGATGCCAGCGCCTTTCATCGTTCTTTCCGCAAGTGGACAGGGCAGGCTCCCGGCGAATACCGTCAACAGAATAAAGTGTAGTTTTCCCCTCGCAATACAGTTCGTCTTAAATACAGTCATATGTGAAGGCATTGTAAGGCGGTAGTTTTTGCATCATGTCTGGTCAGTACTTATATTGGTTAATCAAAAAGTTAAGAGAGCAGTGTATGGAAGTCGATCGCCCCACGCCAAAATTATCTGATGTCGAATTGACACGCGCAACCCTGACTCAGTGGTTTGCTAGTCAAATGCCCGAGGCCGACCATGTCGCAGTAACCGAGCTGGAGATTCCTGAATCCAATGGCATGTCTAATGTGACCATATTGTTTGAGCTGACTTGGCGTGAGCAGGGTGAAGAGCATCAGCGTGCCTGCGTGGGGCGCCTCGAGCCAGAAAACGGTGGTGTGGTGTTTCCAGAATATGATCTTGGATTGCAATATCAAGTGATGGAAGCCATAGGCAAGAATAGCGATATACCTGTGCCTCCATTGTTTGGCCTTGAGCTGGATACATCTATTATGGGAGTGCCATTTTATGTGATGCAGCGCATTGAGGGCGTGGTGCCCTCTGATATGCCTCCCTACAATATGGAGGGCTGGATGGTTGACGATACCAGCCCGGCTCAACGCAGAAACCTTTGGTTGTCATCAATTGATTATATGGCAACACTACACCGCCTCGATTATCAGGCAATGGGTTTAGCCAATGTAGAGTTTAAAGAGCCAGGAGAAACCCAGTTACAAAAGCAACTGGCTTACTGGCGGCGTTATATGGATTGGGGCATGGAGGGGCGTGAGCACCTGCTGGCCGCAAGAGCACTGGATTGGCTGGAGGCCAACCAGCCGGTAGATGAGCCTGTTGCCCTGTGCTGGGGTGACGCGCGTATGGGCAACGTGATGTTTGCGCCAGACTACTCCGGCGTCAATGCCATGCTCGATTGGGAGATGGTCACGCTGGGCAACCCGGTGCAGGATTTGGCCTGGTGGAATCATATGGATGATACCTTTGCCTCTGGTTTGGGTGTACCACGCCTGGAGGGTCTACCCAGTTACGAGGATACATTGGCTCATTGGGAAAAAGCTTCTGGCTTTAGCGGTGAACATTATGACTATTATGAGGTATTTGCTGGTATGCGCTATACCCTGATTTTATCTCGTCTGATGTTACATATGGGCATAGAAGAAATGATCATTGATCATCATGCGGCACCGTTGCTAGCGAGTATGCTGGATGCTCAGGAGGCTGAGATATAGCCTCCTGACAAGCGCTATATTTCGTTTTCAAAAATTAATGGATAACCAGCAGGTCTGAGTGAGTGTGGTCTAGCAGTCGCTCGGACGTATTGCCCAGAAAGCGTGCTTTAATACCATTGCGGGCTACCGTGCCAATAATGATCAAATCGGCTTCAATGGCGTTGGCTGTTTTACTAATGGCCTCGGCTGCCGTGTCTCTTACGACGTGGATCTGTTGCTGGTCTACACCACATAACTCGCTCAACGCGTTGGTATCGGGTTCGTGATTTTTGTCGTAAAAAGCATTGACGAAGTGAGCGGTAGAATCGTAAGTATCGGCAAGCCCACGGGTAAATTCTACAATCTGTTTATTCAATTTCTGGTGCTTGTCGTCAGCGGCATTGACATCTATGGCGGCCAGAATGCGGCGCTTTTCCCAGCGTGTATGGTTTTTGATAATCAGTACAGGGCAGGAGACAGAGCGTAATATGGTCCAGTCTGCGGTTTCCCGAAGCTCGCGGTCGGTTGAGCTGTGGTCAATAGCATGTTTTATGAGCATGTCGGCTTTAATCCGAACGCTTGCTTTGACTATTTGCTTGCGCCAGTCTGCGGCCCAGTCGATTTCCAGCACGCACTGAACACCCGCATCGCTTGCAGTGTCGCACAAGCTTTGCAAATTTTTTCTCATTGCCGAAATGGCCGTTTCCTGGTCATCCTCTCCGTAGCTCTCGTTTATACAGGCGTAGAGGTGGAGTGACGCGCCGGTTAATTTGGCAGAAAATAGGCCACGGCCGAAAGCAGGCTGGTCCTCCTGAGTAGGGTCGATAACCGCCATGATTGTATTGAGTTCCATATTCTTATCTCATCTTATTAATGTCTGATTTACTTAATAAACGATCAATCATTGTCAGTCCATGATCAGAGTCAAGGTAGTAGGCGTTAAGCCATTTGCGGCGCTTGATTAACGAATTGTATGGCGCAATCTTCATTTTGGGCAACTCAAAGGGCGCCATTGCTAGCAGTTCTTCGATTTTGGTATAGACTTTGATTGAGACTCGAATAAGGAGGGGACTATGGCAGATGATGAAAAACCTGATAAAGAGACATCTTACGATGGACCAGAGCGTCGTATTGAACAAAGACGCAAGCAGCCACGACGCAAGCAAGTACGCTTCGAACCCAAGCAGGAGGACCGCCGCAAAGATCACGGTAAGCGAGTAGAAGACCTGGATCTCTGGAATAAGCGAGACCTCTAGAGGCCACTTTACTCCGACAACCACAGCTATTTTTGATGTCTGGCAATAACCACTATGATTTTAATTGTCGATTGGCGCTGTATTTGCGACACTGACAGCGAATTAATCGAGGACTATATATGAACGAGAAACATCTGGTAGAGCAGCTTGAAGTTTTACGTGTGGAGCTGGAGTCGGCCGATGCAATGCAGCCTGAACGTCGCGACCGCGTATTGAATCTTATCGCGGATATGGAAGCTCAGCTCACGGAGGATAATAGTGAGCAGGCTAAATTGGTGTATCAGGCTGAAGAAATGGTGACAGAATTTGAAGTCAGTCATCCCACTATGGCTGCTGTGCTCAATCGGATTATACAAACGCTCAGTAATATGGGTGTATAGGCCTTTTTACGCTAGATTTTTATCCCCGTTCGCCGAAGTTCCGGTCAGCTGTATCAATTGTATCGGCGCCGTTTGGCGCTGCTAAGGAGCTAGTTCGTGTATTCCCCCGATTTTCGTTTTCGCCGTTTACGTACTTCATCTGGATTGCGGGCGCTGGTGCGTGAGACGCAACTGCACTCTGATGACCTGATACTGCCAATCTTTGTGGAAGAAGGCATAACCGAGCCAGTTGTTATCGCGAGTATGCCGGGCGTACTGCGTCATCCGGAGGATAGCCTTGGGGAAGTGGTAAAAGATGCATGGGAGTGCGGTGTAAAAGCGGTGATGTTATTCGGCGTTTCTCATAATAAAGATGCCCAGGGCAGTGACAGCTGGTCTGCAGATGGACTGATGGCGAGAATCATTGGCCTTGCCAAAGCGGCTGTACCGGAAATGCTTGTTATCAGCGACAATTGCTTTTGTGAATACACTGATCACGGCCACTGCGGTGTGGTCTGCGATGACGATGTCGATAATGATGCGACACTGGTGAATCTTGGGCGGCAGGCGGTAATTGCGGCTCAGGCCGGAGCCGACGTGATTGCACCCTCAGGTATGATGGATGGAATGATCGGTGCTATCAGAGAGGCGTTGGATGCCGCTGGTTATAAGGACATACCCATTATGTCCTATTCTACCAAGTTCGCATCGGCTTTCTATGGTCCGTTTCGTGATGCTGTTGATAGTACTTTCAAAGGGACTCGGGATAGCTATCAGATGGATGTTGCCAATGGCCGTGAAGCCGTCGCCGAATCTGTGCGAGACGAAGCTGAAGGCGCTGATTTTTTGATGGTGAAACCCGGCTTGGCTTTTCTGGATATAATCTATCGAATCAGGCAGGCCACAACTCGACCCTTGGTGACTTATCATGTGAGCGGAGAATACGCCATGATCAAAGCCGCCGCAGCGGCCGGTGTCATCGATGAGCAGGCCATTGTGATGGAGTCATTGATAGCGTTTAAGCGAGCGGGTGCCGATTTGATCATTACCTACTTCGCCAGGGATATTGCTCGAATACTTTAATTCGCCAAACGATCAACATCGAAATAGCGATGTTGATCACGGACTCAAAATGGTGAAGGTTTAGACTGTTAATACTCCGGATCAATGAAGAGAGTGAGATGACAGTTTTAGCTAAAACCCAAAGTATTGGACTTAATCAGCTGGACAACAACCAGGTTGGGTCTATTCTGGCGCGAGTGCCTATTCTTCGTAACCTCAAGGCCGCGAATCAGGACCAGTTTAACGAGTTGCTAATGACCTGCCGTCAGCTAGAGTTCACCTGTGGTGAATTGGTTTTACAGCGCGGCAGTATTGATAACAGCCTGTATTTTTTGTTGGCGGGCCAGTTGGCTGTTTATCATCATCATCGCGATGGCAGGCTGCCACTAAACTATATTGTGCCAGGCGAAATGTTTGGCGACTTGGCCTTACTTGATGGTACCGAGCGTAGGGCCAGTGTTTTTGTCGATGACAACTGTCGTAAAGCGAGAGTTCTGGCCATGGATTTTTCCAGTTTTGGCAATTTGAATGATTTTTCCCGGGTTAAGCTGGCAACAAAATTGAGCTTTTACCATGCGATTGTTCACGGTATTCGCTGGAGACTGGAGTTAAAACGGATGGAAAACAGAGATCATCCGCTGGTTGACGTAGTGCGCCGGTTGCCTGTATTTAAGGGCGTTAAAGGCTCATTGGCTGAGTTGGGTTATTTGCATGACCAGGCCGAGCGGCTTGCCAGCCTGCTGACTGGCTGGGATGGCAACGGCATTTGTGATGCCGAAATGCTCGCCGTGCAGCCTGTTTCTCCTGGTTCAGTCGACTGATACGAAGCCTTTAATTTCCTCAAAGAGGGCGTCGTTGATGCCCTCTACCTCTCGTAGTTCTTCAATACTGGTGAATGGTCTGGCTGCGATGATCCTCTCAGCGACGATAGCGCCCACCTTGGGTAATTTTCGTAATTGCCCCTTGCCTGCCTGATTTAACGAAACGGAGAGTTCACTGTCGCTGCTTTTCTTTGTAGTCGCAGCTACAGGGCTGGCCTTGTCTGCGCCAGGAGCTGCTTTGGCCTGCTTTACAGCAGATGGTGTATCTTTATTTTGTTTCAGATTCTGCTCCAGCCGATTTATCAGCCGGGTTAAATTGGTGTTCTGGCCCCGTTGGCGAAGATTGGATTCCTGCATATCCTGCCGGATGTTCCACAGTAGCCATGCAATCAAAGCAAGAAGAAGATTGGTAAACATAATAATTATCCATTAGCGTGAACAGTACACATGTTAGTCCTAACGAAAAGCCATCGCCAGCGACCACATTAATTATAGTGCACAGAGCATTTGGCAGATATAGCCAGCAGCAGGTTTTGCATTTTGGGGCATATTTATTTGCCAAAGAGTATAGTGACCAACGATACATCCATAGAAAAACTTAGTAGAGCCAATAGATGACTAGCGATCGATTAGAGCGGCATCTTGTCGTTACACAAGAGAATGTCCGAGCTCTGGATTTGTTGGCCGAAGAGAGCGGTTTATCCCGCCAGCGGCTAAAAATGGCCATGACGGCTGGCGCGGTCTGGATTAGTCGTGGTGGTAAAACCCGGCGCTTGCGTAGGGCCACGGGTCAACTGAATTCGGGTGACGAGTTACATTTGTATTATGACCAAGAGATTGTTACGGCTGAAGTTCCTGAGCCAGGTTTAGTGGCTGATGAACAGGCTTATACGGTATGGGATAAACCCTATGGCTTGTATTCTCAAGGTTCAAAATGGGGCGACCGCAGTACTGTGGCCCGATGGGCAGAGCAGCATCTACTACCACAGCGTCCTGCCTTTATTGTCCATCGGCTGGATAGGGCTGCACAGGGTTTAATTCTGGTTGCTCACAGTAAGAAGGCAGTGGTGAGTTTAACGGCCTTATTTCAGCAGCGCGCACTGGAGAAGATATATCGTGTGATTGTTTGCGGCAAGTATTCTGAGCACGAGCAAGCTCTGACGGCCGAGTTAGATGGCAAACACTCGGTTAGCCATGCAAAAATACTCGATTATTCACCCGATCTAAACCGATCATTACTGGAGGTACGTATTGATACCGGCCGTAAACATCAGATCCGCCGGCATTTGTCTGGAGCGGGTTTTCCTGTAGTGGGGGATCGATTGTATGGCAATGATGGTGGCTTGGAAGACCTGCAATTGCGCGCGACTCAATTGTCTTTTACATGCCCTTTAAGCGGCTTGCCGCGGGACTACCACTTACCACCGGCACGGTTGTTGGGCCTATAGATGATGGCTAAAGGTTTCCAGCCAGCCAACGGGCTTGCCAGGCATCCATGACGCGTTCCGAGTACCAGGTTTTACCCACGCTGCCATTGTAGCGGGCCAGCGCTTTGCTCATATTGCCTTTTTCTTTTTGTAGGTAGAATTGCAGTATCCTGCAGCCATAACGGACGTTGGTTTCAATATTGGTCAGGTTGTCGTCCGAGCGACCAATTTCTTCTTTCCAAAAGGGCATAATTTGCATGAGGCCCTGTGCACCAACTCGTGAAATGGCATAACGGTCAAAATGGCTTTCAACTTCGATGAGGGCGAGTACCAGATCCGGTTGTAATTGGCTTTGATTGGCTTCCCGGTGCACATGTTTGAGGATCGTCATTCGCTCCTCGGGGTCCTTTATGAATCGGCTAAGACGATTGTCCATATCGACCAGCCAGACTTCAGCCGAAAAGCGATCATCAAAGCTTGAGGCCGTAGCAATGGTATGTTCCAAAAAGCTACGCAGCTCAATTTGCTCGTCATTGAGCTCTGCCGCGTAGCCTGATGCTGATAAAAGGCTAAACAGTACCAGCCAAAAAGCAGTGTAGCTTGTGTTTGTCCTCCTACAGTTCACTGGCACCCTCTTTGTCTAAATACCCAGTTTTTGTTTTAGGAAGTTTAACAGCTCATTGGTGTCAATGTCAGTCGATTCGCTATCATTGCGGCCCTTATACTCAAGCTGGCCAGCCTTAAGGCCACGGTCGCCAATGACGACTCTATGGGGAATGCCGATTAACTCCCAGTCAGCAAATTTGACCCCGGGACGCTGATCTCGGTCGTCCAGTATGACGTCAACTCCCAGTTCATTCAGCTGTTGGTATAAAGTATCGGCGGCTGCGCACACTTCTTCAGATTTTTTCATATTCAGGCCCACGATAACTACCGCAAATGGCGCTAGTGAAGCCGGCCAGCTAATGCCGTTTTCATCATGGTTTTGCTCAATGGCGGCAGCAACAACACGCGATACACCAATACCATAGCAGCCCATGGTCATAAGCTGATCTTTGCCCTGCTCATTGAGTACCGTGGCATTCATTTTTTCGGTATATTCGGTACCCAGCTGGAATATATGGCCAACTTCGATGCCGCGTTTGATTTCCAGTTTACCTTTGCCATCGGGGCTTAAATCGCCAGCCACTACGTCACGTAAATCTACGCTAGCGGTAATCTGCGCATCTCTATCCCAGTTAGCGCCGGTCAAATGATAGCCATCTTTGTTTGCGCCACAGGTAAAGTCGGCCAGTGCCGCCGCACTGTGGTCGACCAGCACCGGTATGGTCAGTCCGGCAGGGCCAATTGATCCAGGCTCGCAGCCTATGGTTGCCATAATGGCCTCGCTGGAAGCGAAGTTGAGTGGGCTGGCTACCAGTGTGTGTTTCTCGGCCTTTATTTCGTTGAGTTGGTGGTCGCCACGGATCACCAGAGCGACCAGCGGCTCTTCTTCGGATGCGCCATCAACGATCAGGGTTTTTATCGTCTGTGCAGTAGTAATGGATAAAAAGGCACAAACTTCTTCAATAGTATGTACGTTGGGTGTGGCAACTTCGGCCAACGACTGGTTTGCCGCGCCGCGTGGAGTGTCTGGCGCCAGCGCTTCGGCCATCTCGACATTGGCGGCGTAGTCGCTGCTGTCGCTAAATGCGATGGCATCTTCGCCTGATTCGGCCAATACGTGGAATTCATGTGAGGCATCGCCGCCGATGGATCCGGTGTCAGCAATGACCGCCCGGAAGTTTAGCCCCAAGCGGGTGAAGATAGCGCTATAGGCCTGAAACATGACCTCGTAGGTTTCACTCAGTGACTCTTGGCCGCAATGGAAAGAGTAGGCATCTTTCATGGTGAACTCACGGCCACGCATCAGGCCAAAACGGGGCCGCACCTCGTCGCGAAACTTGGTCTGAATCTGATAAAAGTTGGCGGGCAGCTGTTTGTAACTCTGCACATCATTGCGAATAAGGTCCGTAATGACCTCCTCGTGAGTTGGGCCGAGGCAAAACTCACGATTATGACGGTCACGAATACGTAGCAGTTCAGGGCCGTACTTGGCCCAGCGAGTCGACTCCTGCCACAGTTCTGCCGGCTGCACTACGGGCATCAGCAACTCCTGTGCACCAGCCCGGTTCATTTCCTCACGTACCACTTTTTCAACTTTGCGCAGTGTTCTCAAGCCCATGGGTAGCCAGGTGTAGAGGCCAGATGCGAGTTTGCGGACCATGCCGGCCCTCAGCATTAGCTGGTGGCTAATAACCTCCGCATCGGCTGGTGTTTCTTTTAGAGTTGCAATCAGTAACTGGCTAGCGCGCATAAGTGTTCCGTTAGTGGTGGGGGCTTGGGTTATACTATGAGGCGGCATTTTACGCGCTGCAGGCATTTCGGTACAGAGGCAAGCTGGGGAACACCATGTTTTATCTTGATCGCACCCTCAAAAAAGACACTTATTGGCTGGGCGACTTCCCCTTGTCACGTTTATTGCTGTCGCGCGATGCCAATTACCCCTGGTTTATTCTTGTGCCTCGGCGTAATGGGGTAACCGAAATATGTGATTTGACTGATGCTGATCAGCGTCAGCTATTGAAAGAATCCTCCAGTCTGAGTCATTTGATTCGTGATCTGTTTATGGCAGATAAGCTGAATGTTGCCGCTCTTGGTAATGTCGTATCACAGCTACATGTGCATCACATCGTTAGATATAAAGATGATTTGGCATGGCCCGCTCCGGTATGGGGCAAACATGATGTAAGCCCGTATGCAGAACCTGAATATGGTCGTGTGATGGGCTTGCTGGCGGCCTTGTCCGTGCTTGAGGGTTTTCAATACGCGCCCTAAAAATTGGGCACTATGTATATGAGAAATACATTTGTTGCTTAAAAACAGCCTATTTTGCGGAAAACCTGTTTAAAGCACTTGTACTACAGTGTTTTATCGACTATATATTGTTTCGCGTGGCGGTGAAAAGACCGATCAGGTACGGTGGTGTAGATCCAGTAAAACAACTTCTGATAAGAAGACTAACAATAAACTCATAAGGAAATACCGGTATGGCAAAAGCAAAGAAAGCTCCAGCAAAGAAGGCAGCTCCAGCTAAAAAAGCGGCTCCAGCTGCAAAAAGAGCTCCAGCTATCAAAGAAAAAATGACTAAGACTCAAATGCTTAATGGCATTGCAGAATCTACTGGCTTGACTCGTAAGCAAGTGGCTTCAGTATTTGATGAGCTTGAAACATTGATTGATCGTAGCGTATGTAAGCGCGGTGTTGGTGAGTTCACCATTCCAGGCTTGATGAAAGTGACTACTGTTAAAAAACCAGCCAAGAAAGCGCGGAAAGGCGTTAATCCCTTTACTGGCGAAGATACCGTTTTCAAGGCGAAACCTGCTTCTATTGCAGTGAAAGTTCGTCCTCTGAAAAAGCTCAAAGATTACGCAGCAAGCTAATCCTTGCCGCCGACCCCTCTCGGGGTCGGCAATCTCTCCTCTCTTGGTAAGTCCTTTCAGTAAAATCGGTGAAACCCCCGCCTAATTTCGGTATAATCGCGCGCTTTCCGGCCTCTGGCGGAAAAATTATCTATTGTCTGATAAGAGTTTGTGAAAATGCCCATATATGAATACCAGTGCAAAGCCTGTGAGCACAAAATGGAGGCCTTGCATAAAATCAGTGATGAACCTCTGAAAGATTGCCCTGAATGTGGCAAAGATACCCTCAGTAAAATGGTGTCTGCCGCTGGTTTCCGCTTAAGCGGAAGTGGCTGGTACGAGACCGATTTTAAGACAGGTGATAAGAAAAACCTGAGTACTAAGGACAAGAAGCCTGACAGTGGCTCTGACTCCAAGAGCAGTACATCTGGCTCCAAGGACAGTACATCTACTAGCAGCAGCACATCTTCAAGTAGCGAAAGCTCTTAATTTAATACAGGAATACATCATGCGCAGTCATTCTTGCGGCGAAATTCGCGCCGCTCACGTTGATCAGACTATCGTCCTTTGTGGTTGGGTAGACCGCCGCCGCGACCACGGCGGAGTGATTTTTCTCGATCTCCGTGATCGTGAAGGCATTGTTCAGGTAGTTTTTGACCCTGATGCGGCAGCCTACTTTGAACTGGCTGATAAGGTCCGTAGCGAGTATTGTCTGAAAGTCACCGGCCGAGTCCGAGCGCGTGAAGGCGCCACGGTTAATGCCAATATGGCGACTGGTGAAATAGAAGTATACGGCACAGAATTGGAAATACTCAGTCGCTCCGAAACTCCGCCGTTTCCGCTTGATGAACATCAGAAGGTTGGTGAGGATGTACGCCTGAAATTCAGGTATATGGATTTGCGTCGCCACGATATGCAGGAAAAACTGCGTATGCGTTCAAAAATCACCTCTTCTGTCCGTCGTTATCTGGATGACAACGGCTTTCTGGATATCGAAACACCCATTCTTACTCGGGCGACCCCCGAGGGTGCCCGCGATTATCTGGTTCCCAGCCGTACCCACCCTGGCAACTTCTTCGCTCTGCCTCAATCTCCTCAGTTGTTTAAGCAATTGCTGATGGTGGCAGGCTTCGATCGTTATTATCAAATTGCCAAGTGTTTCCGAGATGAGGACTTGCGAGCCGATCGTCAGCCTGAGTTTACTCAAATTGATATCGAGACCTCGTTTATGGATCAAGATGGCATTATGGCCATCACCGAAGATATGATCCGTGGTCTGTTCAAGGAAGTGCTTGATGTTGATTTGGGCGATATGCCCCGCATGCCTTATTCAGAAGCAATGTCACGCTACGGCAGCGACAAGCCTGATCTGCGTATCCCATTAGAGCTGGTTGATGTAGCTGATTTGATGGCGGGTGTGGAATTTAAAGTCTTCAGTGGCCCCGCCAATGACCCCAAAGGCCGCGTAGCCGCTCTGAAGGTAACCGGTGGTGCAAGCATTTCTCGTAAGGTGATTGACGGCTATACCAAGTTTGTCAGTATCTATGGTGCCCGAGGCCTAGCCTGGATTAAGGTAAATGACCTTGCGGCGGGTAAGGAGGGTTTGCAGTCTCCTATCTTGAAGTTTATTCCCGACGATATCATTGAGCAGCTTATTTCTCGGCTGGAAGTTGCAGATGGCGACATTATCTTCTTCGGCGCAGACAAGGCTAATATCGTAAGTGAAGCATTGGGTGCACTGCGGGTCAAAGTGGGTCACGACCTGAATTTGCTCACCAGCGAGTGGGCGCCTCTTTGGGTGGTTGATTTCCCCATGTTTGAAGATGACGGCAAAGGCGGCTTAACGCCTCTGCATCACCCCTTCACTAAGCCGGCCTGTAGCGTCGAAGAGCTTGTCGCAAATCCTGAAGGTGCTTTGTCGATTGCCTACGACATGGTTCTCAATGGTATGGAGTTGGGTGGCGGATCACTACGTATTCATGATATCGAAACCCAGAAAACAGTATTTAACGTGCTCGGTATAGGTGAAGCAGAAGCGGAAGACAAGTTTGGCTTCCTGCTTGAGGCCTTGAAATATGGCGCACCACCACACGGCGGCCTGGCTTTTGGTCTGGATCGCTTAGTGATGTTGATTACCGGTACTGATTCAATTCGCGAAGTCATCGCCTTCCCTAAAACCCAGAGTGCCGCCTGTGTCATGACAGCAGCGCCAGGTGAAGCGGCGATAGAACAACTTCGTGAGCTCAGTATTCGTGTGCGTAAACCGGTAGTAGAAGAAAAGTCTTAGGAGCTGATTGATGGCTGGACACAGTAAATGGGCCAACATCAAGCACCGCAAAGCAGCTCAGGATGCCAAGCGGGGAAAGGTTTTTACCAAGTTAATTCGTGAACTTGTCGTAGCAGCCAAGGCTGGCGGCGGCAATGTCGACGATAACCCACGCTTACGCGCCGCGGTAGATAAAGCGCTTGGCTCCAATATGAAGCGCGACACGGTCGAAAAGGCCATTCTGCGTGGTGCCGGTGGCGGAGAGGGTGAGAACTACGATGAAGTCACCTATGAAGGCTATGGCAGTGGCGGTGTAGCCTTTTTGGTTGAAACACTGAGCGATAATCGTAACCGTACAGTAGCGGCGGTGCGTCATGCTTTCACCAAGGCTGGCGGTAATCTGGGCACCGATGGCTCGGTAGCCTATCTCTTTAATCGTGTCGGTCAAATTACCTTTGAGCCGGGTATCGATGAAGAAAAGGTGATGGACGCGGCTTTGGAAGCTGGAGCCGAGGATGTCGTCACCAATGATGATGGCTCTATCGATGTCATGACGGCCTTCGAGGACTTCCTGTCTGTCAAAGACGCTTTGGCGGCTGATGGCCTGGTATCGGAAAATGCGGATGTCACCATGATTGCCTCTTTACAGGTGCCTCTCGATTTAGGCTCTGCGGAGAAGGTAATGCGGCTGTTTGATGCTCTGGAAGACTTGGATGACGTGCAAAACGTCTATACCAATGCGGATATATCTGACGATATTCTGGAGCAAATGGGAGCTGAGTAGTTCTTGTTTTGCGGTGGTTTTCCGAGTCCAGAGTGCAGGTGCTACGGGGAACGATCGCAAGCAGTTTGGTTCTTTACGACCGCTAAAGAACTCGCGCAAGCGCTCAAACATACTTTAGCTAAAACCGCCGTAAAGAACCAAACTGCTTAACCGCGACCTGATTGTTCCCCGTAGCACCTGCACTCTTGCCCCTACCTCTCTGCGAAATACCTGCCTTCGGTGTAGAGCCTGCCTTCCCGTTACGGACCTGTGATGGGTTATTCTCCGGTGGTTTCAGGATTAAAGCCCCAATTCTTCTTCATGTCTGGCGGTTCACCTCTAGGCACATACCAAATGATGCTCCGTCCCCCATTGTTTGTTTTGCCGCCGTTATCGAGGTTGGCGCTGTAGAGGCTTTTCGAATCAATCAGGCCATGTTCAACTGAGTCAGTGGCGCCGATGTTCTTAAGCTAAATTTGCCCTAAAGCACCCAATAGCTTAATCGTGATCTAGTTATTCCGCAGCACATCCGCTCTTGAGCCTGTCTTCACGTTCCCAGTTCAGCATCTAATACTTACCCAATGATGCTCCGTCCCCCATTGTTAGTTTCACCGCCGTTGTCGAGGTTGGTGCTGTGGAGGCTTTTTCGAATCAATCAGGCCATGTTCAACGGAGTCAGTGCTGCCGATGTTCTTAAGCTAAAGTATGTCTGAGCGCTTGCGCGAGTTCTTTAGCAATCGGCGGTACTGGCGCAGTTATGGTCGATTCGAAAAAGCCTCCACAGCGCTGACCGGGTCCAGAGCCCCCAAGCTAGCAATAACCGGATTAGGTTCAGCTAATTTGGCCTTAATAAGCAGGCACTCCTTGTTAGACACCGACGCTCAAGCCATAATGCCCGCATGATAATAAATCACCGTAGTATGGCGCGATAATGACAGTGATTCTGGGGATAGATCCAGGTTCGGTACGTACCGGTTACGGAATAATAAACGCAGTGGGAAGCAAGCTGGAATATGTCGCCAGCGGCTGTATACGATTACCCAAAGAAGAACTGCCAGAACGGCTGAAAGTGATATTTCAGAGCCTCACCGAGATTATTGAAAGCTATCAGCCACAAATGGTTTCCGTTGAGCAAGTCTTCATGGGCAATAACGCGAGCTCAGCTTTGAAGCTGGGGCAGGCCAGAGGCGCAGCCATAGTGGCCGCGGTTAACCAGGGACTGCCAGTTTCTGAGTACTCAGCACGACAGATCAAACAGTCCGTGGTTGGAACGGGAGCGGCAGACAAGAGTCAGGTGCAGCATATGGTGCGACTGTTACTGAGTTTGGCCGGCAATCCACAGGAAGATGCCGCCGACGCTTTGGCAGCGGCTATGTGTCACGCCCATACACACCAAAACCTGATCAAACTTGCGGGTGCCAGCAAGATACGACGCGGGCGGATACGTTAATGAAACTAAAGGGAATACGATGATAGGCCGACTGCGAGGCATATTACTGGAGAAACAGGCACCGTCTTTGTTGATCGATGTTGGCGGAGTGGGCTATGACGTCTCTGCGCCTCTGAGCACGTTTTTCCAACTGCCCGAATGTGGGCACGAAGTGGTATTGCATATTCATCACGTGGTGCGCGAAGATGCCCAACTACTATTCGGCTTTGCCGAACAGCGTGATAGAGAGCTGTTTAGGGCGCTGATCAAAGTGAATGGCGTAGGACCCAAGCTGGCGCTAACGATATTATCAGGCATCGAGCCCGATCAATTCGTGCGTTGTGTGCAAAATGGCGACGTGGCGGCGCTGGTTAAATTACCCGGTGTAGGGCGTAAAACGGCTGAACGACTGTTGGTAGAGATGAAAGACAAATTGGATGACTGGGCACCAACAGCTAATGAGACTGGTGTTGTTCATGCGCAGACTGGCGGAAGCCAAAACCAGATGGTGGCCGAGGCCGAGAGCGCATTGATTGCCCTGGGTTATAAACCACCAGAGGCAGCCAGAGCTATAGCCGCAGTAATTGATGACAGCCTGGATACCAGCGAGGCCTTGATTCGCCAGGCGCTGCGCGGCATGGTTAAGGGCTGAGGTAAATTATGATAGATAGCGATCGACTTATTTCGCCTGCGACCGGAAATGACGAAGAGCGTCTCGACCGGGCGATACGGCCGCATCGGCTGGAAGATTACATCGGTCAGCCGATTGTACGCGAGCAAATGGAAATATTCATGGGCGCGGCCAAAGCGCGTAACGAGGCGCTGGACCATACCTTGATTTTTGGGCCGCCAGGCCTGGGTAAAACCACGTTGGCCCATATCATTGCCCATGAAATGGGTGGCGAATTAAAGATTACTTCCGGTCCAGTGCTAGAAAAGGCAGGTGATCTTGCCGCTCTTATGACCAATCTTGAAGCCGGCGATGTGCTGTTTATCGATGAAATTCATCGGCTTAGCCCCCACATAGAAGAAGTGCTGTATCCCGCTATGGAGGACTATCAGCTCGACATCATGATAGGAGAAGGACCCGCAGCCAGGTCGATCAAAATTGAATTGCCGCCTTTTACGCTGGTGGGAGCAACCACACGCGCCGGATTGTTGACCTCGCCTCTGCGTGACCGCTTTGGCATTGTCCAGCGGCTGGAGTTTTATGGCGTAGATGATCTTACCCATATCGTCGACCGCTCTGGCGGTATTATGGGTCTGAGTATGGATAAACACGGTGCGCATGAAGTGGCCAAGCGTGCCCGGGGGACCCCCAGAATTGCCAACCGTTTATTGCGCAGGGTACGAGACTATGCCGAGATGAAAGCAGATGGTCATATTTCTGCCGAGGTCGCAGACCTTGCCCTGAATATGCTTAATGTCGATAGCAGCGGTTTTGATCATCTTGACCGGCGTATGTTGTTGGCGCTAATAGAGAAATTTGATGGTGGCCCGGTGGGGGTGGAAAACCTGGCCGCAGCTATTAGTGAAGAGAGAGACACCATTGAGGATGTCATTGAACCTTTCCTTATACAGCAGGGCTTTGTGATGCGCACCCCTCGGGGCAGGGTGGCCACTCGTCTGGCTTACGCTCATTTCGGTCTCGATGGCGGTCAGCTCGTCAGTGATGAAATCTTGAGTCTGAGATTGGGAGAGTAGCCCTTGCATGAGCCTTTTAAACTGCCAATTCGTATCTATATGGAGGATACGGATACCGGTGGCATTGTCTATTACGTTAACTACCTCAAATTTATAGAACGTGCTCGCACAGAATTCATGCGAAGCCTGGGATTTGGCAAGCAATTTATCTTTGAACAAGACATCATGTTTGTTGTCCATTCATTATCGGTTGATTATAAACAACCGGCGCGTCTGGATGATGAGTTAGTGGCCACGGCACAACTACTCAAATTGGGTCGCGCCGGTATGCAGCTAAATCAGCAAGTTTGGCGAGCTCAGGATCTTTTAGTCGACAGCCAGGTAAAGCTGGCCTGTGTGAATAAAAAAAGCTTACGGCCAGCGGCGATGCCGGCTGATATTATTGCAGTATTAAAAACTCTTTAAAGGGGATGAATGAGTGAATGATTCTTTATCTATCTGGTCGCTGATAGCCAACGCTGGCCTGGTAGTACAGGCAGTCATGTTGATCTTGCTGCTGGCTTCAGTGGTTTCCTGGGGCATGGTTGTACAGCGGTTTCTGTTTTTTACCCAGGCAGGCCGAGATACCCAGCTATTCGAAGATGAGTTTTGGTCGGGTGTTGATCTGGCTCAGCTCTACCGGCGTGGCAGCGAGACCATTACCGAAGGCGGTAACATCGGCGGTCTAGAGGCGATATTCCGGGCGGGTTTTAAGGATTTCTCCCGTATGCGCCAACAAGGTACCTCGGACCCGGATGTCATCATGGAGGCCGCGCAACGGTCAATGCGGGTAGCGCTTAATCGAGAGGAAAAACAACTCGAAAAACATTTGTCATTTCTCGCCACAGTGGGTTCAACCAGTCCTTACATCGGTTTGTTTGGCACGGTTTGGGGCATTATGAATTCCTTTCGTGGCCTGGCTAATGTGCAACAGGCAACATTGGCAGTGGTTGCGCCGGGTATTTCGGAAGCGCTAATCGCAACGGCGATGGGTTTGTTTGCCGCTATTCCGGCAGTTATTGCCTATAACCGCTTTGCCAATCGTGCTGACG
The DNA here is from genome assembly GCA_036960375.1 of Pseudomonadales bacterium. Lineage (GTDB taxonomy): Bacteria > Pseudomonadota > Gammaproteobacteria > Pseudomonadales > CAWVSB01 > CAWVSB01. The sequence continues at coordinate 207,048 of JBALVY010000003.1, forward strand.
ATCTATTGAGCCACTACCAAACATTTTCTGATGAATTTAGCAGCGTATTGCATCGTCAGGCGCACTTGTTACAGACTGCTCAGGCTCCCGCAGAGGTGACTGATGAGCCGTCTGGAAAGCAAACTGAAGATCAGGCTGACGACTGATGGGCTCTTCCAAGCGACGCAGCATGGCAGAAATTAACGTCGTACCTTATATCGACGTGATGCTGGTATTGCTGATCATATTTATGGTGACGGCCCCTCTGTTGACCCAGGGTGTGCAGGTCGATTTACCTGATGCACCCTCAAAACCGCTCGAAGACAGTGACGAAGAGCCTTTGGTTGTCTCTATCAAGGCCGACGGCAGCCTGTTCCTGAATTTGGGTGCTGACAAGGATAAAGTCCTGTCAATCGAAGAGATCCAACTCAAGGTGGCAGCAGTACTGCGGCGTAAACCCAAGACACCTGTGCTGGTGTGGGGTGATCATCGAGTATCCTATGGTCATGTGGTGCGTTTAATGAGCGACCTGCAGACCGCTGGCGCTCCGAGTGTCGGCTTGGTCACCGAAAATCCGCCGGCTGGCGGGTAGGGCAGAGCGTGAACCTTTGGCAGTCCAGTATTGTTCCCGTCTCCATCACTATTGCTATGCATGCTCTGTTGGCCTATTTTGTGATTGTAGGTTGGGAGCTTACGCAGCAGCCGCAAGTGCGCCATACTATGCCTCAATATATAAAGGCCGAGCTGGTGGTTTTGGAACAGAAAGCCCCACCTAAACCGAAACCCAAACCTGTAATACAGAAACCGCAGCCAAAACCCAAGGTAAAGCCCAAACCCAAGCCCAAACCCAAGCCCGTGGTGAAAAAGGCGGAACCGAAGCCCGAGCCCAAGCCCAAGGAAAAGCCAAAACCTGAGCCAAAGGCCGAGCCAGTGCCGGTCAAACCCAAGGTCGACGTATTAGCCCAGCAACAGTTGGCCGCGATGCAGCAGGCTATGGTAGAGGAAGAGGCAGAGCAGCAAGCGTCAAGCGACCAACAATTGGCCAATAGCTATATTGCAGTTATTCAACAGACTATCACGCAAAGCTGGAGTCGCCCGGCCAGTGCACGAAATGGCATGCAAGTGACCTTATCCATGCAGTTAATACCCACCGGCGAAGTAGTCGATGTACGAGTACTGCAGAGTAGTGGTCATGATGCTTTTGACCGTTCTGCAGTTACTGCGGTAAAACGAGTAGAGCGTTTTGATGAATTAGCCAATGTACCCTCTCGTGTATTTGATAAATATTTTCGTAAGCTCAACCTGGTTTTCAGACCTGAGGATTTATTATTGTGAGTAGATTGTTGGTATTGTTTTTTGCCTTTGTCGTGGCACCTTTGAGCCATGCGGCATTAACCATTGAGATTACCCAAGGTGTGGATAATCCCACGTCTATAGCGGTTGTGCCGTTCAGTTATTCAGGTGGCGATTCACTGACCCAGAATATTCCGGCGGTAATCGAATCTGATCTTTACCGCTCGGGGCAGTTTGCTCCCATGGATCAGAACGATATGCTGTCCTATCCGCATATGTCGCAGGATGTTCATTACCGCGACTGGCGAGCTGTGGGAGCTGAGTATGTATTGGTTGGTCGTGTAAGCAAGATTATGGGGCCCATGTCCATTCAGGTTGAATACGAGCTGATGGATGTCATTCGTCAGAAGAAGATACTCAGCGGTACGGTAAAGGGGTATTCAGACAAGCTGCGGGCGGTGGCTCATAATATCAGTGATGATGTTTATGCCCAGTTATCCGGTATTCGAGGAGCGTTTTCTACTAAAATACTGTACGTGGCAGCTAATAATGTTTCAAAAGGACAGTTTAGATACCGCATGATGATAGCGGACTCAGATGGCCACAATGAAAAAACTATTTTTGAGTCCAGTGAGCCCATGTTATCGCCAACCTGGTCTCCCGATGGAAAAAATGTGGCCTATGTGTCTTTTGAGTCCGGTAAAGCAGCTATTTACACCCAGAACTTGGGCACTGGTCGACGCTCACGGCTCACGGATTTCCCGGGAATCAATGGCGCGCCTGCCTGGTCGCCCGATGGAACTCGCATGGCAATGGTGTTGTCCAAAGACGGCAATCCAGATATCTTTATAATGGATCTGGATAGCAAAAAGCTGACCAGAGTGGCGTCGCACTTTGCTATAGAAACAGAACCTAGCTGGACAGTAGATGGAAAAGGTATTATTTTTACCTCTGATCGTGGAGGCAAGCCTCAGATCTATAAGGCTAACCTCGCCGATGGTTGGGTAGAGCGCCTAACTTTCGAGGGGGATTATAATGCCCGGGCAAGGTTAGTGCCCGACGGCAGTGGCTTAGTGATGATTCATCGTCGTAATGGCAAGTTTCATGTTGCGCTGCAGCAGTTCGAAAATGGCCGTATTCGGCTCTTGAGTAAGACGGATATGGATGAGTCTCCGTCTATCGCAGCCAATGGTGCAATGTTGATGTATGCCACACAATACCGTGGCCGTGGTATATTAGCGGCTGTATCTATTGATGGTAGTGTTCGTTATCGATTACCATCTAGTTCCAGTGATGTGCGAGAGCCCGCGTGGTCTCCGTTTTTTGACAAAAAATAAGTAAATCCCAATTAAGGATATGAAGTCATGATTGCCAGTAAACCAGCTAAACTTTCAGCCGCCCTATTGTTTGCCGCCTTTTTGGTGACCGGGTGTAGTTCAACCAGTACCACCGATGGCGGTGGCGATTCCACTAGCAGCGGTGATACAGCCTATGATTCTACCGCACAAGGTCAGGCCTATGGTTCAGATAATGTCGACAGCTCGACCTCTGGTCAGGATGCAGCCGGCAGAATTGGAACAATATTCTACTTTGACTTCGATAAATCTGAATTGCGCGGCGATGTGCGTGCAAAACTGAACGAACAGGCGCGCTTGCTGAACGGCAAGTCCGGTATTGTTCGACTCGAAGGTCATGCCGATGAGCGCGGTACACGAGAATACAATATTGCACTGGGTGAGCGCCGTGCCATGGCGGTAGCTAATTATCTGGCCAGCCAAGGTGTGGCTCGTTCACAGATTGAAACTATCAGTTACGGCGAAGAGAAACCCCAAGCGCTTGGTCACGATGACTCAGCCTGGTCACAGAATCGCCGTGTAGGACTGAGCTACTCTGAATAAGGTTTTTATGCAGATGTTAAAATTGCGGCACACCTTGTATGTGCTGCTTACCGGGGGAGTGCTGTTGCACTCCCCTTTGTTGTTAGCGCAGGTGCCTGTGGTTGATGCTAATCAGCCACGTGAGGTGACTACGGGTCCGCTTGGGCCAGCGCCAGCCAACCAGGGTGAAATGATGTACCAGCTGCAACAATTGCAGCAGGAAGTCATGGAGCTGCGCGGCGCATTGGAAGAGCAGGCATATACGATCCGCAAACTGCAACAACAGCGTCTGGATGACTACCGCAATATTGACCGTCGATTAACTGAATCTAATACAACCACCTCTGCTGGTATGGCGCCTGTTACGGGAATTGCTCCCGCTGTTGGCAATGACGTTGTAGCGGTCGTTACGCAGGTAAATGAGGTCGATGAAAAAGCCGCGTATCAGGCTGCTTACGAATATATAAAGACACAGCAATTTGATCAGGCTATTACGGCCTTTGGTGATTTTGTCGTCCAATATCCACAGGGCAACTATGCAGGTAACGCGTGGTACTGGTTAGGTGAATTACACTTATTAAAAGGTGAGCTGGAACCAGCCAAGTTGGCGTTTTTACAGGTTTTAGAGAATTTCCCCGGTCATCGTAAATCTGCTGATGCAACATTTAAGCTGGCTCAGGTCTATCATCGACTGGGCGATGCAGCGCAGGCCAAAGCGATGGCTGAAGCCGTTATTACTCAATACAGCCAAACTTCGGCAACTACCGCGCAGCTGGCACGAGATTTCCTTTCAGAAAATTACCCCTAATAGAATATTCCATGTCCGCTATCAATTTACGTATTACCGAAGTATTTCTCTCGCTGCAGGGCGAGAGTCGGACTGTGGGCTTGCCAACCGTATTTGTCAGGCTTACAGGCTGTCCATTGCGCTGCCACTATTGTGATACCGAATATGCCTTCTCAGGAGGCGACATACGGACGGTAGACGATATAGTGGCAGAAGTGAAAGCTCTTGGTGTCCGCCACGTCTGTGTGACAGGAGGAGAGCCTCTGGCCCAGCCTAACTGCCTACCCTTATTAACCGCACTCTGTGATCAAGGCCTTTCGATCTCGCTGGAAACCAGTGGCGCTATGGATATCGAAGCTGTCGATCCCCGTGTCAGTGTGGTGCTGGATATCAAAACACCCGCCAGTGGTGAGGTGGAACGCAATTTATGGTCCAATATTGACAAGTTAAAGACTGACGACCAGGTTAAGTTTGTTGTCTGTGACAAACAAGACTACGAGTGGGCGCGTTTTAAACTGGATGAGTACCAGCTAGCCAATAGGGTAGGTGATGTACTGTTTTCTCCCAGCTTTGAGCAAGTAGCAGCACGTGATTTAGCCGATTGGATAGTCGAAGACCGAATTCCAGTACGCATGCAGTTACAACTGCACAAGCTGCTGTGGGGTGAGGAGCAAGGAAGATAATGAGCGATAAACCGAAGGCCGTAATTTTATTCTCTGGTGGGCTAGACTCCACCACCTGCGTCGCCATGGCTCAGCAAGATGGCTACCAGTGTTATACCCTGAGTTTTGACTACGGACAGCGCCATCAATCTGAACTAATGGCTGCTGAACGAGTGGCCAAGGCCATGAACGTTCAACAGCATAAGGTGATCAAACTCGATTTACGTGCAATTGGAGGCTCAGCCTTAACGGACATGTCCATAGATGTACCCGAAAGCGGGCCCATTGAAGAACACATCCCTATTACTTATGTTCCCGCCCGCAATACAATATTTTTGTCTCTGGCTTTGGGTTGGGCCGAAATACTGGGCGCTGATGATATTTTTATTGGGGTGAATGCGGTGGATTACTCCGGTTACCCTGATTGTCGCCCCGAGTTCATTGATGCTTTTGAAACCATGGCTAATTTGGCCACCAAGGCCACTGTAGAGGGGCGTCATATAAGCATTCAGACACCTTTATTGCATATGTCTAAGGCTGAAATAGCCCAGACAGGCATTGAGTTGGGGGTGGATTATTCACTTACTGTTTCCTGTTATCAGGCTGATGATGAAGGCAGAGCCTGCGGCGTGTGTGATAGCTGTCGCCTGCGGAGACAGGGCTTTACTGAAGCGGGTATTAGCGATCCAACCTGTTATCAGTCTGTTTAGGTGATTTAAATGCAAAAATATGCACCTCAGGACTTGTCTTTTGTCCCCCAATCAGTAATATGCGCGTTCTGATTGAGGGCCGTTAGCTCAGTTGGTAGAGCAGTTGGCTTTTAACCAATTGGTCGCTGGTTCGAATCCAGCACGGCCCACCATATACGCAAAAAGGCACCCATTAGGGTGCCTTTTTGCGTATATGGTGGGCCGTCTGAATCGAGCCACCGTTCGACAAACTTGCCGCAAAGCGGTCAAAGCAGCCCCTAGGCTGCCTTGATCAATCCAGCACGAGTACTAGAGTTCGGCTTACCTAGTTCACCCATTAGGGTGCCTTTTTGCGTATATGGTGGGCCGTCTGGACTTGGTTCTTACTGCCGGTTCGACAAATTACGCTTACTGCGGAATTTGGACGAGGAGCCTGCGACGAAGCCCGCACAGCGGGGGATTGCAGCTCCTAGGCTGGACTGGATTCTTTGCCGCTCGCCCGTTAGTGCCTTTGCCTTGGGAGTAATACCCAAATGTTCGCAGTGAGGTTAAGCCTCTTTTCTTAATGAAAACAGGTCATAACTATTTTGCATAGATAGCCAGTGTTCGGCACTACCATAACCGTTATTCTCAAGAGCTAGGGCCATTTCAGGAGTAATAGCTCGCTTACCACTGATAAGGCTGTTCAAGGAGCTACGATGACAGCCAAGTATATTGGCTGCATTGGCCACGGAATAAATTTTATTCCCGTCCTCATCTTCGATAAGCAGGTCCCTAACGAGCTCGCCGGGGTGGGGGGGGGTTGTGCATAGCCATGATATTCTTTCCTATTGTGCGCTTTACGCTACAATCGCTACTGGTTACTCTAAAGTACTCGCCATGTCGCGTTCTCACATTACCATCATCCCCTTCTTACTGATCGCTTGGCTGCTAGTAGCAATTTCCAGCCCTGTTGTTGCCGAGCAATCAACGCAAACCATTCTGCTCAGGAATGTACTATTAATAGATAATAAAAGCACCGAGGGAGGCACTCGGGTTAATGTTCTAATCAAGCAAGGTTTACTTGATATTGTGACTGAGGACCTCATTCCTATTAAGGATGCCGACCTCAGTTACGATACGGAAGGAGGCGTAGTATTGGGGCAGCTAACGCTTGGTGAGCCAGCTACCTTTCTCATTCTCGATCAGGATCCTCGTCAGAATGCCCAGGCACTGCTGGATACCAAGAAGCACGCCAGCTTTGCTATCCAGGGCGGTAATGTCCTCAAGAATACCTACGTTACTGTCGTGACGGAGACTGAGCAGGAGAAGAAGCGCGAAGAGGCAGGTTGGCTTGCCTATGCGCCGCCACCTTTGGCAGCCTCTACTGACTATCAGGACAAGACTAAATGGAATCGCTACGACGGTAAATTGGTGACGGGTTTGTTTTATGGCGTCGTTGTATTGGACCGACAGGAGTGGAAGGATCAGGACAGTGCCAGCCTCGATCAGGTTGGTGATCTAACGGACTTTAATGGTGGTGAGATACGTGCGCTGCGAATTGGTGGGGTGGGTACTCTCAATTTCTCCAAGCCCTGGGTCTGGTCAATATCCGGTGCCACACATGCCTTTGATAAAGGCTTTGACCAAAAGACAACGGATCAGTTTTCGCTGTATGACCTAAGGCTGGATATTCCCCTATTGGATAAAGCCAGCTTTAGTATAGGCAAGCAAAAAGAGCCCATATCGATGGAGCGCATCATGTCTATGGTTGACATGCCGATGCAGGAACGCGCAGCGGTATCTGATGCTCTGTTGCCCTCACGTAATACCGGCATGGTAGTAGCTGGTAGCCTTCTTAACGATAGGGCGACGCTGGCTGGTGGGGTGTTCAACGATTGGCTCGACAAAGACCAGCCTTCTTCGTTTAGTGACAATGGTACGCAATACGTTGGCAGGGCCACCTGGATACCGTTTCTGTCTGAAAATGAAAGCACCTTGTTACACTTGGGGGGAGCGTTAAGATACTCCGATGCCAAAGAAGGCGTATTGTCCAAGGCCGATCCCGAGTTCAACAAGTCGCCAGCCTTTGTGGCAACAGATTTTCTGCAGCCAGAAAGTACCATGACCTACCAGGCGGAAGCGTCATTACGCTCAGGCCCGTTTTGGTTGCACAGTGAATATATTCGCGCTGCTATGAAACAACCTCAATACGACGACCCCACGTTGGATGGATACCATGTCACGGCTTCCTGGCTGCTGACGGGAGAGGTTCGGCCCTATAACAAGCGTGTGGGAATATTTGGCGGTGTACCGATTGCCAGAGACGTCAACCATAACGGTTGGGGCGCCTTGGAAATGAGTACACGCTTCAGTCATCTGGATTTGTCAGAAGCGCCAGGCCCAGATGATAGTGACAGCGGCAAGATGGATATATGGTCGCTGGGAGTTAATTGGTGGCTTAGCCCCTATTTAAACGTCAATTTGAACTACCGCTATATCACCTTGGACAGATTCGGTGAAGAAGGGAAGAGCCACGGCTTTAATACCCGCCTGATGATGGTACTGGAGTAACATCAGCGCGGTTGACTGAGGCTGTCCGCCGAAGAATTGGCGCAGATGGCTATGCGAAGTTATCAGTATGTCGTTAAACATAATTAGATATTTCTAATTGACTCTGCTCGCCAAGAGATAGATGCTGCCAAACCGCGCTGCTAAAAATACGCAGCCACAACTTTACGAGGAAAGATGATGATTGGATACGTGACAATTGGTGTGAGTGATATGGCCAAAGCCAAGGCATTTTACACAGAGCTATTAGCAGATTTGGGAGCTTCCGTTTTGATGGATTTGGATCGAATCGCGTTTATCGGTACAGGAACGGATGCCCCCATGCTATCGGTATGTGTACCGTTTAATGAGCAAGACCCGCAGCCGGGTAATGGGAATATGGTCGCCATCACTGCTGGCTCCAAAGAGAATGTCGATAAGTTTTACCATAAAGCAATATCTCTGGGTGCCAGCTGTGATGGCGAGCCAGGCCAGCGTATCCCTGATATGTTTTATGGTGCCTATGTTCGCGATCCCGATGGTAACAAAGTCGCGTTTTATCAGTTTGGCTAGTGAGAGCGATGCAGCGGCATGAAAGAGTGTAATCAATGTGGAAAATGTTGCATCAAGTATGGAGATGGTGGCCTGTCGGCTACCGCCAGTGAAATAGAATGGTGGGAAACTACCAGGCCAGATATATACGAGTACGTCAGCAACGGGGAAATATGGATGAGCCCCGTTACAGGTCAGCAGTTAGCGCGATGCCCTTGGTTGGAAAAGTTGCCCAATCAAGAGAAATATACCTGCGCTATTTACCATGACAGACCTGATGACTGTAAACACTACCCGGTTAACATAGCGCAAATGCACATGGACGACTGCGAGATGCTTGAAGTGCAGGACTTGCGTAATACCAAGCAGGCACAAAAAACATTGGATAGACTGATGATTGATAGCCGGCCTGGTTCATAAACAATAAAAAGCCGGGCAGAAGCCCGGCTGTTTTTATTAAGGATTTTCTAGAATCGAGTGCCAATAAAGAGGCTGGGACCGTCAAATTCCCACGCCAGGGCTCCATTCCAATCATTGTCATCAACTTCGATATCAATATCGACAAAGGTATAGCCGGCGCCCACGTAGAAGTGTTCCCATTGATAGACAGTGTTCAACTCAAAGTTCGAAATTGAACCCGAATAGGGATCTACGGTAATGCCAAAGTAGCGTGCATTAAGACCTAGCAGCCAGTTTGACGAAATAGCATAGTCATATTGTACGCCAAACAAGGGCATGGGAGCTCCAATGCTGGCAGACGTCGAAAAATCTCCCTCTCCATCCCAGGGCTCACCGTCCACCTCAACTTCGGTGGCTCCTGATACGCCTAATCCAAAGTCAATATCCATCCAGTACAAACCCACAGAGGCTGACAGATGGTGCTGTTCGTTTTGGATAAATGAATATGCATAACTTAAATCATAAACCTTAAAATCCAGATTGGAACTGATCTTCCCTTGCGCCTTGATGGAGACAGGTACTTCGCTGTTAGGGTCATCCGGGTCTGTAATAACAAAATCTAAATCTTCGTCTAGAACCACGCTATTGCTTCGGTTAAGCTGATAAACATCCAGACTAAGTGAGTGGCGGTCTTTGAATCGCCACGCTAGGCCTAATCTTCCGGTATCAACGTCATCAGATGCACCCAAAGATTCTTCAAAGTCGATATCTTCATTCTCGCCAGCAAAGCTGAGTGATGTGCTGTTATTGGCCGCCATAGCCCCAAGGCGTATATCGAATCCGTTATCCCAAGCCTCATTTGCGCTGGCGAATGAGCTTCCTAGTATTAAGGCCGTGGCGGGTACGATGGCCGCCAGCTTCTTATATTTTGTCATGTGTAAGTCCTAATGTGTTTTCTTGTGAGAGTGCGATACAAATTAGTAACACTGTATCAATTGTAGGCCACAAATTAGGGTAGGGCAAATAGGGTTAAGGGTATATCCTGGTACCGAAAGAAAATTGCTGTTTACGTGCCCCCTATACCAATGTTTTAGCCATTTTGACGGATAAGTGATATTGAAAAAATAGCGCGTTATTTATACTGAAAAGTGGCATTTTGGGACATGCTAAGTACAAACATTAGCGGAAAAGACCTTCTCTGTGTGTAAGCCTCTATTCTGACTGCTATAGTTAGCAAACATTATTAATATAAAAGAGAGGAAGAAGAATGAAGTACTCAAAAACAATCGCCGCTGTAATGCTAGTGTCATCATTGGCCTTGGTGCAGGGCTGTGGTGGAGGAACCACCAATGTTCAAACCGATAAGACGCAGGGGCAGGAATTGATAGATCTCAAATCCGCGTTTGATCAAGGCATTATTACTGAGCGTGAATACGATAAAGCCAAGAGCAAAATTCTAAAGCGTTGAGCTAGGAAAAAGTAGCGCTGAGGGATATCTTCACATTAATTCGTTTTATTTTGTAATTGAGTGAACTTTTTTAGAATCTAGCCCTCCAATCTTCCGAGTGTGCGCAATCGGCTATGTTTATACCCCTCGTGGTCGATTGTTAACTAGCGTGACCCCCTATAATCGCTAGTCTCTATACCTGACTGTATCTCCCCCGATCAGTCAGGTTTTTTTTGCCTGCAATAAAGTGGGTAAGTGGGTGGCTGCTGCTATACTTTATGGCTTAAATCGCGGAATCAATACTATGTCTGACCTACTGCCACAGTTAATAAACCTGCTAGAGCTAGAAAAAATTGAGATAGGTCTGTATCGCGGCGAAAGCCGAGACCCGGGCTGGGGTAGGGTATATGGCGGTCAAGTAATCGGTCAGGCATTGGCGGCTGCCTATCATGAAGTGCCGGATGATAGGCGGGTACATTCATTGCATTGTTATTTTTTACGTATGGGCGACCCGGAGAGTCCTATTGTCTACGACGTGGAAACTATTCGCGATGGCGGTTCGGTGTCTACGCGCCGAGTGAGAGCGATACAGCACGGCAAACCTATTTATTATATGACAGCCTCTTTTCAGGTGGGTCGCGCTGGTTATGAACATCAGCAGGCAATGCCGGAGGTCGCGATGCCGGGCAGCATTGATATTGAAGAGTATAAAGAACTATTTCGCCAGCAAGCGGTGGGTACGCATCTTGAGGAAGTTTACGCTCATGTCGGGGCTATAGAGTCTTGCCCTGCAAAGCCATTCGAAGAGGCTTTTAAGCTGCAAGATGCCGGCGAGCAATACAATTGGATTCGCCCTCGGGGTGATATGCCCGCGGGTCATTTTGTACACGAGGCTGTGTTGGCCTATGCCTCCGATATGTTCCTGTTACAAGCGGCCACCTTGCCGCATTTGCAGGCGATGGCCAAGTCTGAACTACAGATGGCAACTATAGATCACAGTATGTGGTTTCATCGTGAGGTTAAATTCGATGATTGGCTATTGTATGGGGTAAAAAGTCACTCGGCATCATCGGGACGTGGTTTTTCCCGCGGCGAGATCTTTAACCGGCAAGGTGAATTATTAGTGAGTACCGCACAAGAGGGTGTGATTCGCACCCGCTAGTCGGCACTGGGTTCAAAACGTATTACCCTTTGCCAGGCAAAAATCCAGCCATTGGCGAATGCCCAGGCTGAGATACTTCTTTTTGTGGGTGATGGCATAAAATTGACGATGGAAGTTGCGGTGCGCTACTGCAACTTCAGCCAAAGACCCTCGCTCAATAGCCTCGGCAACGGCCACCCGTGATATACACGCTATGCCCAAATTGGCTTCTACTGCCCGTTTGATTGCTTCAGTGTGTTGAAGCTCCATGGCGATTTCCAGTTTGGATAACAGGCCCTGCATGCCACGTTCGAAGGCCTGTCGTGTGCCAGATCCCTGTTCTCTCACAATCCACGGTGTAGATAGTAATAAATCGTCTACTTTTGTTGCAGTAGATTTCTTGCTCAATTTAGATAGCGGATGGCCGGGCGCGCAAATGACCGTCAAGTCGTCTTCAGCCCAAGGCAGTATGTCCAGTTCAGCTTGATTGATTTCGCCTTCTATCAGACCGACATCCAACTCGAAATTTATCACCTTGCGACTAATTTCGCTGGTATTTGCGACTTCCAATGTCACTTGGGACTGCGGGTGTATCTGCATAAACTCAGCCACCATGGGTACTGCCAGGTAGTTGCCGATAGTCATTGTCGCGCCAACCTTTATATTACCTGTTTGGCTCTGTGATAATAATTCATTCTCGATTTCTGCCGCCCGCTGTAAAAGCTCTTCTGCACGTGGCCTCAGTGCCAGTCCTGCTTCATTGATTTGTAGCCGTTTGCCAATGCGATCAAACAGCTGAATGTTAAAACGTGTCTCTAATTCCTTCAGCGCACCACTAGCAGCAGATTGTGACATGGCCAGCTGTTCGGCCGCCTGACTGATACTTTGATGATGTGCTGTCGCTAAAAATACTTCCAATTGTCGGAGGCTATATCTCATATTGAATAAACCGATTAGTTTTATCAGTTAAATCTGATTTACCGATATGATAGCAGACCCTATGATGATTGCCAGTAAACGAATACAACATAGTGATCAGGAGAGCCCAACCATGTCTTCATTAAGAAAAGAGCAAGTACTGAGCGTGCATCACTGGAACGATACCTTGTTTAGCTTCAGGACAACCCGCGACCCGGGTTTTCGCTTCGAGAGCGGCCACTTTGCGATGATGGGGCTAGAGCACGAAGGCAAACCTTTGATGCGCGCCTATAGCCTGGCCAGCGCGCATTATGAGGAGGAGTTGGAGTTTTTCAGTATCAAAGTTGCAGATGGTCCACTGACCTCGCGCCTGCAAAGCATTCAGCCCGGAGATGAAGTGCTGGTAAGCCAAAAAGCTACCGGCACATTGGTAGCCGATCGATTACTGCCTGGCAAAAATCTCTATTTGTTGGGTACTGGCACCGGCTTGGCACCATTTTTGAGCATTATTAAAGACCCGGCTGTATACGAAGCCTATGAGAAAATTGTGCTGGTTCACGGCGTGCGTACAGTATCGGAATTGGCATATCAAAACGTGATTAAAAACGAGTTGCCGCATAACGAGTTTTTTGGTGATGAGGTGCGAGAGAAGCTTATTTATTACCCCACGGTGACCCGCGAGCCCTTTGAAAATAACGGCCGCATCACGGATTTACTGCGTATAGGCAAGCTGGCACACGATGTCGGTTTGCCGCCTGTCAATCCTCAGGATGACCGCTTTATGCTTTGTGGCAGCCCGTCTATGTTGAAAGACCTGACGGCTATTTTGGACGCCAAAGGTTTCGATGAGACCTTGCGCGGTGACCTGGGTCACTACGTCATAGAGCGAGCTTTTGTTGAAAGCTAGCCAGCGCTGATCCAGTTGTTTAAAGTACCTGCCCTAATGATAACAACAGGACGCAGGTTCAATGCCACAGCAACTTTATCAAGACCTCGGCTCGGGTATTACCTGTATTGATACAGGCTTGATGTTTGAAGGTATGGCGGCCTGCTACCTGCTGGAACATGGCGGTGAGGTCGCTATCATTGAGACTGGTATCAATAATACAGTGCCTGTGATTATGGGTTTGCTTGAGATCAAAGGCATCGCACTTGAGCAAGTGGTCTACGTGATACCCACACACGTTCATCTGGACCATGCAGGCGGCGCCGGTCTCTTAATGCAACAACTACCTAACGCGCAGCTGGTAATTCATCCGCTGGGTGCCCGTCACATGATAGACCCTGCCAAACTGATCGCGGGCACTAAAGCGGTGTATGGTGAGCAGGCTTATATTGATATGTACGGCGAGTTGTTGCCTATAGATGAATCCCGAGTTATTCAGGCAAGCGATGAAATGACTCTGACAGTAGGTGGTAGAGAGCTACATTTCTACGATACGCCAGGCCATGCCCGTCACCACTTTTGTATACACGACCCACTGAGCGAAGGTATTTTCACCGGCGATACTTTTGGTATTAGCTACCAGATCTTTGACGGCCCCGATGGGCGCTTTATTATGCCGACAACCACGCCTGTGCAATTTGACCCTCAAGCCTTGAAGGCATCTATCGCGCGGCTCATGTCACTATCCCCGCAACGCATGTATCTCACCCACCACGGAATGGTAGAAAACCCGTCAGAGCTTGCAGCGCAGTTGATTGAGCAGATAGACGACTATGTTGAGCTCGCCAAAAAGTCTTCACCAGGGCCCGACCGGATTGATCGATTGACCGAGGTGCTAAAATCTTATACGGCGAAGCGTATCTCCGAGATTGGATTAGATTTTACCGACGAGGAATTAGACAAGTGGGTGTCATTCGACATGAAACTGAATGCCCAAGGCCTGGATGTATGGCTTGATCGACAATAAGTAATAAATCGCCTAAAAATACAGAACCTTTAAGTTACTGATATTTATAGGTATTTTGTATGGCCGTCGTATTCGTCCAAAATAAAAGGAATTAATTTGAACTAATACGCACAGCTGGCGTCTTAATATACGAGTGTGCGAAAGCAACCGTGTATTTACCCCTCCTCGGTTGCCGTTTGACTAGTATGATCTCCCCTAAATCATGCTAGCTGTTGCCCTGACTACCGCTCCCCTTGGTAGCCAGGGCTTTTATTTTCCCCCTTCAAAAATTTGCTCTAATCAGACTTGACTTGCCTGTGCTCGCTCCATAGAATGGCGCCTCCAAATTTGGGGCTATAGCTCAGCTGGGAGAGCGCAACACTGGCAGTGTTGAGGTCAACGGTTCGATCCCGTTTAGCTCCACCATACATAGGTTAGCGGGTTTGTGAATGCTAACATTTAGTTAAAAAGAGGCCGACGTTTTTGTACGTTCGGCCTTTTTTTACGTTCTCAGTTTTTAGTTTCTATCGATCTGATGCCTTGCAGCTCATGTAGCTGCTATTTTTTGTAATTAAACAGCTCAGTCGGCGACATAATTTCACCACAATGACTGCTCTTGTAGCCTGGTAATTGCGCTACTGCCTCATGAAAGGCGTCGCTTCTAATTTCTTCTATGAAGCGTACTAGTGAGCTATCTTTTAAGGCCGAACGATTACAGACCATAATATAATCTTCTGTCGTAATCGGAATAAAATCGAGACCAAATTGCTTGGCTGCCGCTTTTACCCCAAAGCCCACGTCGGCCATGCCGGCAGCCACATAAGCCGCAATTGCGCCATGGGTAAACTCCTGATCGCTATAGCCTTGTATATCCGCGCGACTAATACCTTCATTCTCTAACAACTGATCCATCAAAGAACGTGTTCCGGAATCGTTTTGACGATTGATAAATTTCAACTCGGAATTAACCAGGTCAGCTATTCCGCTAACATTTTTTGGGTTGCCTGCTTTAACCATCAAACCCTGTTCGCGATTGATAAAACGAATTACAACATGCTGCGGTTTAATCAACTTGCGATAGGCATTCATCAGTTTTGGAATAACCACTTCATTGGGCATATGAAAGCCAGCCATATCGCAAGCGCCACGATTTAAAGCAGAGAGTGAATCAAGCGGGCTTTGATACTGTAAATCCAATTGAAAATTTGTGGCAAAGTCAGGTAACAGGGCCACTGCGTAACCGTGGCTGGCGTGTAATATCAGCATGGGAGCAACATCCGATAAGGCGCGATGCAACTCGATATTAATCTCAGAGGCGAGGTTATCCATTTGCGGCTTTAGACGCGCCATTACCCGTTGCTCAGCCCAAACCAATTTTTCACCTAGGGGGGTTAAGCTAGCGCCTCGGCCTCTCTCAAGGCTCACTACCTCGGTGCCAAAAAAGCTGGCCCATTTATTTAGCAGGTTCCAGCCGTGACGATAAGATATTTTTATTGCCTTGGTAGCCTGGGTGAGTTTGCCATGCTCGTGTATCGCCTGCAGCAATTTAAACAGCATAGGGTCGATATGATTACCGGCATCATCGTGGAAAGACCAAGCCGGATCAATGTGAATGCGCTTTATACTCATAGTTTCCTATATCCATAATATGCATTTTTATGCATATTTAGTCTATTTCCTGTAAATGTTAATATATTTAACAGAATCGGAGTTCATTATTCAACTAAATATGCAGCGCAGTGCATAACTATGGTAATCAGATAAATGACGGAATTAGCCAGCGCCACCGACCAGACTGCCACGCTGAATGGTATTATTGAGTCCCATCGGCATTTAGAAGGGCCGCTGTTGCCTATTCTTCATTCTATTCAGCAGGTCTATGGGTTTATTCCAGATCCGGCTGTGATTCTTATGGCTGAGCAGCTGCAACTATCACGCGCTGAAGTTCACGGTGTAATCAGCTTTTATCATTTCTTTCGCACCACCCCGCCAGGCAAAAATACCCTTCAGATTTGTCGCGCCGAGTCCTGCCAATCCATGGGTAGTCGAGCACTGGAGCAACAAATTAAACAACGTCTGAAAGTCGACTACCATCAAACCACCGCCGATGGTGAAATCACTTTGGAGCCGGTCTACTGTTTAGGCAACTGTGCTTGCTCTCCGTCCATCCGGGTTAATGACCAAATACACGGCCGAATTAACATGGATCGTTTTGAGGATGTTCTGGATGAATTGCTGACCGTTGCCGTCGAGGTGAAATTATGAGCATTAAAGTTTATATATCCCGCGATACCACGGCCGTTTCTTTAGGGGCCGATAAAATCGTTGCCGAGCTGGAACGACAAAATGAGAATATTGAGATTATACGCAACGGCTCGCGCGGCCTTTTTTGGCTCGAACCTATGGTCGAAGTCGACACTGCTAAGGGGCGAGTCGCCTACGGTCCGGTTCAAAAACATGATGTTGAAAGCTTGTTAGCGAGTAGTTTTTTGCAGGGTGCTAGCCAGCATGAGCTCTATTTGGGGCTAACAGAAGAGATTCCCTATTTAGCCAAACAGCAGCGTGTCACTTTTTCCCGGGTCGGTGTTATTGACCCGGTTTCCCTTGATGACTATCGCGCCCATGGCGGCTTAACAGGTCTGGAAAAAGCCATAGAGTTGTCATCGCAACAAATCGTAGACGAGGTAAAAGACTCGGGTCTGCGCGGTCGCGGTGGCGCCGCTTTCCCCACCGGTATTAAGTGGCAAACTGTTCTCAATGCTGTGAGCCCCAAAAAATACATCGTCTGTAATGCCGACGAAGGTGACTCAGGTACTTTCGCTGATCGAATGTTAATGGAAGGTGATCCTTTCTGTTTAATTGAAGGGATGATTATTGCAGGCCTGGCAGTCGGTGCCGACCAAGGCTATATCTATTTGCGTGAAGAATACCCCGTAGCCCATCAAATTTTTAATGAAGCGATTGAAGTAGCGATTGCGGCCAAGTTATTAGGCAGCAATGTCTTAGGTACCGGCAGAGCGTTCAATCTTGAAGTTCGCCTGGGTGCTGGCGCTTATATCTGCGGGGAAGAAACCTCGTTACTCGAAAGCCTCGAAGGTAAACGTGGCATGGTTCGTGCCAAGCCACCGCTTCCCGCCATTGTGGGTTTATTTGGCAAGCCTACCGTGGTTAACAATGTTTTATCGCTTGCCTCAATACCCGATATCCTGGCCAATGGCGCCAGCCAGTATCAGGGCTATGGCGTGGGACGCTCTCGCGGTACTCTGGCATTTCAATTGGCAGGAAACATCAAATACGGCGGATTAGTCGAGTTGGCCTTTGGTCCGACCTTAAAAACGCTACTAGAAGATTTTGGCGGCGGCACCCGCAGCGGTCGCCCCATGCGTTCAGTTCAAGTGGGCGGGCCTTTAGGGGCTTACCTTCCGCAAGAACAATGGGACACTTCACTGGATTATGAAGCCTTTACCGCCATTGGCGCGGTACTCGGACACGGTGGTGTTGTAGCCTTTGACGATAGCGTTGATATGGCTGAACAAGCCCGCTTCTCCATGGAGTTTTGTGCGATTGAATCCTGTGGTAAGTGCACGCCTTGCCGAATAGGTTCTACCCGTGGCGTTGAAGTGATTGATCGCATTTGTAATAACGAACAACGCGAAGAAAACCTTGAACTACTCGAAGAGCTTTGCGACACCATGATCAATACGTCGCTTTGTGCCATGGGGGGCATGACTCCCTTCCCGGTACAGAGTGCACTGCAGCACTTTCCTGAAGATTTTAATAAACAAGCGAATAGCGTAACCGAGGCGGCTGAGCATGCTTAATCACTGGGACCCAAAAGATATTGACGTCAATAAAGATTACGGTACGCCGGCGCCTTTTTCAGTGTATTCGGACGAATATACAAAGCTAAAACCCATTAGCCTCACAATCGATGGCCAGCAGATAAGCGTACCGGAAGGCACCTCCGTTATGCGGGCCGCCGCTATGGCCGACATTAATATACCCAAACTCTGTGCTACCGATTCTCTCGAGGCCTTCGGCTCATGCCGCATCTGCCTGGTTGAAATTGAAGGCCGTCGAGGTTATCCGGCTTCATGTACCACCCCGGCAGAAGAGGGAATGGAAGTCCTGACGCAAACAGGAAAACTCGCCAAATTACGCCGCAACGTAATGGAGCTGTATATCTCCGATCACCCACTCGACTGCCTCACTTGCCCCAGTAACGGCGACTGCGAATTACAAGATATGGCAGGCTCCGTAGGCTTGCGCGATGTACGCTATGGCTTTGAAGGCGAAAACCACCTAGAGGTCGAAAAAGACAGCTCCAACCCTTACTTCACCTTCGATGCCAGCAAGTGCATCGTGTGTTCGCGTTGTATACGCGCCTGCGAAGAAGTCCAGGGTACCTTTGCTCTTACCATTGATGGTCGTGGTTTTGACTCTAAGGTTGTTGCCGGTCAAAATCAGGACTTTATGGATTCCGACTGTGTTTCCTGTGGCGCCTGCGTGCAGGCCTGCCCTACGGCAACACTGATGGATAACTCGATTATTGAACAAGGCCAACCCGAACACAGCGTGATTACCACCTGCGCCTATTGTGGTGTTGGCTGCGCCTTTAAAGCCGACATGAAAGGTGACAAAGTTATTCGTATGACGCCCTATAAAGGCGGGCCTGCCAATCGCGGCCACTCCTGCGTCAAAGGTCGATTTGCTTTTGGTTATGCTACCCATAGCGACCGAGTCACCGAGCCGATGATTCGCGACAGTATCGACCAGCCCTGGCGTGAAGTTAGCTGGGAAGAAGCACTGACTTTTGCCGCTAGCCGTATCCGTGGTATTCAAAAACAATATGGTCGTACCAGTGTCGGTGGTATTACCTCATCGCGCTGTACCAACGAAGAAACCTATTTAGTGCAAAAATTAGTCCGTGCAGCCTTCGGTAATAATAACGTCGATACCTGCGCCCGCGTATGTCACTCGCCAACGGGTTATGGCTTAAAACAAACGCTTGGTGAATCTGCCGGTACACAAACCTTTGACTCAGTTGAAAAAGCTGACGTGATCATAGTCATTGGCGCCAACCCGACGGACGGTCATCCGGTTTTTGGTTCCCGTTTACGCAAACGTTTGCGAGAAGGAGCGGCATTAATTGTTGCTGACCCACGCGAAATTGATGTTTTAAATACCCCTCACGCTTCTTACACAGCACATTTGCCCTTACGCCCGGGAACCAACGTCGCGTTTATTAATGCGATGGCTTACACCATTGTTGAGGAAGCTTTGGAGGACAAAGAGTTTATTTCCAAACGCTGTGAAAAGTCCGCCTATGAGGAATGGAAAGCGTCTATTACGAACCCCATAAACTCTCCGGAAGCCAGTGCCGATATTACCGGCATTAATGCTACTGACTTGCGCAAAGCGGCGCGCCAATATGCTACCGCTGGCAATGGCGCCATCTATTATGGTCTCGGAGTGACCGAACACAGCCAAGGCTCAACCATGGTTATGGGTATTGCTAATCTTGCCATGCTGACCGGAAATATTGGCCGTGAGGGCGTGGGAGTTAACCCTCTACGCGGACAAAACAATGTGCAGGGTTCATGTGACATGGGTTCTTTTCCACATGAATTGCCCGGTTACCGTTCTGTGGGCGACGACAGCGTACGCGGCAGTTTTGAAGCCGCTTGGGGCGTTGAGCTCGACCCTAAGCCGGGCTTTCGTATTAACAACATGCTTAACGAAGCGGTGGCAGGCAATTATAAAGGTCTGTACTGCCAAGGGGAGGACATCGCCCAGTCGGATCCAAATACGCAACACGTTGAAGCCGCTTTGCGCAATATGGAATGTATTATTGTGCAAGATATTTTCTTAAACGAAACCGCGAAATATGCCCACGTATTTTTACCCGGTTCTTCGTTCCTGGAAAAAGACGGCACTTTCACCAATGCCGAGCGCCGCATCTCTCCGGTGCGTAAAGTGATGTCGCCGCTAGCGGGTAAGGCAGATTGGGAGGCTACTATGGCGCTATCTAACGCATTGGGCTATCCCATGAACTACCAGAATCCATCAGAAATCATGGATGAAATCGCCAGCCTCACTCCCACTTTTAAAGGTGTGAATTATCAACGTCTTGAGGAGGAGGGATCTATTCAATGGCCTTGTAATGATGAAATGCCTAATGGTACTCCCATTATGCACACCGAAGAGTTTACTCGCGGCAAGGGTCTGTTTATTAATACTGAATACGTACCGACAACCGAAAAAATTACCAGGCGCTTTCCGCTGTTATTGACCACCGGCCGTATTTTGTCGCATTACAATGTGGGCGCCCAAACACGTCGCACCGAAAATGTTACTTGGCACACTGAAGATATACTCGAACTGCACAGCGTTGATGCAGAAGACCGCGGTATCGTCGATGGCGATAAAGTCGAAATAGTCAGCCGTTCAGGCGCGACCGCGCTGACAGCAAAAGTTTCTGATCGTATGCAACCCGGCGTGGTCTATACCACGTTCCACCATCCGGAAAGTGGTGCTAACGTCATCACTACCGATAACTCTGACTGGGCAACCAACTGCCCGGAGTACAAGGTCACTGCCGTGCAACTCAATAAAGTCAGTGAGCAATCCCGCTGGCAGAAACACTTCGAGCAATTTTCCCAAGAGCAGTTAGGCTATCTGCACGAGAGAATTGAAAGTGAAACATCATGAGGCAGTTAAAATCGTCAGTGACTAAACCCATCGAGCTGGAAACCACTCAGGGCGCTGCCGTACACCCGGTAACGGTATGGCCCGACAGTGAGGCTCATAACGACTGGATAGCAGAAGAAGTGGCAGTGGCCTTGTCTTATAATGGAGTCTCCCATGTTGTCATGATGGCTTCACCCATAAATCTGTTGTCGTTCGCAATAGGTTTTAGCTTTACTGAAGGCATTATTCAAAAACCTGAAGATATATTCGACTGTGAGATAAAACAGACTCCATCTGGCATCGAGATTAATCTATCTATTAGCCAGCGCTGTTTTAGCACGCTTAAAATGCGACAACGGCAACTTAGTGGAAAAACCGGCTGTGGTATTTGTGGCTTGGAATCATTGCAAATGATGGAGCGGAATTTCAAAAAAATTCAAAGCGATACTACATTCTCACATCAAGCTATACAAAATGCGGTTGACCACATTGAAGGCCGGCAAGTCTTACAAGAATTAACCGGTGCCGTTCACGCCGCAGCATGGTGTGATAAAAATGGCAATATATTATATATCGCTGAGGATGTCGGCCGTCACAACGCCCTCGACAAACTGATTGGTATTCTCCTGACTGAAATAGAATTGAAAATTGACCAGGGTTTTATCTTTATCTCTAGCCGGGTGAGTTTTGAAATGGCACAAAAAACCATTGCTCTCGGCGCGCCCTTACTGGTTGGTGTCTCTGCGCCCACTGCATTAGCCTTAAACGAGGCGGATAAATACAAGCTGGCGGTTGTTGGTTTTGCTCGTCACGGGCGACAAGTCGTTTATACGGGGCAACAGCGTATAGTCTAAAATTAGTCTGGATAATCTAAGCATCAAAATACAATGCTGTCTATTTGATGCTATTTCGAATTGGAAGAGGGCAGTCAGATACCTATATCTGGCGTGGTAAGTAGAAGCCGTATCAAGATGCTCAATCCGTGTTTTGCTTTGTGATGGTCTCGATCAACAGTGTCTTGAACCAGGCGTGTAGAGGGTCATCAGCCAATACCGTGGGCCAGATCAGCAGTTTATCAATTGGCGGTAGCTGCAGCGGAAAGGTGCAGCTTTTTACAGCAAATCGTGACTCCAAAAATTCCCCCATGCCGGCAGGTACCGTGCACAGAGCATCTGTATTTTCCAAAACCATTGCTGCGGAACTAAAATGCGAGACTTTTGCTAGTAAATTTCGCTCTACTGCATGCTCAGCCAGTAGCTCATCAATGTGAGTTCTTTGCTGACTTGCCGTGGAGATGAGGACATGTTTCTCCTGATTAAATTGTTTTAAGCTAAGCCGTCTTTTTATCCGTGGGTGATCTTTTCGACATATAACGACCAGGTCTTCTTTGCCTACTGCTTGATGCTCAATTCCGGCGCCTGATGGTAGTTGAAAGTAGATTGCAAAATCATTCTGGCCGAGTTTAAAATCAGCGGGCACGCCCTCATCAAAGAGCGGCAGTAAATCCACCCCAATATGAGGGGCTTCAACTTGCAAGCGCTCTAGCAGGGCGGCTAAATGTACGGTTTCAAAGTAGTCTCCGGTGACCATTGTGAATTGTCTTTTACTTTGTGCAGGGTCGAGTTGTTTGGGCGCAAGGCTTTGGCGAATTTGTGCCAGCGCCGGGGCCAGTTCCAAATACCAGGCTTGAGCTCTGGGCGTGGGTTCCATCCCTTGTCGACTGCGAATGAATAACGGGTCTTTTAAGGTAAGCCGAAGGCGTTGCAGGGCGGCGCTCATTGCCGGTTGGCTCAGGCCCAGCTGCACACCTGCTTGAGATAGCTGCCCAGTCTCCATGACGGCTTCAAACACGGTTAACAAGTTCAGGTCGATACCCTTGAGATTGAGTTTCGCAGTCATAATATAATTTCTATGGATGTTTTACATATTAAATATCAATTTTACTTATGTTTCAAGTTGGTATAAATTTCAGTTTCCTTTAATCGATATTTGATGTGTGTCACCAGTCAGAGTGGAGTTTTTATGAAGCGATTTGATGGTCTTAATCGGGAGATGGTTGAGCAATATGCACCCAAGCCAGGCCGGCGCCCGCTGTTGCCGCCCTTGTCGGAAAAGGCACAGGTCGCGCTAATGTGCCGGATGTTATTCAAAGAAGGCTGGAATGAGCATATAGCCGGTCATATTACCTACCGGTTACCGAGCGGTAGCATACTGACCAATCCCTGGGAATTGAGCTGGGATGAGGTGACCGCCAGCGATATTGTCACGTTGGATAGTAAGGGGCAGATCATCGACAGCGATTGGAATGTAACGCCTGCCATCGGCATGCACGTACAATTGCATGCCCTGAGGCCCGATGTACATGTGGTCATTCACAACCACGCCCACTGGAGTGGCATCTGGGCTAACCTGCAAAAAGTACCGCCTGTATACGACCAGGCGGGGTCCTATTGCGGTAGCCGTTTACCGCTCTACAATGAATATGCGGGTACTTTTGAAGATGAAAACACTAGCCTGTCGGCTGCCGAGGCGCTGGGCGATGCTCGCTGGGCACTGCTCGCTAATCACGGTTCCCTGGTGGTGGCTAAAGACCTTCGTCAGGCGCATCTGCGAGCCATCACCTTGGAGTGGCGCAGTAAGCGCGCCTATGAAGTTCTGGTCGCAGGAGGGGCAACCCCGCTATCGGATGAAGAGGTCGAAAAGCTAACCATCGTCGATGACAATGGATTTCCCTTTTGCTGGGAGGCCATGGCGCGACGCGAACTCAGAGAAGATCCGACGATTCTGGACTAGCCCAACTTCTATTGAGGATTAATTATGTCTCTTACAGTCACTCCCCTGAATAATGTCGGTGCAGAAGTTTCCGGTTTTGATATTAATAAGCCGATAAGTAATACGGTGAAGGCCGAACTCAAGGCTCTATGGTATGAGCATGGCATTTTGTTATTTCGCAACCAGGATATTAATCCGGAGAAGCAAATCGAGTTCAGCCGTATTTTTGGTCCGCTGGAATTACACCCACTCAAGGCGACGACGTCGGAGGCGAACCCGGAATTGTTTGTATTGGAGAACGGCGGCGAAAAAGATAAGTTTTTTACCGCTACCTACCACGGTGAGGAGATAGTGGGTCGACTCGACTGGCATATTGACCTGCATTATACCGGTCGCCCTAATCATGGCGCCCTGCTGCGGGCAGTAGAGCTTCCTTCCGCCGATGGCCTGACGGGTTTTGGTGATCTTGCCAAGGCCTATGATGCTCTCGATGATTCGACCAAGCAGCTATTAGAAAAACTCGAAGTAGCCTATAGCTTTTCCATGCAGAGAAAACATATGCGCTATGTGGATCTGGAGGGCTACCAGCCCGGCGAGTTTAGTCCGAAAAATCCCTCCGATATCGGTTTTCCGGACTTTGCCGATGCGGTGTATCCGGCAGTGCTTACGCACCCGGTGACTGGTCGTAAAATACTCGAAGTGGTTGAGCAGTTTTTGGACAGAGTGATCACTCCGCAAGCTTTTGGTTTATCCAATGACGAGTCGATTGAGCTATTGGAGCGACTAGTAGCGCACACCCGCAAGCCAGAGTTCCATTATTTTCATCAGTGGCAGGCCGGCGATATGATCCTTTGGGATAACTGGCGCGCGATGCACTGTACGACGGGAACCGCACCGGGGGTTAAGCGTTTAATCAATCGCACCACTATTGCCGGAGAGGTGACGCTGGGTCGAGTGCTGAATGCCGAATAACCATTTTTCTCGAAGATAAGAGGTGCAAGTGCATTATTGCCAATTTATTTTCCATATCAGTCGTTAGTACGCTCACCTCGATTACCGCGCGCGCCGTCACGAACCTCTTCCTGCTTGCAGTCGCGCTTGTCTTTTCCTACAGCGCCTTCTTCTTGGCGACAGTCTCTCTTGTCCTGTCTCTCATCCGATCTTCCGCGTTCATCTCTTCTTTCTTCTCTGTCGTCGGGTTCAGCGTAAACAACCGACTGCATACTGAAAGAAAACAAAACAACTAGTAGGAAAGTTAGGGTTTTCATGGGGTCATCCTTTGGTTGATAAAAATGGCAGAACAGTAAAGGCCAAAATATGACGCTACTACGCTAGCCTAGACAGTCTAAATTTTAATGCCAAGGGGTGAGGCAGTTTCAGCTGAAACACGCCGTGGCGAGACTGGCTTACCTATTGAGCATAGTGTCTACGTCATAAAAATCAATATCTAGTGCATTAACTTCTGAGATAGTGAGCTAAGGTTTGTCGAATTCGGCAATTGACGCCAGACTGAATTCCAGATTTTGTTACCCGTGTAGGGTAATTAATCTATAATGCACTCCATATTGATACGATCATGTACTAGTATTAGTTGGACAATTACGGGCAAGCTGCGTCATATCAGTGGGGTGATATAAATGGGGTTTAGAAAAATGTTACGAATACCTGCGATATCTATCTTGGTTCTGTTGGCTGTCAGCAGTGCTAATGCCAGTACATTGATCATGACAAACGGTGATCGTATTACCGGAACCATAAAGAAGATCTGGGGCGATAGCGTTTTTATCGAGCCCTCATATGCCGATGAGTTTTCTGTTGATAAGGTCGAAGTGGTCAACATTATTGATGATCGACAGATGGAGGTTGAGCTGGATGATGGTACCGAATTGACGGGAACCATGGCCGTCGATGCCGCTGGTAATCAGGTAATGATTGTTGATGGCAAAGAAATTGTTGTGCCTATGACAGTTTTGTCTGAACTGAAAGAGCCAGAAAAATTTTCTGATTGGGACACACGTTTCGATGTAAATACCGCTCTTGATAAAGGTAATACCGACAGCAAGAGTCTTAAGCTAAGTGCTTATGGAATGTATAAGCAAGACAGGCGGCGACATATCTTTGATGTCGTGTTCGACACTGAAGAACAAAACGGCGTGCAGACTAAAGACCGTGACTTCGCTCAATACAACTTTAATTATGAGGTTCGTGATCCCTGGTTCTTCGGGACTTCCGCATCTTATGAGCGGGATCCGATCAAGAACCTCGACTACAGATACAACATTATCCCTGCGATGGGTTATGATATTTTCAACGACGCTTATCGCCTGTTTAGTTTGCAGGTTGGTGCGGGTTATCAGGCTGAAAGTTCGGTTGATCAGAATACTTTGGAATCAATTATTGATAATGGTGGTGTGGCAGCGTTTGTCATGCGCTTCTCCTGGGAATTCGATTCTCCGGATCTGGAATTCTATGTAAATGGCAACACCACTCAGGCCTCCTATGGTCGTAAGAACCTGGTTACTCAATGGGTGACAGGCATCCGTTATGATATTTCGGATCTCTTATATCTGAATATGGAGTTTGACTATAACCACGAATCGAAGCCTTCGGAAGGTGCGGAACCGGAAGATATCTCATTGCGCTTTGGCGTGGGTGTTGAGTTCGGTAAATAACTTAATCCTACGCCTGGGTTCTAGTTGTACTTCCATCTCGGGCAGGACCTAATTGCAAGCGCCGAAATACAAACCAGTAACATAAAACCAAGAGCAATCATTATGGGTATTGCAATTCAAAATGAAAACGTTTACATTTAGTCATCGAAAACAATATGACATGCGAAACATCCAGTGAAACGACCAATTTTGGCTTGGTGTATCCTCAGTAGGGCAAGAACGATGAATAAGCTTGATCAGTTAAAAACCATGACCGAAGTAGTAGCCGACACTGGCGATATTGAGGCGATAAAGCGCTATTCCCCTCAGGATGCGACAACCAATCCGTCGTTATTATTAAAGGCTGCTCAATTGCCGCAATACCAATCCATGTTGCAGTCGTGTATCACCGCATCGGGTTTGACTGCACGTGGCGATCAAGTTGAACTTAACAATTGTGTGGATCAGCTGTTAGTCGCCATAGCAGGTGAAATCCTTGCCATCGTCCCGGGTCGCGTATCGCTTGAAGTTGATGCTCGCTTGTCTTTTGATACGCGGGGCACCATAGCGCGTGCTAGTCATCTAATAAATTTACTAGCAGGCCAGGGTATTGGCGCTGAGCGAGTACTCATTAAAATGGCGGCTAGCTGGGAGGGTATTCAAGCTGCCCGCGAGCTGGAAAAGGCCGGTATTAATTGTAATTTGACGCTGCTATTTGGTAACGCACAGGCACTGGCCTGTGCTGACGCGGGGGTCTTCCTGATTTCTCCTTTTGTTGGTCGTATCCTGGATTGGTATAAGGCTAGCACCGGTCAGCAATATACTGCTGAGCAGGATCCTGGCGTGCAGTCGGTCAATTTTATTTATGATTACTATAAGCAGCACGGCTACAAGACCGTAGTGATGGGCGCCAGTTTCCGTAATATCGGTGAAATAGAGCAGTTAGCCGGTTGCGATAAACTGACCATCAGTCCTGAATTATTAGGGCAGTTAGAGCTCGAGCAAGGCGAGCTCATTCGCCAGCTAAATCCCAACGGGCCATTTGCTCAATCCAATAAACTCATCGAGTCTGAAAATCAATTTCGCTGGTCTTTGAATCAAGATGCCATGGCGACCGAGAAGTTGTCTGAGGGCATTCGTCACTTCGCCGCAGACCAGTTCAAACTGGAACAGCTGTTATTACAAAGCTCTAGCCGCAGGGTGGCTAGTTAATATGAGTAGCGTGATGGGTATAGACCTGGGTACGCAGAGTATCAAGGTACTTATTTACGATTGTGAAAAACGACAGGTTGAAGCCTCTGCGTCATCGCCATTTGAGATGATTTCACGTGACGATGGTAGTCGTGAGCAACTGGCACAATGGTGGCTGGATGGATTTCGTGATTGCATGGCGCAGCTACCAAAGGAACTAATAGCTTCAGTAGCGGCGATAGGTGTGTCGGGTCAACAACACGGCTTTGTACCTGTTGACGTGGGCGGTGAGGTATTGGCGCCGGTGAAGTTATGGTGTGACACCGCTACCGTCGATGAGTGTAAAGAGATAACCCGTGCAGTGGGTGGCGAGCAGCTCTGTATCGATCTAGCCGGTAACCCTATTGCCGCAGGATATACCGCTTCCAAGATACTCTGGCTGAAGAAAAATAATCCCGCAGCATACAACGCGCTCTGGACTATTTTGTTGCCACACGACTACTTCAATTTCTTTCTTACCGGTAAGCGAACCATGGAGTATGGGGATGCATCAGGTACAGGCCTGCTGGATGTACGCGCTCGCGCATGGAGTCCGGAGCTGGTAAAAGCGCTGGATGACAAACGCGACTTACTGGATTGTCTACCGAAGTTAGTAGCTGCCGATCAGCCAGTTGGAACCTTACTACCGGAAGTTTCCCAAGAGTTTGGTTTTGCGACTGACGTAATTGTTTCTGCCGGCGGTGGCGACAATATGATGGCGGCAATAGGTACAGGCAACGTCAGTGAAGGGCGTTTAACCGCCAGCATGGGCACCTCGGGCACATTATTTGGTTATTCAGATTCGCCCGTGGTCGACCCCAATGGTGACCTTGCAGCATTTTGTTCATCCACCGGTGGCTGGTTACCCCTGATGTGCACTATGAATTGCACAGTGGCCACAGAGCAGCTGCGTGATCTGTTTTCACTTGCTGTGAAAGATATCGATACCATGGCTGCCACTATTTCGCCCGGTGCAGACGGCGTTATTACCTTGCCGTTTTATAACGGCGAGCGCACACCGGCTTTGCCTAATGGTAAGGCCGTCATATTTGGTCTGAGTATGGATAATACGACGCAGGCTCACCTATTACGTTCCGCCATGGAAGCCGCGATATTCGGGCTGAAAACAGGACTACTGGCATTCCAACGCTGCAATATGCACTTTGATGAAGTGACACTTACCGGTGGCGGCAGTACCAGTGGAGTCTGGCGTCAGATCTGTGCTGATGTATTGAATATGCCGGTCAAAGTATTACTCGAATCCGAGAATGCTGCCTTCGGCGCTGCGCTTCAGGCCCTGTGGTGTCTGGGCCTAAAGCAGGGCAGCGATATCAGCCTAGAAGATCTGGCCAGCCAGCATATTAGTGTCGACCAAGATAAGGTCTGCACGCCTATCCCGGAAAATGTTGCCATTTATGAATCTGTATATGGCGAGTTTACGACTCTTTTAAACACGATTTCTCCACTCTACAAAAAATGACAATGTCAGTTTGAGGTAATGTTATGAGCAATATATTCACAGGTGATAAAGTATATTTCCCCGCTATCGGTGCCATTCCTTTTGAAGGGGCCGAATCTGATAACCCCTTAGCATTCAAGTTCTATGATGCAAACAAGATGATTGGCGGCAAGTCTATGGCCGAGCATTTGCGTTATGCAGCCTGCTATTGGCATACGTTTTGTGCCAAAGGCGGCGACCCGTTTGGGCCTGATACCCAGGTGTTTGCCTGGGACGACGCAGCCGACAAAATGACAGCGGCTCGTCAAAAGATGGATGCGGCTTTCGAATTTTTCAGTAAGTTGGGCGTGCCTTATTACTGTTTTCACGATCGTGATATGTCACCACAGGGTGATTCTGTGGCCGAGTCTGAAGCGAATCTTCAGGTAATGGTTGGCTTGGCCAAGGAGCGCCAACAAGAGACGGGGCTGAAATTATTGTGGGGCACGGCTAATGTGTTTAGCGACCCACGATACATGAACGGTGCGTCAACAAACCCTGATTTTGGTGTAGTCGCGCACGCTGCGGCCCAGGTTAAGGCGGCTATCGACGCCACCATAGAACTGGGCGGAGAGAACTACGTATTTTGGGGCGGACGTGAAGGCTATATTTCTTTATTGAATAGCGATACTCAAAGAGAGCAAGAGCATATGGCGCGCTTCCTGGGCATGGCCAGAGACTATGCCCGTAGCAATGGTTTTAAGGGCACTTTCCTGATCGAACCCAAGCCGATGGAGCCGACTAAACATCAATACGATTTTGATGCACAAACAGTGATTGGGTTTTTACGTCACCACGGTTTGGCTGGCGACTTCAAGCTGAATATCGAGGCGAATCACGCCACCTTGGCGGGCCACAGTTTCGCACATGAATTACAAATGTGTACCGATGCCGGCCTACTGGGCAGCATTGATGCCAACCGCGGTGACGCTCAAAATGGTTGGGATACGGACCAGTTCCCAACCGATATATATGATGCGGTACACGGCATGATGGTAGTGCTGGCCGACGGCGGCTTGAAGTCCGGCGGCCTCAATTTCGATTCAAAGGTACGTCGTGAGTCAGTCGATATGGACGATATTTTTGTTGGCCATATCGGCGGAATGGATACCTTCGCTCGTGGTTTAGAAATCGCCCATAATATTATGCAGGACAGCGGCATACCCGAGAAGAAAGCCGAGCGTTATGCCAGTTTTGATAGCGGTGCCGGAGCAGATTTTGAAGCGAATAAACTGTCGTTGACAGACCTGCGCGATATGGCGGCAGATGCCGGACTGCCTACTGCGATTAGTGGCAAGCAGGAATGGTTTGAGAATCGGGTCAATCAGTACTTGTTCAAATAGGGTTTCAGGCAGCCGCTATTTCCGTTTCTTTGGCGGACGTGCGGCTGATTGACGAATCACAAGTTTATGCGGAACAACCTCTGTGTTCTGCCCTATATCTCCGCCCTCTATCGCTTTGAGCAGGCGGAGTATGGTTCGCTCGCCGATCTCCTCTGCTGGTTGCGCGATGGTAGTAAGCGGTGGGTCTTGAACCTCTGCATAGCGAATATCATCAAAGCCTACCACGGAAATATCCTGCGGCACACTCAGTCCAGAGGTTTTGATCTGATGCATACAGGCAATGGCCATTTCATCGTTGGCGCAAAAAATTGCAGTCGGAGGGGTGGAGTGATTGAGCAATTTTCGTGTCGCTTTACGGGCGCCCGCTAAACTTAATCCCCCTTCAACTATCCAGTCATCTGCGATGGGGAGTTTGGCAATTTTCATAGCTTTTTTATAACCGCGTTCGCGATCAAGTGTCAGGGTTGAGTTGGATGAGCCATAGATAAAAGCAATGTCTTTGTGACCCAAATTGATTAGGTAATCTGTCGCTTCCCCTGCAGCGGATTCATTATCGATGCGTACGCTAGGTAGGTTGGCGAGATCTTCGCTGACGCTCTCACAGGCAACGATAAGAGGAGCTTGTTTTGATTCGCTGGGGCGGGCTATAGGGGCTGTAAATGGACAAATAGCGGCCAGTAAGATAACTCCGTCTGCTTGTTTCGATAACACCATTTTGTTGTATTCGTCAAAGGAAACCGTATTGGACCGAGTTTCCTGAATCAAAATATTGTATTTCTTTTCCTCTGCAATCTGACTGATACCGCGCATGACACCTTCGAGAAACGGATCTCCGACTGAGGTGATAAATACCACGATATTACCGGTTTTGCCGCGGCGAAAATTTTGTGCCAGCGAGTTGGGTGAATAACCCGTTTTAGCAATGGCCGCTGCCACTTTGGTTCCCGTTTTTGTTTTTACCTGTTCCGGGCTATTGATGTAGCGCGATACCGTGGCGATGGAGACTCCCGCCAGTTTGGCAACCTGCGTTATTGATGCCATGAATAATCCTCGTTCCCCGTCTCTGGGGTGGTGTTGTAGTGTTCCAGCATAAGATAGGATGAAAACGATTACAATATGGAGTGAATTTGAACGCTGTATGATCGAAATTTAGCCAAAGCCAGACAATTAATCACGCAATAGCTTGTTTTCAGGCTGGCCTCTGAAGTTGGCTATTACACCCGTACCGACTACAATCCGCTTTTCATTTTTCGAGTTACCTTGAATGACGACATGGCATCCCGCTAGCTGGAGGGATTTTCCAGCACGACAACAGCCTCAATATGGTGATCTCGCTTTGCTCGCTGGCGTAGAACAGCAATTACGTCAGCAGCCGCCTCTGGTATTTGCTGAAGAGGCTACCAAATTACGTCGGCAATTGGCTGACGCAGCTGAGGGTAAAGCTTTTTTGCTGCAGGGTGGTGATTGCGCAGAAACTTTCGCAGATTTTACCACGGTGGGTATTCGTGACCTGTTTAAAGTACTGATGCAAATGTCGGTAGTGCTCACCTACGCGGGTCGCAAACCGGTTGTAAAGGTGGGCCGTCTGGCTGGCCAGTTTGCCAAGCCACGCTCCGCCAACAGCGAAGTAATTGATGGCATTGAACTACCGTCTTTTCGCGGCGATATTATTAACGGTGTGGAGTTTACCGAGCAGGCCAGAGTGGCTGATCCTTCGCGGATGTTACAGGCATATCATCAATCTACGGCTACACTAAACCTGGTGCGCGCTTTTGCGCAAGGTGGGCTGGCTGATCTGCATCAAGTCCACGAGTGGAATTTAAGCTTCGTAACCGGTAATTCGTCTTGCGAGCAATACCAGCAGCTGGCCAATCAGATACAGGACGCGCTGGAGTTTATGGAGGTGTGTGGTATTACTTCCGATACCTCGTCAGCCTTGAGAGGTACCACTTTATATACCTCCCACGAGGCTTTATTGCTTAACTACGAGCAGGCATTAACTCGCAAGGATAGTTTGACTGGCCAGTGGTTTGATTGCTCCGCTCATATGTTATGGATTGGTGAGCGCACGCGGCAACTGGATGGTGCTCATGTAGAGTTTTTGCGCGGGGTGGCTAACCCGCTGGGTGTTAAAATCAGCAGCGCCATCAGCGCGGATGAATTGATTGAACTGATTGATGTATTAAACCCGGATAACGACCCCGGTCGCTTAAGTTTGATCAGCCGTATGGGGGCAGATAAAACAGAACAAAACTTACCTGCATTAGCCAAGCGTGTTGCCGAGGAAGGACGGTCTGTGGTGTGGTCGTGTGATCCTATGCATGGCAATACCGTAAAAGCGGCCAATGGCTATAAAACTCGCTCACTGGATAGGATAATGTCGGAGATAGAACAGTTTTTTGCTGTGCTGCCAGCCTGTGGTCAACATGCCGGTGGCTTGCATTTGGAAATGACGGGCGCACACGTTACAGAGTGTGTGGGCGGTGCCTACCATGTATCCGAGGCAGATCTTGCGAGTTGCTATCAAACTCAGTGTGACCCTCGTTTGAATGCTCAGCAAGTATTGGAACTATCATTTAAGGTCGCTGAATTAATGAGCGCGGCGGATAATAGCCACCGCGCTAACTCAGGGAAGATGGGTAAGGCCTGAAGTTTACGCAAATACAGTACGTAAAAAAGCGATTCGCTTTTCCATAGACTCCTGACTAATGGGGTTATGGGTTACTGTGTCATAGCCGTGCATTGTACGCAGCGTTTTACGTAGCTCTACTTTCACGCCGTCTTGTGCCAGGCGTTCGGCATAGGCAATGCCCTCATCACGTAGCGGGTCAAATTCAGCCGTTTCGACATAGGCTGCTGGCTGCCCCGTCAATGATCCATAGCTTATGGGTGCAGCATAGGCGGGTACTTCACCAGAAGGCAGGTAGGCTTGCCACATAGCACGATTACTAATGGCATTAAAAAGAGGCGTGTCGGTGAATACCGTAGCTGATTCAGTGCTACAGCTGTTGTCGATAACGGGGTAAATCAGTAATTGGCCACATAAGGCTTGCCCGCCCAGGTCTTGATGTTTCTGCGCAACACCTGCAGCCAACGCGCCGCCTGCGCTATCACCGCCAACCGCAATTTTATCTGCATTAACTCCCAGGGTTTTACTGTTGGCCTGTACCCACGTCAGGGTGGCGTAGCAATCATCGAATCCGGCAGGAAAGGGATTGCGAGGCATAAGACGATAATCCACAAAAAATACCCGCGCCCCGGTTTCATTGGCATAGCGCTGGCAAAACAGTAAATGGGGTGACCCATAGGTCAAGGCAAAAGCACCGCCATGGTAATACAGTAGGGCAGGTGCCGAGTCGCTGGCATTGTCCGGGTCTATTTGCCAAACTTTAAATTGAGCACCGTCGGCACTGGTCAGTTTATGCAGGCTTATGCCCTTTAATTTACGCCGCACTCGCCACGCCTCTATTCGCATAAAGGTATTAAGGCACCAAATAATAAACGCCGAAAAACCCAGTGTAATGACTGGAAAACCATCAAAGTCACTATCAATATCGTAATTATGTTTTTTTGCCATACTGATCTCTGTTACGTCGATTATTATTGTTACTGCGCAAGGTCATTGTCACATTAAGTGGTCGTGATGGACAGACCTACTATGAGTGGTTCAGGCAATCCCTTTTAATAAAGCTAATCTGTATAAACTGTAATCTATTTTAGTTTACACTGTAAACTTTCGTGGCTATGCTTGATCCATTGAAGTGTTTTTATCGGAGATAAAATGAACCGTTTTCTATATCATTCCCGCCGCATGGCGTTGTCCTATGGCATTGAAGCCATGATGAAATTTGCTGCCTGGCGGCTGGAGCGCCAACCACGCCAGGTTTCTGAGCTTGCTGAAGTAGAGCGAAGCATACCGTCTGAGCCGCTCTGTCCGGAAGACTTCCGACCATTGGAAAATGCCTGTTTCCAGAATCCTTTCGCCTTTTACAAAATGCTACGCAATGACTATCCGGTTTATCAGTTGCCTAATGGTATCTATTGTATTTCTCGTTTTGAAGATATCGTTGGCGTCAGCCGAGACCACGAGAACTATTCATCTACCCATCAGGGTGCGATAGCGGGCCTGCGGCAGGGTCAGAGTATTATTGAGGCAGGTAAAAAACTCGATGCTATGGGTAGGCTGGGTGTCATACCCAGCGATGTACTTGCCTTGTCCGACCAGCCCCAACATACCAGCGAGCGTAAGGTGGGCCACAAAGGCCTTAACGCCCGCTTCGTAAAAAGTCTTGAACCGATGGTTGAAGGCCTGTGTACAGAGATGATGGATGAATTTATTTCCACCGGAAGGGTAGAGTTTATGCAGGAATTTGGATGGCGCCTGCCTATGCGGCTCATTATTCAGCTGCTGGGTTTTCCGGAAGAAGACTTTGAGAATATTAAAGGATGGTGTGTGCACGGTATAGCCTCTCAAAGTGGTATATCTACGCCGGCTGAGCTGATGCGTAGTCGTGCTGCGTCGCTGATATTCATTCGCTATTGCTGGAAACAGTTTCTGATCGCAAAGAAAAATCCGCGTAGTGACCTTTGCGCCATTTTTGTTCAGGCAGCGGCAGACCCGGACAACCCAATGACGGAGCAGGTGGCTGTGAGCGCTATTTTTCAGCTTTTGATTGCTGGCAGTGATTCATCTGCAACCAGTATGGGCAACGCACTGAAAATGCTAATAGATAACCCTGAACTGGCGGATGAAATTCGTGCCGACATGGATAAGCTGCCGGCATTTGTTGAAGAGGTCTTTCGCCTAGAGGCAGCATTTCAGGGGCATTTCCGTTGGACTAAAAGCGATTGTGAGTTGCATGGGGTAAATTTGCCAAAAGGTAGTAGAGTATTTTTGATGTGGGCTTCGGGCAATCGTGATGAGCGTTTATTTGACGAACCCGATAAGATCATTCTTGATCGAAAGAACGGAAAAAAGCACCTGACATTTGGCCACGGCATTCACGCATGTATAGGTCGAGAGCTAGCCAGGTCAGAAATTCGCATAGTATTGCGGGAGTTTTTATTGCGCACTGAAAATTTACGATTGGAAGGCGATGCGCCTTTTCTTGCATCCATGTTTGCGCGGACTCTGGTGCGTTTGCCGGTGGCATTTGACCCCGTAAATGAAATAACAAAGACTAAATCTTTTGTTGAAGAAGCTGCGTAAACGATAGACAAAGTAGCAATACAAGGATGCTGAAGTATGGCTAAACAGGAGCTCAGCAGGCAGACTTTTATTAATGTTGCGCTAGAGATTATTGCTGATGTAGGCGTAGAAAAACTGTCGATGAGAAATGTCGCCGCTGGCTTAGGCGTGAGTGCCATGGCGATGTACAAACATTTTTCGAATAAAGATGAGCTGTTGGCCGCCTCGCTGGATGAATTTATTGCGCGGGCCAATGTGGTTCCCGAGCAGTCGCTGGACTGGCCTGAATGGGTACAACAACTTGCTCGGGGTATGTATCTTGCCTTGAGTCAGGAGAGCAGCTGGGTCCCCTTACTTGGGGCCTTGCAACTGGGCGCGAATGCCGCGTTTGTGACAGATGCCTTTGTTCGCAAGCTGTCGTCGGCTGGGTTTACTATCGAGCAGTCTGTAAGGGCGTACTTTACGATGACACAGTTGGTATTGGGTGCCGTGTGTTTACGCGCCTCACTGGGCGCCGAAGAAGATAAGACCACTACCGATAGCCGCGGGCTTGCGGCAGTAACACATGCCTATTTGGCGAATGCTGATGCAGAGCGATTACGTATAGCTCCTGAATTGGACGCCATACTGAAGTTGGACAAAATTGATATTGGTTTGCCCTTGTTAATTCAGGCTTTACAGGCACAATTGAATGCCTAGTAAGGCTATAGCTCGATCTCAAGTTACAACAATATGGAAGGTCCCTGTGATTCTAGAAGAAAAGAAAGAATATTGGTCTGAAACCTTTGAAGGTCTGGATTATTCTGAAATGGAAATAGCTGACAAAGAATTTGATGGCTGTAAATTCGTCGGTTGTAATTTCAGTGATTCAACCTTTAAACGCTGTAATTTTGTAGATTGTGAGTTTACAAAGTGCAACTTGAGTCTAGTTAAAATTGAGTACAGTAAATTCGCCGATGTGGTGTTTAACGAATCCAAGTTAATAGGCATTAATTGGATCAAGGTATCATGGCCAAGAATGGTGTTTACTGCGCCTCTCAAATTCTATAAATCGATACTTAATGATAACTCCTTTTTTGAGCTTAGCTTGCCTGAACTAATTATTGAAGAGTGTAAGGCTCATAACGTCGACTTCAGGGGCGGTGACTTTAGCCGGGCGAATTTTACCTATACTGATCTGACGGGATGTGTTTTTGTTCGCACCAATCTATCTGGTGCTGACTTTTCTGAAGCGACAAACTACGACATTGATATCTATGAAAACAATATCAAACAGGCCAAATTCAGCCGATTTGAGGCGGTGAGTCTTTTGGATAGCCTGGACATAGAGTTAGTCGATTGAGTTTATTCAAGGTATTGTCACAATATATGACGTAATTAGAGTTTATTTTCGGTACAATTAAGATCAAAATTGATCTGCCGTCGATTATTGGAAATCCATAAATGAGTCAAGAAATTACATCACACTATCGAGCCTGTCATTTGTGCGAAGCCATCTGTGGCGTAGAAATTAAAACACAGGGTGAACAGATACTCTCGATTAAAGGCGACAAACTTGATCCTTTTAGTCGTGGTCATATATGTCCCAAAGCGACAGCTTTACAAGATCTGCATGAGGATCCGGACCGGTTGCGCACGCCGGTGCGGCGGCAAGGCGATCAGTGGATACCTATCGAATGGGACGAAGCCTTCGATATAGTGGCCCAGAAGCTGCACAGCATTCAACAGCAGTATGGCCAAGATGCAGCGGCAGCTTATTTGGGTAACCCTAATGTACATAACTACGGCAGCCTGACCCATGGTGGGCCTCTGTTGAAGATGCTAAAAACCCGCAATATTTACAGTGCTTCAACTTTGGATCAGCGGCCACATGAGCTGATCAGCTATTTGATGTACGGCCACCAGCATTTATCACCAGTACCGGATATAGACAGAACCCGTTTTATGCTGATTTTAGGTGCGAATCCACTGGCTTCAAACGGCAGTATGATGACCGTCCCCGATGTCACTAAACGACTAAAATCGATTCAAAAACGCGGTGGCCGCTTTGTGGTGATTGATCCGCGTCGTAGTGAAACGGCAGCTATTGCCGACGAGCATCATTTTATACGCCCCGGCACTGATGCGTTTTTACTACTGGCGATGATTCACAGTCTGTTCGAGCAAGAATTGGTTAATGTGGGCGAGCTGGCATCGGTGGTAGGTGACTTAAATGTTTTACGTGACAGCTTGGCAGTATTTACGCCTGAGCTCGCCGCAAGCGAAACTGGAATAGACGCCGAGACTATTCGGTCCTTGGCTCTAGAGATGGCGCAGACAGATGGTGCCGTTTGTTATGGTCGCATTGGTGTATCGGCTCAGGCCTTTGGTAGTGTCTGTCAGTGGGCTATTCAGCTATTAAATCTATTGACCGGTAATTTAGATGCCGAGGGCGGCGCGCTGGTGCCATCACCAGCTTTTGGTTATATCAAACCTGGCGCTGGTGGCGCAGGGAATTATGGTCGTTGGCACAGCCGGGTTAGCCAGCTTGCAGAAAGTTGCGGTGAGTTACCCACTAGTGTGTTGGCTGAAGAAATGCTCACCGAAGGTGAAGGTCAAATTCGAGCCCTGTTAACCGTTGCCGGCAATCCGATGTTGTCTGCGCCCAATGGCAAACAGATGGAAAAAGCCCTGGGTGGCTTGGACTTTATGGTATCAGTTGATTTTTATATCAATGAAACCACCTGTCATGCGGATATAATTCTGCCTCCAACGGGGCCGTTGGAGCACGATCACTACGATATCGCCTTTTTACGACTGGCGGTGCGTAATACGACACGCTATAACGCGCCTGTATTTACAGCACCAGCCGATAGTCGACACGATTGGCAGATTCTTAATGCCTTAACCACAAGGCTGGCATCGCTCAATGGCCAAGCCGATTATCAAGCACTACCGGCGCCGCATGAATTGATCGATTTGGGCATCCAGTATGGTGAATACGGCGCGTCAACCGAGCATCCTCTGAAACTCAGTCTTGATGTCATTAAGCAGTATCCCCATGGCATGGATCTGGGGCCTTTGGTGCCATCGTTAAAGGAACGTTTATGTACCCGCGATGGCATGATCGAGCTGGCTCCTGACATGTTATTGAACGATTTGCCTCGGCTGTTGGCGTCCGCGGGACAAATAGCGGATGACCAATTATTACTGATTGGCCGTCGTCATGTGCGTAGCAATAATTCCTGGATGCACAACTCTCATCGTTTAGTGAAAGGCAAACCCCGCTGGCAACTGCTGATGCACCCCAATGATATGGCAGCAAGAGCCTTAGTTGACGGGCAGAGTGTTGGTATTACTTCAGCGGTTGGCGAGGTCACTACCTTGGTCGTGTCTAGTGAGGAAGTAATGCCTGGAGTAGTCAGCCTGCCTCACGGTTGGGGACATCAGAGCTCTAATGTGAAGTTGTCTATTGCCTCTAAACAACAAGGCGTGAACTGTAACGATTTGGTTGACCAGCGGGCGATGGATGTATTGTCGGGTACTGCTGTGTTCAATGGTGTACCCGTAACGGTCGCGTGACGGCTCAGCTTTGATCGGCTGTTGTGTCGTGACCATCTTCTTCTATTAGCTGTTTGGCTTTTTCGATGTCCAGTTCTTCAATGGGCGAGGCCAGGTAGTAGGGTAAAGTGACAGTGGTCTTACTCAGTCTAATCAGCTTGCCGTCCATCAGCCGTTCAATTGCCGAGTGCAGTGTGTCTTCCAGATTGGCGGGTGGAACTTGATATCTTTGCCTGAGATAGTCGATCAATTCCAGAATTGAATGATTGCCGTCAGCCAGCGATATCACGATACCCAGCCATTCATCCAATGGTGTAATTTTCTCGGGTTGATCGATGTCTGCCAGTGCAATTTGATCATTCGCTCTGGTAAAAACAACTGTGCGATAAAAATACTCGGTATTATCCATTAGTAAAACCAATTTTAGGGGTAAATACGCTAGATCGATCTAGCCAAATTGTATAGGCGTGCCTTCGCGGTCAAAAGCCATAAATCTGGACAGGTCGCCACCGGTTTCGACGGTTTGCATCATCATTTTCAGCGGCTTTTCCGCATCGTCAGAGCTCGGTGGCACACCATTTCTGCCAGACAGGCAGGCCAGTAATACAATCTGCCAATCCTGATTCATTGCTTTCGATTCTGCCACTAATTCAGCAAAGCTGCCTAATTCTTCCAGCGCCCGGTCAACACACATGACTGGCTGTAATTGACCGCCCTGGCCCGACTGATAGCGTTCTGCCTCGTCGCCCTCGTGATCTTTAGGCAGTGAGGCCTCGAGAAATACAAACAACAGGCGTTGCGGCTCGCTTTGTTGCGCCGCAGCGGCCAGCAGGGATTCGAAATCGGTGATGTTAATCGGCTTATTCCTTTTGAGGCGCTAATGAGCACCGTAGGCAGGGGGCTAGCGAGATTGGGATTGTAGCGTGCATAAGATAATTATCCATCACAATTTGCGCAGGAGGGAGCCGCTGACTGACCGTAAAAGCTGCCAGTGAATCTTGGTCGGGTGCATATGTCTGTGTTAATCTGCGCCGCTTTTCAGCCCGCTTGTGGGAAATTAATGATACCTGACCGGTATTTGCTTGCTCGGAGTAATAAATGGACCGATGGTTGACAGACTATGGCGTGAATATTGGTGTCGGTATTTTGGTCACATTCATGCTTTTTATTGTTTGGGACCTGGCCAAGAAGAGCAATGCCGGTAAATTCGGCACGATGATTCTTTACATGGGTTTGGCCGTAGGCATTTTTGGCTTTTTGATTAAAGGCGTTATTACCCTGCTCATGGAGCGGGGTGGCGTCTAATTCCTCATTATTTCGGCATACCGAAGCGTTGCTGAAAATCTGATAGTACCAGCTCGAATTCTTCGCTGGCGTGAAATTGCTCGTCAGTCATAGTGGGTTGTTCATGTTCTTTGTACCAAGCGGCGTAAGGCTCTAGTTCGCTGGACAGCGATTGATAGTGGCTGGAATAGGTTGTCACTACAATCCGTGGCACTTCCAACGCCAGCTCAAATTGCATCAATCGAAACCAGCCGTCACCCAAGCCTACGGGCTTGCCGGTATACTGGCTGACTGCTTGACCTGCGTCTAGCCCTACCTGACCTCGGTCTTGGTAATCTGCCAGTACTTGATACACCTTGTTGCCGTAGTTATTGTCATCTATACGCGTTGCTTGCCCGTGCTGGTGACCACACAGCAGCAGAAATATTTGATCTTGCTGGCTAATGAGCTTAGTCCATAATTCTTCGGCGCTATTATGATGGCTAGGGTCGATACGGTCGAGATCGACGATGGGGTTGGCCTGGCGTTGGCCACTGACATTGAGATAGTCATGGGTGGTGATAATGGTAGGAAGACCGGGGTTGTCCTTTATGATATTGCGAACCCATTCAAGTACATCATCGGCGGCCTGCATTTCCAGAGCGAAGTGCAAGAAGCGATAACCACCAGCGCTAAATAGCTGGGCGCTATTGGCTCCTCCATTGAAACTACCGATATACCAGGGTTTGTCCTTAAAAAACGCACTATTCGAGCCAAAGGCTGAGCGGAAATTATCTAAGCCACCAATATGCAGCATGCCCAAATCTTCCGGGGTCATGGTTAATTCGCGCGGGGATTTGCTGAGGTTTGGTGGGTACTCGGCTGCGCTCCACATAGCGTCGTAATCATGGTTTCCCGGCGCGACTCCAAAGGGTATGCCCGTGTCATTGAGGATACGGTAGCCCTCGATAGCCAATGGAATTTCAAGCTCAGTGGTTTTGTCGGTGACTTCAATTTCAACGGCAAAGTAGGGGTTCTCTACTGCTTTGAAATCGCGCTGTTGATGATCAGTATCCATGGCCAGCGTCTGGTGCTGCCATACGTCCCCAACTGAGGCGACAAAGGCAATATGGCCACCCTGTTTTATACTGTGATCGGCAATATATTGCATCTGCTGGATGAACAGCTGGCTGCTGTCGATGGCAAAACCTTCTGCGCTTTGATGTTTGTAGTCCAGGTAATTCTGGGTATCGGGAATGACCGCGATACTGAAACTGGCCGCTACTTCTGACGTTTGATTTGGGTCGTTTTCAGTGCAGGCAGACAGGCAGCTTAGTATGAAGACAGCGATGCCCGCACTGACAATGGACTTAAAGTTTTGGTGTGGAGATTTCATGCCGCGCGCCCAAAAGTAGATTACGAATGAGCATAACGCAAATGTTCAGGACTATATATTATAGTCCTGTAAGGTATTACTCCGTCGTGACGTCCGAACTGGCAATCACATCGTCCAACCATCCGATATAGTCTGCCCGTTGGACAGCCGCAACGGATCTCTTCAGGATTTGCGTCATGAGTTTGTCTTGTTCTTCGTTCATGGCACCAAAGCCTATCGATACGACGATCGTCATCAGCGTGTGATAGGTGAAACCTCTATATTGCTGCCAGGCCTCATCAAAATCCAGCTCGACACCATAGGCCGCAAGCCTACTAATATAAAATGCCAGCAAGTCTTGTTCGTGTTCTTGTAGTACATCAATGGGCAGTGAATCGATTAAAAAGTATTGTACGTCGCGAACACCCTTACCCCAGTGCACGGCTTGAAAGTCCAGCATGCCCATTTGCTCACCTGAGACAAAAAAATTGCCGAGGTGACTGTCACCATGAATTAGTGACAAAGGGCCGGAAAACCACTCTTCTAATAAAATATCCCAATGAGCCTGAGTTTTTTTGTAAGCAGCAATGATGTCATCCGGAATGATGTCCGGCTGTTTTTTTATACACGGCCCGAGGGCTTGCGCATTCAGGGTTTGGGAAATACTTTTCATCGGCTGGGATAGAAAAAGATGGTGGGACATCGGTAAGATGGCT
Organism: Pseudomonadales bacterium; assembly: GCA_036960375.1. Taxonomy (GTDB): domain Bacteria; phylum Pseudomonadota; class Gammaproteobacteria; order Pseudomonadales; family CAWVSB01; genus CAWVSB01. The sequence goes on from JBALVY010000003.1 coordinate 249,479, forward strand.
TCTCTTTCCTGTTCGCTTAAACCGAAGTGGCTGGCATGTAGCTTGGCAAAAGTGTCCAGGCAACGTTTCACCAACTCGATGGAGGGCCCCTCTAACATGTCCAGGTTAGTAAACAGTTGTACCGAGCTGTCGGCGTGCAAATTCTCTTGTATTAAGGCAAATCTGGACCCTTGCGACGTAGCAGCATAGGTAATTGGTGTGCGAATGGGTAAGCGGGGCGCGACCTGACGAAAGAAATGCACTTCCAGCTCCCAAGAGCCAATCACGCTGAAGAACCAACGGGTAATAAACGATGGACTGGGTAATTTGACAAATAGTGTGTCGGGTAGCTTATTGTTTGCCTCTGTATCTATTTGGAATACGACGTTATTACAGTTACTGCTGATTGATTGGATATCGAGAGGGCTTACCTCGGTCACCTTAATGGGACTAACCGGGGGAGACACCGCGTGGCGATTAAGAAAATCGGCTAGATGGTCTTTTTGGAGAAACTTGTCGGTTTTGAAACTCAAGCTGCTGCCAGTGATATCACCTAGCGCATCTTTCATCAGTAAGGCTAGTTTGCCGAGAGCGAAGCCCGCGACCTTAAGGAATTGGATAAATTTCATGCGTTAATACAATCCAGGTTGTTTTGAGATATACCACCGATTGGGTAATTATATCGCAGGGTTTACATGGTAATTTGAGTCGCTATCGCCCTGATCGCTAATTTAGCCAACCATTTTTTAATGAGACATAATTGCTTATTTGTCTCACGATAGTCGCCTCTGGGATAAATATCAATTGTCCTTTGATTGCTATGTATTCATGGAAGGGGAATTTACCAGTAGTTTTGTTCTATTAAGGGGCTTTGCTAGGTACCATATAGCACGTAAATCAATCATTCGGTCTTGGGGGGTTAATGTCTATGGGTAAAACATTGGTTTTGGGGGCAAGTGGTTTTCTGGGAAGCCATACCACGAAGGCGCTGGTGGAAGAGGGCAGGAATGTCAGGATTCTGGTGCGTAAGAGCAGTAATACCCAAGCGATAGACCACCTTGAGCTGGAGCGTTTTTATGGAGATGTGCTTGATTGCGACTCGTTAAAAATCGCGATGCAAGATTGTGATTCAGTTTTCTATTGCGTGGTAGATACCCGTGCCTGGCTACGTGACCCGGCGCCACTGTATCGCGTTAACGTAGATGGCCTCAAAAATGCTATGGACGCTGCACTTGAGGCAGGGGTGGAGAAGTTTATTTTCACCAGTACCTTTGGCACTATTGGGCGGCGGGATGATGGCCCTTCTACTGAAACCGATGAATTTAATTGGTGGGATGATGCGCCGCATTATATTCGCTGCCGTGTAGAGGCAGAGAATGTATTTATGAGCTATTGCCGTGACAAAGGTTTGCCCGGCGTGGCCTGTTGTATTGGCAATACCTATGGCTCGGATGATATTGCGCCCACGCCTCACGGTAATATGGTCAAAACAGTCGCCTTAGGGAAAATGCCCATGTTCTGGGATGGCGGTGGTCCTTGCCTGGGCATTACAGATGCGGCAAGAGGCATGTTATTGGCTGAGAAAAACGGGCGTATAGGAGAGCGATATGCTTTTGCCGAACGCTGGCTGAGTTTTGAAGAGCTATTTTCTCTTACAGCCGGTTATGCCGGAGTAAAACCGCCCGCATTCAAAATCCCTTTACCGCTGCTATATACGGTGGCGTTTATTACACAGTTAGTATGTCGGCTACTTAACAAAGAGACAGAGCTTACAGTGTCTTCAATCAAGTGTTCGCGATTACTGCCTAACATTGATAGCAGTAAGGCGAAAACCGAATTGGCCTGGCAGCCCAGGCCCATTGAGGAATCCGTTGCACAGGCGGTCGATTTTTATTTACAGCGCGAGCCAAAATAAGGATATTGTCTGTTAGAAAATACTCTATGTCAGCGTCAATACGACTTGTATACCTAATCGAAAAAGGATCGATCTTATGAGTGAAGATACCAAGGCTTCAGCAGCAGCCGGTTTAGGCCATTGCCTGGTGACTGGAGCAGCCGGTTTTACTGGTAGTTTTCTGGTGAAAGCGTTGTTAAGTCGCGGCTATAGGGTTCGGGCCCTTGTACGAAATACCCCGCTAGACCTGCAGCACAAAGATCTGGAGTGTTTCAGCGGTGATGTACAGGACGCTGAGAGGATGCTGCAGGCCTGTGATGGCATTGATACGGTATTTCACACTGCGGCACATATAGCGACAATGGGTGGTAGTGCGGTTTCCAAGGCATACCGAGACAAGGCTTTTGCCATTAATGTAGAGGGCACTGGTAATATCATTAGTGCCTGTCAGCAACAGGGGGTCACGCGACTGATTCACACAAGCTCAGTCGACGTCTGTTTCAATAGCGAAGAAAACCTGCATATGGATGAAAACACGCCATACGCAACGAGATTTACCTGCGTCTATACCGAGACAAAAATTGCGGCAGAGAAACTGATACTGGCGGCAAATAGCGCGGATGGTCTACGCACTTGCGCGCTTCGCCCCGATGGCATTTGGGGACCAGGCGGTAGCCTGATGCTGGATATGTTAGTGGAACAGTTAAAAGACGGTAAAATGGTCGTTCGTATTGGCGGGCAGGGCGCGTTACATGATCATGCCTATATAGATAATCTGATTCACGCCCATCTGTTGGCTGCCGAAGCTTTGCTGCCTGGCAGCCCGGTCGGTGGCAAGGCGTATTTTATCTCTGATGGTGAGCCAGCCCATATGTTCGATTTTGTGAAACCTTTTTTTGAAGGTTTGGGGTATAAAGTGCCCAAGCCCAGCATTCCTGCGGCACCATTGATGTTAATGGTAAGGGCCTGGCAGTGGCTGCATTTTAAATTGGGTATTGCCGAGCCAATGTTCACTCCGCATGAACTAAACAAGCTGGTGGTTTCACATGTGGTCTATTGTGATGCCGCAAAGCGAGATTTTGCTTATGAGCCGGTTAAATCGGTAGCCGATGGTATGGCCGAAAGCATTAAATACTATCGAGATAAATAGGCCCAACGGCTACGGTTTAATTGCCGGTAAGGGTTTTTGATGAGACTGTAAAAACCACTTGTCGGTAACGATGTTTTTTGTGAACCAGTGAGTTTTCATCAGCTGACTGGCAAAAAATCGCTTTATCAATATAGGTAAGCGTTCCATAAGCTTTGGCTCGGGTAAGCGCGGTCCAAAACGTTGTTCTACAGCATCGCGGTAAGCCTCTAGTCGAGACAGGCTATAATCCGAATCCAGTTCGCGTACCAAATCTGCGGCAAGCATCGCTGACTCAATGGCAGGCCGAATACCCTCGCCACTTTGAGCATAAGCCAGCCCTACCGCGTCACCTATCAGTAATGCCTTTTCCGCGATCATTTCTCGCTTTGCGTGAGGGTATAACAAATAGGCGTGGCCATTATATTTTGCCTCGATATTAGCGGGGATTTTACCCGTCGAGACGAGGTAATCGCAAAACTCTTTAACGTGTTTGGGTAGTCGACTTTTGTCTTCCCGACCTAAACCGACATTCAAATAATCGCCTTTTCGAAACACCCAGCCATAGCCTTTTAAATCGGGGGTGAAAAATAACTCCGGCACCTCCTCATTAATTGTACAGTTGGCTTTTTGCTCACTGTTCATTTCAAACTCAGCTTCCTGCGCCGCAACCGCAACTTCAGTACCACTTTTTAGACCTGTCGCGCGAGCCACGGGACAGAAATGCCCGCCAGCGCCGACAAGGAGTTTGGTTTTATAGTGGCCGTTGACTATCCATCCGTCCTCAACTTGTTCGCAGCTATCGAAGGCTTCGCCTAATATCAGCTCAGCACCGCAACGCTGTAACAAATAATCATCAAATTCGATACGTCGAATACCATAACTCACCGGCTCGCCAGCATAGTGCGACTGCACCTGTGTTTGTCCTAACTGACTAATTTTAAAGCCGCTAATGCCCTGTAATATCCGATCCTTGGCATAATCCTGCAAATCAATATTGAGCATGCGCATGACTTCGGGGGTGACCCAGCCAGCGCAGATTTTTTGTCGTGGAAAAGACTGTTTGTCTAATATGGCAATGCTCAAGCCAGCATTCTTCAGGCTATAGGCCATAGTTGAGCCAGCAGGACCACCACCTACAATTAATACATCATATAACTGCATAGAATCTATTCCGCCGCTGGAGGTACAACGGACAGCCTGGGCTTGCCGTCTGCGGTATGAGTAAGGTGCTGATATGTGTGTAGGCGCGACCAGGGTATGTCGTTATTTCGTGAACTGGAAAACACCACCTGATATAGCTGTAAGGTGCCAACATTAAAGGCTGCTTCGGAACCTGCCAAGTACAGGCCCCAGGCTTTAACAAATTCATCATCCATCAACTGGGTGATTTCTTCTTTGTGCTCTTCGAATCGATCTGCCCACATGGCTAGCGTGCGGGAGTAGTGCAGCCGTAAATTTTCGATATCCAGAACACTTAAGTTGTTAGGTTCAAATATCTGCATCATTTGAACCAGGCTTGGAGGGCAGGCCCCGGGGAAAATTCTTCTTTCTATCCAGGCGTTCATAGGCCCCGGGCTAATTCGGCCAATACAGTGGATGAGGCCGCGTCCGTCAGGTTTTAAACAGTTATTGACGACTTCGCCCAGCTCCTGGTAATCGGAAAGTGCCACATGCTCCAGCATGCCAATAGAGACAAATACGTCGTATTTACCTGAAATATTACGATAGTCATCTAATACGTATTCGATCTGATCTGTCAGGCCTTGTTCCTGCGCACATTGTCTGGCGTATTTCACCTGCTCCTGAGATATGTTGTAAGCCTTAACATTAACGCCGTAATTTTTGGCCATAAAGCGTGCCAAACCGCCCCAGCCACAACCAGCCTCAACCACCGTGTCGCCTGGTTTGAGCTGAAGTTTGCGGCACACATGATGCAGCTTTTCGATCTGCGCATCTTCAAGCGTCATGCCGTCATGTGGGTAATAGGCGCAGGTATATTGCATTTCGGCGGTATCAAGCCAAAGTTTGTAGAAATCGTTGCCGATATCGTAATGGTGATGAATGTTTTCTTTGGCTTTATCGGGTGGGTTAAATATACGACGATGACCCATCCATACTATGGCACGCCGCAGAAAACCGCCTTTGCCTCGGCCTTTAATACCACTGTAAATTGCGCCCATAAATTGGGCCATATCGCCTTCCAAATCTACCCGGCCGGCACAGTATAAGGCCCCCCAGTGGAGTTCCGGGTCTGCTATGGTTTTGAGCAATGCGCCACGGTCATGATAGGTGATTATAGCAAGCGGGCTCTCACAGGGTGGGGTCACCTCAATACCGTCCCACAGGCTCAAGCGAACCGGTGGGTTGCCCACTACCGCAATCATCTTGCGGGTTAGCCACTTATCAAACCACGTAACGTTTGAGAGTGAGGCAGGGCGTTCATTTGTCGGTATATCTGTGGACGCAGGCGTGTCAGTTTTGCCTTCATTGAGCTCGGTATATTGCGTTTTTTGCATATTATTGTGTAAGTCCATTTTTATCTGCCCGTAAAAACCTTAACCAGTAGAAATAGAATAGTCGATGATTTTCAGACTCGCCACCAAAATAGGCCAACAAATGCGGCCTCAGGCGGTATTAGCGGTGCCATTTTATTTGGCAGCTGTTCCAGGTCGCGATAGCAGACTAACCTTATAGTAGTAGTGCGGAGGCGGCAGGTATTCTTTGAGACAAAGGTATATTAGTATTGCTGCAGCCTCATTCTATGGGCGCCGATTTAGATCGCCCGAATGACCCAAATGACTAGTGTGTCCAGCGAGCTGGAATGAAGAGGGATAAATGAAAGACTTGCGTAATTTCTACATTAACGGCCAGTGGGTTAAGCCGCTATCTACTCAGGAAATGGACGTCATTAATCCGGCAACTGAGGCGGTGGTTGCAAAAATCACCATGGCGTCTGCTGAAGACGTGAACCTAGCGGTGGCTGCAGCAAAAGAGGCCTTTGTCAGTTTCTCTCAAACGAGTAAAGAGGAACGCCTTGCGCTGCTGGAGAAACTGCTGGAAATCTACAACGAACGATATGAAGAAATGGCGCAGGCTATGAGTGCCGAAATGGGCGCGCCGATTAGTATGTCACGCGAGGCTCAGGCCGATGCAGGTGCTGGTCATTTACAGGGGTTCATCGACGCGCTGAAGAAACAGGCCGACAGGGAAACATTGGATAATGGCGATATTCTTGTACGTGAACCTATCGGTGTCTGCGGGCTGATTACACCCTGGAACTGGCCGATAAATCAAGTTGCACTAAAAGTTGTGCCTGCACTGGCCTCCGGCAGCACCTGTATTCTGAAACCGTCCGAATTTACGCCTCTTTCTGCTGCCCTATTTGCCGAAATGGTAAACGATGCTGGTTTTCCTGCGGGGAGCTTCAACATGATTAATGGTGACGGCCTTACTGCTGGGGCGACTCTGTCAAAGCATCAAGACGTACAGATGATGTCCTTTACCGGGTCCACTGTTGCGGGTAAGGCAATCACTAAGGATGCCGCAGATACCGTAAAACGGGTTACGCTTGAGTTAGGCGGAAAATCACCGAATCTGGTATTCGCCGATTGTGGTGACGACCTGGAAGAGCGGGTTACCAGTTCTATTTTCGAGTGCTTCTATAACACGGGGCAGTCATGTGATGCGCCAACACGTTTAATTGTCGAACGTGCCTGTTACGACCAGGTGCTGGAAATAGCCGAAAGAGTCGGTAAGTCACAAACGGTTGGCGACCCGGCTGAAGAGGGTGAACACTTAGGTCCACTGGTTAGTCATATTCAGTACGCAAGAGTGCAGGAGCATATCGAGAATGCCGTTGCAGATGGTGCTCGCCTACTGTGCGGCGGCCCCGGCAAGCCAGAAGGCTTTGAAACCGGTTATTACGTAAAGCCGACTATCTTCGCTGATATCAGCAACGATATGCGCATCGCCCAGTTAGAAGTATTTGGCCCGGTGCTGGCAATTATTCCTTTCGATACAGAAGAAGAAGCGATAGCCATTGGTAATGATTCGCCATACGGGCTAGCCGCTTACCTGCAAACCGGTAACCCGGAGCGAGGTGAAAGAGTAGCAGCCCGACTACGTGCAGGCGCGGTCCATATCAACGGCGGTGGTTTTGAGTACGGCAGTCCCTTTGGTGGTTATAAGCAGTCTGGTAACGGGCGTGAAGGTGGCGCAATGGGACTTGAGGACTATCAGGAAGTTAAGACGCTGCATTTTGGTTAAACGGTGTACGGTGAGATACTTCATCGTCGCACGACCGAGGGTCTGTATCTGGCTGATGTTGATTCTACTCGCCTCGAGCTTGGTAGCTTGCAGCCGAGCGTCAGATATTGGTATTCGCAGTGGCTCACCAGCAGACAAACTGCCGGAGTGGATCACCCCGTTAATCGCAGCTCCTGCGCTTCGTCCCGACTGGTCAGTGGACGGAACCCACCTTGTCTATCTTGATGCACTGGTCGGCAACGTCTATGAATTAAATCTGGAAACAGGTGATATTCGAAGCCTGACCAAACACTTTGAAAGCAACGGCTTTACCCGCGCACGCTATCTCTCAAATGGTGATTTTTTACTATGCGGGCCCGTCAGTACGTCGGATGAGTCTGGCAATAACGGGCGCTGGCATACGGAGTTGTGGTTTTTGTCTGGTCAAGGGAGCAACCCACCACAGCGCTTGGGAGAACCTTGTTTCGAAGGGCCGGCGGTATCACGGCGCGACATGAAAATTGCGTGGACTGTTTCTGATTACCCAAACAAAATCATCTTTGCGCGCTCCCAGATATGGACAGGACGAATTGAAGTGACAGACGACAAGGCGCGTATTGTCGACCGACAAAAACGCGTGGACCGAAGCGACTTCTACTACCTGGCTTTTCTGGAAACTCAGGATTTTCGTCCGCCTGATGACAGCGAACTGCTTTTTACCGCCTATGCCTACAAGGGCGGTGAAGTGATGGGTATTGGTCTCGAATCCGGTAAGTTGACTAACTATTCACAGGATTGGGCCTACGACGAAGCCGAAGGTGTATTTCCAGATGGCAATAGCATTGCTGTAGAACGAGAGCTAAATACCTACAGCGCCGTGCCCAAAGGCGATATCGACATATGGCAATTAGCACTCGATGGTAGTGGCTTGTCAAAGAGGCTCACCTATTTCACCGAATACGCAGGCTTCGGGGCCAACAATCCGGTAGTCAGCCCTGATGGAAGTAAAATGGCCTTTGGGTTGCGGGTTAAAGGGGGTGAGCATGGCAATGCGCAGGGTATATTGTTATATGATTTTGATAAGGCGCCGCGTTAGAGGCTAGCGTCCCGCCAAATTACCTAAGCCGCAATTTCCTGAGGTACTTTGAACGAATTGGTGGGGATAGAAGCCCTTGGCTGGGGCTGGTAGGAAGGGAGGTTTTGAGCGAAAAAAAATGTTGAGCTATGTCTGATTCAACATGACTCAACAATTATCTCTTGTCATTTCCGCTATCGACTAAATACTCAATCAAGGCCCAACAGAGAACGATCAGTACGAAAACAGTTAGTAAAGCGAAGAATCCCCCAGCAGAATCGGCATAATACATCGAGAACCACATGCTAAAAAATACGATAAGAGCTGCAGCAGGATTCTTTTTCGTGCGAAGTTTTTCCGAGTGCCCACAAGAATCACATTTGACTGGCCCTGGAAGAACACCCAACAAGGTGTTCTTAAAACTCACTTTATTCTTGCAAGAATTACAGTTCATTCGCTTTCTCTTTATTAGTTTTCTTTGCAGGATGTACAGGAATTCAAACAACTCTGATATAAGTTGTAATTAGATACAGCCTTGCCAACAGGGTAACAAGCTAAGCCAGCAGCTGTGGCTATTAATGGTTCATCTGTGAAAAGCAATGTCGTACCCTCTACTGCCATACACATAAGAGCCCAGAGTTATTCTCCTCTGTCATTTGACAGCTAGATATGCACTCCTCAATATCAGCGACATGCGCACCATATCTCGCTTGCTCATAATGAACATTAAACGCGACACTAGGAACGTTGTAGCCACCTCCGAACCGTGGGTATAGGCCAAAAAAGTCTACACTTTTCAGCGGATTCCCCCCAACATACCCATAAGTATTTACCCCTCCAGTCAACCCAATGGGATCAGACTGAATGTACCTACCTACCTACCTACCTACCTAGTGTCGGGTCGTAATCCCTAAAGTAGTTATAGTGATTACAACAAGTCAATTCAGCCTCGTTCACGGCATCTCATAACTGCCGCTGCTGCTAGTCCCAAAGGTACACATCCGAGATATACAATTAGCGGGAGGCCTGTAACAATACCGAGTAATACTAAGAGCATTAAGATACAAAAAATGCCATGGACAGGTTTCCTCGCTCTACCTTCATTTATCCAAGCACCTAATTTTGGGTGGGCATAGCATATAGCGTTTAAACTAAAGTAGCCTCCGACTAATCCAAGTATCGAGAACAAGTAAAAAGTAAGGTGGCTGTCCATAAGTTAATTTTCCTCGCAATCGTTTTTCTCTTCAATTTCGGCTTTAGTCGGTACACCTGAGCACATTGCTTGTGCCAAGGCGATTCCCCCGCCAAACAAGTAAGTCTCAACTCCTATCGGTCCTAAAATATCCCGAAGGCGGTCGGAATTTTTGAAGACCTCGAAGCCGGCTTTCACATATCGGGAACCAGCCAACACTAGGAAACCATCCAAGATTGTGAACTGGACCGTGCACACTTCTTGAGTCCACGGATTGCTAGAAATAGGTCGAAGTCCGAAGCGGTCGGACATGCCTACAGGATTAGAATTCCCGTAAGCATAAGTGTTGATTCCCCCTAGCAATCCTGTGGGGTCACTCTGGATGTACTGCCCCAAACTCGGGTCGTAATCCCTAAAGTAGTTATAGTATAGCCCCGATTCAACATCGGCATACTGACCGGGAAATCTAAGGTTCACTTCATGCGCCATCCCATCATTATCCACATCAGTTTCGGCTGTAATCTCACCAAAGGCGTCACTTTGCCATAACCAGACTATTTGCTCTGTGCTGTCTGTTCCAACTCTTGGTGTATTTAGATGGTCAGTATGCAGCCAGGTGGTAGTCGGAGTGGGTGGAGTATTGCCCGCGACTTGTAGGCGTTCCATTTGGACTAGCGGTCTGCCTTCAAACCAAATGTAGTCGACTATGAGTTGCGAGCCATCATTTAAGTAGCGATGTTCACTTATCAGTTCACCGTTGAGATTGTAGTTGAAGTGAGTTGTCGCGTTATTCGCTGTTTTGCTGATACGTTGTCCGAGACCGTTGTGTTTGTATGTGCCCATGAGGCTGCCGTTTCTTCGGAATTCGATTAGACGGCCTGTTTCATCATGGCTGTAAGCCTTAGCTACATCAGGTGCTGGCGACTGTATTTGGGTGGTGGTGATGTCTACGGAATCAAGCTGGTTGCTGTCGAGTCTGGGACTGTAGATTTCAGTAATAGTAACCGGCTCGGCATTGTCATCAAGTGTATCAATATCACGCAGAGTGCGATTACCTACGGCATCGTAGTCGTAGTCTATTGTGCCATGAGGCCCGGTTTCAGTAATCACTCGATGCTGGTTGTCGTAGCTATAGTATAGAGAGTTATTGTTATCCAGATTATCATTCAAATAGCCCAATTCGCCGGTGGAATAATATTGCAGCGTTTTGTCTACCAGTACGGCTCCGTCGCTGGTTTCATCTATCATGTCGCTGAGTCGATAGGCTTGGTCATAGCTTCTGGTAATGCTGATGCCATTGCCAAGCGTGTAGTGCGTCGCGGGTCCGAAGGGCCGGTAGTTAATGTTGCTTGCAACATTCTCGATGCTGGCACTGGCGTTTTCTTTTGTTGTGACTGAGATGATTTGTCCCGCACTATTTCGGCCGTAGGTCACAATGCGACCGGCTGGGTAGATCGTTTCTTTCAGCTGGTTATCGCCGTCGTATGTCAGGCCTAATGTATAGGTATCGGTGCCTAGTGTTTGTGCCACCGATGTCGCGTTGCCATGGGCATCATAAAAATAGCTGACTGAGGAGTTCTGTCCTGGGCGGTTGATGCTGGTGAGACGGCCCACGCCATGATTACCGTTGCTGGTGTCGTCGTAGCCGTAACCCACGTTATCATTATCAGTGGGGTAATCTACCAACGTCAGGCGATTAAGCGCATCGTAGGTATAATTTACGATCACACCGCGCGCGTCGATTTGTTGTGTGCGGTTGCCTGCTGCGTCATACAGATAAGTTGTTGTGCCGGTATCGGGGCTGGTCATGCTCATGAGGCTGCCTAACCCGTCGTACTGGTAGCTGGTGTTTAGGTTGCGCTGATCCGTTACGGAATCCTGTGCTCCGGTGACATCGTAAGCCAAATCAATGATGCCGTTATTCTGGTCCGTGATTGTATCGATACGACCAAGGGCATCAATCACCTTAACTATTTGCTGGCCGTTGTTTTCAGTTGTTACGGTCAGGTTGCTGTCAGCGTCGTATTGATAGGCATTGCCTTCACTATTAAAGTTGAGTGCCGAGCTAATACGACCCAGTTCATCGAAGTTCGCGTTGCTGTTGTAGTGCACCCAAGATGAGCCGTCCATGATAGATGTGGCGGTGATATTACCCATTTCATCCAGTGAGTAGTCGACGCGTTCATTGAGGTTGTTGGTGATAGCGCTTAAGCGGCTAGCTTCATCGTACTCGTAGGAGATGGTGGCGCCACTACTGAGGATAATATTTGTCAGCTGGCCTGCTGCGTCATAATCGTAGGTGGTTGATTTGCCCGCAGTCGCCGATGTCCTAAGTAAACTGCGATCTCCGCGTTGGGTATATGTCAGCGTTGTGGTCACCAGATTGGCATCTTTGATCGCCGTTGGCTGGCCTCTGCCGTTGTACGAGACGATCTCGATAACATGATTGAGTGGATTAGTAATCGACTCAAGTAAGCCTGTGGTGCTGTTGTAATCGAGATCATAGATATCGGATACGTTGAGTCTTGGGCCGTCTATAGTGTCCACACGGCCCTCTGTGGTGTAGGTGTAGCGGGTAGTACGTCTACCAGAGCTATGGATGGTGGTATCGATTTGGGCCAATGATGTGAGCTGGCCAGTCGCATTGTAGTCGCTATCTGTTGTCTTGCCTGGCACGGTAATTATATCGGGCTTTGTGGGGTGTACTGAGTCCCAGCTGGTGCTGATTTCATAAGCCTCTGGGCTAGCAAAAGCCAGGGTGCGTTTTTGTTGTTGCCCGTTGGTCTGATATTCATACTTGGTCACATTGCCTCGCCAGTCGGTTCGGGTATTTAGCAAACCATCACCATAGTAGGTGAAGTTTTTGTTGGCGGCGGGGCAGCTACCGCTGGGTGAGTTCAAACCTTCAAGCTGGCTGACTTTGTTGACGCCACTGACTAATGAATAATGGTAGATGGTTTCTTTGCCAAGAGGATTGGTCAGAGTGGTTTGGCCCGCTATTGAATAATCCAATAGATAGACGTCTTGATCTGAACCACCTACTGCAGCATGGGCACTGCTGATTGCGCGTTCTGAGCTATCGTATGTCCAGCTATTGATCCGCACTCCACGTTCATCGGTAATGCCACTCAAGCGAGTGGGCGCATTTGTGTCGGCGTAATGAAACTCCCTGCTCGAGGTGTCGCTATAAGTCAGTGTATCCAGAACATTGCCGGTATACGCGTAACTCATGACGCTGCTATCAGGTAGTGTCAGAGTTGATAACAGACCATTGCTATAGTTTAGCGTTATTGAATTACCGAAACTATCGGAGACGACTAAAGTACCGTTGGGATAGCTTAGCTCGACTGATTCACCACTGGCCTCAGTGATGCCAGTTAATTGGCCCTGATCGTCGTAGGTTTCAAAACCACCATCGGAAAATATCAGCTTGTAAGCACTGGGAGAACTGCTTGATTCAATCCAGCCTTGGCCGAAGGCATCGCTTTCCCATTTCCCAGTGGCGGCCTCGGTAAATGCCACAACCTTGCCGTCGTGACGCTCTACAACCAGGTCGTCTCCATTGTGATGAATGGCCCGCTCGTAAGAATGGCGCCAGCCCAAGCCCATTTCACGTTCTTCATCGCTGGCGCTGTTGTAGTAGCGGTCGAAGCGCAGAAGACCGGCAATACCGTCGAAATCTGATTCACTGATGTACACATTACCGGTAGCTACATTGATGGGATCAGCCGCCAATGGTGAACCACCCAAGGTGTTTAGCGGGTCTCTGAGTCCACCATTGGGTTTAGCGAGGCACATTTTTACTGATTCACCCGCGTCGTTATTTATCGCCGGGCCAGCGTAGGATGGAGGTGGTACGCAGTTTTCAATTCCGCCGCCATAAGTCAGATAAAAGGGTTGTGGGAAGGAGTCGTTATAATAGCCAGGGCTAGTGGCAGGGTAGGGGTAGCTGGCCAGCGCGTAGCTTTGGCCATTGATTAAACCGGTATAGTTTTTGTGGATGGCAATTAAACGGGTGCCGCAGCTGTTTACAAATGAGCGGTGGTTGGTGTCTGTGCCGCCGTCGGTTAGCGTGGTGTGTAGTGTGTCGGGGTGGTGCCAGCCTGCATCAACCGGGAAATAAAACAGGCTGTAGTTTACCTCGTTATTTTTACACTCTACAGACTGAAAATCGAAGCGGTATCTACCGCTGCCATCGGGCCCCTGTTGGGCGACGTATTCAACCCCAATGACATTCTGTATGCTGTTACTCGAGTCACAGCTGATGGCGGCTGCATCGCTGCCCGCTATCAGCGTTACGATAGTCCAGAAGATTGTTCTGTATGTTCTATTATCCATGGTCACGTGTTCCTTCACCTTGTTCGTGGGTACTTCCTTTAGCCAGACCATCCTTGGCCTTCGCTGCTACAGTTCTCTCTTTAAATAGCGCTATAGATCATTGGTGGTTGTGTCATCAATAAGATGTCCGCCAGGGTCATAGTTGAATTGTCTTGTTGCGTGCGTAGTCACCGGTACTGCAACTGCGGGAACGACGGAGATATAGTGCTCCGTCCCCCATTGGCTTTTTTGTTTGGTGCTATTTTTGGCGCGTAATTTGAATGTGTGTTGGCCTGGTTCCAGGCCGGTAAACATTAGGTGGGTATTGGCGGAAAATCTGGCTTTAATCCAGCTGCCGTCGTTGAGCTTACGGGCTAATTGGTAACTACTGGCTTGGGCTATTACATTCCAGTTCACGGTAAACGTACCGTCATTGTCTATTCCTGCCGGCGTATCTTCCAAACCGGAAAAATTCAGCAGACCTATTGCGGCAGTTTCGGTTAGTGTCGGGCTGGCGTTACTCCACGCAGACCTGAGTTCACTCGCATCTATCGCTTGTACTCTGAATTGATATGTTCCGTCGGGCATGCCGAAATAGCTAAAACTGTTGCTGGTAGTGTTTTTAGTTGAGCCCCAGCTGCCGGTGTCTTTACTGGTTTGCAGTTTGTAGGAAACAGCGCCTGCAATTGCGGGCCACTGTACCGAGAAGGCGCCATCGGTGTCACCCCGGTTGGGCACGTCTTCCAGATCTGACAGTGTTATATCACCCAGTCCGGCAGTGACAGTTACTGTATTAGACGGGGCGCTCCAGGCACTTTTCCCGCCTGCAGCGTACAGATACCTGATCCGATATTCGTAGACACCGTCGGTAAGCCCTAAATAGCTTATTGAGGGGCTACTTGTTTTCACGCTTCTGCCCCAGCTACCGCCGTCTATACGTGATTGTAGTTTGTATTCGGCTACTCCCGTGGCAGCGTTCCAGTCGACAGCGAAATGACCGTCTGTATCGGTATTGGATAGGGGGTCTTCTATACCTGAATATTGGATAAGCCCTATGCCTGCTGCAACCGTTAAGCTAGGTGCCGCGTAACCCCAGGCGCTTTTGGCATCCAGTTCATCGATCCAGCGAACTCGGAAATCGTAGCTGCCATCAAGCAGGGTATAGTATTGATATTCCGCAGAGCTGGTATATTTCGATTTCCAGCTGCCACCATTCAGGCGGTACGCAATCTGGTAGCTGACAGCTGTAGCTTGTTCGGCCCAAGACACCAGAACAGCCCCATCCTGATCGATAGTATTTACCGTATCTTCAACATTCTGATAAACAATATTGCCAATCGCCTGGGCGAATGTATGGGAAGAGGAGATAAAAAATACGAGCCCCAAAAGAGGCAAATTGAAAAGATTCATAACGGATAATCCTTTATCCTTCAGTGGTTTCTGATCGCCAATCCATTGGCTTGCAGTAGTTGGTGTGCACAACATCCTGTCGTTTCAACACCAAACCGAATGAGAAATTACTGCGTAAGTGCACTCGCTGTCAAGTTTTGAATAAAATAAGCGTGTTCCAAGTCCGGGTGCCTGAGAAATCTTGGGCCAGCTTGGCACCAAAGGCCCATCTACCTGAAAAACAGTTTTTTGGTTTATTCGCTGTGATGCTAAGTTTTTGAATTTTTGAGAAAAGGGACTATGCTCAAGACAATAGAAATAGGAAGACTCGGTCTATTTGACAAGTCTTTAGGCAGTTAATTGTCCCAAGAGGAATGCATGCAAACAACAATTCCCGATAAAGAAACACTATTAAAGTGGGCTAGAGGCTATACGCATTATTGGAACGCCGCCGATAGGGACGGTTGGATAGAGAACTATCGAACAGTTTTCCAAGGCGACTCTGTACGTATGTTAGACCCTGTCGGTACACCTGAGAAATTTGGCTTCAAGAATTGTTGTACTGATTCCTTCGATCTTTTCAACGACCATGTGAAGTTTGAAATACGGGAAGAGTCCCTATTTATTCTGGGTAATACAGTGGCTTGGGTAATGAATAATATCATTTCATCTTCTGGCAAAGAGGGCGTTGCCAAGAGTATTGAGACGTTCCAGTTTGAGCCAGACGGTTCTCTTATCATTAAAACCTGGTATGACGTGTCTGGCGCCACGTCCGGTAGAATCAAAGAGAGCATGAGTGAGTATCTACCGGATTCCTTTAAATAAATATCAGTGGGGCAGTTGTGTATTGCCTGTATTAATTAGAGGCATCCTCGCCAGCATCGGCCGAATCGTTCTTTAAGTATTTTATAAACCACTGCGAGGCTTCGTATCGGGCGGCTTCAAGATTCTCACCTTCGTACATGTCGTAGTGCGCTCCGGGATAGACTACATATTTTGAGTCCAAACGATCTTTAATAGTCTCATACAGCAATAAGCCATTCTTCTCTCGCTGAAACAGCGTTTCGTTCTCTGCATCGATGATCAAGGTCGGTGCTTGTAAATTATCCAAATTAGCAAGCGGATTGAAGCGTTTAAAGGCCGTCCAGTCTGGGTAGCCCTTCAGCTCGGGGTTCGGCGTGCCCTCGGGTCCCGGAAAAGGCGGTCTTTCACCTCGGGCAACTTGAGCTTCCAGGTTCCGCACATAAAGGTCGGGAATTTCTCGTAAATTGAACTGATAATTAACCGGGCCCATTTGGGTGACAAAGGCCTTGATACGGTCGTCATTTTGCGCAGCCACCAGCGCCAAACCGCCTCCCAGGCTAGTACCCCATATGCCAAGGTTGTCTGGCATGACTTGCGGCTC
Source organism: Pseudomonadales bacterium (assembly GCA_036960375.1). Taxonomy (GTDB): domain Bacteria; phylum Pseudomonadota; class Gammaproteobacteria; order Pseudomonadales; family CAWVSB01; genus CAWVSB01. Next base: position 266,104 of record JBALVY010000003.1, read on the forward strand.
GCCGCCCAAGTACTGCAGTGCGGCGCGCACATCTTGACTCATTGACAGGGGGTCAACCACTTGACGGATTTGGGTGGCTTGCACCGACACCACCGTACCCGCTGGGGCAGCGGGTAACGGTCCAACGGCAACTAACGGTCCATCACTTTCTCCCCAGCCTTTATAATCAAAAGCCAAAACAATAAAGCCTTGTACTGCAAATTGGGGTCCGAAGTTTTTCTGCAGATTATTTTTGTTACCGCCCCATCCGGGTACCAACAAAATACCTGGCAGTGTGTCGTTGTCTTTCAGGCCTTTAGGTTTATAGATATCACCCGCCAGCCGTATACCCTGGCTCCAAATAGTGATTTCTTCATGATCCACATCCGTCAGGCTGGTTGTTGCAGCGAATACTGTAGTAACGCTACACATAGTAAGAGCTAGCGATAAAATCAGTGTTCTTAATGAAACTTTTTCGTATGACATAATGAACCTTAGTGATTTCTAGAACTATATCATCTGCATAATGACAATGGACACTGTATTGCGATGCCTGCTGATATGTTGGAGTGTTTAGCAGTTGATTATTAGTCAAAAGAGCCTAACATAAGCCGGCACTCGACTCTTCGAGTCGCAGTCTGAGGCGGTCTTCGCCACAAATACAAAAGCATATGAGGAAGAAGATAATGACTTTAGCAGCTATAGTACAGCGAGGCTGGGAAGCCGTTGGCACCGGAGATTTCGATGCCTTGGTAGAAGACTACGTAGAGGACATGACGTTTGTCATGCCGGGGCAGGCCGATGTGCTTGAGGGACGGCAGCCGTTTCGCACGGCACTGAATGGTCTTGGCGATATCCTTCCTCCAGGTTTCGAAATCACTGGTCTGCGTCAGATCGAAGGTGACAGTGAAGTCGTTTCGATTCTTGAGTGGAAATCGGAAAAGATTGCTGATTCCCAGTTGTCGGTGCTGTTTAAGTTCAGAGGCGACAAAATATATGAAGAACGCTGGTTCATCGACACCGAGCAATGGAAGAGTGCTTTCTGAGTTTTGATTTTCCCTTTCTCATGAGGAATAGGTCTATTTAATAGTCTCTTTGGTAGCACGGAGAGACTGTGATGAATTCTATCGCTATTGAAGAAATTTAGTCTGCTATCGGTGCGGCAGGGCGATTGAGGCTTTATATTCAAAACTACATAAGGAAATATAAAATGAGTGATCCAACTAGAGCATCTGATACACCCTATGCAGTAGAAGTAGAATCTGGTAAATCATATTATTGGTGTTCGTGTGGCCAAAGTAAAAATCAACCTTTTTGTGATAGCTCCCACAAAGGTACTGAATTTACGCCGGTAAAATATGAGGCTACGGAATCAAAAAAAGTATTTTTTTGTGGCTGCAAAAGCACCGCATCGCAACCGTTATGCGATGGTAGTCATAAATAGAACCTGGGGTACGGCTGACTTAATTATCCTCTCTGTAGCAAGCTGATGGTTCCCTTGTCACCGTCCAGTCGTATGTGATCCCCGGTTTGGAAATACCGGGTTGCCTGGCGGCCATTGACGACACAGGGTAGGCCGTATTCGCGGGCTATTACCGCACCATGGGAGACCGTGCTGCCTAAATCGGTAGCCAAACCTGCGATCAAACTAAAATAGGGCGTCCAGCCAATATCGGTGATCGGGGTGATGAGTATTTCTCCGGGCTGCAGCGCTGCCGCTTCATCAAGATTCAATGCAACTCTGGCGATGCCTTCTACAATGCCGCAACAGGCGGGCCTTCCATGTAGTACACCGTCTTGAACCGTGATGTCTTTAGCTTCGACAGGCTGGGGTAGGCCGACACTGATCTCTGGCATTTCCAGACGAGCCTGATAATCCAGTGCACTGCGACGGGCCTGCACGGTTTTCACCATCTCTTCACTCGGGTTTTCTACAAAGGGTGCCAGTTCATCAAGTGCAAAAAAACATACAAGATCCGCGTCTGGCAGTTTGCCTTCTTGTTCTAATGAATTTCCCAATTGGCAAAACGCGCGTTTAAAACGATGCGAGGCATCGGCCAATATCGACTTAGTATGTTCTCGGCCACGAATGGCGTTATGTGTTTTAGGTAGTATCCAGCGTAGTCCGCGGCTGAGTGAGTTGGGGTCAATGTGTGTTGTGTGTTTATGTACCTTGTTACCCAGTAGACGGGCTTGCACGGCAGCTTGCATGCTTTGGATAAGAGTGGTGGGTTTGTCTGCCCAGGCGGGGTCACGCATGCATAATTCGCGGTAACCACGATGCCCATGGTGGGTGAGGAAATTCGCAAATTGTTGATCGACCGGCGCAGTATGCTGTAGCCAGGCCAGTGCCTGCTCCGTTGTCGCAGACTGAAAATCGCAGCTGGCCTGTGGCAGTGCAGCAATAGCATCAACCACTACATCGAGTTCGTCCAACATAACGGCGCTTTCAACATGACTAGCACCTGCCAACAGGCTTACGGTTCGCGCCTGGTTCTCACCGTCGCTGAGTGTGCTGCCAGAGTTCACCATGTTTTCGACAATTGAAGACAGAAACCCCGACAGTGCAGAGGTCTGTAGATGCACTGCCATCACATAATGATAAAAAGGGGTTTTCTCGCTGAGCTGTAGCATCATGTCTTTGCTGTTCGGCTCGGGCGTTAATACAAAGTGCTTCATGGCTTCGGTTAAGGTATCACTCGCCTTGCTTGCGCCCATAACGTAGCGTAGCAAACGAGTCATATTCCAAACTCTGCGCCACAATGGCATGGGTGGTAGATCTTTCAGCTCTGGAATCGGCCGGCCACAAATGGTTTGCGCGGTACGCTCCGCGTCTGAGCCTAACAGGGCAGCACCCATGACCACATTACCGGTGAGGTTTAGCAGCAGGTGACCGTAAGCCGATGCAGTAATCTGCCACTCGGGAGTGATTTTTTCTCTGGCACCGACCTGAACCTGCATATGCTGTAAGCCATAATCGATTCCATAACCGGTGAAGCTAGTTGTCAAAGGGCATACCGCGCCGGGCATCATTTCGCTGACATTACTGATGGTCAGTACGTCGTCGACTCGCGGTAATACTGTATCAAATTCGTTTAAGTCTGCGGGCAAGGTGGTTATGGGGCGGGCCTGTAACCAGTATAGCTGGCCAGACTGGTCAAGAGCCCATTCCAGATCCAGCGGGCTGTCCATTTTTATTGCGGCTTCACGTGCTTGCTCAGCAATCAGGTTAATTTCGTCGTCGGTGAGTATCGCAACCTCGCCAACCAATTGCCGCCTGACAATATCGCCAGACAAGTGAACAGCGTAGTGGTCTGGTGTCGCCTCACCGCTGACCAGCGCCTCACCCAAACCGGTAACGGCATCAATGACTAATAAATCACGACGCGCACTAACCGGGTCAGCGGTAAATACTACGCCTGCCGCTTTGGCGTCAACCATCGCCTGCACTACCACGTTCATGGTGACAGCCTGGCTCATGTCTGCTTGTTCGCTACGGTAGGCAGCGGCTCTGTCACCTGTCACCGAGTCGACACAAAAATTGATGGCCTGCTCCAATGCCTGTGAACCTTCCACATTCAGTACCGACTCGTACTGGCCAGCGAATGATGCCTCAGCGCCGTCTTCACCAAGTGCAGAAGAACGCACAGCGACTTTGTCAGTAAGTGCTTTGTTTAATAGCGACTGGTAGTTTTCCAGTAGGTTTTCCGGGAAATGATTCTTTGCAGCAGCGTGAATCACAAAGGCGGGTGGTACCGCTAAGCCCATGGCCTCAAGCTTGGCCAGGCCATTAGCTTTGCCGCCAAGATCCTGGCTGCCTATTTCATGAAGTTGTACTATTACGGGCTCTCTAGTGAGCACCTTATTATTCTGCATATACCACCTGATAAATTTGCGAAAACTCTATGTCCATCTTGCGTGTCTTTAGGCCCAAATATAGTCGCCGCAATGAGTGGCAATAATATCGTAGGCCCAGGGCATGCTGGCTGTGTGTATTAAATCATTATTTGGGTGTGGCAAATTCCAAGCTAACAATGATTTAATGCATTTTTTTGTATTTTGTCTTTACGCTGTGGATCTGTCGATAGACCAATGTCGGCGCGAAAAAGGGTAGAGATGACAATGGTCTAATTAGGCATTGGATTCTTTGGCTGAGTTCCAATTTCTTATGACATTCAGCATTTCTTGTGCGGCCGCCGATAACGGGTGTCGAAGACGCGTCAGAATGCCGACATCACGAGTAATGGTAGGCTTGCTTATGGGTCTGCATTGCAAACCCATTTCTTCCATTTGTGTTGCACTTAGCGCGGTGACGGCGCTTACGCCAAGGCCTTCGGCAACCATACGGCCAATGCTGGCTATCTGATTGACTTCAAATACGGGTGTGATGACAATTTTGTGGGCTGCCAACTCTCGCTCCAATAATAGACGGATACTGGAGGGGCGCTGCAGTGCAATATAGGAGTAGTCTTGCAGGTCCTGCCAGTATAGCTTCTTCTTGTTTTCCAAAGGGTGGCCCTTGGTTAATACAGCAACAAACTTGTCCCTGAACAGTGGCTGGAACTCCAGATCCTGAGTCTCGCCGGGGTCGAAACTTATACCGAATTCTGCCCGCCCATTGCGCACCATATCTACTACATCTTCGGCAATCACATCATGAACCCGCACGTTAATATCAGGATATTGCTGATGGAAACTTGCCAGTATTGTGGGCAACAAACTGCTGGCGAAAGTTGGCATGGCGGCAATTTCGAGTTTACCGCGTCGCAGCGCAAACAGGTTGTGCAAGTCTTCCAGTGATTTGTCCCAGTCAGAGAGCAGGCGTAATGCCACGGGGTAGAACTGCTCGCCCTCGGGGGTTAAGGCCACGCTGCGGGTGGACCTGGCAAGAAGTTTACCGCCTACTGTTTCTTCCAGGTTTTTGATGCTGATGCTGAGCGCCGGCTGCGAGAGATGTAATACGATACAGGCTTCTGCAAAGCTCTGGTATTTGGCGACAGTAATAAAAGCTTGCAGTTGTTTGACAGTTACATTCATTAAAAATACTAATCAATTGATTGAAAAATAATATTTGATAAATATAAGTGCTAGTAGCACTCTATGCAACTGCTATATTTGGCTTTGCCCGCAAGCGCATAACTACCTCAGGAGAATTCAATGTCCGGTTTTGACAAAGTGGTAAACAGTTACGAAGAGGCGATGGAGGGTCTGGAAGATAATATGACTGTCATCGCTGGTGGTTTCGGCCTATGCGGCATACCTGAAAACCTGATTAAGGAAATTCAGCGCAAGGGCACCAAGGGCTTAACAGTCGCCTCTAACAATTGCGGTACCCATGAATACGGACTGGGTTTGCTGCTTATCGACAAACAAATCAAGAAGATGATTGCATCGTATGTAGGTGAGAACGAAGTTTTTGAAGCCCAAATGATGAGCGGCGAGTTAGAGGTAGAGCTAACGCCTCAAGGGACTCTGGCTGAGAAAATGCGCGCCGGTGGCGCGGGTATTCCGGCTTTTTATACTGCAACGGGTTACGGCACACCGGTGGGCGAGGGCAAAGAGGTACGCGAATTCAATGGGCGGCACTATATTCTGGAAGAGGCCCTGCAAGGGGACTTTTCTATCGCTAAAGCCTGGAAGGCCGACCGTCATGGCAACCTGATGTTCCGCAAGACCGCACGTAACTTTAACCCTATGGCTATTACTGCCGGCAAAATTTCGGTAGTCGAGGTAGAGGAAATTGTCGAAGTAGGTGAGTTGGACCCGGACGAGATTCATTTGCCGGGAATTTACGTTAACCGCCTGATTCTGGGCACCTTCGAGAAAGTTATCGAACAACGTACCGTGCGCAGCGCATAAGGAGAAGATTATGGCTTTAACTCGCGAACAATTGGCACAACGTGTAGCGCAAGAATTTCAAGACGGCTTCTACGTTAATTTGGGCATAGGCATCCCCACATTGGCGGCTAACTATATTCCAGATGATATGGATGTAGTGCTTCAGTCTGAGAACGGCATTCTGGGCATGGGCCCTTTCCCACTTGAGGAAGACATTGACTCAGACCTGATTAACGCAGGTAAACAAACAGTGACTCTGGCAAAGGGCGCTTCTATATTTTCATCAGCCGATTCCTTCGCCATGATCCGCGGCGGCCATGTCGATTTGACTGTATTGGGTGCATTTGAGGTAGATTGCCAAGGTAATATTGCTTCTTATATGATCCCCGGTAAGCTGATTAAAGGCATGGGTGGTGCGATGGACCTGGTGGCAGGAGCTGATAATATTATTGTCACCATGACACATGCCTCCAAGCACGGTGATTCCAAGTTGCTAGCCGAATGTACTTTGCCCTTAACCGGCAAAGGCTGTATCAAACGTGTATTGACCGATTTGGCACTGATGGATATTGAAGATGGTAAGTTCATTTTGCGTGAACGTGCGCCAGGTGTCAGTATTGAAGAGATTGTTAAGTTGACCGCCGGCGAATTGGTGGTTCCAGACGTAGTGCCGGAAATGGTATTCTAGGCGGCTTGATCGGGACGCCGTATCCGCTAGCCGTTTTCTGGGTTTATAGTAAATTTTGGAGTGAAGTATGAGTCAGCGTGAAGTTGTTGTATTAAGTGGTGTACGCACCGCCATTGCCGATTTTGGCGGTAGTTTAAAAGATATACCACCCACCGAGTTGGCGGGTCAGGTTGTAGCAGAGGCGGTTAAACGCTCTGGCTTGGACCCTGCTGATATCGGCCATTGTGTTATTGGTTCTGTAACCCACAGCGATAGACGCGACATGTATATGGGCCGAGTAGCGGCTTTAAAAGGCGGCCTGCCGGTTGAAACGCCTGCACTGACGGTTAATCGTTTGTGTGGCTCAGGCTTGCAGGCTGTTATTTCTGCAGCGCAAATGATTTTGTTAGGTGACTGCGATGCAGCAGTCGCTGGTGGCGCAGAGTCGATGACTCGCGTGCCTTACTGGTTACCCGAAGCACGGTTTGGTTCAAAGATGGGTGACGGCACCATGGTAGACCCAATGATGGGTGCTTTAACTTGCCCGATAGGTGATACCCATATGGGGATTACCGCTGAGAACCTGGCTGACAAATATGAAATTAGCCGTGAACAACAAGATGAATTGGCAGCCGAAAGCCACCGTCGTGCGCAGCGTGCGATCGAAGAGAAGCGTTTTGTTAGCCAGATATTACCTATTGAGCTAAAAACCCGCAAAGGTGTGACGGTTTTTGATCAAGACGAACATGTACGTTTTGACTGCAAAGCGGAAGATTTAGTCAAGTTGCGTCCGGCCTTTAAAAAAGACGGCACAGTTACAGCGGCCAATGCATCCGGTATTAACGATGCAGCCGCTGCAGTCGTTATGATGGAAAAGAGTGCAGCCGAAGCACGCGGCTTAAAACCTATGGCTCGCTTGGTGGGTTATGCGCTGGCGGGTGTAGACCCTGCAATTATGGGTATAGGCCCTGCGCCAGCCGTGCGTAAGTTGATGGAAAAAACCGGCGTCACCATAGAAGAAGTAGACATTTGGGAAGCTAATGAAGCTTTTGCTGCACAAGCGCTTTCGGTAACTAAAGAGCTGGGCCTGGACCCTGCAAAGGTTAACCCCAACGGTTCAGGCATTAGCCTTGGTCATCCTATCGGTGCAACCGGTGCCCTGATAACCATTAAGGCGCTTTATGAGCTAGAGCGTACCGGTGGAAGATACGCGGTTTCTACCATGTGTATTGGCGGCGGGCAGGGTATTGCAGCTTTGTTTGAGCGTTGTGAATAGGGTTTTAATTGTTTAAAAAATCTTGCGTAAAAAAAGGCCCGCTGAGCAATAAACAGCGGGTCTTTTGTCATTTAGGCTCTACATTTGATACATATTGGCCAGAGTAGTATTCAAGGTAGTGCTAGGGCGCATGACTGCTTTAACTTGATCACGATTAGCATGGAAATAACCGTCAATTGCAGCGGGGTGTCCTTGCACTGACTTGAGTTCTTCAAGAATGATGTCCTGGTTTTCCAGCAGAGCCTTGGCAAAGGGCGCGAATTCATCGGCTAATGCCTGGTCTTCTGTCTGTGCCGCAACTGCCTGAGCCCAATACAAACCCAGGAAGAAATGACTACCGCGGTTGTCCATCTCGCCAGTTTTACGTGACGGTGACTTGTTGTTCTCAAGTAGTTTACCAGTGGCGTCATCCAGCGTTTTAGCCAGTATAGTAGCGCGAGCATTATCTTGTTTTATGCCAAAGTCTTCCAAAGACACCGCCAAAGCGAGGAATTCTCCGAGTGAGTCCCAACGCAGATGATTCTCTTCTTGTAACTGCTGTACATGTTTGGGAGCCGAGCCGCCAGCACCTGTTTCATACATACCGCCGCCTGCCAGCATGGGAACAATCGACAGCATTTTAGCTGAAGTGCCCAATTCCATGATGGGGAATAAGTCAGTTAGATAGTCGCGCAAAACATTACCAGTGATAGATATGGTGTCTTTACCGCGAATCATACGTTCCATTGAGAAACGGATGGCTTCGTTATAGGCCATGATGCTGATGTCCAGGCCTTCGGTATCATGGTCTTTCAGGTAGGTATTAACCTTTTTCGCCAGTTCCATATCGTGGGCGCGCTCGTTGTCGAGCCAGAATACCGCAGGGGTATCGGACTGGCGTGAGCGAGTGACTCCCAGCTTGACCCAATCGCGCACCGGGGCGTCTTTGGTTTGGCAAGCACGCCAGATATCACCAGCTTCTACCACATGCTCAGTCAGTACATTGCCATCAGCATCAATGATGCGCATGGTGCCGACTTCTGTCATTTCAAAGGTTTTATCGTGAGAGCCATACTCTTCGGCTTTTTTGGCCATCAAGCCAACATTGGGTACGGTACCCATGGTGGTTGGATCAAAGGCGCCATTGGTTTTACAGAAGTTGATGACTTCCTGGTAAATGCGCGCATAAGTACTTTCAGGCATAACCGCTTTGGTATCTTTTAGTTTGCCGTCGGGGCCCCACATTTTGCCAGAGCTGCGGATCATTGCTGGCATAGATGCATCGACGATCACGTCGCTAGGTACATGCAAATTCGAGATACCTTTAACTGAATCAACCATGGCTAATTCAGGGCGGCTGGCGTAACAAGCCTGGATATCTTCTTCGATTTCTTCACGCTTGGAGCGCGGCAGGCTGGCGATGTTGTCATAGACACTACCCAGTCCGTTATTGGGCTTGACGCCGAGCTTTTTAAATAACTCGCCATGTTTTTCAAATACGTCTTTGTAAAAAACAATGACAGCGTGACCAAATACGATGGGGTGAGAGACTTTCATCATGGTTGCTTTAACATGCAGTGACCACATGACGCCCGTATTCTTGGCATCTTCAAGGCTTTGTTCAAAAAAGTCCTCGAGTTTTTTGCCGCTCATAAACATGCCGTCGATGATTTCGCCCGCTTCCAGCTGCAGCGTCTTTTTCACTTCAGGGGTGCCGCTGTCTTTGGGGGTGAACTCGATACGGACTTCGGTGGCCTTATCGACAGTGGCAGACTGCTCACTGGAGAAGAAATCACCGCCTTGCATATAATCGGCATGGGTACGTGACGCCTTACTCCATTCACCCATTGAATGAGGGAATTTCCGAGCAAAAGCCTTAACGGCCGCAGGTGCTCTTCGGTCAGAGTTACCCTCGCGCAGTACCGGGTTAACGGCGCTGCCCAGAATCTTTGAATAACGTGCCAGAGCATCTTCCTCTGCGTCATCCTGAGGGAAATCGGGGTAGTTGGGGATATTGTAGCCTTGGCCTTGTAGCTCGGCGATACAGTCTTTTATTTGCGGTATTGATGCACTAATATTGGGCAGTTTGATGATGTTGGCACTGGGGTCCTGTGTTAGCTTGCCCAGAAAGGCCAGCCCATCTTCAACTTTTTGATCGTCAGCCAGTTTGTCGGGGAAGGCGGAAAGGATACGACCAGCTAGCGAGACATCAGTAATTTTGACATTGATACCGGCGGCCAGAGTAAAAGCTCTGACAATAGGTAGTAATGAACAGGTGGCTAGAGAAGGTGCTTCGTCAGTTAAGGTGTAGTAAATAGTCTGAGTATCAGTGCTCAATGTCATCCCCTGGTTAAGGTTATCGGTGAAAAAGCGGATTAGTGGATAATTCAGTAACGGCCCAAATCGTATATCACCTCTATCTGAAAGACATTGAGGTAGTCGGTATTCGGGTGGTATTCACATGATCGAGAAAGAACAGGGCCCGTAGGCAAGGCTGGTACTTCATTCAGGAAGTGAATAGCCGCTATTATAGGATAAAACGCCCCAGAGCAAAACCATTACCGTTCCGTTGTCGGCCTCTATGGGCTGATTTCGCTGTCTGCGGAGGCGATTAGGGGGCTATTCGAGTATCCGAGCTAATTTATTACAGATACCGCCGGCCAGTGCCTTTTTCCACTTTGGCGCGTCAAGACGATTGTAGAGCTTGTCTTCCCAGCTAAATACTTCCAGGATGGTTTTGTAGGTCAGCCAACGCAGCGGCTCAGGTTCCCAGCGTTTGAGCGCCTGTTTGTGGGTTGCGGGGCTAAAGGCCCAGGGCATATTGCTGAGCTGGGTATCGCGCTGCAAGATCATGTCTGCCAGTGTGCGGCCAAACAGGTTTGATGCTCCCACTCCCTCGCCACCGTATCCGCCGGCGCTGGCAATGCCACTTTGCGGGTCAAATACGGCAAACGGGCAGAAACCTCTCGCCATGCCTAAGGTGCCGCCCCAGCCGTGAGTAATTTTAACGGTCTCCAGAGATGGAAACAGGTCTCGGAGCAGTGTTTCTCGTAGCCGGAACTCAGGGTCCTGTAGAGAGAATTCATGGCGTACCTTGCCGCCAAAGCTGTAGCCACCGCGCGCACCAAAAATCATCCGGTCATCCGCTGAGCGTTGGCCATAAGTTGCCAGCCGTCCGCCGTCACTAAAAGAAGGGCGCTGTTCCAGGCCAATTTCATCCCACTGGGGCTGGCTTAGTGGTTCAGTGGCGATAATCAAGCTTTGTATCGGCAGCACATAGTGTTTGAGGTTCATCAGCTCGGCCGAGAACCCCTCAGTGGCGGCAACGATAACATCGGCTTTTATATTGCCGTGCTCAGTGTGTAATATTTTGTCACCCACCGACGTCACAGGACTGCGTTCATAAATTGAGACGCCTTGCCGTTCAACACTACGAGCCAGCCCTCGGGCCAGCTTGGCGGGGTTAATCACTGCGCAATGAGGCGTGTAGATACCGCCTTGGCCATTACGTATGCGCAACTGCTGGGCCAGTTCATCTTTACTGAGCCAGCGATAATCGTCTTCGTTTAGTCCGCTGTCGTGTAAATGTCGCAATTCGTCTTGTTGGGTTTTCAGTTGTTCAGGGTAGCGTGCTGCGGCATAAATAGAGCCGCCACGGTGCAGATCACAATCAATGCCTTCTCGCTGAGTTATCTGCTGTACTTCATCGACAATCCCGAATATCAAATCATAAGCCGCGCGACGTTGTGAATCCGGCAGTGAGTTAACGTACTGGGTTTCGCCAGCGAGAGCACCCATTAACCAGCCCCCGTTTCGCCCCGATGCACCAAAACCTGCGGTCTCGGCTTCGACAATCGCTATCGATAAGTCGGGCTGCTGTTGTTTGAGATAATAGGCCGTCCACAGCCCCGTGTAGCCAGCGCCAATGATGGCCACATCAACTTCCATCTCGGTCTCTAAAGTTGGTCTGGCCTGAATATTTTCATTTAAGGTATCAAACCAAAAGCCGACGTCTTTGTAATTGCTCATATTGCCTATCTCGCTAATGGGGGACGGAGCACTATATCCGGTAGTGAGAGCGCTCATATAGTGCTCCGTCCCCCATTGATTTCCCTGACCTTAGAGTCTCTCATATCTTCAGAATGGTTTATACTATAGGCCAGCTCGGTGGTGTGTTTGCGGCCATTATTTCTCCGGAGTTATTTCTTTGTACAAAACCGTCTTTAGTGTTTGGTCACTGTTTTTAGGTATAGCCCTTATGGGCGTAAACGTCGGTGCCCAAAATACACTATTGGGTATACGCGCAGCTATCGAGGGTTTTAGCTCAATCGAGACCGGCTGGGTCATGTCGTCCTATTATGTTGGTTTCTTATTAGGCTCAATTAATACCGTCCGTATTATTAACGCTGTAGGCCATGTGCGTACCTTTGCGGCGCTGACGGCTATTTTGTCCATCACTATTCTTTTACACGCAATAATAGTCGATATTTGGGTGTGGTCTGCTTTACGCTTTTTCAGTGGTTTGGCAGCTTGCGGAATATTTATTGTGGCCGAAAGCTGGCTTAATCAGGTGGTGACCAATCGGCAGCGCGGCGCGTTGTTTGCGATATATTTTATAACTATTTCTCTAGGAATGGTGGCCGGGCAGTTTTTACTGCGTCTGTCGGGGCCAGAATCTTTTGAGATTTTTGCTGTGGTTTCGGTAATCATCAGTCTTGCCGGTATTCCAATTTTACTCACCCCTATACAAACCCCCACGATAATTGAAGTGCATAGAATTAGTCCGCTTAAGTTGATAAAGCTAGCGCCGGCGGGAGCGCTGGGTGTCATGATGTCCGGTGTCTGTCTATCCATCATTTTTGGCTTAGGGCCGGTATACGCAACTCGTGCCAATTTTTCAGTTGATCAGGTTTCCTTGTTTATGACCGCTATTATTGCCGGTAGTATCCTGTCCCAATGGCCTTTGGGTAAGTGGTCCGATCATCATGACAGACGTATTGTGACAGCATCAGCGGCCTTTGTTGCTACTGCTGTTGCGGTTGTGAGTATAGTCATTGTTGAGAGCGATATTAGGGTGGTTTATTTTCTGGCGTTCTTACTCGGTGCCACAATATTGCCTTTGTACAGTTTGTTTAATGCTGTTGCTATGGATTATGTGGACCCCAAGGAGATGGTTTCGGCAGGTGCAACTTTGATTATGTTTAATGGAATGGGGGCGGTGGTTGGGCCGCTATACGGGTCTGTGTTTATGTCCAGAGTCGGCAGCGACGGGTTCTTCTGGGCAATCGCCTCCTTTAGTCTCTTAATGTGTGTGTTTTGCATTTATCGAGCGGTCTTTTTCCCCATTAGCTCGGGCGAAAAAGCCGAGTTTCATATTACGGCCCCTGCCGCAGTTGGTAGCATGCTCGAGGTAGAGACCGATCCCAACGCGGAAGAGAAACTCTGATAGCCGTATTAATTCAGCTGTAAATAGTCGCTCATAATCTCAAATAACTGTGTCTGTTGTACAAACGACGGCACCAGGTCTTTGCCCTCATCATTACTGAATAAAGGTACATTGGCACCGGTGTGCTCCTCCATCTGAAAATTGGTGGTAGCATAATTGACCGCCATAATACTGCCCTCAGGGGTATGAATTCGCGCGAGTTTTCCCGGTGTATAAGTCGGGATGGGGAATTTTTCGAACAGGCTGACATTGGGGATTAGCTGCGCCGCCTGAGCGTGGTCTGCGGTAACCAGAATGAGTGTTCGTGGGTGAGTGGCGGCAAATTTCAGGGCGCTTGCCAGTGATTCGTTTAACTGCTCCAGTTCGCCAATTGAGCCACAGGGTTTTCTTTCATGGCTTTGTTTGTCGATGGAGGCTGACTCAATCATCAGGAAAAAGCCTTTATCGTTGTCCTGCGATAAATGCAGCAGTGCGGCATCGGTCATTTGTTTTAGTGTGGGTATCGCACTGAATGCAGGGTTGGCCTCGCAATTCATAACCTCAGGAAGAGTGACATCACCCAAATAATGGTGAAGTGAATTCAGAAAACTGGGCTCAGGCTCTTCGGCGGCTCTACCATCTTGACCTTGCAGTTTCACCGGCATAGTGCTGGGCGAAAATAGCCCTAACAGTTTCTTGGCCTTGTTGGCGTTGGTCAGCTCTTGCGGGTTTTCAACTATTAGAAAACCATTTTTTTCAGCAAGTTGACTGACGGTAATAGATTGGCCTTCAGCCTGAGGTGCGAAGTGTTTACTCCCTCCGCCCAAAATGACATCAAGGTCTGATTCTGCCAATTGTTCAGAAATAGAGCCCTTGCCGCCATTTTTCTTTAGATCTTGTGAACAGTCGCCGAGCACAATATCGTGAGAAGTCACATTGACCATGGCGTCCGGGTTTTCGCAGAAGCGCAGGCCAATGTGGGCGGCAAAGGACGCGGGTGTCGCGTCGGTTACGCTGGCAGTCGTCACCACGCCGGTTTTATAGCCGTTAGCGTGTGCCAATTCGACGATAGTGGTTAGGTCATTATCGCTACCGGCCGAAGTAGCGATTCGACCACGGCTGGTAATGACACCGGTTGCCATAGTTGTAGCCGTATTGGCGGAGTCGGCAACGTATACCGGGCTACCATTGAGCTTATCTTCTATGGTGAGTATCTGTGAGGTCGAGCGCAGTGGCATTTGATCAAGTAGAAGCCGGCCCTGTGCGCCTTTCAGATAATTTCTAGCGATAGTGATCTGCTGGTCATCCATACCATCGCCAACAATCAGTATGACCTGGCGTGGCGAGGGCTCTGTTACTGGCTGCCAAGAAGTGGTATCGACAGCCAAAGTGGGCATGCTCAAGAGCATGCTGGCGCCAAGAACGATAGGCGATAATTTACGCATGTGATGATCCTGTTATTTTTGCGAGGCGTATTGATACCATATTTTTGGCTGTTTGCAAAAGCCATTGTCATAAGAGCGTATAGCCAGGGAAGATAATTGAAGCCGTTTTTAGGTTATTTGGGCCGGTAGAGGCCTCGTCTATGAGCTTGACAGCCTAGTAAACCGCAATATAATGACTTCGAATGCAAAGCGTATTGATGGTTTTGTATCTTTTCGACCCGTTGGAGTCGCTAGAGCTGGATCCAAGGCTCTAAAATTTAGCAGTACCTATACCTTATTCTTCGTTTTCCACTGGGATTTATCGTCATGGCCGTAAGTATCTTTGACCTGTTTAAGATTGGTATTGGGCCATCAAGCTCTCATACCGTTGGCCCTATGCGCGCGGCAAAGCAGTTTGCGACAGGTTTGGCAGAGGCCGGTTTGCTAGAGAAGACAGCAAGAATTAAATCCGAAATGTTTGGATCCCTCGGTGCCACGGGAAAAGGACATGGTACGGCGAAGGCTGTTTTATTAGGTCTTGAGGGCGAAGACCCGGAGACAGTTAATGTCGATCAAATTGAGCAGCGGGTTGCCGCCATAATCAAAACGGGCATGTTGCAACTATTAGGTGCTACCTCTGTTTCACACGATCATGCAGCTGACTTGATATTGCATCGTCGCAAGGTGCTGCCCTTTCATTCAAATGGAATGACTTTTAAGGCTTTTGCTATCGATGGCCAAGAGTTATATGTCAGAACATATTATTCAGTAGGCGGCGGTTTTGTGGTTGATGAACACGCAGCTAGCGCCGACTGTTTGGTGGAAGACGACCAAGAGTTGCCTTACCATTTTTCTTCAGGGGCTGATCTACTGCGACTCAGTGAAAAACACGTTCTGAGTATCTCGGCGATGATGATGCAAAACGAGATGTGCTGGCGTACGGAGGAGGATATAAGAACAGGTCTGTTCAAGATTTGGGATGTCATGCAAACTTGCGTTAACAATGGCGTGCAAAATGATGGAATATTACCCGGCGGCCTAAAGGTCAAGCGCCGGGCGAAAGAGTTACACCGGCAATTGTTGAGCAAGCCTGAGGCGGCATTGTCCGATCCGCTTTCTGTTATCGACTGGGTGACTCTCTACGCTCTTGCGGTAAATGAAGAGAACGCGGCCGGTGGCAGGGTAGTGACTGCACCGACCAATGGTGCGGCCGGCATCATTCCCGCTGTGTTGCTCTACTATATGCGCTTTGTACCAGGGGCATGTGATGAGGACGTAATTCGTTTTATGTTAACTGCTGCCGCCATAGGTATTTTATATAAAGAGAATGCGTCTATTAGTGGTGCAGAGGTGGGTTGCCAGGGCGAGGTCGGTTCGGCCTGTTCCATGGCCGCCGGTGCATTAACAGAGATATTGGGTGGTACACCAGCACAGGTTGAGAACGCAGCAGAAATTGCTATGGAACACAATCTTGGGCTAACCTGTGACCCGGTAGGCGGTTTGGTGCAGGTGCCGTGTATTGAGCGTAATGCGATGGCCGCTGTTAAGGCTATTCATGCCGCTCGCATGGCTATGCGAGGTGATGGTTCGCACTTTATTTCATTGGATAAGGTTATCCGCACTATGCGCGACACCGGGCGCGATATGCACAATAAATACAAAGAGACTTCACGCGGCGGCTTGGCCATCGATGTACTTGAAGTCCCCGTTAATATTATTGAATGTTAGGTATTGGTTAATGGTTGACGGGCAGCTTATCGGGCAGTTTCTTAATGTGTTCTCTTTTGTAGGCACTATTGTTTTTGCTATTTCGGGTGCGCTTATTGCCGCTGAAAAGAAGATGGATATCCTCGGCTTTATTCTTATTGGTACAGTCACTGCTATTGGTGGTGGCACTCTGCGTGATCTATTACTGGGCATCTCGCCGGTGTCATGGGTGCTGAACCCGTTTAATATTTATCTCTGTATAGCCGTATCGTCCGTCACATATTTTACCGTCAATTTATTTCGTAAACGCGATGACTGGATTTTATGGATGGATGCCATTGGTTTGGCGGCATTTACGGTAATGGGAACCGAAGCGGCGTTACATCATCAGGCTCCGGCAATCGTAGCTATTGTCATGGGCGTTATGACCGCTACTTTTGGCGGCATTATGCGCGATGTTTTATGTGCCGAGATATTGACCTTAATGCGGCCAGAAATTTACATCACTTGTGCGCTGCTGGGGGCGGTAGTCTATGTGCTGCTAAGTTATTTTGCAGTACCCTCAGCAATCGTCGCCAGCTGTGCGTTTAGCGCGGCCTTTGGTTTGCGCGCTGCTGCTATGGTATGGAGGCTGACTTTACCCAGGTGGGGTAAAATTGAAGGCTAATTACCTATTGGGCTGTCCAGCCGCCATCCACTAATACACTGCTACCGGTTACCAGCGCCGAAGCTTCAGAGGCCAAATAGACTACTGCATTGGCAACATCTGCCGTATTGCCTACACGCCCCATGGGTATGCGCTCCAGCACAAATCGTGAAAATGTTTCGTCTTGTAGCATGGGCGCCGTTAAGGGCGTTTCAATAAAAGTGGGAGCAACAGAGTTAACCCGAATACCTTCTGGGGCCAGCTCGACGCCCAGTGCTTTGGTCAGGCCTTCGATGGCATGTTTTGTAGTGCAGTAAATGGTTCTGCGGGGTGAGCCAACATGACCCATCTGAGAGGTGATATTGATAATACTACCCTGAGTTTTTGCGGCCAACATTTTGCGTACTACAGCCCGGGTGATTTTGAAGACCACGCGTACGTTTAAGTCCAGCATGCGCTCAAAAACCTCGTCTTCAACATCGACAAAATTTTGCGGCACATTGGTACCCAGGTTATTAACTAAAATATCTATGTTATCGATCGACTCTATATAAGCCAGAAAATCCTCGGTCGAGGCATCCATCACGCAGGGGATAATTAGCGGCCCAATCTCTTGCGCAAGACTAATTAAATCCTGCTCCGTACGCGCAACAGCGATGACTGTGGCGCCACATTGTGCCAGGCGAATGGCGCTTTCTCGGCCTATGCCTTTGCCGGCACCGGTGACGAGGGCGCACTTTCCTGCTAGAAGATCACTACGATAGGGGTTACTTGAAGGCTTCGAATTCACAGTATTTTGGCTCAATATTCATGGTGTGTAGGGCCGAGTATAACGTCAGACTAGCCTCTTAGGCAAAAATTATTGCATTCGCAGTCATTCTGTTTTACTGTGCATGCATTGTAGGTTTTTGCAGGTCCGGTCAAGGGTAGAGAGATGATTAGAAAGCTCAAAGAAGGTGTTAGCGGTGAAGAAGTCGCATCCAATGACGCCAAAGTGCGTGAAATTGTAGAAGACATTCTTGGCGATATCGAAAAGCGCGGCAATACGGCAGTTAAGGAATATGCGGCCAAGTTCGATAACTGGGAAGGTGACACTTTTCAATTAAGTCAGGCTGATATTCAGGGCTGCTACGACCGTCTTGATGAGCAGGTGATTTCCGATATTCGATTTGCCCAGCAGCAAGTGGGTAACTTTGCCCGCATCCAACGCGCATCAATGACCGATGTCGAAGTCGAAACACTGCCCGGCGTTGTCCTGGGACATAAACATATTCCAATGGAAAGTGTTGGTTGTTATGTGCCGGGCGGCAAGTACCCACTGGTGGCATCTGCTCACATGAGTGTAGTGACGGCCAAAGTTGCCGGTGTAAAACGTGTTATCGCCTGCGCGCCGCCTTTTAATGGCGAGCCAAATCCTGCCATTGTAGTGGCCATGGATATGGCAGGTGCAGACGAGATCTATTGCCTGGGAGGTGTTCAGGCAATTGGTGCAATGGCCTTGGGGACAGAGACAATAGCCCCTGTTGATATGCTGGTTGGCCCAGGTAATGCGTTTGTCGCAGAAGCTAAGCGTCAGTTATTTGGACGGGTCGGAATCGACCTGTTTGCCGGTCCCACCGAGACACTGGTTATTGCCGATGAGACCGTCGATGGAGAGTTATGTGCAACCGACCTTCTCGGTCAGGCAGAGCACGGTCCTAATTCGCCGGCCATATTGCTGACTAACTCTGAAGAGCTTGCGTTGGATACAGCCAAACAAATTGAAATACAGCTTAAAACGTTGTCGACTGCCGATATAGCGGGTCAGGCATGGCGCGACTATGGCCAGATTATTGTTTGTGATACTTATGAAGAAATGCTCGAAGTAGCCGATGATATCGCATCAGAACACGTCCAGGTGATGACGAAGGACCCGGATTACTTCCTAAACAATATGAGTAATTATGGCGCTTTGTTCCTCGGCCCTGAGACCAATGTCTCTTATGGCGATAAAGTTGTGGGTACTAATCATACGCTACCAACTAAAAAGGCTGCGCGCTATACTGGCGGTCTTTGGGTAGGGAAATTTATCAAGACTTGTACTTATCAACGCTTAACGGAAGAGGGTTCTTACCATATTGGTGAGTACTGTTCTCGTCTGTGTGCTGTTGAAGGCTTCATGGGCCATAAGGCACAGGCGGATATACGTGTGAAACGTTATGGCGAAAAGCTCGGGAAAAACAAGCAATAAGCTCGTTGGCAATGCGAACAATAGGAGGGCGACGTCTTACGATGTCGCGCGTTTAGCGGGGGTATCTCAATCTGCGGTATCGCGTTGTTTTAAGGCGGGAGCCAGTATTTCCGCTAAAACTCGCACTAAGGTTGAGAAGGCAGCAAAAGAATTAAGCTACCAGCCCAATGCCATTGCGCGCGGTTTGATTACGCGACGATCTAATATTGTTGCAGTGATCATTACTGATTTAACGAACCTGAACTACCCCGAAGTTTTGTCTCATCTCAACCGAAGGCTGGAAGAGAAAAACGTTCATATTCTACTTTTTACTCTGGGAAGAGAAAGCGATGTAGATAAGGTTTTAGATCAGGTGTGGCAGTATCAGGTAGATGGCATTATTGCTGCGGCGCAACTAACCAGAGAGCAAATAGAAGCCTGTGACTCTCGGGGCTTACCTATCGTTTTTTACAATAGAGTATATCCAGACAGTACCGTATCTTCTGTTTGTTGTGATCATGGGGAAGGCGAGCGTCAATTAGTCGATGGCTTGTTAGCCGATGGTAGAAGATCTTTTGTGGTGATGAGTGGTCCCAGCGATTCCTGGGTGAGTACAGCCAGAGCGAAAGGTGCCGTAACGCGGCTGCAGGAAGAGAATGTAGAGATAAGCCAGGTAGAGGGCGATTACAGTTATCCCCGGGCGGTGGAGTTGGTGCGCGAAATGATTGACGAAGGCGGTAGTCGACCCGATGCCATTATTTGCGCTAATGACACCATGGCAATTGGCTGTATGGACGCCTTACGGCATGAGTTCGATATTAAAGTGCCGCAAGACATCGCCGTTGTGGGTTTTGATGGTGTAAGCGCCGCAACCTGGTCCAGTTATCAGTTGACCACCGTGGTACAGCCAGTTGAACGCATGGTAGCCGCAGCAGTAAATATGCTTATTGAACGTGTGGACGACCCGGAGCTACCGGCTGAGAAACGGTTATTTGCGGGTCAATTGCAATACGGAAAGAGTGCGTTGTTAGGATAGTTTTTCTTTCTGACGCGCAAGGTCAGAAGAGAAACTATGAGTACAGAAATACCACTAGTCATGCTCCCCGGCTCATTGTGTGATGAGCGTCTGTTTGCGCCTCAGTTGGCGTTTTTTCAAGGCCGAAGAAAAACACAGGTGGGTAGTTTTACCGGCTGTGATTCTATTGCCGCAATGGCAGAAAATATTCTAGCAACTGCACCACCGAGTTTTGCATTGCTCGGGCTCTCGATGGGCGGCATTGTGGCTTTGGAAATAATGCGGCAGGCGCCGCACCGAGTTGATCGCCTAGCCTTACTAAATACCAATCCTTACGCCCAGCAGGTCGATGCTATTGGTGCTCGCAGGCAGCAAATGCAGGAAATTAGCACAGGAGGCCTGCCGGCATTGCAGAGCCTTGTTGGCAGTGAGTTTTTTCCGCGCTATGTCACCCACAAGAATTTAGTCAATGACAGCTTAAAGGACACCGTGCTGGCCATGTCGGAGAGCGCAGGTCTGACGGTTTTTCAAGATCAATGGCGTGCGTTAATTAGCCGGCCGGATAGTGCCGGTACCTTGGCAGACATCGAGTGCCCAACTCTGATTCTTTGCGGCACAGAAGATCAAATGTGCAGCCCCCAATTACACCGAGAGATGGCCGCATTGATAAAAAACTGTCAGCTAGAAATTATTGCTGACTGCGGTCATTTGAGTACACTGGAGGCGCCCGCTACGGTTAACAAGCTATTGCAAGCATGGCTAAATACATAAAAGGAATCACCACGAAATCAGCAGTATAGGGTTGGAATGGGGGCAGGTTGTGCAGTTATGGGTGACTTCATGGCCTTGTTTGACAACGATTTCTTAGTTATTCCACATTCTAAATTCAAATAAACTAATTCATTTACTTAAAATAATATGCGCTCAATTTTTTTGCGATAATTGGTGGGTGTTAATCCGGTCGTGGTCTTAAATAATCGTGTGAAATGTGGTTGATCAAAAAACCCCAAACGTTTGGCTATATCGCACACCGGAGTATTACTTGTTGACAATAATTGCATAGCTTTTTGCAGACGAATTTTAAGCAAATATTGGTGAGGGGGACAACCCATTATTTCTTTGAATAGGATGCCGAAGCGATGAGGTGATAAGCAACAGATATTTGCTAAAGTAGCAATACTGATTTTTTTTCCCAAATTTCCTTCTATATATTCCAAGACGCCTTTGAGTCTGCGCAATGCCAAGAGACGTTTTTCAGCTTCGGGTCTTATACTGGATATTTCCAGCAGTATATTCAGTAGTGTGTAAACCAACTGGTGTCTTTTTGCCAGCAAGGAAATGTCAATAACGTTATCTGCGGTCATGAGCTGCGCCAGTGCTTCAATACAGACTCTGATATCTTCGCTATGAGGCGGTGAAATGTGCAAGGGAAGATGATAAAAGGACATAAGGTCGATGCCGCTAAATACGCTGTAGTGAATACTTATGCCGCGAGTTTCGCTGGCATGGGTTTCAAGTTTGCGCTTCATACCTGGGGGCAATAACAAAGCTTCGCCATTCTTTGCTTCGTAGCCCTGTACTCCATCCGGTGTTTCTACACTACTTTTGAATAAGTGATCTGGCGTGTAGATAATGTCCAGCCAGGGCATTGCACACCAATCCTGCGACCAGGCCAGGCACTGCTTATGTATGCACCAATCAATATGATAGCTAAGGGGGTTTTCGAAGAGCTGGTTAACATCGGTCATATATGTGTAGTGCTCTATTATTGGCTGATCTGTTTACTGTAACAATATTATGTAAAGTCAGCATACAATAATTATGTCTTGGGACCTAAGTCAATCATCCGCTGGTCCAACACTTTGCTACGATTTTACCCAGTATTATTTCCTCGTATCACTGCCCCGTCTTTTCTATAGTGATGCCCATGGAGCGGGCTTTATCTCGCGCTAAGGCAGTTAATTTTGTGTGTTTACCGAGCCGTAATAGCTGGGTGTCAGAGCCCAGATTGGCAATGTATTTTTCGTTGATTAGCCCCTGATTGACGAATAGTTCAGACCCCACCGAGCTAGCAATATCCAAAGAGTCTGCTGGATACACAGCCCCACAAGGATCAAACCCAAGCTGCTGCAATAGGGCGATGTGGTCTATCATCATCCAACTCTCAATTAGCCTATCGCGCTCTATGCGCCAGAAAGCCGAAAAGAGTAATTTTATTTTTCTAGCCGTGGGTGCAATGCCAAACCAATCCCCTAAATGGCTGCCCGTGATATGACCGGTACCGGCAACAAAATCACCCACTGCCATTTTAATTTCGAGATTAGCATGCAGGTCAGGGAAAGCCTTGTAAAAGGTACCGTCAATGACTTCATGCTTAAATGCTGCGACACCCTTAATACGCCCGAGACCGGGTGGGCCATGCCAAATCATGTCTTCGGACCACACTTGATTTTGCCCAGCCAGGTGGTGATTCACAAAATGCTCTAGCATTCGATCGACCAAGGCGAGATTTTTAGTGGCTTTTATTGACAGTGAAGCTAGCTGTAACTGGGTATGTGCGTGTGGCTGGGACAGTGTTAGTGAAAGCGACTGTGGCAGCGGTTGAGACCCTTGTTGAGAGAATGGTTGAGGCAATGGTTGAGGCAATGGTTTTATCAACTGTTGGGTTAAACCTATCTGATCTATCATAAGCCAGTTTTCTTTTAGCTTACCGTTCTCAACTCGCCAAAAGTCAGAATACCTTAGGCAAGCGGTTTTACCCGTTCCCTTGACGCCAAACCAATCACCTGTATGGGTGCCGCAGACGAAACCGGTAGCTGAAATCCATTCATCATCTGCTATTTGGACTTCTACATCGTCATAAAAGTCGGGAAACAGTTGGTAGTAAATCCCTTTCAATACATCCCGTTTAAAAGCCTTGTAACCGTGCACATCGCCAAAGCCAGGGGGGCCGTGCCAGATTACATCTTCGGCCCAAATATCATCGTGGGCGTCGAGGTCGCCAGTTTGATAAGCCAATACCATGCGCTGAATCAAATCGATATTTTGCTTGCCTTTAGCGGTTTCATAAACTTGGTGTTTTTTTGTGAGGCAGCCCTTAACATGAGTCGTATTGGCGTTTATTGGCCCAAAACGTGCCACCAAATCGGCATCAAAGCGGGGGTCTGGCGTCTCATTGGTTAAAGAGTTACCCATTGCAATTGTCAACTAGGCGGCGAGTTATAAGGTTCGGGGAAGAAACGCTAAGGGGTTTTAATAAAATCATTTTTTGCTGCCTCGCCCTTTCACAGACTTAAGCACACGGTCAATGGTTTTCTGGGCTTTTTTAAGATCCTGGGTTTTGCCGGACATAAAAATTCTGCCACTGGCACCAATGATTTCAGCATCGATAAGCGTGATGCTGGGCACTTCTCTTTCAGCCTCATTGGCGGCGATGGTGGCAAATAGTGCCGGCGTCATTTCATAAACCAGTAAACTCTGCCCAGGTAAGATCATCGACGCATAACGTGATCGGTTAAGAATCACCGCATGGCTATCGCTAATATCGTCAATAATGTCGGAAAATAATACTTTAGGTTTTAGTTGGTCTTCGGCTGTACTGCCAATGCCATCCAGTATTGCTTGGCCGGCAGCATGCAATTCTTCTGCATCGTTGCTGTGCAGTTCCAAAATACCAAACTGGCGTTCTACAAACAAAAGCCCAGGCTCCAGATCCGGTGATTTCTTCAAGGCCAAATTCACTACCTGATGAATAGCCAGTGCCGGAGCGACTTCAATAATAATACTATTATTGCCTTCTACCGGAGGATAACCACGGCCACGTATAGGGGAGCCCAAATAGGAGGCCAACTGTGGTTGTAAGTCATCAATTTGTAGATAAACTCTTAACTCGGTCATAGAAATACCCAAATGTTCTCTTTGTATCTCCCCTGCCTATGGCTAGGGAGAAATGGTTGCTGAGCTTACTAACCCCAACCGCCATTGAAATGGTAAACTCCGATTACTCGTCACTTACACCTTTAAAATGTTTTTGCAAATCATTGTGTGGCCTTGGAATCACATGGACTGAGATCAATTCGCCAACCTGATTGGCGGTCTCTGCACCTGCTTCCGTGGCTGCCTTTACTGCGCCAACATCGCCTCTTACTATCACCGCTACCAATCCGTCACCCACTTCTTCTCTGGCGACAATAATCACATTGGCGGCTTTAAGCATAGCGTCAGCTGCCGCTAATGATGCGACAACTCCTTTAGTTTCAATCATTCCTATAGCATTATTCGCCATGGTGGTTCTCCTAGTAGTTTACTTATTGGTAATGTATAAATTTAAGTGAGTGAATAGGTGTGTTGCGTTACTTATCAAGTGAGCCAATGATGACCGCATCGACACAGGGGTTAGCTTGGTTAAACCAAGCTGCCGCGGTGGACCCTTGAGTGATGAGAACTTGTTCTCCGGTGCCACACCCCAAAGGGTCAAAAGCGACTATTATTTCACCGGAGGCGAGCTCGACTTCTAGCAGAGGTCCCTTGGGTAAATTTTCAATGTGTGTTGTCGCCCAACATTTAGCGACTACCTTGCCTCGTATCATTAGCTTTCCTTCGTTATCGTTATGCCCAATTTCCGGGCTTTATCTTGAGCTAGGGGCGTAATTGTCGCGCGTTTTCCAAGCTTCAATATAGTCGTCTCTGGCGTAAGATTAAGAATATGTTTTTCATTTACCAAGCCTTTATCAATCCGGCTTTCAAGAGCCTCTGAGCTGGTTACTGAATTGACAGTACTTGCGGAGTTATCGCTTATGGCGCGTTCAAATCGAAAAGGAAAAGCGCCACTTTCAATCGCTTGGCGTCTGCGCGGATCTTCCGCCAATTGCAATACCCGGCGGGCAAACATAGCCAGATCACTCTCTGCGCGCATGGGTACCCAACAAGCATCATCTTGCGCTTTGGCTGCACTAGGACTTTTGGTTTTGCGCATTGCCGTTAATTCTTCCACCAACAATTCCTGCACCATTTCTCGAAGTTCAGCTGAATTCATAGGTGGTTCCCTACGCTGGCACCCAAGTTGACTAGAGCCTGTTCTGCTGCGTCGCGTGCAGTGCGAATTTCACCTTCTTCACCGGCAAGATACAAGCGGCCGGAAGCGCCAATCATGCGATAATCAATAATCTTTATGTTGGCAGATTTTTCTGCTTCATTGGCAGCAATAATTGCATAAGAGGCCGGTTGCATTTCCAAAACATATAGCGACTCCTTGGGTAAAATCATTGAACCTAAGCGATTGCGATTAATTAAAAACGTATGGGATTCATCCAATCGAGTAATAATATTTGAGGCCAAAATTTCCGGTTTTATTGCATCTCCGGGAGTTGCGCCAAGCTCATCCAGCACTGCCTCGGCAGATGCCTTCACCTCCGCAGTAGAGCGTGAATGAAATTCCAAATAACCGAAATGGCGCTCAACAATAAGAATGCCTGCTTTGACTTTCGAGTGCTTCAGTGCAATATCTGTTAGACCCTCTATATCGATGCCAGGCGCAACTTCAATTATCTGTGCCGCCATATTTGATCGCGGTAAAGCGCCTTTAATCCAGGTCGCTAAAAAGCACATGGTTTGGGGTTGCAGTTGATCGATAAAAATAAAAGATCTTAGTTCAGCCATATTTATTCCTTAAGGATGTCGCGCAATTCATCTTGTATAATGCTGCGAATTTGTGCCCTGATTTGTGCGCTCTCTTGTGCAATACTATTATCGTCCGTTTGAACGCTAGCAGAGAGTGGGCGGTTAAAGGCTACGTGGTGCTCCTGGCCACGTAATGAAATGGGGTCGATACCAGTAAAGTCGTCGAATACCTCTTTTGGGTCTTTGTTGTAAGCAATGCGGGTCCAATTGACTAAATGTGTTGGACCAACATTTTCGCCCACACTAGAGCGTCCAAAAAAACCAGTACCAATGGTGTAGGAGGGGGGCAAATGCGTCGCAAAACCTGCGGAACCTTGACTGCTGGGGGCATTGACAACCACCCGGTACACCTCTACTTGAGCGGAAAACTGCATTATGACGCGCGGGTCGTGGGCGTGAATGACGGCCGTATGGCCGGCCCCTTGCAACCGTAACATTGCCCGTGCCAAGGACAGCGATTGAGTGAGATTTTCGCAGCTCACCATGGACAGCACTGGGCACAGTTTTTCTTTAGATAATGGCTCTTCAATTCCGATCCGATCAATGGGGGTTACCAGAATACGTGTGGTATTGGCTACCTGAATCCCCGCTTGCTGGGCAATCCAGCAGGCGTCCCGACCAATTGCATCGACATTGAAACCATGATCGGTAATGAGATAATCCCGCAGGGCGGCTACCTCCTGGGGTTGGCAAACATGAGCGCCAGCGCGGGTAAATGCCTGTTGCAGGGCGGCAACAAGCTTATGTTCGACAATCACGCAGGATTCGTTAGGGCACAACAGCGAATTATCAAAGGATTTGGACTCGCAAATATAGGCGACGGCTTTGTCCAAATCTGCACTTTCGTGGACTAAAACGGGGACATTGCCTGGGCCTACACCAACGGCTGGATTGGCCGAACTGTAAGCGGCTCTTACCATGGCGTTGCCACCGGTTGCCAAAATCAGGTCGATCTTTTCCGAGCGCATAAATTCATCGATCATCGGCAGTTTGGCTTCCGTAACGACCTGAATCAGGCCCTTGGGGGCACCGGCTGCTTCGGCCGCAGCTGCCAACATTTTGGCGGCCGATATGCAGCATTCTACCGCGCGCGGATGGGGGCTAAAAATAATCGAATTGCGCGTTAACAGGGCAATAATCGCTTTAAAATAAATGGTACAGACGGGATTGGTGCTTGGCGATAGAGCATAAATAACCCCGGCAGGGCGCGGTAGTTCAACAATTTTCTTCGCCTCATCAATGCGCGGCGAGATAAAATCATGACTCTTGTAGTGCTCGAACAACGACAAACTACAACCTTCATTTTTCAATATTTTGTCTTCTACACGACCAAAGCCCGTTTCTTTCACTGCCCAATCGGCATATTCGGCCGCGTGTTCATGGGCTGCCCGTGCAACCGCTTCGGCTATGCGTAATGTTTGGGTACGGTCAAATTTAGCAAATGATTCAGACGCCCATTTTGCCAAGTTCACGACATTATCTACCCGGGCTTTTAGAGCCCGGGGTTCAAAACTAACGTCGATAAGTTGCTGCAAAATATTCCCCTTACCCTACGTTCTTGATTTTAGAATGCAGGTTCGAAGGAGTCATGTTGCCAGAGGCTATTGAATCTTGGTGAGCTGCAAAAATTGCTGCCTCAATTCGTATCAATAATTCTTCTGCTAAGGTTTGCGTCATCAGAATACCGGGTTTGATCGAAAGTACAGATGATGTGTAGGAGGAAATATTAGCCAGAATGCCGTGATGATAAAGCTGCTTCATCACCGCTTTAGCACTGTCATTACTCTTGAACTCCAAGCCCATCACTAAACCGTGTCGATGCATAGCGGTAAAAAAATCACTATATAGTGATTGCATTCGTGCAAGCTCTGTACCGATAAACTCGCCAATATGATGAGCCAGATCGCGGAC
The DNA here is from genome assembly GCA_036960375.1 of Pseudomonadales bacterium. Lineage (GTDB taxonomy): Bacteria > Pseudomonadota > Gammaproteobacteria > Pseudomonadales > CAWVSB01 > CAWVSB01. The sequence continues at coordinate 293,859 of JBALVY010000003.1, forward strand.
TTCGCGACGTTGGCAAATTTCCAGGGTCTTTAACGCAACAATACAACCCAGCTCAATACCAGAAGCATACATAGACTCATTTTGTTGTAGCCCCGATGGGTATTTTCTTGAAATAATCGCACAGGCGATGGGGTACATACCGCCAGTAAGACCATTGCCTATCAGTAAGATATCGGGTTGTATTCCATATCCTGAGATGGCCCAAAGCTGGCCGGTATGCATCAAGCCGATCTGGGTTTCATCAGCAATATAAAGCGCGTTGTATCGCTCACATAAGTTTTTAACAGTATGTAAATATCCCTCCCCGGCCATAATGAAGTCGTTGTCTTGAGGAATGGTTTCTATTATCACAGCCGCGATATCGCCCTTGGCCAATGTATCTTCCATGGCCTTGAGGTCGTTATAGGGCACTGCAATGAAGTCTTGTTCGGCCATGTCACTCTCAATAGCATTACCGAGGATGGACACAATCTTGCCAGCGGGCTTAGTTTGACGTGCTGTGTTGATCGCAATACGTCTTACCTCAGCACTGCTAGTGCCATAGACAGTGTTTTGCAAATCACCGGGTGCCGCGACAGCTAATGCTTCGGCCAATGCTGATGCAGCCAAAGAGGGTAGCTGTTGATCACCCATATCAAAACGCTGGGTCGCTAAAGTTAAGGTTTCAACCAGTTCCGGGTTTCGGTAGCCGAGATTTAAGGAACCTCCATTTAGGTGTACATCAATCAGTCGCGAGCCGTCCACGTCATGCAGGAAATACCCTTGACGTTTGTCAGTCAAAAGATTTATGCCCAGTTCCTGCCCTGCTTGAGTTATACCCGGATTCCAATAAGTCCTGGAGGCCAGTGTGTTTACAGCATTCATGTGTTATCTGTCACTCGTCATTACTTGTTACTCACTGATGCCCTTAAAAAAGTTTTCTAGCTCAGGTTGGGGTCTCGGAATGACGTGCACAGAAATCAGTTCGCCAATTTGATTGGCGGTCTCGGCTCCAGCTTCGGTGGCTGCTTTCACCGCCCCTACATCGCCTTTAACGATAACCGACACCAGGCCATCGCCCACTTCTTCTCTGGCGACAATGCTGACATTGGCCGCTTTGAGCATCGCATCAGCTGCCGCTAATGCTGCGACAACACCTTTGGTTTCAATCATACCTATTGCATTATGTGCCATTTTTTTTCTCCTACTGGTTTACTTATTGGTTAAAATATTTCTCAGTTGATTGTCTATTCTTCTAGGGAGCCAATGATGACTGCATCGATACAGGGTTTTTCCGTACCGAACCATGCAGCGGCGACTGCCCCTCTGGTAATAAGAACGCTTTCGTCGATGCCGCAGCCCAAAGGGTCAAAGGCAATAATGAGCTCACCAGACGTCAATTCCACTTCCAGTAAAGGACCTGTGGGTAAGCTGTCAATGTGTTTTGTTGCCCAAAATTGGGCGACTACTTTGCCTCTAATCATAAAATTTCTAGGCCACCCGTTCTATTTTGATACCCATTTGCTGGGCTTTATCCCGGGCCAAGGCTGTAATGGTGGCACGCTTGCCAAGTTGTAATAATGTTGTGCCCTTGGGCAGATGGCCAATTTGTTTTTCATTAATCAGCCCCTTGCTGAAACTACTTGCCATCGCTGTTGACTGATTAGCCTGATTTGTTTCGTTGGCAGTTTCGGTCCATCCCGGTTTGCTCAAATCACGCAAGCGAGAAAATACATCGACACCGAGCTGGTTATAGATATCCAAGAGATCGACTAACACCCAATTCTCTCGAATAACGCCGCTCTCGCAGCGCCAAAAGTCCAAGCTTCGCATGGTTATTTTTTTGCCAGAGGGTGCAATACCCAGCCATCCGTCTTCAGAGACTTCGGCTTGCATGCCGGGCCAGGCGGTGAAGCCGACAAAGTCGCCATCAGCGAAAAGATGACCGTTGTTTAGCAGGTTAGTCCGGTTCGGCATGGCATTGAGGAAAGGGATCTGATGGCGGTTGCGAAAACCCGTAATACCGCGACACGAGCCTATGCCTGCCGGTCCATACCAGCTAAAGCTAGGATGCCAGTGATCCGCTAAGCACATAGCTTCAACGCCGCCGGTTGCATATTTGCCAAGATCGATAACCATATCCAACACAATTTTAAGACTGGCGGCTGAGCGCTGACTATCAAAGGGACTGGGTACAAAACCGTTTTGCGGCGCTGGCCCAGGTACTTGCCATTCGCGGCCAAGGCTGGGTGTCATTGGCCAAGCGTTGGCCTGCATCATGACTTCAGGAATATCCCATATTGCTTGCATCTCGACGATTTTGTTGTTTTCGATACGAAAGAATTCATGAAAGCGCATGGCGACATGGTGGCCTGAAGGCGGAATATCTAGCCAGGGATAAACGAAAGTGCCCGTGTAATAACCACAGCAGCCTACCCAATGGCAATTTTTATCGGTGGTGCCTGCCATGACGATAGTGTCTCGCCGTTCTAGGTCGGGAATTGCTTTATAGAGGGGTTTGAATGCTTTCGCATATAAGCCGTGGGCACCGTCAAGCTGTTCAAAGGGATAGGACAAAAACACCTTTGCCTGGGTGTGGAAGGTTTGATCTAACGCAGTTTGGACACCATCATCGGTGTAATTGTAAAGCGCTTCGCGCAGCTGCGCGACTAGCTTTTTATTCTGAGTGTGAATGTCAATGGTCATAAAATTTTCTCTCTAAACCAGTAATCGCTAATACTTAATTGACGCTTAAGTCTTTCTTCTGCACTGCTAATAGAGGGATATTTACAGAGAAACTAAGGCCAAATCAATACCGAATAGGCCAATTAGAGCTTAGCGACGAAAGAAAACAGATTTTATCCATTTCAATGTCAGTTTTATACAATATGTTTTTGGGGGCCAAGTTATACAATGTGTTTTTTAGAAATTCAATTGTTGGAGTTCATTAAGGTTTGTCTATTTGTTTTTAACTATTTATGTTGACAGTACTCATTGAATATAATCTGTATGGGTTTAGAAAGTATGTTTACCAGTAGCTATATAAACCGCCTCGGCGCTGCTTTGAAGTCCAAATTACGGCAATGGGGTCTGCCCCGCTTCGCGCAGGTATCACTGCTAAATATATCAGAAAATGCCACTTTTTTAGCCCATGACAGTGAAACTGATAGGCGCTTAATATTGCGAGTACATCGCCCCGATTATCATACGCGCGAAGAAATTTTGTCAGAGCTAGCCTGGATAGAAGCGCTACGCCAAAGTAATGTTATACACACCCCTGCGCCTGTACCTACTAAAAGTGGCGAGACCTTAATAACCATGCATGATGGTAAAAGCCAGCGCTACGTGGTGGCCTTTGAGTTTATGCAAGGTGAGGAGCCCAATGTCGGCGAGCATTTGGCAGATTGGTTTAACAAGCTAGGTGCTATCACTGCGCAACTACATGCGCACAGTAAAAAATGGCAACGGCCCCCTGAGTTTATTCGAAAAACGTGGAATACAGATACCATGATTGGGCCTCAGGGTTATTGGGGCGATTGGCGATCTGCGACCAATCTCGACGCGCTTGGCGAGGCCATCATCAGCAAAGCAGCCCATGTGATTGAGAGTCGATTAAGCATTTATGGTCAAGGGGCAGAGCGCTATGGATTGGTGCATGCTGATTTACGACTCGCTAACTTGCTGGTAGACGAAAATCGCATGGGTATTATTGATTTTGATGACTGTGGATTTTGCTGGTTTGCTTACGATTTCGCCGCTGCAATTAGTTTTCACGAGCTAGACCCCAGCATCGAGTTATTGCAAAAACAATGGTTGGCAGGTTATCGCAGCGTCGCAAGTTTTAGCGCTGAAGAAGAAGCTGAAATTCCTACCTTTATACTCTTGCGGCGCATATTGCTCACCGCCTGGTTGTCTACCCATAGTGAAACAGATACCGGGCAAGAACTAGGGCCAAGCTACACCGCCGGTACGGTGGAATTAGCAGAAATATATTTAGAACGCTTTGGTGATAAAACAATAACAAAGGAGGCCGGTAGTGACCTAACTGGCGATAAATCTTGTCCAATACTTGATCTTAATGCGTTTAGCTTCGAGCAAAGTAAGGTTGATGATCAAGCGCTCAAGCCGATGATTCAACGCCGCTATAAAACCCAAGGCCCAACAGCGATGTTATTTTACCATCAGCCTTTGCATATAGTGAAAGGAGAGGGTGTCTGGCTATTCGACAAGAAAGGCAATAAATACCTCGATGTATACAATAACGTGCCTTCCTTAGGCCATTGCCACCCAAATGTTGTCGCAGCAATAACTTCACAAGTTACCCAGCTGAATGTGCACAGTCGTTATTTACACGAGACCGTACATGTTTATGCTGAAAAGTTACTGGCGACAATGCCTAACAATATTAACCGCTTAGTGATGACCTGCACAGGCAGTGAAAGTAACGATTTGGCATTGCGATTGGCCAGAACCAAAACCCAGAAAATGGGCGTTATTGTTTCTGAATCGGCTTACCACGGCAATACCCAAATGGTAACGGAGGTCTCGCCAGCTTCTTATAAAACGCAACAACCACCAGACTATGTGATAAGCGTAGCCGTCACAGAAGCGGCGCGGCAGGGTGATAACGCGGGCAGTTACTTTTTACAACAAGTATCTGCGGCGATAAAAACGCTAGATGATAGAGGTTATGGTTGCGCAGCCTTGCTGGTAGATTCCATTTTTTCTAGTGATGGCATATACAGTCACCCGAAAGGATTTTTAAGCAAAGCGGTTAAATGTGTGCGTGACAGCGGCGGTTTATTTATTGCCGATGAAGTGCAACCGGGGTTTGCGAGAACCGGTGATTCTATGTGGGGTTTTGGGCGGCATAATATCCGCCCCGATATTGTTACCCTGGGCAAACCCATGGGCAATGGTTATCCCGTTTCGGGAGTCGCAACCAGTGAAGATTTACTAGCAACGCTGTGCGATGAATACGGTTATTTTAATACTTTTGGTGGCTCTACCGTAGCCGCTGCAGCGGCTCTTGCGGTGTTTGATACCATTGTGGAAGAAAACCTAATGCAGCACGCCCGTGACGTGGGGGCTTATTTTAAGCATGCGTTAATCGAGCTGCAACGCCAGCATCTTAGCATTGCACAAGTGAGAGGTGCAGGTTTGTATATCGGCTTGGAGATTAGCGAAGAGGGTGATATTGCTCGCCCAGATGCGGCGAAGACAACGCAGCTATTGAATTTGTTAAGACGCGATCACGTGCTTATTGGCGCCGGCGGTAAGTTTGGCAATGTGCTTAAAGTACGGCCGCCTTTGTGTTTTAGCAAAAGTAACGCCGATTTATTTGTACATAAACTAGACAAAGTGCTCTAGGAATTGGGCTAGTCAATGGGCTTTTATTTTTTGTCAGTACCCAATGAGTGGTCAGTGATGAAAGAAAACAGGTTTTAGCCATTTCAATATCAGTTTTAGACAATATGTTTTTAAGGGCCTAGGGCACCTCTGAATAATGTTATGCGCAAACAGTAACCCTTCTGTCGTAGATCAAATGGAAATCAACGATATACCAGCCATTCACCTCGGACCTTTCTGTTACATGTTATTCCTTTCGCAGGGCTTACTGAGCAATATATTGGCTTCGAAGTACCCGTATTATCAATAATACACTGCCTAAATAAATCGCGATAGACACACGGATGTTGGCTGTAAATAAAATATAACATACTGATATATATGCATTTAAATGTAATATTCTTGACAAGAATTTCATCTTTCCCGAATGTCATATGGTGCCGGCATCATTGCTATACACGTGTCAATGACTTATGGCTTGCATTCGCAGTCAGTTGGTTTTAGTATGAATCTACCCTTTGGGGGAGGTCCCAGTATGCGGACTATCATGAAATACAGATCGGGGCGTTTAAAGTAGATAATTAAATAAGATGCTAACTAAAAAAAGGGAAATTGTATGAATACTCACCTATCAAAAATCAAACAAACCGCCATCGCTACGAGCATAGCGGCAGTAATAGCTGGGGCGGGCAGCGTCCATGCGCAAGGGACAGCTGTGGTGCTGGAAGAAGTTATTGTTACTGCAGAAAGGCGTTCGGAAAGTGTGCAGGATATTGGTTTGTCGATATCGGCTTTTAGCGGGGATGGATTGTTGGATGCCGGCGTTTACGATGTATCACGCCTCGCCGCTCTCGTCCCGGGTGTCAATTACTCCTTTGCTGGTAATGATGCCAAATTTAACGTGCGTGGTGCCAACTCTACCAATACCTTCTCTGATAATGGCTCTATCGTTGGTACCTATGTCGATGGTGTCTATAAACCGCGTGCGTCACAAACAACCGCTGCGTTTTACGACATTCAACGAGTCGAATTCCTCAAAGGACCCCAGGGTACGCTGTATGGTCGTAACACTTTTGCCGGGGCCATGAATGTTTGGACCAATAAGCCAGATCTGGACGGTGTCAGTGGCGGCCTCGAAGTCGGTTACTCGCGTTTCAATACCGCGCGAATGGAGGCTGTCATTAACTATCCCGTCAGTGATAACTTTGGACTACGTGTCGCGGGTTATACTGAAAGTGGTGATGGCTACATTGAAAACACTGCGGGTCCTAACTTGGGAGTGCCCGACGATAAGGCAATACGTATTAGTGCACTGTGGCAGGCAGGCGATGATGTAGATGTACTCTTGCGCTATTCTTCTATCAAGAAAGATGGTGCGTCAGCAGGTATTTTTGGCTACACAAACATCTGCGCTAATGTCACCGAACAAGGTATCACTGATCACAATGGCTCTGAGAAGAGATGTGACAGCTCACGGTTAGGCTCGAACGGCACACCGGAGTTCAAGGATCCGTGGACAATTTCACAAGATTACGCGCCCGATGATGAGTACGGGGAAGACAGTTTCGCGCTTACCGTTACTTGGGATACTGGTCCGGTAGCTATAACGTCCATCACCTCGTACACAGATTTTGTGAACAATTTGCAATTCGATTTTGACTACAGTGCTGCCAATTATTCATTAGGCGGTTTTGATGAGTACTCGGAATCGTACACGCAGGAACTGCAGTTTACCTCAAACTACGATAGCGCCTTGCAGTGGACAGGCGGACTGTATTTGTCCAAAGACGAGACCCGATTCAGCTTCAATATAGTTAACACCCGTCTAGATGATGACAGTGGAGTCGAATGGGTCACTGGCCCGGATGGTAATGACTACCAATTGTTTTATCCAGGCACACCCATTTTAAATAATATCTACAATCTCGATGGTGCCTGGGCCGATAACCAAATCCTCGAAACCGATACCAAGGGTATTTATGGCCAGCTCGAATATTCAGTGACGGATAGTCTGCGTTTGGTCGCTGGTGCGCGCTACAGCGATGAAGAGAAGGAGTTGAGCGCTGGTGGCTCACTCTATTATGGGGGTGCGATAAGCATAGTTCCGGGGATGTCGGGTGTGCAGGATCCTAATACCCCAGAAATCACCGATGCGAGAGACGTTTTTGTCTTCGACTATAGTGAAGGCTTGGAGGCGAAGGAAAGTTGGGATAACACCTCATGGAAAGCTGCGGTTGAGTATGACCTGAATGATGGTTCCATGCTGTATGCTGTCGGGTCGACCGGTTTTCTTTCCGGCTCGATGAGCCCCTATGGAGGTACTACCGACCCACAGGAATCTGAGATGTTTGAGGCCGGCATCAAGAGCATCTTTTTGGATGGCAGCTTGAAGTTCAATCTGGCGGCTTATTATACTGAGTACACTAACCTGCTAACGCAGGAACAGAGACAGGTGGGCGATATCGTCTCGACCGTTAGCATCAATGGTGGTGATATTCAAGCCACGGGTCTTGAGCTGGATACGCAATACGTTGTTAACAATTGGACGCTTGATCTTAGGGCGGCCTGGCTGGATGCGGAGTTTGGCACCTATGGCCAGACCTATCCGTACCAGTTACTCGACGGCGAGGCAGTAGGTTTTGTCGATGTTGATGGGGAAACCCCCGGGTGGTCACCTGAATTCACGCTGTTTCTCGGTGGGTCTTATCTGTTTGAACTCGGTAACGGTGGAACGCTGACACCTCGGTTGCAGGTCTACTATAGTGATGAATTTGGCACGAGCAATCTGTATGCACCTGATAAGAATCAAATACAGCCGAGCTATACCAAAACGGACTTCAGCTTGACATGGCGTTCGGCCAACGATCAATATTCTTTGCAGGCTTTCATCGAGAATATTGAAAACGAGGCGGTGTTGGGTCGCGGTAACAACGGCGGCACCGACAATATACAAACTAGTTTCCTCTACCCTCAAAACTACGGTTTACGCTTCAAGGTGAGCTGGTAGTCACAAACACCAGATAAACCTGTTTGTAAACACTATCAAGGGGCTTCGGCCCCTTTTTTATTAAACGTCGTTGCTTCGACTTATCGGCCGTAAGAGCTGCCGACTGGAGTCGGCGGATGAACTCATTCGCAAACGATATTTTCCCTGTCACCTATATTGAGTAGGCCGCCCGGTCAGCTTACGTTGATTACAACTTAGGCGAAGTTGCAGGCCAGATTGGTTTGATATAAGGTTCAAGCCTTAGTGGGTAATGGAGCCAACATGAAGGAAGATAATGTAGCTGCGGGCCTACAGGTGCAAGGAAACTTAGACCAAGCGCTACAAACATTGGACAGATCGATCCAGCTAAAGTCTGATGATGCAAATACATACTTTAACCGTGGGCTTGTGCTAATGGAGTTAGGGCGACCGCAAGCGGCGATGAAGAGCTATGAAAAGGCCATTCAACTGCAGCCTAATTTTGCCCAGGCTTACTATCATCTTGGCAAGGCACTGCAACAGTTAGAACAGATGACGCTGGCTGCAGCAAGCTTCACGATGGCTATTCGCTTGAAGCCCGATTATGCAGAGGCTTACACTGACCGCGGTAATGCAGAAACAGAAATCGGGCAGCTAAAACACGCTGTTAAGAGCTATGGCCAGGCAATCCGCCTCAAACCCGATAATGCTGAGGTTTACCTCTGCCGTGCTACTGCACTGCTAAAGCTAGGACAATTGCAGGAGTCGGTGTCAAGCTGTGACCAGGCGATCCACCTCAAGCCCGGTTATGCTGAAGCTTACCTCTACCGTGCTCGTGTACTTTTAGCGCTAGGGCAATTGCAGGAGTCGGTGTCTATCTGTGACCAGGCGATCCAGCTCAAACCCGATTATGTAGAGGCTTACAGTGCCCGTGGTGATGCACATAGAGGTTTAGGGCAGCTGCAGGCAGCGATACAAAGTTATGAGCAGGCTATCCATTTAAAGCCTGGCCTTGCAGTGGCACATTACAGTCTTAGTACTCTCAAGGACTACCAACCAGACGATGTCCAGATTGGGCTGATGGAAGCTATGCATACCCATGCAGAAACGAGTGAATCAGATCAAGTGCGGTTTAGCTTCGCTCTGGCCAAGGCTTATGAGGATTTGGCTGACTATGATAAAAGTTTTCAATACCTAAAGGCAGGTAATAGCGGGCGCAAAAAGCAGCTCAACTACCATATAGATGATGACAGAAAAATGATCAGCAGTATCAGGCGAATTTTCACCTCAGCAAGCCTGCCCTCTGCGCTCGCCACCGATGGCAATCCTTCAATCCAGCCAATTTTCATCGTCGGCATGCTGCGCTCCGGGACATCACTTGTGGAACAAATTCTAGCCAGTCACAGTCAGGTTCATGGTGCAGGTGAATTGAGTACCTTATTTAGACTGGTGCGTCCGCTGTTAGTAAAGCGGGATGATAAGGAGGCTGTGCAGCACTTGTCCCGCAGCGAAATTGAAAAAGTGCGCGTTGGTTATCTTTCAGCATTGCAGGAATTAAAGGTACCTGAGAAAATTATTACCGACAAAATGCCCCTTAACTTCCGCTTGATCGGGTTTATTCTGTGTGCATTCCCAAAGGCGAAAATTATCCATCTGAAGAGAGACCCAACAGCAACCTGCTGGTCCAACTACAAGCATTATTTTCCCGCCGAAGCCAATGGATTTGCCTATGATTTGGAGGATCTTGCAGAATTTCACAAGCTGTACACCGACCTAATGATGTTCTGGCGTGAACGCTTCCCGAATACAATTTATGACCTCTGCTATGAGGACTTAACCGAAAATCAACAAGCCGAAACCCGCAAGCTTCTAGCGTTTTGTGACCTTGATTGGCAGCCGCAGTGTCTCGACTTCCACAGCACGAAAAGGCCGGTGACAACAATGAGTGCTACTCAGGTTCGGAAAAAGATGTACCAGGGTAGCTCTGAGGCTTGGAGAAAATACGCGGCGCATCTGCAGCCTCTAACGCAGAGGTTGGGATATTAGGGTCTGAGTTTTAACCTTTGCTCCACTCTAACAATCACGGTGACACAAGACGAATTAATCCATGCCGACCGTCACGGCGCCCTGGTGATTCCGCACGACGTGATTCCACGCCTCAAGGCAGCGATCGATACGGTTGTTGCGAACGAAGCCATCGTTCTCGGACCCGCGCGCGAGGCGGGTTTCAACATCGACAGGCTCGAAGAGGCCTGGGCCAAGTTCGAAGCGGCGAGGACCTGAGCATGGAGGGTGTGCGCCCAAGAGTTTTGGTCGCCAGGAAGCTGCCCCCGGATTTAGGTTTGGGTCGCCATATGTTGTTTATCAGTTGAAAATTATTGCTGACTGCGGTCATTTGAGTACACTGGAAGCGCCTGCTAGGGTTAACGCACTATTGCAAGCGTGGCAAAATACATAAAAGGAATCACCATGAGTCGAGTCAATCCCCATAATAACTTCCGTCAGCGCCTGCTAGCGGGTGACCTACTCATTGGATGCTTTGCTAAAACCCCCTCTATGATGATTGCAGAAGTCTTGGCTCAGACCGATTTGGATGTAGTTTGCATCGATGCCGAACACTCTCCTTTTGATAGAAAGGATATAGATGCCTCTCTATTGGCCTACCGGTCGACACATATGCCCTCATTGGTTCGGGTGCCTTCATCTGCCCCGGAACACATTCTTAACGCCTTGGACTGCGGCGCTACCGGCATCGTAATTCCCCATGTGCAGTCAGCGGAAAAAGCACGCGAGTGTGCGCAAGTATCCCGTTTTGGTGATGGCGGCAGAGGCTACGCAGGTTCAACCCGGGCGGCCTCCTATATGGGCCACACGATTGCTGAAAATCTGGAATTAAACCGTCAAGAGAATGTCGTTATCGCTCAAATAGAGGACCTGCCGGCCCTGGATTGTATTGACGAAATTGCCGCCGTCGAAGGAATAGACTGCTTGTTTATCGGCATGATGGATTTGACTGTTGCTTTTGGAGCCAGTAGCGCGAAAGATACATTAGTGGTCGAGGCTGCTGAGAAAGTGTGTGTGGCAGCTCGAAGTGCCGGGCGTCGTGTGGGTATATTTGTGCCCAGTACAGACGATATCCCTTATTGGGTTGAGCGGGGCGTTTCGCTATTCCTTATGGCATCAGACCATGCGTTTATTAAGCAAGGTGCTGCAAAATTGGTAGAGAGTGCTCGTTCAAGTTTTTCCTGATATAGCGCAATGGCTTATACCTTGTTACTTGCGCTTAAGTGGAGCGGGATGATACAAGGGTAAAGCTTTTTCGCTCCAAGAAGATTGTGATTTATGGCCAAGGCTAAAAAAGCATCGGTAAAAGGTAAGTCTACGTCGTATTGCGTGGCCGAAGAGGCGGGTGTGTCACAGTCCGCTGTGTCACGTGCTTATAAGCCGGGTGGCAGTGTCTCTAAGGCCACGCGTGAGAAAATATTCACTGCCGCGAAGAAACTGGGTTATCAACCTAATGCGATTGCCCGAAGCCTAATCAGTAAACGCTCTAATATGATCGGTATTGTCATGGCCGATATTACAAACCCATTTTATCCTGCCGTTTTGGAAATGTTTTTGGAGCGCCTGCAAGCAGAGGGGCTTCGAGGAATTGTGCTGATGGCTTCGCGGGATCAACAAGTCGATGATCTTTTACCCCAGCTACTGGAGTATCAGATTGATGGGCTGGTGATTACCTCGGCAACGCTGTCAACGGCCATGGCTGATCGTTGTTCTTCCATGGGCGTACCGGTTGTGCTGTTTAATCGCTCGATACCCGACAGTAATTCCAGTTCCGTTTGCTGCGATAATCAAGGTGCGGCCAGGCAGGTGGCAGATCTTTTTGTGAAATCTGAATTTACGCGAATAGCTTACATAGCCGGAGTAGAGGAAACCTCGACTAATCGAGAGCGAGAGGAGGGATTCTATCGTCGGCTTAAGAATGCGGGTCTAAGCGCTGACAGAGCGGTGGGAAACTATACCTACGAAGGCGGTTACCAGGCCGCGTTAGATCTTGCGGAGAAGGGTGACTACCCCGAGGCCATTTTTTGTGCCAACGACATCATGGCCATGGGTGCAATGGATGCTATTCGCTCAAGGCTCAATTTGACGGTTCCAGACGATGTTGCCATTGTTGGCTTCGACGATATAGAGAACGCCAGTTGGCCCCTCTACGATTTGACGACCGTTCAGCCACCGGTGGAGCGAATGGTTCAGCGAACCGTCGATAACCTGGTTGAGAGTCAGGGCGCCGAGGGACCCCAGCAAGTGACGGAAACCCTCGCAGCCAGAATCGTATTTCGCGGCTCGGCCGTTGCACCAGGCTAGCGCGTTTCGGCCCTTTTTTTAATTCATTATTGCATTCGAAGTCATTTGTCGTAGAATGACCCTTACATCTGACAGTGTGTGTCCCTTGTTCATGTGAACGCGAAGGGCATGTCCATTATTACAATAATAGCCAGTTGCCCAAGGGCAGTCTGGGGTTAGCCGGCCTTACATTACTGGCAGCCACAAGGGAGAATACAATGCCTGAATTTGGTGTTCTAAACTGGACCATATTGGTCTGCTATATCTTTGCCAATTTGGTACTCGGCTATTATTTGGGCCGAAAGGTTGAGTCCACAGAAAGTTTTTTTCTGGGCAACAAAACCACGCCCTGGTGGGCTATTGGTATTTCTGTCATCGCCACCTATGTAAGTGCCCTGTCTTTTTTGGGCGGGCCGGCCTGGGCTTATACCGACGGCCTATCGGTCATGATGATTCACATGAATTATCCCTTGGTGATAATTCTGGTCATTACTCTGTTTTTACCATTTTTCTATAACAGCGGTGTTGCCTCTATTTATGAGTACCAGGAGCGCCGTTTTGGTGCCAAGTCGCGCTCGGTTATTGCCGCTATATTTCTGATAACACAAGGTTTTAGTGCCGCAGCCATTCTTTATGCGACTTCTTTGGTACTGCAGTTCATCACCGGTATAGATGTTACCTATGCCATTTTCATCGTTACTATCATCGCCCTGATTTATACCGTGATGGGTGGAATAACTGCGGTTATATGGACTGACGTCATTCAAGGTGTGGTTCTTTTTATTGGCGCAGGTATTATTTTGTATGCACTGGTAACCACTATGCCCGGATCGCTGCACGAATCGCTGGTGCAAATGAAGGCTTTGGGTAAAACAGACCCGTTTAACTTCTCTTTTGATTTTACCCAAGTGACCACCGTTTGGTCGGGAATTATCGCTATGACCGTATTCCATGTGACTGTCTATGGTGTCAACCAGATGATGGCCCAGCGAACATTGGCGGCCAAAAACTTGGGCGACGCGAAAAAATCCTATTTGTTAATGGGTTTTGTAGCGTTCTTTATTTACTTCTTGTTCATCGTTCTCGGTGTTCTATTTTACGCTTACTATGACGGCAAAGAATTTGAAAATGGCAATACGATTATCCTGCAGTTTGCAGCAAATTACGGTATGCCAGGCTTAATGGGTATATTGGCAGCAGCAGTGATGGCCGCCTCTATGTCGACTTTGGATTCGGCGTTTAATTCAATGTCTACCGTATCGATTGTAGATTTCTACCAGAGGTATTTTCGACCGGATGAGAGCGACGAACATTACTTAAAGGCCTCGCGCTGGTTTACCTTATTCTGGGCTGCCGCGATTATTACGCCAGCTATTATGTTCTCTACCACTACCGGCTCAATATTGGAGACCTTATCTAAAGTAGGCTCGTACTTTGTTGGTGCAAAACTGGCGATGTACGGTATGGGCTTCTTTTCCAAGCATACGACTGAGCGCGGTTTGTTAGTTGGTGTGGCGGCGGGCTTTGCGGTTGTATGGACAGTAGCGGCAACAACAGATATCGCCTGGCCCTGGTATACGCTCATTGGTGCGGGAACGAATATTCTGGTGTCATGGCCCGTCAGTCTCCTGTTGGATGGCCGGCAAGCCGAGTGGTCCCCTTATAGTGTGCCGGGCCAAAAGGCCAAATTTAAAGCTGAGAATCTGGCAGAGAAAGAAAATGGCTGGTATGTCGTACCCGGACGGATAGATAAAATCAGCTATCTCTTGCTGGCATTCTTTTTCGCCAGCTTCCTGTTCCTGTATCTATTTAATGCAATGATCTAAAGGTGGTGGATATGCGTCCACCCTCGAGGAAAGAATGAGTCAGTATCAAGAAAGTAAGGCGCTGGTACAGCGCTATTATGAGGAGTTGGCGACTGCCAATTCTGACACTATCGCCAGTGTAATAACGCGCTATACGGCAGACGACTATCAGTGGAATGGTGTCTACCCCTGGAACGAACAGTACAGTGCTGACGATGTGGCAGGGGCATTCTGGCAGCCATTTTTAGATTCATGGTCGTCTGTTCAGCGGCGGCAAGATGTCTTTATAGCCGGTACTAATGAAATCGATGGTAGCGAGTGGACCTTGAGCATGGGCCACTTGATGGGGCTTAGGGACGCAACTTGGTTGGGCATTCCCGCGACACGAAAAATGGGCTTTCTTCGCTATGCAGATTTTAACTGTGTGCAAGATGGCAAGATTACACGCTCCGGTTTTTTCTGTGACATTATTTCGGTAATGAATCAGGCGGGGATTCACCCCTTGCCCCCGCAAACCGGTGCGTCTTTTATCTACCCCGGGCCGATGACGCATGACGGCCTTTTGTTCGATGCTCAGGATGAAGCCGAGAGTCAAAAAACTCGGGACTTGGTGAACCGCATGATTGCCGATCTCACCGAGTTGAATGTATCCGGCAATAATATGCCACCGTCTGAATTACTCGCTCGTACCTGGCATAACGATATGATTTGGTATGGCCCAGCAGGTATAGGCGCAACCTATACCATTGAGCGCTATCAAGAGCAGCATCAGTACCCCTTTCGTCAGGGCTTGAAAGACAAAACGTATAATGGTCATGTTTGTCGTGTGGCAGAAGGTAACTATTGTGGATTTTTTGGCTGGCCCAATCTTAGCAATACACCCACAGGTGGTTTTTTAGGTTTGCCTGCCAGCGATGTTCGGGCAGATATGCGTGTGGTTGATGTCTATCGGCGCGACGGAGATAAGTTGGCCGAAAACTGGGTTTTTATCGATTTTCCCTATTGGCTGAAGCAACAGGGGCTGGATATTCTTGAGCGTAGTGCATCCATATCTGGCACTAGCACGGGGCTTTAAGAGTGGAAAATAATGAAGGTATAAAGGTATAAAGGTATAAAGGTATAAAGGTATGAAGGCATGAAAGGATCCAGACCCGAGCAAGCGGCTCTAACAAAAGACAATGACTTGAGTAAAACGTCAGAGACTTTAGCGACCATTGACGCAATGGTTGACGGCTTAAACGACCATGACATCGACAATATGGGTCGATTTTTCAGTGAAGCGTTTCGTTGGATGGGCAACGCCGGTTGCGGTTTTAAGCAAGGCTTGAATGAGTTTCAGGATAACTGGCAACGCCCATTTCAGGAGGCCTTTACTGACAAAGTCTGTATTGATGAAGCACGCATCACCGAGGGCGAATGGTGTGCTGCATTTGGCCGACAAGAGGCCGTGCATACCGGCAGCTTCATGGGCATAGAAGCGACGGGTAAAAAGGTCGAAATTCGCTATATGGATTTTTGGCGCGTCGTAGATGGAAAAATTGTGGATAACTGGGTCAATGTGGATTTTCCCTATGTCATGCAGCAGTTAGGTGTTGACCCATTTAATGGTCAAGGTTGGGAAAAAAACGATTCTGGCAGTATGCCAATACAAAATGGAGAATAGCAAATGACACAGCGTGTTTTAACCACTCATGTAGGTTCGCTACCGCGGTCGCAAGAAGTGGTCGATATGATTTTTGCCCGTGAAAATGGTGAAGACTACGATCAACAGGAATTCGCTGAAGTGATGACCCGTAATGTCGATGACTGTGTGGCTAAGCAGCTCAAGTCGGGTATAGACATTGTTTCCGATGGTGAAACCTCGAAGATTTCTTATGCGACCTATGTCAAAGATCGTTACACGGGCTTCTCGGGTGATGGTCCCCGTAATGCCCCTGCGGATCTACAGCTATTCCCCGATTTTCTTGAGCGACAAGCAGAGCAGGGCGGTACGCCAACGTATGCTCGCCCCATGTGTACCGGTGAGGTAAAGGCGGAAAATTATGACGACCTGAACGCTGACATCAGTAATCTGACCAAGGCGGTTAGCTCAAATGTTGCCCATGCCGGTTTTATGAATGCGGCTTCCCCGGGGGTTATTTCTCTATTTTTACAGAATGATTATTACGCCAGCCGCGATGAGTATTTACAGGTGCTTGGCGATGCCATGAAGTTGGAATATGAAGCCATTGTGAATGCGGGCCTGCATTTGCAGTTAGATTGCCCAGACCTCGCTTTGTCGCGACATATGCTATTTACAGAATTGAGCGACGACGAGTTTGTGAAGGTAGCGGATAGTCATGTCGAAGTACTGAATTACGCTCTGCGGGATATTGACCCTACGAAAGTGCGTGTGCATATTTGTTGGGGCAATTATGAAGGCCCTCATGTGTGTGATATATCCATGGCGAAAATGTTCGATACTCTAATGAAAACCCGTGCAGCCCATGTCTTGTTTGAGACATCAAATCCTCGCCATGGCCACGAATGGGCCATTTTTCAAGATCGTAAAAACGATATTCCAGACGATAAAATTCTGGTTCCTGGTGTTATCGACAGCACGACGAACTTTGTTGAACACCCCGAGTTAGTGGCTCAACGCATTCGTCACTTTACCGATATCGTAGGCTTGGAACGTGTTATTGCGGGTTCTGACTGCGGCTTTGGTACCTTTGCGGGCTATGGTGCTGTAGCGCCTGACATCGCTTATGCCAAGCTTGCTTCGCTGGCCGAAGGCGCCGCGCTGGTAAAATAGTGGTGTTTTAAATGCGGTAAAACCTTTGGCAGTTGCCAGAAAACATTAGTTCGCGTTCTGCATCACTTAAGTGCTCAGTCAACACCAGATAACTAAGCCATAGAGACTGGTAGTCTCTATGTAACTTATCTACCGGGAAGTTAGAGCCCAACATACAGCGCTCGGGGCCGAATATTTCCAGTACCGTATGTACCACCGGTTTTAAACTCTCGGTTGTCCACTGATGATCAAACATACCCAGTCCAGAAATCTTGCAATGGACGTTTGGTAGCTCCGATAGTTTCCTGAGACCCCGTTCCCACATATCCCAGCCTTCCCTGTCGCGATACCAGGGTGAGCCACAATGACATAAAGCGACAGGAAGCTCTGGTATCTGCGACAGTACAGCAAAAGCCAGTTCCATCTGATCGGGTATCAGCTGTAAATCGAAGCTTAAACCTCTGCGCTGAATGTCTCTTAAGCCCTCTAGCCAGCGAGGGTTTCCTAATAGGCTGTCTGTGCCAGTTATTTTGTCTTCTTCTGGCGAGCGTCCAACAATTTGCCGAATACCGCGTAGGGCTGTGTATTGCTGCAATGCATCGAGTTGTTGTGAACGCTGTTCACTCTCTAAGTCACAGTAGGCGACTATGGCGTTAGGTAAATTGTGATTGTCAATTTGGCTCTGTACCCAAGCCGTTTCTGCTAGATGTTGATCGGCCGCCGCACCCACTTGAATGTGTACAGATTTGATAACCGGCAAGCCGTCTATATCGGCTTGTAAATCCGTCGGCAGATAATTTTTTTGTATCGGTGCAGGGTCACCAAAAAAGCGCTTAATGCCTTTGGCTGCTAACCACGGATAATGAACTGCTTGCAGGTCCCACAGGTGATGGTGAGCGTCGCATATAAGAAATGGGAATCCTTTCCCTTCAAAACCGGATTGAGGGGGAGACTCCGGTTGGTTTGGTTCATTCCCTGATGAAATCGTCATTTTGCATGGCTGGCATAGTGGCGCGATAGATTTGCGTTAATACAGACAGCTCATCAAAAACTGTCCATTCTTCCTGTATGAGACCGTCTTTAATTTGATAGTGGCTTTCGCCCAGTATCAGAATGGCAGCGCCGGATGGCTCACCGTAGAGCGCCGTACCGGTATGGTCGCCAGTCAAGGTCCAACGCGCGGCCACTTCAATACCGTTATTGTTGGCGGAATTGTCGCAAAGATAATCAACCGATACGCGCACATTAGACAAGGTGCCAAGAAACTGCAGATAGAAGTCTTGAATATCAATATGACCACGTAAGTCTCGGTTAGCCGAGGCATGGACACGCGCGTTTTCAGCATAGGCTTGGGATACATCGCCCACCATACGAGCGTTCCAGATGTTGTGTAGGGTGGTCTCTATGAAGGCCTTAGGGTCTTGCTCTGCCGTGCCAGAGAGCACTTTTCGCTCATTGCTAACAGATTGAATGAGGCGAGCGATCTCGTTGGCTTTCCACTCTTCGAAGCGAGGGGAGGGCGCGGCTGCGGCTTTTTCCATAGCCACTTCTTCCGGTTCGAAGCCGAGCTGTTCGGCTAATGAGAAGTTGTCTCTCACTAGCCATTCTTCGATGATCCGATTGTCTTTAACAACGCAGTGGGCAATGACTGAGATTGTGGCGTGCTCGTGGGTAGCTGGCCCCATGTCGCTAGTGCCCATATTGGTCATGCTGGTGCTGATAAGGTGCGACGTGTGATATCCATTATTATCGTCGCCACCCCAAATAATATTATCGGCATGCAGGGTTCTATCGGGAAATGCTGCCAATGTATTCAGTGTATTCTGGGTGACTTCTTCAGCGCCAATCGTCAGCCCCGCAAGAGTGTAGACGGGGCAGTCTTCAGAATAGTAGTCGTAGCACAGGCCAACCTGCTTGCCTTCCCAGATGCGATAGGTAATACGCAATATGTAATCGATAATGTCGGTAAATTCCGCATCGAAACCTGCCATGGTGCCTGTTGCATCGGAGGCGGGTGCGCTGTCGAAATGATGTGTCATGCGATCCATTAGATTGTTCCAATTGTAATATATTTAAACGACTGCAGCTTGAGCGGGTGAGTTACCGTTGACCGCAGAGTACACCATGCTTTGCCCACGAAGGCCCCTAAGCGAATAAGCGATACCCTGGGGTAAATTGAACGTGTCCCCTTTGGTGAGCAGTACTTCGCGTTGGCATTCGCCTTCGATCAAGCTGAGCAGGGTGTCGCCACTGTAGTTAATGAGTACTTCAGGCTCGTTGCGGCGGTGCAAAGGCACGGTGCCACCTTTTTCCATTTCATAGGCAAACACACAGAGGCCATCTTGGCTTTTGATATGGAAATTATAGTCGTTATCTGAACTGCCGCTGAGATTGTATTGTTTAAAACTACCATGGCTAAAAGGTTTGTCAGTCGGCGTGTGATCATTTTGTAGAGCAACATGGGTGAGCATTTCTGTCACGGTCAGGTTATCAAAGCCTGCCATTTCTGGCTCACTTAGCGGGGGCATTTTTCCGACGCCTTCGGGCATAGTGTGACCGGCGACGGTATCTACCAAGCTGCCGTTTTCCAATAATATCAAGCCGTGACTATCTGCCTCCCTAATAACTTCGGGGTGCCATGTAACGCCACCGCCGGAATCATCGCCGCCTAAAAAGGCGAAAAGAAAGCCGTATTCGTTGCCAACGACTTCAAAGCCGCGGAAACAATTGGTTGGAATAGAAATCATATCGCCGGGACCGAGAACGGCTTCTTCGATTCCCTCGTTTCCCCAATACAGGCGAAATTGGCCGCGGAAGATAATAAAAATTTCGGCGCTGGTATGTGAGTGAAGTGAGTTTTTAATGCCCACTGGTTGACCGGCTGCGCCGACGTTAAACCCTTTATCGTCGAGTATATGAACGGGTTGATCGGGGTTCTCCGCAACGCCTTCACCAACGATGCAGTAGTTTTCCTTTAGATGACTGCCGGGTGTACGGGCATCAATAAATGCGCTCTTACCTGGCAGTAACTCAGCGTAACGCACCAGGTTATGGTTCAGGTCGTAGTTTTCAAGCAGCTGGATTCTCTCATCTTGAGAAAGCGCTGGAGCGGATGGTGTCATTTATGCCTCAATGGTTTAATTAGAGTTCTGCTTGTTGGTTATTATCCTGGGTCAAATTGTAATGTACTTCGAATGCAAAAAGCAACCGAACTTGAGGGATTATAAATAAATTACTTTAATAACAGTGACTTATCTAATATTCGGGTTAGTGTAGAGGATTTAGTAGAGTTGCAGGAAGGGCTGGCTTTGCATTCGAATTCCAGCCCTTCCTGTCAGGTGAAGCTGGTCTTAGAAAAAGCCCAGTGGATTAACATCGTAACTAACCAGTAAGTTCTTCGTCTGCTGGTAGTGATCGAGTGCCACCTTGTGGGTTTCACGGCCAATGCCAGATTTTTTATAGCCGCCAAATGCCGCGTGTGCCGGATAGGCGTGGTAGCAGTTAATCCAGACGCGGCCAGCTTGAATCTCGCCGTACTTATTATCGGAGGCATAGGCGAAGCTCCAATCTGGGGCGGCTTTCTCGCCCATCCATCCGTGGGCGAAAATTAATACGGGGTAGCCAGACTCCGGTTTGTTTTTAGACGGTATGTCAATTCGTGTATAGACCCTGAGACCATCGGAGTCATAGTTGGCCACATAGGTCGAGTAAGGCGCCGAGCCGTCTTGTGACACATGCCTAAGGTAGTCGTTGCTGTGTTGTGGTGAGCCTAGTTGGTCGACGACCGTAAGTGTAGAGCCATAGCTACGCTGTCTGAGAGATGCCACGCTAATATCTGCAAGCGAATCAATACAGACGTTGTTAGGTTCGTCACAGAGATATATTGCTGTTGGGGCATTATTTTGGTCGCAGGCGGTCAAGCTGGTAAGGGCCAGTGCTAACACTAGAATACTCGCTATATAAGGGCTAGCGTAGAGCTTGGTCACATTCAATTCTCGCGGTTTTGCCTTTTCGGTCATAGTCGCAAGGCAGTGACTTTGTGTGGCCTACTTTGGCATTGTGTGAATTCGAAGTCAACGCTCAGCCTGTGACCATAGGTTGAGCGCTGGATCGAAGGCTAAACTTGAGCTATAGGGTGTTTTCTTAGCGCAAACAATAGATAGAATACTCTAATCCAGATATACTTTTTCCGTCTAATCAATCAACAGGGCAGTGATATTCTTTCTTTACTCAAATTGATGCGTGTAAGTCTGGGGCGTGTGTCTTGGCTCTTTGTGCTGCGCCGCTATGTGACACTTGCTTTGTTGCTATTTAGCTTTCAGGTCTTTGCTGAAACTCCCCAACGACCTCCCGCTTTGGAAGACTTGACTATCGCAGGTCTGCGGCAGGCAATGGTGGCCTTTGTTAGTCTTTCCACTACTCCTGGAATCGAGAGCGCGACATTCGATGTGGATTCCCCTTTCAGGCAGTCGGAGTTGAGCCGGAGCAGTCTGGGTTTTGGTGCAGAAATTACCTTAAACAATTATGGTTTTAATGGTTTCTGGGGTGCAGCTATATCTACAGGTAACTTGGATGATGATATTGATTTTATCGATAGAGACGACAATATTATTCAGCTGCAGCTGAACCGTGACATTCTCTCACTGCGAGGTTCTGCCGGGCTGAGCTTCCCTATAACCCAGAGATTGAAAATCAGGCCTTATATTAGCTTTGTGGGCGCGCGGCTGGATTCTGAATCATTTTTGGTGGAGAAACAGCCGGTGGGAGCTCCTAATGATAAGACACCATTGGAGTCTTTTACCTCAGGTGTTAATACGCTGACTACCACCGGCACTTTAGAGGCGCTTTATAACCGTTGGTACGACGATTACCGGCTTGAGCTATCCGGTAATTATACAATTGCCTATACCGATGTGATGTCCTCAACCGCCGATTTTTTGGATTCTGAAACCTGGGGGCAGGTGTCCTATGTGCGAGCGCGTTTTAGCGGCCCTTTGACTGTGATTTCTGACAGTGGCCTCTGGCGCTGGAATACCTATCTTAACCATACTAATTTCTTTGATTTGGAAACAGAGGCTCTGGGGTTTAACTCATACTTTGAAGCTGGCGTGGGGGTTGAACTGGAGTGGCGTGTGAAACCGCTGGATATGTTTAGTTTAGAGGCAGTCGGCTTTAGGGTGGGCGGAATTTTTGGCGATGACGTCAGTGGTTTTAATATAGGCATAACAGTGCGATGAGAAACTTAATCGTAGTTATCATAATGTTGTTAGTGACTGCTTGTGTACAGCAACCGGTGAGTACTTCACCAGGCGAGCTGGCTACGCTTAAAAGCTGGGCGTCAATTATTTCAATCGACGGGAAAACATCACCTTTTGAATATAGCGCTGAGCTGCTGGCGGGTAATCACAAAATGGTGGTGCTTCATAAAACCTATCGGTGGAATTACCGTTGTCATTTCGATTTTGTAGTTCAGCCTAATACGTACTATGAACTAATCAGTTCCACCAACAAAACACCTTTAACCCTATATCGATGGGAGCGAACAAACAGTCTTTGGGCTACCCGTTATGATGGGGTTGAACCTACCAGCTGCGATCAAGAGAAGCCTTAGCGTTTCTGTTTAAGGATATTCTAGTGGAACTCTATTTGGTACGTCATGGTGAAGCTGCAAGTCAGTGGGGGCAGTCTGATGACCCGGGTTTGAGTGATTTGGGCCAGCAGCAGGCAAAAGCTACAGCTTCTGTACTACGGCCATTGTTGGATACCAGCGTAGAGTTGGTCAGCAGCCCGATGCTTCGGGCACGCGAAACGGCTGAACCCTTATCAGCGTTGCTATCAACAGAGGTCAAAATAGTGGACGCTTTTCGTGAAATTCCAGCGCCCGTTGGCACCTTAAATAAAAAGACCTGGCTAAATGAATTTATGCAGCAGAGTTGGAATCAGCAGCCGGCAGAATTATTACAATGGCGGGCAGGGGCGATGACCGCTTTACTTCAAATGCAGCAGTCTACTGTAGTCTTTACCCACTTTATGCTGCTCAATGCCATTGTTGCTGAATTGCAGCAAAGGCAGGAGACGGTGGTTTTCCTGCCGGATAACGCATCGGTTACCCGACTACGTTTGGGTGATGGTGTTTTGGAGCTGGTAGAGTCTGGAGCACAAATGACAACGGTGATTAATTAGAGCTGCTTATAATGTCTCGATAGATGGCCTTTTCGAGATTATCATCATGCTCTCACTGTTCTTTTCCTATATTCTAGACGCCTTTAAATTTCGGGTAGGTTTTTCATGGCACACGATATCGCTTCCACTATGCAGCAGTTATACGCCCAGTTTGGCGAACTGCCAGGCGTTACCATTGAGCTACATAAAGAGCTCATAGCGATAAGCGTGGTGAACCAAGCTGCAACTGCGACTGTGTTTTTACAGGGCGCGCAACTCAGTCATTATCAATTGCCTAATCAGCATCCAATAATCTGGTGCAGTGATCTTTGCGATTATAGCGAAGGCCAGTCTTTGCGCGGTGGCATACCGGTGTGTTGGCCGTGGTTTGGCGACTTAAATCGCAACCCGGATAAGCTTAAACAGCAAGTAACCGGGCTTGACGCACCTGCCCATGGTTTTGTCCGCAAGCAGATCTGGCAGCTGGATAATGTGCAAATCCTGAATGACAAAACAACTCAGCTGGTTTTAAGTCTGGCGGTACGTAAAAATGAGCAGCCCTACTGGCCGCATGACTGTGATTTAGAACTGACCGTCACGGTGGGCGGTGAATTGACTGTAGCGTTGGAGGTAAAAAACCTGGGCGAAGAGACTATGGTTTT
Source organism: Pseudomonadales bacterium (assembly GCA_036960375.1). Taxonomy (GTDB): domain Bacteria; phylum Pseudomonadota; class Gammaproteobacteria; order Pseudomonadales; family CAWVSB01; genus CAWVSB01. Next base: position 317,901 of record JBALVY010000003.1, read on the forward strand.
TTCGGATGCTCTACATACTTATTTTGTGGTCAGCGATATTGAGCAAGTGAGTATTCATGGCATGGCAGGCCTGGAATACATCGATGCCCTGGATGATTGGTCAGGCAAAACTCAACAGGGAGAGCCGCGTATTGATGCGGAAGTCGATCGGGTGTATCAGGGAACAAGTGGCAAGATTGATATTATCGATCCGGGCTACGATCGCGTTCTGAGTCTGCAAAGCACCGGCAGTGATAGTGCAGTATTGTGGAACCCATGGATAGACAAGGCAAAACGTCTGTCTCATTTTGCAGACCAAGCGTATCGCGAGATGGTATGTATCGAGACGGCCAATGTGGGTGCTGACTGCATAGAGCTTGCTGCTGCCGGCACTCATCGTGTAGGTTTTAGTCTTGCCTCAAAGTCCTTATCAAAGGCTGATTAAACGGAACGGGTCGCTACCGTCCCAGGTGGCGGCTTCCTGCGCGCAGTTGTCAAAGTCAGCTATGGTGCCGTCATCTACTTCCATTAATTCTATTACCAGTCCGTCCATGGCAGGCGAGGCCATATATACGTAGCGGGTCTCCAGCATGGTTTTAATAGAGCCCACTTCCTTCATGCCCACTGACTTTGCTATGGCAATCGCTTTGTCGATATCGGGTGCGTGGTAAGCCACTTGATGTAAAAACTGTTTCTTGTCTGTTTTGTAAAAATCGCTATAAGGCGACAATACATCATTGGTTTGATGAATCAGCTCAATCTGTACACCGTTCTGGTATCCCAGCGCCACATCCATAACAACCTGCGTTTCCTGACCCTGGTAATAGGCTGTAACGGGTACATTGCGGTAACCCCAAAACGGCCCGACACCCAACTGGTTCACCCAGCAGTCCATCGCCTCGTCCAGATCTTTCACCAAATAGCCCCATTGCTTGATTGGTCCAAATAGCTTATTTGCGAACATAATACATCCTCTTTAGGTGTTTACCGCTAACCTGTTACCAGCGCCCTGCATTGTTGCTTGCAGGGGCGTTTATTAAGCTTGATTTAAGAATACCTAGACTACTTGATTATTTAATACCTTTGTATTAAATTATAAAAATAATACGACCGTATTAACTTTAATCGCAGTCGCCGGCGTATTATGTACTAGAGCCAAGGCGGGTAATGTTGGCTAGGCGGTCTGGTAAAGTAGGCCTAAATCGAAACAGTTTGAGTAAACACCATGAGCAACGATATTTATATAGATGACATCGCCGAACCCCGGCATAGCGATCTGCAGAAGATGGCGCTCGAGTATGGTGAAACGCTGGAGACTGTTTTAGATCGCGAAGACATCCTTAACGAAGCAAAAGAAACCACCGGCCTCAACGATTTTGGCAGTTTCGACTTTATTGAACGGCTGGATTTATTGTGTAGCGAATGGGGCGATGATGAAGGTTTGTCCGGTATTGGTCGTTTAAGCTTGCGCAATAAGCTGGTGTTATTCGCCTGTAGTCGTTTATTAATAGAAGATAAAATCAAACAGCATCCAGAAATTCTCGATGAGAAAATTGACCGGCCGATAATAGTCGCAGGTTTGCCTCGTTCAGGTACTACCCATCTGCTGAACTTGATGGCGGCTGATTCTCGTCTGCGCTCATTGCCGTTGTGGGAATCTTATGAGCCGGTATCAATGACCGGAGAGGCGATGCTTGATGATGGCACCGACCCTAGATATAAGCGCTGTGCCGACAGCTGGGAGATGATGCAGCAGATGACACCGCATCTTGCAGCAATGCACCCAATGGATCCGGATCATATTCATGAAGAGCTCGAATTGATGGGGCCGGATTTTGCCTCCTATAACTTTGAATGGTTATGTACCTCACCGCGCTGGCGCGACGACTATTACAGTAAAGACCAAACGCCGCATTATGAATACATGAAGAAAGTACTCAAACTATTGCAGTGGCAAGACCGGCAGGCTGGTAAGGCGAAATCTCGCTGGGTATTGAAGTGTCCACAGCATTTGGAGCAGCTTACGGTATTGCAGACTGTTTTTCCGGACGCCACTATTGCGGTTACTCACCGTGATCCGGTGTCGGTGATACAGTCCTCTGTGACTATGTTGGGTTATGGTCAACGCATGAGCCGTAAACAGGTGCAAACACAGGGGCTGGTAGATTACTGGGCGGATCGTATCGAGCATTTATTGCAGGCCTGTGTCAGAGACAGGGGCAAGCTGAGTGATGCGCAGTCTATTGATGTGCCCTTCGATGTATTTATGGCTGATGATCTGGCCATGGTAGATAAAATTTATGCCAAAGCCGATTTGGATATGAATGAAAAAGCCAAGGCTGAGCTACAGACTTTTATCGATGATCATCCGCGTGGTAAACACGGACGCATGATCTATAACCTGCAAGAGCAATTTGGTGTGAGTCGGGAACAACTGGCAGAACGTTTTGGTTTTTATTATCAGCAGTTTCCCGTTAAGCGGGAGTCAAAGTAGGGTGGTTATATATCCGCCACCACACAGAATAAACAGGAGTCGTAATGAGTATATTAAATGATCAGCATATCGCCAGTGTTATGCAGCAGTACGTAGACAATATTACAGCCGGTGATCTAGAGGCGATCATTGCTTTGTTCGCTGAAGATGCAGTAGTAGAAGATCCCATCGGAACCGACGCCAATGTAGGTCATGCGGCTCTGCGGGTGTTTTACCAGGTAGCCTGTGACAGCGTGGCAAAAATGGTATTAGAGGGCAATGTACGGGCGCGTGATTCTTCAGGTGCTTGTGCGATGCTGGCTTACCCTAAAGGGGCCGAGGATAGCCTGGTAATAGAAACACTGGACGTGATGACGTTCAACGAAGAAGGGAAAATCACCGCTATGACCGCCTATTGGGGCGACTCAAATATGCGTGCTTTATAAATAGCTGATGTGTAGCGCACTGAAAATAGTCAGTGCGCTTAAACTCAATTTTCTTATCGGAGCCTGGTTTACGAGGCTTCTGCTATATCGGTGACATTTTCGGCATTAGGGCTGATCAACTCGGCGAGAGCATCCGGATTGCCCTTGAAAGCCTGCAATACGGCATCTCTGTTTTTAGCCAAATAGATACCAAAATTTTCTGCCTGCTTTTCGTCGATATCGGGCATCTTTTCCAGCATAAGCGCGGCAAAGTTTTCGCCTAGCTCAAGCATTTTGTCGTGAGCGTCAGCCTCTTTTTTGCTATTAAACATACTGTTATCCCGGTCGCACATCCATTGGGCAATTACTGCCATAGGTCACCTCTGTTTGAATTACATTCAAGAACGAATACTGTAAATTCATACAGTATTTTATGCAAGAGGTTTTTGTCAGTATTTAAGGGGTGGGCTTATGTATTCTGGATGTATAGGCGGCCGCACTGATTGTACGGCCGCTTGTTTGTCGTCGTATTTACGGGTTCTCAGATTCCATTATATGGTTGGCGGCACGGAAGGCGATAGCCATTGCGGGGCCCAGAGTACAGCCGGCACCAGGGTATTTGTCACCCATGATGGAGGCAGTACAGTTGCCTGCCGCATAGAGTCCTTCAATGGTATTGCCTTGTTCGTCTTGAACGCGGCCATCGTTATCGATGACCAGGCCTCCTTTGGTGCCAATATCTCCGGGATAGAGTGCTGCACCGTAAAAAGGGGCTTCGTCCAGTGGGCCAAGACATGGGTTGGGTGTCACCTCCATGTCGCCATACATTCTGTCGTGAGCATCGTTGCCGCGACCAAATTCTGCATCAATACCGGTTTTGGCATATTCGGCCATCAGTGCGGTGGTTTTTCTTAGACCAACTTTGTCCACTCCAAGCTTATCGGCTAGTTCGTCCATAGACTGCGCCTTGGTCAACATTTTGCCGTCGCCGATGGCTGAGCCGTTCATGTAATCGGGTGACATGGCCGCCTGTGGAATACCGCCAAAAAAGTATTTCTTGCGGTAGTTGCCATCAAAAATCATATAGGCGGGTACACAGTCGAAACCGGCTTTTTGAGCATTATAAAAACACTCACCGTAAGAGTTATAAGTAATAGCTTCGTTCATAAAACGTCGGCCCTGTTTGTCGACAATAATGAGGCCGGGTTTGGATTTCTCGGAGAACAGGACAACCGACGTATCGCCGTTCTTGACTACCGGTGCCCACCAGGCTTCATTCATCAGGCCAGTGGCTGCACCAATTTTTTGCCCAGCGGTGATAAGGTCGCCAGTATTGCCAGGGCTGGCAGCGCTCCAGTGTGACTCGGTAGGTGAGGGTAGGTTGGCTTTGCGCATTTCGGGGTTGTTTTCAAAACCACCGGCAGCGGCCACTACGCCTTTGTTGGCTTTAAATTCTATTGTTCCGTGCTCTTTGGAGTGGGCGCTTACACCGACTACGCGATCGCCTTCTTTCAGTAATTCAGTGACGCCGGTTTCAAGATGTACCGTTATACCCAGCTTTTGTGAGGCCATATACAAGCCGCCTACCAGTGAGTTGCCCTGGCACAGGCGTCGGTCGCGCATACCTTTGAGGCGGCCGGGTATATCTATCAGATAGCTGCCAAAAATGCCTGCGACAATTCTTTTCCAGCCGGGGGTGGTGGCCAGAATTTGCGAACCTTCAATGATGCTCATGCCAAAGATACCCATGGCGCGGCTTTGCTTGGGTGTCTCTTCCATTTTGTACAGCATAGGGCCCATGGGTCGGCCGTCGATTGGTGTAGGGTCCATGGTTCGGCCCCCTTCCTTCCAGCCAGGGTAGGTGGGGTAGTAGTCGGCATAACCGGGTACTGGCACATAGTTGACCGGTGTGGCAGAGGACAGGAACCTGAGCATCTCTGGTGCGGTTTTGATGTAATTACGAATGGTGTCGTCGGTGACCTGGTCTTCAGGAATCACCTTGCGCATATACTGGAAGCCATCTTCATCGCTATCGGTAACGCCCACGCTACCAATGTTCTCGTTATTAGGTACCCATAAACCGCCGCCAGAACGGGCAGATGTACCGCCGAATGTGGCCTGCTTTTCGAGCATAACAACGGAAGCGCCTAAAGTGGCAGCGCGGATTGCGGCCATAAAGGCACCGGCGCCTGTTCCTACAACAACGACATCAAATGTTTTTTCCAACGTGACTCTCCTGAATACGGGTCAATTTTTAACATTAGTATAAAAGCCATTTTGTGCTATAGCTATCGCTAACTGGCGATCTGACCAGCCTTTAATGTTGATAAATATGCTTTGTATGCAGCGTTTTTACGTGAAGGGGGAATTATGTGGTTAATTGCTGTGGGCGACCAAGGCCGAATTAATATTAACGAATATCCACTATTGTTTTACAGAGAATGTGTCCAGACCAGTAAGGCTGGATAATTTGGCGTTTGCCGGAAGATTGGAAGTGGTTGTTTGATGAGAATTATGCTCGCCCACAAAAAAGACCATCAATCGATGGCCTCTGTGTAACTGTACAAATTACGCTATGGAATTTACGCGGCAACAGCTTCGCTATCATCCCATAGGGTGTCTGTCATATCCACAGCGCGGCGGCTGGCGATATCAGTCACAGTTGTTTCGGTGAGATCATCAGAGAAGAGCACTGACAATTCATAAGGCATGAGGTCTAACAGTTCAATAGTTTGGGCAGAGATACACATGGTCTGGTTTCCTGTTCTTTCGGTAAAAGATATTTGTCACCACTACAGGATTGTGTCCTGCAGGGGCACTGCTTCATTTTTGGCTGCGTTGTAACGGATAGTTACGTTGCATGCCCGGCCGATATTTGCCTTTTAGCGGTATTCGCTGATGCGTGTATACCCCTTGGTGGCTATGATCTGGCGTGTTGAGCAGTCTGAATATCGCTTGTCCTGATCAACGGAGTGCATTATGCCCTACTGTTACTATAAGTTACACTGATAATTGCGGACAAGTTGTGCCGTAAATGACCGGTAACACGGTATTTTGTCGTATCTCTGCCTTATTTGATAAATCAGCTGGACTTATTCCGCCTACGCGCTAATATAAATAACTGACTGGTCAGTTATTTATATATGGTGAAGAATGCTTAGAGCTCGAACCGATCAAGCAAAAGATCAGCGCCGTCAGGCGCTTCTGCAGGCGGCTTTGGATGAATTTTTTGATCGTGGCTTTAATGCCGCTCGTATGGATGATATCGCTCGGCGCGCAGGTTTTACCAAAGGTACGCTGTATTTGTATTTTGACTCTAAAGAGGTGCTGTTTACAGAATTGTTAGACATGGTAGTGCTGCCCAATATTGAAAAGATCGAGCTGTTGATTGGATCTTCAAGTTCGGCGGCACAGGCGATAGACCGTTTAGTCGGTTTTGCGCCAAAAATGATCCGAGATACCCAGTGGCCCAAGTTCATAAAGATACTGATTGCTGATGCAGGAGCATTTCCCGAGCACATCGCGCTGTATCGCGAAAAGGTAATTGATCGCGCCCTTGCCGCCATTGCCGGTTTACTGGAGCAAGGTCATAAGCGGGGTGAGTTGGAAGTAGAGGATGCTGCTCTCACGGCTAAGTTGGTTGTAGCTCCCATGCTGTTTTCGGCGATATGGGCGGTTGTATTTGATGTCGGCCGGGCGGAAAAATTGGATTTGGACGCATTGTTCTCATTACACGGCGCTATGCTGTATCGCGCACTGGGAATTACAAAGGAATTGGATGTATGAGTCATATCGTGAGACCTCTGTATGGGGCCATAGTGGTGTCATTTCTATTATTGCTGGGTTGTGAAGCTGAAGTAGACGATAGCCGTTTTACTGGTTATATCGAAGCTGAGCTTATTTATATTGCCGCACCGGATCCCGGTTGGTTGCGCAGTGCGCCGTTCAAAGAAGGCGAGGCAGTGGCAGTTGGTGATGTCGTCTTCACACTGGATGACGAGCGCCAACAGGCTGAGTTAACGGAAGCCAATGAGCGCCTGAATCAGGCGCAAGCCCAGGTGCGTGACATGGCAAAAGGGGCCCGGGCTGATGAGCTGGCGGCTCTGGAGGCTCAGCTTCATGAAGCGCAGGCGACCCTCGTTTTCGCCAAAAAGGAACGTGATAGAAATGTTTCTCTGGTAAAGCAGGGTTTGGTCTCCAAAGCGCAAGGTGATCAGGATCGAGCTGATTATGATGCCGCTTTGGCTCGGGTAGAGAATATTAAGGCGAATATTAAAGTGGCTTTGTTGTCCGCCAGAGACGAAGCAATGCAAGGCGCGATTGATGGCAGCAATGCAGCGGCGGCTGTGGTGTCGCAAGTTCAGTGGCGTCTCGATCAGCGAAGTATATCCGCGCCGGTTACTGGCGTGGTAGAGGAAGTGTTTTTCCGCCATGGTGAATATGTCAAAGCCGCATCTCCTGTGCTGGCTATATTGCCGACAGATGCTATGAAAGTACGGTTTTTTGTTCCTCAGGCGCAGCTGTCTTCCGTGGCTTTGGGTAAGACGGTAGATGTAGTATCCGATGCCAATCAGGAAAAAATACGCGCGACTATTTCCTATATCTCACGTACCGCCGAGTTTACACCTCCGGTCATTTACAGTGCAGACTCACGCGAAAAACTGGTGTTTCTAGTAGAGGCCCGAGTGGCTGATGAAATACCCCTGCGCCCCGGTCAGCCAGTGGATGTATTGCTGCCATGACAGAGCTAGCCATTGATGTCCGTGGTTTAGTTAAGCGTTTTGGCGACAAAGTGGCGGTTGACGGTGTGGATATTCAGTTGCCCCGCGGTCAGGTATGGGGCTTTCTTGGGCCTAACGGTTCCGGTAAAACAACTACTATTCGTATGATCTGTGGCCTGCTCACCCTTAGCGGTGGCGAGGGGCGTTGCCTGGGCTACGACATCAAAACCGAGGCCGAGAAAATCAGACGGCTTACTGGATATATGACGCAAAAGTTTTCCTTCTGGGCCGATTTGACCATCCGCGAGAATTTGGAGTTTGTGGCCCGGCTGTATCAATTAGCCGACTTAAAAGAAACAGTGGATATTACGCTAGATACCTTGGGTCTGAGTGATAGACAGCATCAGTTGGCCGGTGCATTGTCGGGCGGTTGGAAACAACGTTTGGCACTCGCGGCTGTCACTATGCACAAACCCCAACTACTGCTGTTAGATGAACCCACTGCCGGAGTAGACCCACAGGCGCGGCGAGATTTTTGGGATCAAATACATCGTATCTCCTCAGAGGGTGTAACCGTATTGGTTTCTACGCACTACATGGATGAAGCCGAGCGATGTGACCGCATTGTCTATTTGGCCCATGGTCGACTAATCACTCAGGGCCCGGTGGCCAATATCATAGAAGAGTCCGGCTTAATTACATTTAGTGCGGTAGGTGACGGAATTCGCAAATTTGCGGATGCTCTGTTGCTAGAGCCCGGCGTGGAGCATGCGGCCTATTTTGGCTCGGCGCTTCACGTCAGTGGCACCGAACGTTTATTGCTGCAGGCTGCCATCGCCAAGGTAGGCAATAGCGATGTGGTATGGACTGAGGAGAAGCCCAGTCTTGAAGATGTGTTTATTGCCTTGATGAAGCGTGCTGGCGATGATGAGAGGGCTTATCAATGACTAGCCGATCAGCCAGCTTATCCCGGATTACTGCCGTCTTTCTTAAAGAACTGATTCAGATGCGTCGGGACAGACTGACTTTTGCCATGATGGTGGCGATACCTATAATGCAATTGGTATTGTTTGGCTTTGCTATTAACAACGATCCGAAGAATTTGCCCGCAGCGGTGATTGTAGAAGAGCAGACGCCCATAGTGCGAACCATTCTTAACGGTTTGCAAAGCTCGGGTTACTACGACATTGTTGAACAAAGTTCAGACCCGCGTGACAGCGCCAGATTACTTGCCGATGGTAAGGTGGCCTTTGTGGTGTCGATACCTGCAGGTTTTAGCAAAGAATTACTGCGCGGTAATCGGCCACAAATTTTGATTGAGGCTGATGCATCAGACCCTGCGGCATCGTCAAACGCCATCGGTCGGGCCGAGGCGATTATCAACCAGGCTTTACGCCATGATCTAAAAGGCCCGCTGGCACACTTGATGCCAACGCCGGGGCCAGTCGAGGTGGTTATTCACCCGCGCTATAACCCTGAGGGCATTACCCAGTACAATATTGTGCCGGGTTTACTTGGCGTTATTATTACTATGACCATGGTAATGATTACCTCCGTTGCGATGACCCGCGAGTCCGAAACAGGCACAATGGAGAACCTTTTGGCCATGCCAGCCAGGCCCTATGAAGTGATGGTGGGTAAAATTGCACCCTACGTGATGGTAGGGGCGGTGCAGACAGCGATTGTTTTATTGGCAGCAAAGTTTTTATTTGACGTGCCGTTTGCAGGCTCTATTGGTTTGTTGCTGATAGGAGTCGTAGTATTTATCATTGCGAATTTGTCATTGGGTTTTACTTTCTCGACTATCGCTAAATCTCAAATGCAGGCAATGCAGTTAACCTTCTTTTTCTTTTTACCGTCTCTGTTATTGTCGGGTTTCATGTTCCCTTTTCGAGGCATGCCAGACTGGGCGCAGAGAATTGGCGAAGTATTACCGCTGACACATTTTTTACGTATTATTCGCGGCATTATGCTTAAGGGCGCGGGTTTTGATAGCTTGAAAATGGAGTTTCTAATTTTGTTGGTATTTATCGCTGTAGTGGGTAGTTTGGCGATATTACGATACAAGCGCACCATGGATTAAGCCGAAGGATATAACATGATTCTATATTACAAGTTCAGGGCGTTTTTGGTGACCTGGTTGTTGAGGTTGCTGCCGCGACCCACTCCTATTGTTTATAAGGGAATCAACTCAGCCTTGGAGCTTTGCTCTCAAGTATCTCTGCTGGGTTTTAGTAAGGTACTGATTGTCACCGATGATTTTCTTGGCTCTTCGGGTATTCTTGATGGCATAAAGAAAGTTTTGACTGATACAAATGTTGAGTATGCTGTATATGACGGTATTTTACCCGACCCTACCTACGACAAGGTCGAAGAAGGAGAGGTGGTATACAGGCAGGAAAACTGTCAGGCGGTAATTGCCGTGGGTGGCGGTTCGGTGCTTGATGCCGCCAAGATGATAGCCATGATCCATCATAATCCGGGTAGCCTGAAAAAATTTAGCGGTCTGTTTCCATTCAAAAAACAGGGCGTTCCGTTATTTGCTATTCCTACTACCGCTGGCACAGGGTCAGAAATAACCCTGGCTGCGGTAATATCTGACCCAATTAGTCATGACAAAGTGCCAGTTGTTGACGGCAAGATGATTCCTGCGTATATCGCTCTCGATGCAGAGATTATGAGAAGTATGCCAAAAGGCATTACCGCAGCTACCGGTATGGACGCACTGACGCACGCAGTAGAATCCTATCTATGTACGTCAAGCTTTGAGGCAACAGAGGTACAGGCAAAAGCAGCCATTAAACTGATATTTAATAACCTGGAGCGCGCCTGGCAGGACGGCAATGATATGGCTGCCCGTGATGCCATGGCAATGGCGTCTTTCTATGCTGGCTCCGCTTTTGGTAAAACTTCGGTTGGTTATGTACACGGCATTGCACACCAGCTGGGTAAGTACTGTGGCGTGCCGCACGGTAACGCTAACGCCATGGTTTTACCCGAAGTTCTCGTAGCTTATGGTGAGTGTATTCATCATCGTCTGGCAGACTTGGCCGAACTGGTTCATATCGGTAATCCAGGTGAGAGCAAGGCGCAGCTGGCTAAGGGTTTTATTCAAGCTGTTTTTGATATGCGCGCCGCGATGGAGTTGCCTCTCAAGCCAAGAGAATTGAAAAGCTCTGACATCAAGGCGATTGTCAGTGCAGCAATAGTCGAAGCGGGCAATTTGTATCCTGTGCCACGATATATGTCTGAAGCAGAGATTACTGAACTCGTTACACCCTTATTACCTTCATAGCTCAATCAGAGATGTTCACTAGATAGAGCCCGTTGGAGAGTGAACCATAATGAAGCATGGCACATTTGTATGCTCCGAATTGGACCGATCCCCTTTTAACGCACTTCAATGAAGCTTTTTCTATTGTTCAAAAAATAATCAACATTATCTTCGTGTGGCAGTAACACTCACTTTTTAATAGTTGGCACGGTCATTGCTATATCCCCTGTGTAGAGATTTTTGTTAGTTCATTTGCTAACGCTCTACAAACAATCTGACATCTAGGGGATTTAAATGATGAATTTACGAAAGCAGCTTTATGGAGTGCTTGCAGTATCCTTAATGGCTATTCCAAGTGGCGCATTTGCTGCCAAGAAGCTTGAAATTGACGATACAAAATGGATAAGCATTGGTGGCGGCCTTCGCACCAGCTTCACTTCAATGGAAGATGCGGCGCCTAGCGGAGACAGCCGCAATAATGATTTTAACCTTGATAGCGCCAGGCTCTATTTTAATGGCCAGATCACAGAAACTATCAAATTTGAATTGAATACAGAGTGTGTTTTTTGCGGCAACTCCGAATTAGAAGAGTTGGTTATTCTGGATGCCATAGCAAAGTTTGATATTAACCCGGCATTTAACATCTGGGCGGGTCGTTTGTTGGTGCCATCAGACCGAGCTGAGATGAGTGGTCCCTACTACGCGAGCACTTACGACTTTAACAAAACACCTTTTTACCCTTCTGACTATAGCGTTGAATTTGGTGACGGTGGAGCAGGTGTTTATGGTCGTGATCAAGGTTTGACCATCTGGGGTGGTTTGGGTGAAGAAAAGAAATTCACCTACGCTGTAGGTGCTTTTAACGGTAAGCAGGGTGGTTCGAATCAGGACGATAAGCTGCTTTATGGTACTCGTTTAAGCTATAACTTTCTCGATGTTGAAAGCAATCCGGGTTACTACACAAGCAGTACCTACTACGGAAAGGGCGGAGACATTTTGACTCTTGCTGTAGCGGCACAGCACCAGCAAGATGGCGCCGGTACCGAAGAGGAACCAGCAGACTTTACCGGCTACAGTGTCGATTTCTTGTTCGAAAAGGTGCTTTCCGGTAACGGCGTATTTACTGTCGAAGGTGAATATAAAAAATTCGATACTGATCTATCCGAAGACGCATTAGAAGACGGTTCCTGCTTTTGTATGTTCAGCGGTGACGCTTCAACAGCTACTGCCTTGTACATGTTTGGCTCTGAAACCGGTCCTGGTTATTTCCAGCCATACGTTCGCTACACCGAAAACAATCCCGATTACAGCGAAACCCGTGATGAAGTAGAAGCTGGACTTAACTACATCATCAGTGGCCATAACGCTCGGGTATCAGCTTTCTATCAGTATGGCGATATTGCCACAAAAGGCCTTAATTACACACCAAGTGCCGGCGGCGACAAAATCAGCGCATTCAAAATCGGGCTGCAATTACAGTTCTAAAATAACAAGTTTTGCTAATCAAATTACATTAAGGGATTTCAAATATGAATATGCTTAAAAATATGAAAACTATCGCTGCTGGCGTTGCATTGAGTTGCTCCGCGCTTCTCGGTGCAAGCAGTGTGCTTGCGGCCGATACGATAAAGGTTGGAGTACTGCACTCGCTGTCAGGGACGATGGCAATCAGTGAAACTACGCTAAAAGATACCGTATTGATGATGATCGAAGAGCAAAACAAAGCTGGCGGATTGTTGGGGAAACAGATTGAACCGGTTGTTGTTGACCCAGCTTCAAACTGGCCCTTGTTTGCTGAAAAAGGTCGCGAATTGATATCGCAGGAAGAGGTTGATGTTATATTTGGTTGCTGGACATCTGTGTCACGTAAATCTGTTTTGCCTGTTCTGGAAGAACTGAATGGCTTGCTGTTTTACCCCGTGCAGTATGAGGGTGAAGAATCATCCAAAAACGTATTCTACACAGGAGCCGCGCCCAATCAGCAGGCTATACCTGCGGTAGATTACCTGATGGATGAATTGGAAGTGACTCGCTGGGTTTTGGCAGGCACCGATTATGTCTACCCACGTACCACTAACAAGGTACTTGAGGCTTACCTGAAGTCCAAGGGAGTTGCTGAAGAAGACATTCTAATCAACTATACGCCCTTTGGTCATTCTGACTGGCAGAGCATAGTGTCTGAAATTAAATCATTCGGTTCAGCAGGCAAGAAAACAGCGGTTGTATCGACTATCAATGGCGACGCTAACGTACCGTTCTATAAAGAATTGGGTAATCAAGGTGTATCATCTGAAGACATTCCCGTAGTGGCATTCTCTGTTGGTGAAGAAGAACTGTCCGGTCTGGATGCAGGTCCTCTGGTTGGCCATTTAGCGGCCTGGAATTACTTTCAAAGTGTTGAGTCAGACGCCAATGACGCCTTTATAGCGCAATGGAAAACCTATACCGGTGACGACAAGCGTGTCACCAACGACCCAATGGAAGCCACCTATATCGGTTTCAAAATGTGGGTAAAAGCGGTAGAGGCTGCGGGTACCACTGATACGGATGCAGTAGAGCAAGCCATGATTGGTATGGAAGTTGAAAACCTGACTGGCGGTATGGCAGTTATGAACAAAAATCACCATCTGTCGAAGCCGGTACTTATTGGCGAGATTCAGGAAGACGGACAGTTCTTAGTGGTATCTGAAACCGATGGTACTGTTCCGGGTGATGCATGGTCGAATTTCTTGCCTGGTAGTAAAGATGTCATCTCTGATTGGACAGCGCCGATATCTTGCGGTAACTATAACACTGTGACCAAAACCTGTTCTGGTCAGGTTTTCTAATCACTACTTTGAGCTAGCCCATACCCCGGCCTTTGGTCGGGGTGTTTTATAAAAAATTAATAAGTTTCGGGGGGATGTTTTGCATAGAATATTCGTAGTAATTTTGTGGGTTTTTCTGTCTGGCCTAAGCCACGCAGCGGATATGGAAGATCCCTTGGCGGTACAGCTGGACCTGCTGTCTAGTGCCAAGTTAAAGCAAATTCCGGCCTATATCGATAGTTTGGCCGAACTCAAAGACCCAAGAGGTGGTGCCGTATTAGAGGCCATGCTGGCGGGGAATCTGTATGTCCGAAAAAGCGACAAGAAAATATACATCACCAGCAAGGGTGATGACAGTTTGTTATTAATGACGGATCCGCTAGGGGTCGAGGGGCAGGCTTCAGAGCCCAAAAAACATTTTAAGCGCGTACCTGTGAATAACCGTATGCGTTCTCAGTTAAGACTTGCCATTGCCAAAGTGCATCTTTCTGCCCAAGACAAGCAGCAGCGCTTGGAGGCGGTTTATCGTTTATCTAATGATTTAACACCTGAAATACTCTCCTTGTTAAATCACGTTGCCGAGACAGAGCAAGATGGCGAAGTACTGGCTGCGCTTTATTCGGCGCAAGATTTGGCCAGCCTTAACAGCGGTGATCGCATAGAGAAACTGGCGGCTATTGATCGTTTACAGTCTAGCTTGCAGCCGGTTGTATTGACGAGGCTGCTTGACATCGTTGCCGTTGATGATAAAGGCGAATATATCGAGCAAGATCTGGTAGTGGTGAAGCGCGCTGAAAAAGCCATCGCTTCCATTCAAGGTAAAGCCAAATTTTATGGCTTTGTCGAAACTACTTTCTTTGGATTAAGTTTGGGCTCTGTTCTATTACTCAGCTCTATCGGCCTGGCCATTACTTTCGGTGTGATGGGCGTAATCAATATGGCTCATGGCGAGCTGATTATGCTGGGCGCCTATACAACGTATGTTGTGCAGTTGCTGATGCCCAATAATATTGAATATTCATTGTTGGTAGCAGTTCCTGCTGCATTCCTGGTGTCTGGAATGGTGGGCGTTGCGATAGAACGCGGGGTTATACGGTTTTTATATGGCCGCCCACTGGAAACCTTGCTAGCAACTTTTGGTGTCAGTCTGGTTTTACAGCAAGCAGTACGCAGCATTTTTAGCCCGCTCAATCGGTCGGTAGAGACTCCCTCCTGGATGAGCGGTGCCATCGACATCAATCCGCTTTTATCGCTAACCTATAACCGCCTTTATATCGTTGTGTTTGCTCTGGTCGTATTCTTTCTGTTACTTGTGATATTAAAGAAAACCACACTGGGCTTGCAGTTTAGGGCTGTGGCGCAAAATCGCGCTATGGCCAGAGCTATGGGTATCCGCAGCGAATGGGTGGATGCAATGACATTTGGTCTGGGCTCTGGCGTTGCGGGCATTGCCGGTGTGGCGCTGAGTCAGTTAACCAACGTAGGGCCGAACCTCGGGCAGGCTTACATTATCGACTCCTTTATGGTTGTGGTATTTGGCGGCGTAGGGAACTTGTGGGGTACGCTGGTTAGTGCGTTTTCTCTTGGCATTGCTAATAAATTCCTGGAGCCCACCGTGGGCGCGGTACTGGCAAAAATTCTGGTTCTGGTATTCATTATTTTGTTTATTCAAAAGAATCCTCGCGGTCTGTTTCCGCAAAAAGGCAGAGCGGCGGAGTAAATTATGGTGGATTCAAGAACAGACAAAAACAACTTTTTCAGAAGTTTCAATAGCGACGTGAAAGGCAATACCGTTTTATTGATTTTGTTAGTGGCCAGCGTAGTGGTGGCTATCGGTAATCTGTGGATACCAGCAGATTCAGCTCTGCATATATCGACCTATACAGTAACCTTATTGGGTAAATATCTGGCCTTTGCTCTATTGGCAGTGTCGGTTGACCTCATATGGGGCTATGCAGGCATACTCAGTTTGGGGCATGGAGCGTTCTTTGCCCTCGGTGGTTACGCCATGGGCATGTATCTTATGCGTCAGGTTGGTGACCGGGGAGTATATGGTAATCCAGATCTACCGGATTTTATGGTCTTCCTCAACTGGCAGGAGTTACCTTGGTATTGGTATGGTTTCGATCATTTTTGGTTCGCTGCAGTGATGGTGTTAGTTGTACCTGGACTGCTGGCATTGGTATTTGGTTGGCTGGCTTTTCGCTCGCGGGTTACCGGGGTGTATCTGTCAATTATCACGCAGGCTTTAACCTATGCCTTGTTGCTGGCTTTCTTTCGTAATGAGATGGGCTTTGGTGGCAATAACGGCCTAACTGATTTTAAGGATATTCTGGGCTTTAATTTACAGAGTGATACGACGCGTATCGTTTTATTCGCCACATCTGCATTTATGTTGGCTTTCGGTTATATGCTCTGTCGATGGATTACATCGTCAAAATTTGGCCGTGTGCTAGTGGCCATTCGCGATGCCGAGGATAGAACGCGCTTTGTTGGTTACAAAGTTGAATCGTACAAGTTGTGTATATTTGTCATCTCCGCAGCACTGGCGGGTATTGCCGGTGCTTTGTATGTGCCTCAAGTAGGCATCATTAACCCGGGTGAATTCTCTCCCCTAAATTCAATTGAGTTAGTTATCTGGGTAGCGGTAGGCGGCAGAGGTACACTTTACGGGGCCATAGTGGGCGCCTTTCTGGTTAATTATTGTAAATCGTATTTCACGGCAGCCTTTCCTGAGATATGGATATTTTTTCTGGGAGCGATATTCATTTTAACCACCATGTTTTTACCGCGCGGTATTGCGGGATTACTTGATCGAACGAAAAAGGAGGAGCAGTAATGTCTACTCTGGATACAATTCGAGCAAAGATGAGGCGCGATCAGGTTTGGGATATGCTGATTCCCGAGCGTAGTGTTATTGCCGATAAACCTCACGCTCCAATTCTCTATGTAGAGGATGTGACGGTGAGTTTCGATGGCTTCAAAGCCCTCAATGAACTGAGTCTATACATTAATCGAGGAGAGCTGCGTTGTATCATCGGTGCTAACGGAGCGGGTAAATCGACCATGATGGATGTGATCACCGGCAAACTAACCCCTGATGAAGGTACGGTGTATTTTGGTCAGAATATCAATCTTCTAAAATTGACTGAACCCGAGATTGCAAGCTGTGGAGTAGGGCGAAAATTCCAAAAACCCACCGTATTCGAAAACCACTCAGTATTTCATAATCTGGAGTTGGCGCTTCGTTCTGACAAGCGGGTTTTGTCTAGTTTATTTGCCCGTCTTGGTGGAGAGCAAAAAGACCGAATCGCTGAAGTGCTGAATATTATCGGTTTGGGCGATTTGCAACATCGCATGGCGGGTCTGTTGTCTCACGGCCAAAAACAATGGCTCGAAATCGGTGTTTTGCTGATTCAGGACCCACAGCTGTTGTTGGTAGATGAGCCGGTTGCAGGTATGACGCCACAGGAAACCGAGCGTACTGCCGAACTACTGACGTCATTAGCAGGCGAGCGTTCTGTAGTGGTGGTTGAACATGATATGGAGTTTGTACGGTCGATAGCCAAGACTGTGACCGTTTTGCATCAGGGCAGTGTTCTTGCCGAGGGCAGCATGCAGCAAATACAAAATAACGACCAGGTCAGACAAGTGTATCTGGGGGAGTAATTGTGCTAAATATTTCAGGTGTTAATCAGTATTACGGACAATCCCATATCTTGTGGGATCTCGATATGGCAATAGAGCCTGCCAGTTGCACCTGCATCATGGGGCGCAACGGCGTAGGGAAAACTACATTATTGAAATGTATTATGGGTTTGCTGCCGGTTCAATCGGGCAGTATTGGCCTTGGCGACACAGAGCTCACCCGGCTTGCAGCCGAGCAGCGGGCGAAGCTCGGCGTTGGTTATGTACCTCAAGGGCGTGAGATTTTTTCCCAGCTCACAGTAGAGGAAAACCTGCGAATAGGTCTGGGCGCAAGATCGGACGGTCTAAAAGAAGTACCTGAATTTATCTTTGAATTATTTCCCGTGTTAAAAGAAATGCTACAACGTCGTGGCGGCGATTTATCGGGTGGGCAGCAACAGCAGCTGGCCATTGGCAGAGCGCTGGCTATCGACCCGGGTATCTTGATACTCGATGAACCCAATGAAGGTATACAGCCCAATATTGTTAGACAGATAGGCGATGTAATTACTCACCTGGTTGACGACAAAAAGATGACGGTGGTTATTGTTGAGCAGAAACTGGCTTTTGCCCGGCGGGTAGGGCGGTATTTTCACTTAATGGAAAAGGGCAGAGTAGTGGCCAAGGGCACCATAGATGAGCTAAGTGATGAACTGGTGAGCCAGCACTTGTCTGTGTGACAATTTATTGCCTGGAAATGGCTGGAGAATGTGAAAAAAACCATGAAACCTTAGAATTGGTGTGATCGTCGGCCGTATCCACAGTTTGATTATACTGATTTCGAATAGACTTGATAGCGGATGGCCTAGCCCTCCGCTATTTTTTTGTCCAAAAATAATTGCCCGATATTTACATAACTTTACCACTTGGCTTGATTTTCTTTACATTCGGTGTGGCTTAATGGACCCACCTTAGCAACAAATATTATTTTAACCCCGAGGAATATCGTTATGAAGAAATTAGCCAAAACACTGGTCACCGTTACGGGCATCGTTTTGCTCGCTAGCCCACTGTCGTCTTATGCTGAAAAGGGTAAGAATATGGAGCGCTATGATAGTGACGGCGACGGCACCCTGTCTACCGAAGAACGTGCGGTGATGAAGTCTGATAACCAGCAGCGCCATGTGGAAAAGTGGGATGCCGATGGCGATGGAAATTTGTCTGATACGGAGCGACAGTCAGCGCAGGCTCATAGGCAGAGTAAACAGCTGCAGCGATTTGATAAAGACGGAGATGGACAGCTGTCACAAGACGAACAACAAGCGCTTGATTCGGCCCGCGAGCAGCACAAGGGCAAAGGGAAAGGGCATGGAAAAGGATCCGGTGAGAATCGAGGAAATGGCGCTAGTCAATCTGTCGAGGGATAACTGCTAACTATTTGATAGATGACAAAGGGCCCGTCCAGTATACCTGGGCGGGCCCTTTGTCATTACTGCCAATTGCGATAGCGCGGTGTTCAGCGTAAAGTTGACGACAAAGAAAGGCGTATTAGTCGTAGCTAATAGATATATACGTAATATCCAGAGAAGGTCAAATAATGAAAATAAAAATTCTTGTCGCAGGCTTGTTGATGTCGGCTAGCGTTGTACAGGCAGTGACTCTTTCAGTGACCAATGAAGCGGGCCAACTTTTACCTCAGGTTATGGTGTCCAGATACCCGGTTAATTCACCGCCGCAAGATATTTCTGACAACGGCTACGCGCCTGATGGCGTGACCAACCCATCGGCAGTTGTGTTGACCCGCTTTACTAATACACTGGGTCAGGTCAGTTTTGACGATGATACACAGGATTATCGTTATCGTATTAGGGCTCAGGCTTATGTTGACGCCAATGTAACGACTGCTGATAAAACGGTTGTTTTGCAAAAAATGAGCAAAGAGCAGGAGATAAATAGCTACACCTCTAACGTCTGGTTGTCGCAGTTGCAGTTTGGTGGTGATCTAGAGCTTAAAAAACGGTTTCAACTGAATTGTGCTTTTTGCCATCAGCAGGCTTCACCCTTTATGCGCAACGAGCGTACTGTAGAGCAATGGATAAGTGTATTTGAACGTATGAACAGCTTTGGCGCCAGGCTGCCTCCTGCTGATCATCAACAAGTGGCGCAGCTCTTACAGAAAGAATACAGAGCATTGCGCGAAGACCCTTCCAGCGTACCTGCACCCAAGGCGTGGGAATCCCATTTGGCTGAGGTTGAAATGACGGAGTGGCCTATTGGGGATGGGTTTTCCCAAATGCATGATTTGTTAATACACCCCAACGGCTATGTCTATATAGGCGATAACCTGTTTGATCGCTTGTACGAACTGGATCCAAAAACCGGTGACTATACGGTGTATAAAGTGCCGCACGCCGAAGGCGATGCGCTGGGCGGTTTTATGGGTAATCGGTTTACCACTTTCCCTAAAATGGAAAATTATTTGGGAGTGCACTCTTTCGCTCTATCAAAGAAAGACGGCCATATATTTATTACTCCCTCTATGCAGCAGGCATTGCTGGAGTTTGACCCGGTCAGCAAGGTTTTTACCCGCCATGAAATGGATGAGGGGTATTATCCTCATACTATCCGTACCGATGAAAATGATGATGTTTGGTTCACCTTGGCGCTGTCATCACAAGTCGCGAGGTTTAATCGCATAAAGGCTGAATTTAAGATTTACGATTTGCCCGCACGCGGTGTGAAAGAGTGGTTAATGCTCAAATCGTTGCCTCTGCTGTTTGCCATAGATCCAGAAAATCGGCCAACGCCGAGTGGAGATCGCGAAAGTACGGGCTTACCTATGCCATACGGTATTGATGTCGCACCGGATGGTACAGTGTGGGTGGCAAGACTATACGCCAACGATTTGGCACGTATAGACCCGGTTACCGATGAAGTCACTATGATCGACTTTCCCTTTGCCGGGCCCAGACGAGTGCGAATTGATGCCGAGGGAAACCTGTGGATTGTGGCTTTTCAGGATTCACTGCTAGTGAAATATAACCCGCAAACCGCGCAATTTACCCCGTATGAACTACCGGTGGTGAATGAGATTCCCTATGCCCTGAATGTAGATCGCGAGCGGCGCATAGTGTGGGTTAACGGCAACCAGTCGGATACTTTACTGGGTTTTGATATCGCCAACGAAAGCTGGAAGGTTTATCCCATGCCCAGGCAGCGCTTCTTCACTCGCGATGTAGAGATCTCGGAACATGACGGTGCCATCTATACCACTAATTCCCATTTTCCTACATGGCAGTCCGAAGGCGGTGTTCCCACTCTATTGCGGCTGCAGTTGCTGCCGGTAGCGGAAAAAGAGCATGCCTTACACTAAGACTGAGCTTAATCGAGTGCGTGTATCAGCGTGTCTATTGGCGGGTCTTGTATCGATGTGGCTGACTCCCTCAGTCCTTGCTACAGAGGGCGACTGGGCTCACTACGGGGGTGATGCGGGCGGTCAGCATTTTTCACCGGCGGATCAAATTGATACTTCCAATGTGGCGGAGTTGGAAGTGGCCTGGATATTTCGCAGTGGTGATGTAGAAAACTACGGCGAAGAAATGACAAAGACTTCTACGCAAAGTACACCCATATTACTGCCCGAGTCCGCTGGCCAGTCTTTGGTCTACTGCACGCCTTTTAATCGCGTTATCGCCCTCGATCCCACGACAGGTGAACAACGTTGGCAATTTGCACCCGACATTGACCGACGCGGAGATCGGCCATTTCGATGTCGTGGTGTGAGCTATATCGAAGAATTGCGTGTTGACGCTGATGAGGCCTGCCGTCATCGTATTTATCTGTCTACTCATGATCGCAAACTTTGGGCGGTCGATGCACTCAATGGACAGGTTTGTAAAGGTTTTGGTATTGCGGGCAAGGTGTTATTGAGTTCAACAGAGGATTCGCTTCCCGGTGAAGTTAGTAGTTCGGCGGTGCCGGTTGTGGCCAAGGGTATTGTGATTGTTGGTTCGTCAATTATCGATTTCGCCAAGTCAACCACACCCAGGGGCACAGTCAAAGCGTTTGACAGCTATAGCGGCGAATTGCTTTGGCAGTTTGATCCTCTCGTTGGGAATCCCGCAAGTGGTAGTGCCAACGTGTGGTCACAGATATCGGTAGATGAAGAGAATAATCTCGTCTATTTACCCACTAGTGCTCCATCACCTGACTATTACGGCGCCGCTCGAATTGGTGATAACCGCTATGCCAACAGTATCGTTGCTCTGGATCTTATTAGCGGTGAACTGCGCTGGCATTTTCAACATGTACATCACGATTTGTGGGATTACGATACTCCGGCCCAGCCGATTTTATTCCAATGGAATAAAGACGGAGCTTCCGTGCCAGCCCTTGCACAGTTGACCAAGCAGGGTTTTATTTTTGTTTTCAATCGGCTGACTGGCGAACCCCTGTGGGATATCATCGAGAGGCCGGTACCACCCTCGTTGCTGGCCGGCGAGCTTACCTCTGCTACACAGCCTTGGCCTGTCGCGCCTGCGTCATTGCTCAATCCTTTTTTAATGCCTAATGATGCCTGGGGTTTGACGCCCTGGGACAGAGGGCATTGCGCGAAGCAGATTGCGGCGCTGAACAACCTGGGTGTATTTACGCCTATCAATGAAAATCTTTCGATGATGTTTCCTGGAAGTCTGGGAGGTGCCAATTGGGGCGGGGGAGCAATGCTGGGTGATAGCGGAAAGTTGTTGGTTAACATTAACAATATTCCGTTCACCGGCAGGCTGATACCCCATGTTGAGATAGAAGACGGTGATGCCGCTAAAGCTGATCATCCCGCGGCGGGTCATCGGATGCAGGTCACCATGCAGGGCACGGGTTATACAGTTGAAATAGGCAGTTTACAATCGCCGCTGGGTATTCCCTGTAATGCGCCTCCCTGGGGTAAGCTGGTTTCGGTTGACCTGATAACAGGGCTTATTGACTGGGAGGTTGCACTGGGTTCAGTTCACGAGATGGGGCCGGTGACACTGCCTTTTCATATTAACTGGGGGACGCCTAACCTGGGTGGAGGCATAGCTACCGCCGGTCAATTGTTTTTTATCGGGGCGACCATGGATAGACAAATACGGGCTTTTGATACCCATAATGGCGAGGTGCTGTGGAAATTCACTCTGCCCGTTGATGCAACTGCAACACCAATGACTTATACCTATGAGGGTCGACAATATGTCGTGGTCAATGTCGGCGGCCACCATATGTTTCAACGTGGATACGGCGATTATTTGTACGCCTTTGCCTTACCAGAAGCGACGGACATAAAATGAAAAAAATTGCAGCTCTGATTGTTCTTACGATAATGGTACTTGTCGCGGTTAGCGATAACTTACCGGTTAAAGACTGGCTGCTTAAAGAAGGACAGGCGCTGGTATTACGCAACGCGGATGTCCTGCCTCTTGCGCGGGCAGGTGAATATCTTTTCGATAAACACTGTGCAACCTGCCATGATAATCCGGCAATGAAAGCACCTACCCGTTCGGCGTTGTCCAGTCAATCTAAAGAAAGCCTGATGATGGTAATGGAATTTGGAAAAATGCAGCCGATGGCTGCGCATCTCAATAAGCAGACTCGAGGTTTGATCGCCTATTATCTTGCTGGTAATTCGACTGATCTATATCAATGGATAGAGGCGGCTAGTTGTCAGACAGTCGCAGAAGACGACAGCCAGGAATATGTATCGAATTGGGGGCTGGGCGTCGAAAACCGACGTTTTGTCGATTCAGATCTCACCACCATTACGCCAGAGAATGTCGGGACTCTCTCTCTAGCCTGGAGTTTTGCCTTTCCCAAGGTCACTGATATGCGCTCACAGCCTGCCATTATCGGCGACACATTATATGTAGGCGATAAGGCCGGAAAACTATTTGCCCTCGATAGGAAGACTGGCTGTGTTCGTGCGCATAGCAAAGTCATGAGTGGCATACGTTCAGCAATCACTGTCGCTACTTTAAACGATGGTCGACAATTACTGGTATTTGCCGATTCTCTGGCAACCGTTTTTGCTGTTGATCCGGCGACCCTGGAGAATGTCTGGCAGAGACCTGCGGCTGTGTCGAACTTCTCGGTGATTACCGGCTCAATCAGTTATCACAATAATCGGCTTTACGTGCCGGTGTCGTCATATGAAGTGGCAGCGGCTGGTAGCCCTACCCATGTATGCTGTAAATCGCATGGTGCTGTACTGGCCTTCGATGCCAGCAACGGAGATAGCCTATGGGAGTGGCATGCAACAGAGGACGCTATGCCTCAGGGAATTAATAAAGATGGGGCTGAATTGTTTGGGCCTTCCGGTGCTTCGGTGTGGACCAGTCCGGCGATAGATGTAAAAAGAAACCGAATTTACTTTGGCACCGGTGAGAATTTGACTCATCCGGCCACCGATACCAGTGACGCGATCATTGCACTGGATATGGACTCGGGCGAACTGGTGTGGAAATTTCAGGCGACAGCGAATGATGTCTGGAATGCGGCTTGTCTGAACGGCGGAGCAAACTGCCCCGACAATGCCGGAGAAGATTTCGACTTTGGCGCCTCGGTAATAATGGCAGATTTGGCAGATGGCAGTCAGCTGCTGCTTGCGGGTCAAAAATCAGGCGAAGTATTCGCTTTGAATCCTGACCCTGTGTCTACCCAAGGAGAGGTGATTTGGCGCAGGCGTATAAGCCAGGGCACTTCCAATGGTGGTATTCACTGGGGTATGGCGCTGGCTGATCAGACCCTATTTGTACCTGTGTCTGACCCTGAGCGTGATACGGTCGGTTATAGTCCGCGGCCTGGACTATCCGCGCTGGATGTTAGCAGTGGAGACATTGTCTGGCAGCAAGCCGCACTGAGGGGCTGTGATTTTGACTACGCTCATAAACCTCTAATTGGGCTTGAAAATGATCGAGCGCCGGCAGCGGCCGACCCCAATAAGCAATTCGAATGTTCTTATTATTATGGTTTGTCTGCCGCTGCTACCGCTACACCACAGTTAGTGTTTAGCGCAGGCCTGGATGGCGTTGTGCGTGCCTACGATCAAGAGACCGGTGATATATTGTGGCAGGCAAAAACAGCGGTGGAATTTGACACCACTAACGGTGTTGTCGGCCATGGTGGAGCCATAGATGTGGCTGGGCAGACTTTAGCCGGGGATTGGCTCTATGTGTTGTCCGGCTACAGCATGTTTGGCCAACTTCCAGGCAATGTGCTATTGGCGTATAAAATTGAGCCAATGCCCTAGGGTAGCTCTGCATGACAATTTGTGCATGTACTTGAATTTTTCGTACCTGGCAGTAGATACTCTATTTTCGAAAATTGGCTTTACTATTGAAGTCACACGAGCTCAGTGGGGTATTATCTAGATGAAAAACCAGGATGCTGTAGAACAGGTAATGAGTGGTCAGGCCTGGGATGATTTTTGTGACGGATTAAAAGCCGCGGGTAAAATCGTTCAGAGTCAGGCCGCGCCTGACGATGCTTTCACTCGAGCGGAGGGATATCGTTATTTAACGCGATTGTTACGCGCGGGCCTGGAATCGGCGCTGGAATTTAACGATGTGGATTTTCCCGTTTTGAGATGCGGTTGTCACGAAACCATTAAGATGGGTGCCGACAACCCCGATAATCATTATCAAAGCGCGCGCATTAATCCCGAGCATGATTATCTGGTTGTTGGCGATAGAGCCACTGTCGACTATTTGGGTTTTAGTACTGTGATTAACCGCTATAACTCTACGGGCACTATGGAGACTAGTGGTTTTATTGAGGCCTCCGATATGGACATTGGCCCAGACGGAAAAATTGAGTTAATCCTCAGTCAAACGGAACAGCCCGGAAATTGGCTGCCAATGACCGCAGAGTCGAACATGTTGAATGTGCGGCAAACCTTTCAGGACAGAGTGAACGAGAAACCCGCCGAGATTAGCATTAAACGATTAGGGGCAGAGCAGTCCCGGCCGGCGCCTATGACTCCCTTAAAACTCACCCGTGGATTAGACGGCGCTCTGCGTTCGGTTACCGGCATCGCGCAAATGTTTGAGGATTGGTCAGAGAGCTTCCTGCCACATATGAACGAATTGCCCGCGGCCGACCAGGCGTATTGTCAGCGCATTGGTGGCGATCCGAATATCTTCTATTTTCACAGTGCTTGGGAACTGGCCGACGATGAAGTCATGATTATCGAGGCAGCCGAAATTCCGCAGTGTCAAACCTGGAATTTTCAATTGGATAATTGGTGGATGGAATCGCTGGATTATCGTTATCATCAAATTCATGTCAATAAACATACAGCCCATTACGAGCCTGATGGCAGTGTTAAACTCATCGTGTCACATGACGACCCCGGTCATCCAAACTGGATTGAAACAGCGGGTCATCATGTGGGTACCATGTGTTGGCGTTGGATTCGGGCAGATAATCACCCGTTGGTGAGCTGCCGTGTGGTGAAGCGCTCTGAGATATAGTATTACTGCCAGACTAGCGCTACAGATATGGCGCGTAGCGGGGGTCTGATAAATAGAACTCGAAGCGATCGAGAATCATTTTTTCAGATAAACCATATTGCTCATAATTGTATTTATGGTCGCCATGTTTACCCTTGGGGTTGTGGTCTATATAGCTTTGCATTGCGGTTTGTATGTCCTCACCATAGGGCAGCTGAAAATACTGGTAGATTTTTTCTACTAAATCCAAAGGTGTATCAACAAACTCTTTAAACGAGTAGTCGAGGAAGTGCGCGCTGTCCTGATGCGCGCGCGGCTAGACCTCTTTCTAGTGAAGTGGCATAAAACTCCATGACGATAGGGCCCAGCTGCTTATCGCTTAAGGCTTCAATATTGCCGCCGAACATTCTGGCGACCATGGCGGTCATACTTGAAATGGATGGTACGACATCCAATGGGCTGCGATGTCCCCAAATCACGCAGGCATCGGGAAAGGAAGAAATTACTTCGTCGATTGCCCACATATGCGCCGGCGCTTTAAGTAACCAGCGCTCCCCAGGCCGACACCACAACAGCATCTGCAGCATAGTCTTGTAGTCGTCGTACAGGGCTTGTAGTGAATGGTTCTGGAACCAGCTGGCATAGGGCTCAAGCATTACTTCAAAGCCCAGTTGCACGCCGTCAAAAGCAAATTGATGCAGGTTGACACACTCCTCCGGTGTATCGGCGCTGGCATAGTGCATCTTGTCGAAATCGGCATTATCTTTGCGCCGTGCTTCTATCGCCTGCGAGACCATGTCTCGGCGTGGGTCAGCTTGCCCTGGCTGATGGCCGGGCAGCGGGTCGGGGAATTGCGATTCCCAATTTAATAGAGCGCGTGCGGCCGGGTCATTGGCCAGCAAGTTAAATAGAGCCGAGGTGCCGGTTCTTGGCAGGCCTGTGAGAATAACTGGCCTTGTGATGTCCTGTTCGGCAATAGCAGGAGTATCGCCAAGTGCCCGGGTGATGCGTAAGCGAGTTTCCAGATTTCGCCTGATACGCGAGCCGGCTCGTTTACGAAAGCCTTCGTCTGCGATATGACGGTCCAAAGTCTGCAGTAATATCTCCAGCCCTTGGCTAAAGTGCTTGTCGCCAAAATCATTTAGCTGGGTTCGCTCACGGGCGGCCTGCATGAGTTCATCTGGGTTAAGGCTTACTGAAGTCACGATAGGTTTCCTATTTAGGGGGCCGGGGGGCTATTGTCGCGGATAGTTCGCTATTAGGTGAGTTACTTCATGGTAATGCGATTTGCTCTACAGAGGGCAGCAGCTGACCGGTGGCGCAGGTATTATGTCGACTTACCCTGAGTATCTATACCCATTAGGAATGTAATTATGGTTGATATTGTGATGACTCCCCAGCAGATAACGCCTGAGTGGCTAACTCTGGCATTGCGCGAAAACGGCATATTGACCGGCGGTCGAGTAGTAAGCGCCGAAAGTCGTTTGTTTGGCACAGGCAAGCTTGGCGACAATGCGCGTATATCTCTTACTTATGAGGGCGATGCTGGTCAGGCACCTACAAATTTGGTTGCCAAACTACCTGCTTCCGATGAACGGGCTAGAATGATGGCAGGTGCACAGGGCGCTTATTATAACGAAGTAAAGTTTTATCAGCAGCTGGCGGGTAAAACATCGATGCGTACGCCTTACATTTATGCCGGGGAAATTGCTGAAGACAAAGCATCCTATTTCCTGTTAATGGAAGATATGGCGCCGTCTGAACCCGGAGATCAATTAAAAGGTGAATCCATCGGGCGTGCTGAAATCGCCGTTAAAGAAGCGGCCAAATTACACGCCGCATTTTGGGGCGATGACAGCTTGGCTGAGCGGGACTCAGTTCTTTATCAGATGGGCGATGCGGCTGAATTTGGCGGTGGCCTTATGACCGAATGTTGGCCTGGATTTTTGGAACGTTACGGCGAATCACTGTCGCTGGAGCAGCGCGAGTTTGGCGATAAATATATTGCCAATCATACTCAGTGGGTTCAGCGCTTTAGCGGTGCCCGTACCTTGGTCCACTCTGATTATCGATCCGAAAACATGTTGTTTTCGGCTGAAGGAACGGTCTGTATTATTGATTGGCAGACGCCGACCTATAGCTCGGGGCTGGCGGATATTTCGTATTTTCTCGGTGGTAGTTTAACTCTGGAGCTACGTCGTGCTGAAGAAAAACGACTGGTTGAGTTGTATCGTGTCGCATTGGAGAAAGAAGGTGTCACCTTATCGCAGCAAGAGTGTTGGGAGCAATACCGGGAATTTACCATGCATGGCATGATGCTGACGGTATTGGGTTCCATGTTCAGTGAGCGAGAGGAACGCAGCGACAAAATGTTTACCATTATGGCTCAGCGGCATTTACAGCACTGTGTCGATTTAGAGGCGGCAGATTTTCTGTAATAGCGTTTTTTTCTGGTCGCGTCAGCTATTAGCCTGCTTGGCGCGGCGCAGCCTGAAAGAAAGACTCTATAGCTAAAACCAATTGTTCTACCATCTCTTTTCGTGCGCTTAATACCTGAGGCGTATCATCGGATTCTGCTGACCGATATATATCAGCAATAGAATGAAATACCATGCTGACAGCAAGAAATATCCGTCGATGGGCTTCGGCAGCTGGCAGGTGGTGGAGGGCTTCGTTGATCAATCGGGTAAACTTCGGATCGTCGGGAAAGTGCAATTCATAGCTTGGTGCTTTGGGCCGTGCAGGCGCATTTGTCGTTGCTATCTGTGAGATAACTTGAACGAAATGCACTCCTTCAACATTGTGACTCACATAGTCGATTATGGGTCGTATCAGTGCGCTGGCGGCCATCTCCGCAGGACTCATCTCAGCTGTTTCAAACTGGCTAATAAATTCGCTGCGAATGTCGGAAACACGACTTGAGTATTTGTCTACTACAGCTTGCACCAGGCCTTGCCGGTTACCAAAATGATATTGCAGCGCGTTGCGGTTTTTTTGTCCGGCGCGGGTGGTTATTTCATTGAGTGAAACCGCACCAATAGTACGTTCTGCGAACAACTCCAGAGCGGCACTGATGAGCCTTTCTCTTGTCAGTGCAGAGTTTGAGGCATGTTTATTGGATGTACTGGCCAGATTGCTCATTAAAGGTTCGTATGCCTCGTTACTTCAGGTATTTATTGGCTCGGTGCGCTGGCATTACACCATGCCAGTACTAAATCCGCCATCAACGGCGAGGGTCTGTCCGGTAACCCAGCTAGCTGCCGGAGAGGTCAGGAATAGTACGGCGGCCGAAATATCATCTGGTTCACCAAGGCGTTTGATGCCTTGTCTCGTAAGAGTGGCATCGACCATATCCTGCATATTGTCTATGGTGAAGCTGGTCAAATTGGTTTTGGTGAGGCCTGCTGCAACGGCATTGGCCCTAATGCCTAATTTGCCCCAACTGATGCCGAAGGTTTTCATCATTTGCACGATACCGGCTTTTGATGGGCCATAGGCGGGTGTCCACTCGAATCCAAAGTAAGTGGTCATTGACGCGATCCCAATAATACTGGCCCCACCTTCAAAATCACTGGCTGCCAGCAGGTCCTTACAGGCATTGCTGAGGTGAAAGACGCTGGACAGGTTAACCGCAATAGACTTATCAAAAGATTCTTGTTCCCATTCGTTGCCCTGGGCGCCGCCGGCATTGTTTATCAGGATGTCGAGCTTGTCCAAACTTGCCGCAAGTTCATTCAGTGAGTTATGGTCACCCACGTCCAGTGCGCGGTACTCCATGCCCGATAAATCACTCTCGTATTCATCCGCAGAGGCTTTTCGGCCAGTAATGATGACATTGGCCCCGGCATCACGATAAGCCTGGGCGCAGGCGAGGCCTATGCCATTCGATCCGCCTGTTACCAGCACATTGGCGCCGGAGTAGTCAAAACTTACACCTTTAAACATGTCGAACACTCATTTTGTGATTGTATGAAAATATAATACGAGCGTATTAATTTGAAGTCAATGTCCATAGGGGTCCTGATTAAGGAATGGTCACAGGGCTATACTGTCACTTAATCGATTGCCCGAGCATTGTCTGGTATAAATAGCGCAATAATATCCAGGAGAATAAGATGCAAAATTTAGCAGGTAAAGTCGCAGTAGTCACTGGCGCAGGATCAGGTATCGGTGAGGGCATTGCCTACGCCGCAGCGAAGGCTGGCATGAAAGTGGTCATAGCAGATCTCAATTTAGAGGCCGCAAGTCAGGTGCAAGATGCCTTGCGGGCGGAGGGTCATGAAGCTCTTGCCGTGCAAGTCGATGTCAGCAGCCTGGAATCTGTTCAGCAGCTGGCGGATGCTACGTTAGCCCATTTCGGTGCAGTTCACCTGTTATGTAGCAACGCGGGAGTCTGGGTGGGTGCCTTGATGCAAAAGGCGGATATCAAGGACTGGAAATTTCTGATCGACGTGAATCTTTATGGCGTGATTCATGGTGTGCAAGTGTTCTTACCCTTGTTTATAGCGCAGGGTGAAGGTCATATCGTCAATACTGCCTCTATGGGTGGCTTGATTTCTGGCCCCCCCGAAGGTTTGTATACCACGACTAAATTTGCTGTTGTGGGTTTATCAGAGGCCCTATTACTTGAAGTTGTAGAGCAGGGCGTTGGGGTATCCGTTTTATGTCCGGGGCTGACCAAAACAAATTTGGTACGTAATGCCGATTCTGTGCGGCCACAGGAACTGAAAACAGGTGCTGAATACGACCAGCCCGCGCCCGATGTAGATATTGGCATTAGCCCAATGGATGTGGGGGAGCGAGTCATGGATGCGGTAAGGGAAGATGGCTTCTATGTCATTACTCATGATGACTACAGAGATATCATCAAGATGCGTCATGACGGCATTCTGGATGCGCTGGATACCCATACTGCACGTTACGGTTCTTCCAGTAAGCCAGCGTAATGTGACTCTTTTATGGAGAGGAGCTTAAGCTCCTCTTGTGCTCTTTCTCCAGCTATTACATATAGATCGCTAGTGTGGGTTTATCAGTTTACCCTAGTGAGAACCATCCCATGTTAGCAGCGTATTTTGACAGCATCGCTGCGCACATGATAACTACGATATATCTCAAGTACTTTGGATCGATTTTGAGCAGGCTGTGAGCTCCCAGCCAGGCGCCAATGACTCCTCCAGCAACTCTATCCAGTGTTTTACAGGCTTCTCTGTGCCGCTACTTAAGTGCGTAATACAACCAATGTTGGCGCTGACGATTTGTTCAGGTGTTCCAGCTTCGAGTGCGGTAATTTTTCGTTGTTTCAATTGCTGGGATATTTTTGGCTGCAGGATTGAATAGGTACCCGCTGAGCCACAACAGAGATGGGCATCGGCGATGGCGGTCAAATTGAAACCTAGAGCTTTTAGCAGTGATTCGGTAGATGTGCCCAAACCCTGAGCGTGTTGAAGTGTGCACGGACAGTGAAAGGCTGTTTTGGCAGTAGAATGAATCCTTAGCTGACTGATGTCCTCCTGTTGCAGCACTTCGGCAATATCACGGGTCATTGCTGTAATCTGTTTTGCTTTATCCGCATACGCTGGATCGTCAGCGAGTAGTTCGCCGTATTCCTTGGTAAAGGCGCCGCAGCCGCTGGCGGTGGAGATAACAGTCTCTGCACCTTGTTCTACTAAAGACCAGAGCGCATCAATGTTTCGTCGGGCAAAGTCCAGGCCTTCTTGCTGCGCGTTGAGGTGATAGCTAAGCGCACCACAGCAGCCCTCTCTGCGTGCAATTACTGCTTCAATACCCAGTCGTTGCAGAACGCGCCGGGTGGCGTTGTTGATGCTCGGTGAGAGGGCCGGCTGAACACAGCCCTCAAGCAAAATCATTTTTCGGGTTTGTGGTGATGTCTTGTGCGGTCGAATCGATTGCTTCGGAGGAATCAATGTCTTTAATGATGTGGGCAGTAGTGGCCGAAACAGCTGGCCACAGAGCAGCAGTGGCGTGAATAGCGCGCGTCGTGACATCACAAAGCGTAGCAACCAGCGAGTCAGACGGGCGTGCCACGGGCGGCCGATGGTCTGTTCTGCACGTTCGCGGCCAATGGCTAGTAATTGGTGGTATTCGACACCTGAGGGACATGTAGTCTCGCACGCGTTGCAACTAAGGCAGCGGTCAAGGTGTAGCAGGGTTTTGTCGGTAGCCTGTTCGCCTTCTAGCAGAGACTTGATCAGATAAATACGGCCGCGGGGGCTGTCCAGTTCGTTGCCAAGTATTTGATAGCTGGGACAGGTCGCTGTGCAAAAGCCACAATGTACGCAGGAGCGCAGAATGGCATCTGCCTGTTTTCCTTTTGCTGTTTCGAGGAAATCCTGTGGTAAAAATGTTTGCACTTAATAAACCCCTGCGGTTTAGACGGTATTGTAGAGACGACCCGAATTAAAGATCCGGTTCGGGTCCATGGCTAGTTTGAGTTGCTCGTGCCAATTCAGCAGGCCAGCAGCGAGTGGATGGAACACCGGTGTATTGACACCGTGTTTGTTTTCAGCGCTTTTAAACAGCGTAGCAGAGCCGCCCGCCGCTTGAGTCAGTTGGCGAATTTTATCAGTATCTTCGTTAGTACGCAGCCAGCGTAATGCACCACCCCACTCGTAGAGGGATTCGCCGACGATTTGCAACTCTGGCGTATTGGGCGCAAGTGAAAGCCGCCACAGGTTTTTATCGGATTGTGCGGAGAAAAAGGCCAATTTTTGATCGCGTAATTCTGGCCAGAACGCGTTGCTGATTTTTTCGCCGCCCAGTTGCTGTTGTACCGCGGTCAGCGTCTCATCAAAACCGGAAAAGCGAAGATACAGTTTGCCGTCGAACTGGCAGGAGGCTGAGACGGGAATGCCCTGGCGTAAGATTGTATTGGTAAACTTGATACTTTCCGCGGCGTCTTTTTCGAAACGCAGGCTGATTTCAGTTTCGGGCTGCGGAATCAGCTTAAGTGATACGTCGAGAATAATACCCAAACAGCCCATTGAGCCCGCCATAAGACGTGATACATCGTAGCCGGCGACATTTTTCATTACCTGGCCGCCAAACGAGAGTATTTCACCCTTGCCGTTAAGCACGCTGCAGCCCAGAACAAAGTCACGTACCGCGCCGGCGTAAGGGCGCCTTGGGCCCGATAGGCCTGCGGCGACCATTCCCCCCACAGTTGCAGAGCCGAAGTGCGGGCTTTCACAACCGAGTATTTGATGCTCACTCGCTAACAAATGTTCAAGCTCGCTCAGTGGGGTGCCAGCTCTGGCGGTAACGACCAATTCAGTTGGGTCGTAGTGAATAATACCTGTGTGGCCGAGTGTCGACAGTGGAGTCCCGGCTACGGCTTCGCCGTAAAATTGTTTACTACCGCCGCCGGAAATGCGTAATGGCGCGTTTTCAGCTATTGCCCTCAGCACTTGATCTTGCAGAGCTGTGCTAATGTCATCCGAGTTCATGACAAGGATTCCTGGATGCCATTTGGCTGATTATTGTGATGATGTGTCGTTTTCTGCAGTGCGCGATATTCCTGGCAACGACGAAGCGTGGGAATATTCTTGCCTGGATTCAGTATGTCGTCGGGGTCCAGCGCACGCTTTATAGCATGAAATTGTCGGATTTCCTGATCAGAGAATTGCTTAACCATTTGGTTGATTTTTTCGAGCCCGACGCCGTGCTCACCCGTGATAGTGCCGCCCACGGCGATACATTTCTCGAGTACCTTGGCACCCATTTCTTCTACTTTTTCAAATTCTCCCGGCTGGTTTGCATCGAACAGAATAAGCGGGTGTAGATTGCCGTCGCCAGCATGGAATACATTGGCCACCGTGAGCTGATACTGCTGTGACAAATCATCAATATATTGCAGAACCTCCGCCAGTGCCCGGCGCGGTATTGTGCCGTCCATGCAGTAGTAGTCCGGCGATAGACGGCCGACTGCCGGGAAGGCATTTTTGCGTCCGGCCCAGAAGCGTTGTCGTT
Source organism: Pseudomonadales bacterium (assembly GCA_036960375.1). Taxonomy (GTDB): domain Bacteria; phylum Pseudomonadota; class Gammaproteobacteria; order Pseudomonadales; family CAWVSB01; genus CAWVSB01. Next base: position 351,673 of record JBALVY010000003.1, read on the forward strand.
GTTGTTCGTCTTTGGCTATTTGTATTGATGTGGCTCCTGCGGCTTCGAGTAGCTGTTGAACTTTGTTGGTTTCAGCGGCTACGCTCAGCGGGTGGCCGTCGAGTTCTACCAGCAAGATAGCCGCAGCGTCTTTGGGGTAGCCCGCGTTGGCGAAATCTTCGGCAGCGCACAGGGCTGTATTGTCCATCATTTCCAGGCCGCCCGGCGTTATGCCTGCGGTGATAATATCTGCAACAGCAGCACAGGCATTGCCGACGCTGGCGAAGGCTGCAAGCAGGGCTTTTGCCTGTATCGGGCGAGGCAGCAGCTTGACAGTAATTTCTGTTACCACGCCGAGCATGCCCTCTGAGCCTGTCATCAACGACAGTAGATCGAAACCTGCACTGTCGAGGCCGCTACCGCCCAATGTGATCGGCTCACCAGAGGCAGTGAGTAGCTCCAGTTTAACGATATTATTTACCGTCAGACCGTATTTCAGACAATGCACACCACCGGCGTTCTCTGCCACATTACCGCCAATGGAGCAGGCAATTTGTGAAGATGGATCGGGCGCGTAATACAGCCCATGAATTGCAGCCGCTTCGGAAATTGCCAAATTTCGTACGCCAGGCTCCAGACGTGCGGTCATATTGTCGGGGTCTATGTCGAGAATACGGTTGAGTTTGGTGAGCACCAGCAGCACGCCTTGGCGGTGAGGTAGGGCGCCTCCGGAAAGCCCGGTACCTGCGCCACGGGTTACCACTGGTACCTTGAAATTGTGACAGCACTGCAATACGGCTTTAACTTGGGCGACGTTTTCCGGTAGTACAACAATCATCGGCAATGATCGATAAGCAGACAGACCATCTGCTTCAAAAGGACGGTTTTGTTCGGCGCTAGTTTGTAGGCAATCCTCGGGTAATAGCTGGCGCAGTTGCGCCTCCAGCAGTGTTAAATCAAGGTCTGCTCGTTGTTCATCAAAATTTACATCAGGGTAATTCAGCACGCGCGGCTCGCTTAATCTTAACGGGTGGTAACTCAATCGTGTTTATTCGATAGAGACACTGGGTTAGATTAACTGTCAGTCGAGTGAATTGGAAGCTTGCTTAGGCCGCAGGTGCTCTGAATGTTTAGCTATGACGGTATGACGCGCCAATCGAGACAATGATTAGAAGGATAGCAACGATGAATAATGATGAGTTGAGTACTTCCCAGACGGGAGAAAAGCTAAAAGCGGCGTTTGATGAAATGATTGCCCAGTTGCAATCAGCTCGCGATGCCATTGACCAGCCTGAGCTATTCCCTGTTCCGGCCTCTGATCGTAATTTGGCGGAGGGCTACCGTTATCTTATGGGTTTTTTGCATGGCAGCATTGAACGCGCGCTGGACGATCCTATGTATCCGCGCTTCCACCGTGCCATTCAGCCTATGAATCGCTCTACGATCGATAACGCGGATGCGGTTTATTTGGCCACAGAGATAGACGGAAACTACCGTTATCGAATTAAAGGCAGGGCTTTGGATTATCGCCACTGGCGTGGCGAACCGGCCGTAGATGGCCCGCAGGCGCCGCAGTATGTGATCTTTGAGCTGTCCAGCGCTTATGCGGGAGATACAGGCAGTTTAAAAGAACTTATTCCTGGTTCACGTATCAATACCAGTACTCTCGACAGCGGTAGTCTGCAGCTTGATGCCGACGGATGTTTTGACATACTGATCGCACCTGAAAAACCGGACGGATATAGCGGTAACTTTATGCTTAGCAAACGTGAGAGCAGGGGTACGGAATTCATTGGTCGTCACCTGACTTGTCGCGAGTTATTTCATGATTGGGAAAAGCAGGACCTGCTGGACCTGGAAATATTGCGGCTGGATTGTGAAAAGAACCCTCGTCCGCCAATAGACTCTGCCGCAGCGACCGAGATGCTGGCGCATATTGGCAGCTTTACTAATAATCAGATGCGCTTTTGGAATGCCTTCAACACGATTACCCTTGAGACTTACGGCAAGGTGGCCAAGGGCGGTGCCGGTGCTGCAGACAGCGATAAACCCTTTATGCCCACCAACGATATGAACCCTCCGAATGCATTGGGTATTGCTACTGGTGGTGGCCAGAGCACCAATGTATATGCTGGCGGTGTGTATTTGCTCGAGGACGATGAAGCCTTGATCATTGAATCGAAACTCGCCTTGGAGCCTGCTTTTATGGGGTTTCATTTATCTAACCTGTGGGGTGAGTCACTGGATTTCGAAAGCTATCAGTCCAGTTTGAATTTGAGCCAGATGCAGATTGATGATGATGGCGTATACCGCTGGGTGGTAAGTCACCGCGACCCGGGTGTGGCCAACTGGATTGATACTACGGGCCTAAAACAGGGCTACCTGACTATTCGTTACACCTATAGCGAGCAGCCGCCCAAAGAACAATGGCCTTCTCTTCAGGTGACCAAGGCGCCACTGTCGGAAGTGAATCAGTATTTACCCGAGTCTACCCGCATGGTTAATGAAGGGGAGAGAGAGGCAGCCATACTCATGCGCCACAAACATGTGCAACGGCGTTATCGCCAGTATTAATCTAAATGATTGTCTTTGGTCAATGCTCACTACTGTCGACTCAAGTAGCTCTAGGGTACAATGGCTGTTCATAGAGCACGCTACGCAATTGGCGACAGTGGAGGCGCGGTATCCTGAGCAGAAATACAGATATGTTATTGAGTCCTGATAATCATTCCCATCGATCTCACCGCGTCGGTTGGCTTAGAGCCGCTGTTATGGGCGCAAATGATGGCATAGTTTCGACCGCCAGTCTGGTCATTGGAGTGGCTTCCGCTGGTGCTTCGAGTGAACATATTTTACTGGCAGGTGTTGCAGGGCTAGTGGCCGGAGCCATGTCCATGGCAGCTGGTGAATATGTATCGGTCAGCTCTCAGTCTGATACAGAAAAGGCAGATATAGCGCTGGAACAGCGCCACCTGGACGAACACATTGATTTCGAACGCGAAGAATTAGCGCTGATCTATGTCGATCGAGGGCTTGAACCTGAGCTTGCCAAAGAAGTCGCGTTACAGTTAATGGAACACGACGCGCTTGGTGCCCATTTGCGTGATGAACTGGGGATTATTGAGCGAGCCTCGGCAAGGCCGGTACAAGCGGCATTAGCTTCAGCCAGTACCTTTGTCGCGGGCGCGGCTTTACCTTTGATTCCGGTATTGCTTGAGCCGAAAGAGCATCTGGAAATTACTATTGCGCTATCTTGCCTGGTTTCCTTGGCATTTTTGGGCGCGCTGGCTGCCCGCGCGGGTGGTGCAAATATACTCAACGGAGCTGTTCGCGTGACTTTTTGGGGCGCACTGGCCATGGCACTTACTGCGCTAGTAGGCAGTCTGTTTGGGATAAGTACTGGCTAGTTATCACAAAAAGACTATAATTTGATCAGGCCTAAACTCAGGCCGTCAGGATAGTTTGAATAGAGTTGTTTTTTAGAATATGACCATTTTACTGCGTAAGACATGCATTATGCTTCTGCTGCTGATAATGAGCGGTCAAGCTGCCGCATCGTCTATTATATTGTCGTGTGATACGCCCGAACCCGTGCCAACGCATGGTGATCATTGTTTAGATGAGGTCGTGACGACAATTATGGATCACAATTCGTCTGAGCAGTGCTCACAAAGTTGTGATTGCTGTGTCAGTGCCTACGGTGCATCTATGGTTCTTTCCGGTTCCCGCCATCTTCTTTTGTCTGCGCTGCCATTGCCTGCTATGAATACGCAGCCGGTTTTGCTTGCCCAGCCAGACTCTCTTTTTAGACCCCCAATTTTCTGCTAACACTGTACAGCTGCGCCTGAAATCTGGTGCTCATATCTGTCGAATGTTTTGTTAGCGGGAGTGCTACCTCCCCACAAAAAAAGTGTATCGCTTTATGCGGGAGAAATATCATGAATAAGATCACCTGGCTCATTGTTGTCGTGCTTGCATTTGCAGCAGGTGCGATGACGAGTTTTTATTTGGCCCCAACGGGCGGTGATAATCCTTCTCTACTTGCGACGGCAAAAAAACCTTTGTATTGGTATGCTCCTATGGACCCCGATTTTCGTCGCGACAGTCCCGGGAAATCACCTATGGGCATGGATTTGATGCCGTTTTATGCCAGCGAAGACCCAAGGGGGACGGTTAGAATTTCGCCTGTAGTGGAAAATAATTTAGGGGTGGAGCTGGCTAAGGCGCAGGTGCAGGACCTGGACTTGTTGATCAATACAGTAGGACTTATTCAATACAATGAAGAAGATATTTATCACGTGCATACACGGACTCATGGTTGGATCGAAAATTTGTCGGTTACGGCGGTGGGTGATCATGTAAAGCGAGGAGATAAACTCTTTGAATTGTACGCGCCAGAATTGGTGAACGCGCAGGAGGATTTTCTCTCCATATTGAAAATGGGCGACGAGCGTTTATTGAAAGGAGCGAAAAGAAATTTGATGTCTATGGGTGTGAGTGCCGAGGTCATAGTGCAGCTACAAAAAAGGCGCGAGGCACTACAATATTTGCCTTTTTATGCAAGCCAGTCAGGCTATGTCGGATCTCTGGGCGCGCGCGATGGCATGCATATTACGGCAGACACTGAAGTGCTCTCCATTGGAAGCTTGAGTAAGGTGTGGGTGATCGCCGAGGTTTTTGAGCGTCAGGCGGCCTGGGTTAAAACCGGCCAAAAAGTTCGGATGAAGACAGATACCTGGCCAGGTGATGAGTGGTTGGGAACCGTTGACTATTTATATCCAGTACTCGATAAACAAACGCGCACATTACGCGCGCGGATTGTCTTTGATAATCCAGATGAAAGGCTTAAGCCTAATATGTATGCACAGCTGACTATTGAGGCAGGAGCTCGGCCTTCGGTTGTCACCATCCCTCGCAAAGCAGTGATTTATCAAGGTGGCATGCAGCGCGTAGTTTTACATTTGGGACAAGGCCGATATCGCTCGGTGATAGTCGACACCGGACTGGAAACTGGCGAGCTGATTGAAGTGCGCAGTGGTTTAGAAAATGGCGATGAAATAGTGGTATCGAGTCAGTTTTTAATTGATTCAGAATCCAGTGTGGGAGCGGAGTTATCTCGAATGCAATCCCGGGAGATGTCTACGGCCGAGCAGGATATGCATATGGATGATCAGCCATGATCGCGCAAGTCATTCGCTGGTCAATAGCCAACCGCTTTTTGGTGCTTTTGGCCAGTGTCGGTTTGTTGCTATGGGGTGTGTATTCCATTCGCGTCACGCCAGTCGATGCCATACCTGATTTGTCAGATGTACAAGTGATTGTTAAAACCAGTTATCCGGGGCAGGCGCCTCAGGTGGTTGAAGACCAGATCACCTATCCTCTTGCCACAGCATTGCTGGCCGTGCCAAAAGCGGCCACTGTACGTAGTTATTCCTTTTTTGGCGACTCCTATGTTTATGTCATATTTGAAGATGGCACAGATTTGTATTGGGCGCGCACAAGAGTACTGGAATATTTGAATCAGGTTGCCAGTAAATTACCTGCGCAAGTACGGCCTGAGCTAGGCCCCGACGCTACCGGAGTAGGATGGATCTTCCAATATGCATTGATAGACCGCAGTGGCAAACATGATCTGGCTAGTTTACGCAGCCTGCAAGACTGGTATTTAAAGTATGAATTACAAACAGTGCACGGAGTCTCTGAGATAGCCACTGTGGGCGGCATGGTGCGTCAGTATCAGGTTGTGGTTGATCCTCATAAGTTGAGGGCGTACAAGCTTTCGCTGACACAGGTTCGCACCGCTATAGAGCGGGCTAATCAGGAAACAGGCGCATCGGTAATTGAAATGTCCGAGGCCGAGTATATGGTGCGTACCAATGGCTATATTCAGGGCCTGGATCAGCTGCGGCAGATACCCTTGCTGGTGAATGCCAGTGGTACCCCTTTACTATTGGGCGATTTGGCCTCCATTCAAATGGGGCCACAGATGCGTCGTGGTATTGCTGAGCTGAATGGCGAAGGGGAAGTTGTCGGCGGTATAGTCGTGATGCGCTCGGGTGAAAACGCCAAGAAAACCATTGACGGAGTGAAGAAAAAACTGGAGCAATTACGTTTGGGTTTACCCGAAGGCGTGGAGATAAAAACAGTTTACGACAGGTCTATTTTGATTGACTCGGCTGTCGATAATCTTTATCAAAAGCTGGCTCAGGAGTTTGTTGTTGTTGCAATCATTTGTGCGCTGTTTTTGTTTCATCTGCGCTCCTCGCTGGTGATTGTCATTAGCCTGCCTTTGGGGATTTTAACGGCTTTTATTGTGATGCGCCTGCAAGGCATCAATGCCAATATTATGTCTCTTGGCGGGGTAGCTATTGCCATCGGTGCGATGGTTGACGGCGCAATCGTACTGGTAGAAAACGTTCATCGGCATTTTGAAAAGCAGGAAGTGACTGACGAAAACCGCTGGCAAGTAATTACCGAGGCGGCAGTGGAGGTAGGGCCAGCACTATTTTATTCTTTGCTTATTATAACGCTGAGCTTTATGCCGGTATTTGCATTGCAGGCGCAGGAAGGGCGAATGTTCAGTCCACTGGCTTATACCAAAACCTATGCTATGGCGGCTGCAGCCGGTTTGGCGGTGACATTAGTGCCCGTGCTAACGGGCTATTTTGCGCGCGGCAATATTCGTCGCGAAGCTGATAATCCGATTAACCGATTAATGGTGGGGATCTATCGGCCGGTGTTAGCCGGGGTTTTGCGTATGCCCTTATTGGTAGTTTCTGGAGCTGTTCTGGTGATGGTGTTTGGTCTACTGCCGGCAAGAGAGCTGGGTAGCGAATTTATGCCGCCACTGGATGAAGGCGACATGATGTATATGCCGACTACCTACGCGGGTATCTCGGTGGGCAAAGCCCGACAGGTATTGCAGCAAACCAACAAACTTATTCGTACCGTACCCGAAGTTGAAACCGTATTTGGCAAAGTGGGTCGGGCAGAGACGGCAACAGATCCTGCGCCGCTAACGATGATAGAAACAATCGTCCATTTCAAGCCCAAGGAACTATGGCGCCCGGGTGTGACTACGGAAAGCCTGCGCCAGGAAATTGATCAACTGATTCAGTTTCCTGGGCTGACTAACGCCTTTGTTATGCCGATAAAAACCCGCATTGATATGCTGGCGACCGGTATAAAAACGCCATTAGGTGTAAAGGTAGCCGGGCCTGATCTTCAGGGTATTGAAGAAATAGGTCAGCAACTAGAGCAGATACTAAAAGGGGTAGACGGAACCGCTTCGGTCTACTCCGAGCGGGTAACTGGCGGGCGCTATATCAAGGTGGATATTGACCGGCAAAAAGCGGCCCGATTCGGTATGAATGTCGCCGATGTACAGGCCGTGGTAAAAACAGCGATTGGTGGAGTTAACGTGACAGAAACGGTGGAAGGGCTAGAGCGATATCCGGTTAATTTACGCTACCCCCAGCATTATCGAGACTCTGTAGAGCAGCTTCGTTTGTTGCCTGTAGTCAGTCCTACGAATCAGCAAATTGCGTTGGCGGATATTGCCGATATCTACGTTGAAGATGGGCCACCGGCGATTAAAAGCGAAAATGCCAGGTTAAACGGCTGGACCTATGTCGATATAGCCGATCGCGATCTGGGCTCTTATGTTGAAGAGGCAAGGCAGCGCGTAGCGGATCAGTTGCGTATCCCCCCGGGCTACTCCATAAGCTGGTCTGGTCAGTACGAGTATATGGAGCGAGCAAAGCAGAGTTTAGCGCTAATGATACCGCTGACACTTTGTATCATCGTGCTGCTGTTATATGCCAATTTCCGCAGTTTTGTGGAAGTCGCCATTATTATGGGCACCGTACCCTTCGCACTTTTAGGTGGCGTGTGGTTAATACTGCTGCTTGATTTTGATCTTTCGGTTGCGGTCGGTATCGGGTTTATCGCTTTGGCGGGGGTGGCAGTAGAGATCGGGGTATTGATGCTGGTATATCTTAACCAGGCTTTTTGTGCTCTCCAGCAGCAGTGCGCTAACGAGGGAAGACCACTGACCAGACATGAGGTGAGCGACGCAGTTATGGAGGGCGCTGCGTTACGTCTGCGCCCCATTTTAATGACAACGATAGCGACTACCGCAGGCCTTCTGCCCATTATGTTTGGAGGCGGCACGGGCACGGAGTTGATGCAGCGAATTGCCGGCCCGATGATAGGCGGAATGCTCTCTACTCTAATACTGGCGTTGGTGATTATTCCGGCTGTTTATCTGCTATGGCGTCGCAAGGGTCTTGCCGCTGATTAGGTTTTAGTCTGATTAAGATCGTTTATGTATTCTTGCAGCTTAGTTTCTGCTTGCTCGCCAAATAGAATTCTACAGGCTTCGTGTAGACCTGGCGCATCGATGATATCTCGGGTTCTCACCACCTGGGATATTTTGGATCTGCGCCTGAGAAAGTCATCGAGTTTGGTGATCATTTCTTTGGCGGCGGCATGTTCAATCTCACAACGTAGATATTCGGCGTTTTCGATTAATAGCTCGGCGCGGGCGGGGTCTTGTCGGATGCTTTCCAGCATATCGATGGCGTCTGCACCGTAGCGACGCCACAGGCGAGTAGAGAGCAGCTCAGACGATGATTCCGGGGTTAGCTCATCCAGTTTCATTAGATTGGCTTGATGGATGAATTCCTCTTGTACGGCGGCGGGAGGCTCGCCATACCAAATCGTGTCTTTGTAAGGCTGGGCAATGCCGAGTTGCTCCACCAGCTGGGCAACTTCATCACCCACATTGAGGCAATCGGTGAGCTTGCCCCCAAAGATAGTCAGATGTTGTTCTTGTGTATTGACATCAATGGCGTGTTTTCGCGATAACTTAACCCAGTCGGCGTCTGTACTTGAGCCTTCAACCGCCAAAGGCCTTACTCCACAGCGCTCGGCAATAATGTCTGCCTGGGTGAGTGGCTGTGGCAGTTCAAGCAGGCTGTTTATATTATCCAGCACAAACTGGCGGTCTTGGTCAGTGACTTCTACCTTAGGATCCTCTACCTGAGTGTCGGTGGTGCCGACACAGGTTTTGGGCCCCATCGGGATAACAAAAAATAGACGCCCGTCACTGGCAAAAAAGGCCAGTACACGTTCATGCTCGGTAATTCTATCAACAATCAGATGAATACCCTTGGAAAACAAGTGATGATGTTGCGTTTGTTGTCCTGTCTCGTTGTTGTGTCGATCGGCCAGTGGCCCGCAGGCGTTGATTAATACCTTTGATTGGATGTTAAATGTGTCGCCGCTGAGAGTGTCCTGTGCCTTGGTGGTCCAGAGGCCGTCTGCTCGATGAGAACCCGTTGATTTAACGTAGTTTGCCGCAATACAACCATAATTCATGCTGGTTCGGATAAAGTTGAAAACAAAGCGGGCGTCATTATCGTATAGATAACAATCAGAATACTCAAAGCCGCCTACGACCTTGTCTGTATCAACGACGGGCTCTTTCTGTTTGATGCGAGAAGGTGATAAATAAGCGGGCGGCTGAGTGCGGAATCGGCCCAAAAACCAGTACAGAATAGTACCTAGAAAAACCAGCATAGGCGGGTAGCGAAAGCCTTTTTGTATGGTGGTAAAAAAACGTATCTCGCGCACCGTAGAGGGGTAGTGTTGCATCAGATGATTTCTACTTTTACACAGTTTGTTGACCAGACCGAACTCGTAAGTCTCAAGATATTTAATACCGCCCCAAGCTAGATTTGATGAGCTGGAGCTGGTTTGACTGGCAAAATCTTCTGCTTCAATGAGGGCTACACTGACACCGCGAGCAGCCAGTGAGGCCGCCGCTACCGCACCATTGATACCGCCGCCGACGATTAATACATCGTAAACACCCTGTTGAAGTTTGCTGAGATTATTCTGTCTAAGGTTCATGCAGTGCCTAAGCTGTGAGTGTGCTTTACTTACTTTAAAGCATAACCTCTTTTAGCCGGGGAAGCCTGAGAAACTAGTGTAAAAAATTGAATTTTTAGCGCTGGTAGGAGCTACCGAGTTTAATGCTGCTGGATCATGCTCTCAAGTAAATAGTTAAGCAGGTGATCATAGCGATCGTTGATATCGTAGCTGTCATCGTGCAGCCAATTCAGGGTTAGGGCGTTCATCATGCCAACGGTGACTTCGGCACAGAATTCGGCATTGAGACCAGGTCGCAACTGGCTCTCACAATCACTGAATAAACGGTAATATCCCTGATTCATCTGCGTGAGTTGGCCCGCGCCCTGGTTCATATTAGCCGATAGGTTACCTACCATATAATCAATCAGCTGTTTTTCAACCTTGCCAGCTTGCAATGTGCGTAGCTTGGCTTCGCCGATAATATGGCGAAGACGTTGGCTCAAGCGGGTATCGGCGCTAATGGCCGTCTGCACCAATTCTGCACTGCGGTCCAGCAACTGTTGTTGGCAGATGTCTATTAGCAAGTCGTGTTTGGAGCTGTAGTAGTTATAGAAGGTTTTTTTGGCGATATCGGAGCAGTCGCATATGGCATCGATAGTTGTGCCTTCCACGCCGTGCAGCGCGATCAGAGAGAGCGTTTCACTGGCAATTTTTTCCCTGAGAGCCAGCTTTTTGCGTTCGCGCCTGGATGGTATTGCTGCGGTCAAAGTGAAAAATCTCCCAAGAGACGGATTAGACGAATATATCCTAACAAAGATGTAATGGCGGATTAGCTTGTGTACAAAAATACACAACAGTATCCTTTTGCACAAGAGTTACCTGAAAATACACCATAATGATGGCTGAGCCCAGTTATTGTGTTGTTACAGCCCCCGTGGCGAGGACTATATGAAACAGAGTCGATTTAATTTACCCATCCCTTATGGTTGGTTTGCGATAGCGATAGCAGATCAGCTAGCCATCGGTGATGTGAAACCCCTGCATTATTTTGACCGAGAGTTGGTATTGTTCAGGACCGAGTCCGGCCAGGCTAAATTGTTGAATGCCATTTGTCCGCATTTGGGTGCGCACATTGGCCATGGCGGCGAAGTCCACGGCGAATCCGTAGCCTGCCCTTTTCACGGCTGGGAATATAATGGGGATGGCTACTGTACCCAGATAGCCTATGCGAAGGCGATGCCTCCCAAGGTTGATGGTAAACAGATTATTCAATCCTACCCGGTGGTAGAACGTAATGGTGTGGTTTGGGCCTGGTATCACCCTGATAATATTGACCCACTGTTTGAAGTAGACCTGGTAGAAGAATTCAATTCGAGCGAGTGGACAGTGCCTTTTATTCGCGAGTGGGATATTAACTGCCCTGTACAGGAGGCTGCAGAGAACGCCGTGGATAAGGCCCATTTCGCCTATGTTCATACGGCCGATGCGGTGCCAGAAGGCGTGGTGACGGTAGATGCACACCGTCGTACCACCCATCTCGATTCGCGTGGGCCAGGTTTTAATGACAATGGTGAACGCGTAGCAGGAGCAGAACCGATTTTTTCTCACCTGCAATCGGTGAATGTGGGTGCCGGGCAAACCTGGCAACGTTTTAGCGGTATTTTTGAGACCGTGATGATGGGTACAGTGACGCCTATAGATGCCGACAGCTTTCGTTTGCGCTTTATCTTTACCCAGCCCAAGGCGAATACTGCAGAGAAAGGGGTTTTTGCCCAGGGATTTATGGATGAAATTTGTCATCAAGTAGAGCAAGATATCCCTATATGGGACCACAAACACTATCAGCCTACACCTCTATTATGTGATGGAGACGGCCCGATAGCTCAGTTTCGTAAATGGTTTTCACAATTTTATGCTGACGGTGCGCCACAGCAATAGCACGTGTATTTGGAGAGTTAACAATGCAAACTGAACAAACATTACCGCCGGTTGAAGAGATTTTTAATCCTAATTCCGAGGAATATTGCTACAACCCTGCACCGCAATGCCTGGCTTTGGCCGAGCGCGGGCCGTTTATCTGGTATGAACCATGGCAAGCCTGGATTATGACCCAAGTGCCAGACATTATGGCGTGCTGGAAAGCTGAATATTTGTCCTCCGACTTTTACGACTGGGAATTTGCACCCGAACGACCCGCTGAAGACGATTGGAGTAATTTTGAACGCGCTTTAATTGGTCATAGTCTATTAGCAGACCATGATCACCATCGTCTGGTGCGCCGGGTTACCTCGCCAGCTTTTTCACGCAATGTGGTTGATGAGATTGAGCGTCGGATAAAACCGGAAGTAGAAAAGTTGTTTGATAATCTGGGAACACCCGAGTACTTCGATTATAAAGATGAGATTGCGCAGCATATTCCGTTTATCTCGATTACCCGTATGGTGGGTATACCGGAGAAGTACTGGGAAGATATTAAACCCGTTATTATGCGTTTTACCGAAACATGGAACCCCACTATTTCGGCGGAGCAGCGCCAGTCTGCAGTAGAAGCCAGTAACCGTGCTATCGATATTCTTCAAATAGTTATCGCTGAACGTCGTGCTGCACCACAGGAAAATGACTTCCTCAGCGTATTGTTGAAGATCGAAGAAGAAAACGAAAAGTTTGAAGAGTGGGATGTTATTACGCTGATACTGGCATTGATTGGCGCCGGCGCCGATACTACTCTGGTTGCTCAACAGTGGACTGTGTATTGCCTGCTAAAACATAAAGATCAAATAGATCTGGCTCTTTCTACACCTGAAGCATTTGCAAATGCCTTTAATGAGGTAAATCGCTGGGGGGAGCACTCCAAGATGGGGTTTGCACGATATGCTCCTAGAGATATGGAAGTGCTGGGACATCAAGTACGCAAAGGCCAAATGATTTTATTAATGCCTCATCTGAGTAAATTTAACCCGGAAATACATGCCGAACCTGAAAAGTTTGACGTGACGCGTGTTTTTAATCCTGATATTTTATTTGGCTATGGTCCACGTTTTTGCATCGGTGCAGCCTTGGCCAAACGCCAGCTGTATTTAACGCTATCTGAGTTCCATAAGCGCTTTCCCAATGCCGAGTTGGCAGAAGAACCTGAGCGCGATATGGAAGATCATAATGCGATTGTATTTAAAAACCTGAGAATTAAAACCAACTGCAGTTAATCTTTGGCTGTAACACATTTGTGTTTGAAAAAAGATCTGACAGCGTTCTGTTAGATCTTTTTTTTGATCTAAAATTGCAAATGATGAGAGTAATTATGGAAATCGAGGCGGTTTGCTCATCAGCTAGGGGTAAAGAAGTGTAGATAGCGGCTTTAGAGTGGTGAAATTCTTGCCTCCTACAGGTAAGCTGGGGTTAAATCATGGCGTGAGGTTAGGTATATGATAGAGAAGCAAAAAATTGCTCGTCGCCATTTTCCATCGGCAAGAGATGACGCCGGATCTGCGACGCTTTTCCGCCATTCGCCGCAGACCGAGAGTCAGTCTTACCGTTTAGCTTATACAGACGATGATTTCATGGTGCGCGACGAGCTGCGCGCCGTCAGGTTGCAGTTAGAGTTATTAAAACCCGAACTGGTGCAGCAAGAGCACAAGATCAATTCAACCGTGGTTGTTTTTGGTAGTGCGCGCATTCCTGATCTAGAGCTGGCGGATAAGCAATTGCGTGAAGCTGAGGCTGCGTGTGATGAAAATGGTATTGAGGACACAGATACTAGGCTAATTAGGGCTCGCAGGCTGGCAAAAAAGGTGCATTACTATGACCAGGCCAGACAACTGGCGGAACGCATAACCCGGGAGTCACAGAAGGATGAAACCTGTGAGCTAGTGGTTGTTACCGGCGGCGGCGGTGGCGTAATGGAGGCAGCTAATCGCGGGGCAAACGATGCCGGTGGTAAATCTATTGGGCTTAATATTGTGCTTCCAATGGAGCAATGCCCCAATCCCTACATTACCCCTGAATTGACTTTCCAATTTCACTATTTCGCTATCCGTAAGATGCATTTTTTATTGAGAGCTAAGGCGTTGATAGCGTTTCCCGGAGGTTTTGGCACCATGGATGAGCTCTTCGAGGCTCTAACTCTGGTGCAGACAGGTAAAATTGAGCCCTTACCCATTTTATTATTCGGTCGCGAGTACTGGGAGCGAATCATTAATTTTGACGCCTTAATGGAAGAAGGCATGATCTCACCTAAAGATTTAGAATTATTCCATTTTGTTGATACTCCCGAGCAAGCGTGGGTTCACTTGGCAGGCCTTTATGATCACTGTGATATATGAACATGATGTCTGAATCCTGGGCTTTTGCCATCGCTTATATCGCTTTGGTTTCATTTGCGGCCCAATGGGCTGCCTGGCGGGCCAGGTTACCTGCTATTCTATTGCTACTATTGGTAGGCATCTTGTCGGGCTCGGTGCTCGGTGTGCTAAAGCCTGACCAGCTATTTGGTGAGCTTTTATTCCCCTTCGTTTCAGCCAGCGTGGCTATTATTTTATTTGAAGGCGCGTTGACACTCAATCTTGACGAAATAAGAAAAACGGCAAGCGTGGTGCGCCGCCTTGTTTCTATAGGCGCCCTGGCAGGTGGTTGTATTGTGACCGCGGCGACCCACTATATTCTAGATTTCTCGTGGGGCTTTGCGGTGTTGATTGGGGCTATTACCACGGTTACCGGTCCAACGGTGATTTCTCCGTTGCTACGTACTGTCCGGCCTAATGCCAATATTGCCAATGTACTGCGTTGGGAGGGTATTCTTATTGACCCGGTTGGTGCAATTCTGACTTTGCTAGTCTTTGAGTTTATTCTGACTCGCTCCCACGGTGGCGCTGTGATGCATACCTTACAGGTATTTGCAGAACTGGTCGCTACAGGTGTGGTTCTGGGTGGCGGGGCGGGTGCGGCGCTGGGCATTTTACTCAAGCGGCATTTGGTGCCCGAGTACTTGCGAAATTTTGCAGTATTGAGCGTGGTGTTGGTGGCCTTTACCCTATCGAATTATATCATTCATGAATCAGGTTTGTTAACCGTAACGATTGCCGGTCTTATTCTGGCAAATATTCCGGGTGTTCAAATAAGGGATATTCTCCACTTTAAAGAAAACCTGAGCTTATTACTTATTTCTGGCTTGTTTATTATCCTGGCGGCCAGAATATCTTTAGAAGATATCAGTAGTTTGGGGTTCAGTGTATTAGTTCTTTTGTTGGTCATGCAATTTGTTGCCCGGCCTGTTGGCGTCTTGCTTTCCACCTGGGGCAGCAGCCTTACCTGGAAAGAGCGCATCATGGTCTCCTGGGTGGCACCAAGAGGTATTGTAGCGGCCGCTGTAGCTGCCATATTTGCTTTGCGCATGGAGCAGGCCGGCGAGGCGGAGTCTGTATATCTGGTCCCCTTAGTATTCAGCATCATAATCGGCACAGTAGTGTTTCAAAGTATTACCGCGCGTTTGGTGGCAGCTTGGTTAGGTGTGGCAGAACCATCTCCTAAGGGGTTTCTTATTATTGGGGCCAATGCCTTTGCCCGTATGATTGCCAAGAGCCTACAAGATGAAGATATTCAAGTACTGTTGGTTGATACCAGTCGAGAGAATATAGTCGACGCAAAAATGGAAGGCCTAAAAGCGTTTTATGGTAACCCCGTATCAGAGTATGCAGATCAGCATCTTGATCTGGTGGGCTTGGGTAGAATGCTTGCGTTGACACCAGAAAGGCATTTAAACGCCGTATCGAGCATGCGCTATCAATCCGAGTTTGGGCAAGATCGGGTGTACAGCATTTTGGTGTCTGACAAGAAATTGGTGGCTGAAAAGCTACGAGCATCGGAACAGCATCGCGGGCAGACTCTGTTTGGAAAAGATGTAAGTTATGGGAAATTGGCCAGTTTGATATCAAAAGGCGGGGTAATAAAAAGCACAAAAATAACAGCGGATTTCGATTTTTCCGAATATAAAAATACACATCCTAATGCCATCCTACTCTTTGCCAAAAAGCCTTCTGGATGGCTAGAGGTCTTTAAGGAGGATAGTAAGCTGACACCGGAGGAAGGTTGGACTATTCTTTCTTTAGTTCCTGCATCAGCTTAAAAGCTGATGCAGGCTCCTGTGCACATAGCACTGCCTAAAATAATAGTAACCCTCGTGCTCATACGATTTATAGCCATTAATTCTACGAGTGTTACTACATCAGCCATCGCCTAATAGCCAACATTAGTTTCTCATTTTTAATATACGGCTCATAAGTGGTTGGAACTATTGACTATATTTTAATTTGTCTTTGTGGCATTAAAGCCCCTACCGTTTGCCAAAGGCGTGATAGCAGAGATGAGAGATACGCGGCTTCAGAGTCTAAGTTGTTGTTTTTGAATTATTTGTTCAAGAACGTTAGACTTGAGGGGTTCACAGTAAACTGCCTGAGACACATAAGCCTAGGCAGGAGAAGAAACTGCTAGGAGGATAGGCTATGTCGCTCATTGAATTGGCTTCACTCGCGGAGTTATTAGGTTTCTTCGCAGTTCTGATTACGCTAGTTTATCTAGCTATGCAAACGAAGCACGCTGTTCGTTGTTGGATGGGAAAACAATATTATGGGGCTATTACAAAGCGCAGGAGGGCGAGAATGGTATGAAAGCTGTAATTATCTTTTTCTACCAATAGTCCGTCAACGGATAAATGAGAGACTATCCAGCCCTAATGATCTTCCACCGGCCTGGACTGAGACAATGTCTTGGCGGGTAGCCGATAAAGCAGAACAAGATGCAAAAAACGCCTCTTACAGCGGCGTTATGTGTATCTGAGAGGTACTCCATGAATTGGGATGTAATTGGATCGGTAGCCGAGCTGTTCGGTGCGGCTGGCGTAATCGTATCGCTTCTATATCTTTCGTATCAAATTCGAATAAATACCAAAACTGTCAAGGCTGAGGCCACCCAAACGACGTATACGGGGTGGTCAGAATTCAACTATGAACTCTCAAAACATCCTAACGCCGTTGAAATAGATCGAATGTGGAAACCTGATTCACTTTGGGATGACTTCAGTGAGGAAGAGAAGGTAAAGCTGGGCTGGGTGTGCAGAAGCATTGTTATGAGATTTGAAGCAGAGTTTTCTCTGTATGAGGCAGGAATACTTAAGCCTGAGGTATGGGAAAAGCATCGAACGTATTGTGGTAGCTTTGTAAACCTGCCAGCGGTTTCCACCTGGTGGGAATCAGAAAAAGAACAACCAATTTGTTCTGAGTCTTTCATAACGGAAATCGAAGGCGCCCCACAGCATGCGGCATTAACTGCTGGGTCTATAAATGAATAGTATTTGGAGTCGTACACATAATAAGTCAAGGCTGCAGACATCAAAACTGCTGCGCGGTTTCGGCGCTCGCAGCTTGAAGCGTTAGCTCCTATGAACATAAAGTTATGACAATTTTCACTACATTAGTTGAGGAGGTTCGTTCCTGTACAATTTGCGCTCCACATCTACCACATGGAGTACGACCTGTATTCCAGATAGACCCTGAAGCAAAAATTCTAATTGCGGGCCAAGCGCCCGGAAGAAAAGTTCATGAGACAGGCATACCCTTTGATGATGCAAGTGGAGATCGCCTACGAGAGTGGATGGGTGTTTCGAAAGATACCTTTTATAATGAAAATAATATTGCGATTTTACCAATGGGGTTTTGTTATCCCGGTAGAGGTAAAACAGGAGATCTTCCACCTCGCCCTGAATGTGCGATAGAATGGAGAGATAAACTGTTAAAACAATTTACTCAATTACAACTCACGCTTGTAATTGGGAAATATGCGCAGTCTTATCATCTACCTGGAAATGAATTATCACTGACAGAAACGGTTAAATCCTGGCAAGATTACTGGCCAAATGTTCTACCTTTACCACACCCAAGTCCAAGAAATAATATATGGTTAAAACGAAACCCTTGGTTTGAATCCGAAATTATTCCTATCCTTCGCAAACGAATCAATAATCTTTTATAAAAAACAAGAGCTAACAAGCGCTGTACCGGACAATCCGGTGAACGCGGAATTATGCTTAAAGATGATCTCATCATCAATAGGCTATTACCTCTATTCGGCATCATTGCTTGTGGATTATTTTTCCTGTTCACTACATTCAGCGTAGGCGTAAAGAGGTACCGGATGAGACTGGAGATGTAGGCATCTCTCTGTCCGGGGCGATGGGTATACTGTTGGAACAATTAGTGGACCGTTATCGCCGTATCAAGGACAAGATTAAGAGCTCGGAAGCGTCAAGCTGGCCGTAAACCGGCCGAGCTTTTCATCGTATGTGGTGTTGAGCTCTCCATGGTGCCGCTGAGCGATTCGCGAGGCAATAGAAAGGCCTAGCCCTGCCCCTGGCTGGCGGTTGTCAGAAGGCCGATAGAAACGTTCGCCCAGTCTATCCATGTCTTGCTCATTTAAGCTGGCGCTTTCGTTTGTGATTCTGAGTGTTACCGTGTTATCTGATTGGATTGCCTTGATTACGATACTGCTGCTTTCATTAGCATAGCGACAAGCGTTACTCAGTAAGTTGCGGATCAGGATCATCAATGATTCATTGTGTCCCTG
Source organism: Pseudomonadales bacterium (assembly GCA_036960375.1). Classification (GTDB taxonomy): domain Bacteria; phylum Pseudomonadota; class Gammaproteobacteria; order Pseudomonadales; family CAWVSB01; genus CAWVSB01. The sequence goes on from JBALVY010000003.1 coordinate 370,138, forward strand.
TATAAAGACGTTTTCATTGATATCCAAACGCAAAGCCAACTTTCTGTCATTCAATGCGGAAGAAAATTCATTGCTGGCTTCCTGGATTAGCATTGCGAGCTGAAGAGGAGCCGGTGGCGGTGACTGATCCGGGTCGAGTCTTGCTAAGGTCAATAGCTGTCGAACACTGTGACTGGCTCTATCCACTCGCTCGACAATACGATGTAGGCTGTCAGCAATAGTCGCATCAGGTTGCTGGCGTAGGGTCAGTTGCACTTCACTTCTTATAGCGGCAAGCGGTGTTTGTAGTTCATGCGCGGCATTGGCGGTAAATCGTTTTTCACTTTCCAGCGATTCGTTGACTCTACCTAGCAAGCGATTTAGTTCTTCGAATAAGGGTTCTATTTCTCTGTGTACGGTAATTTCCGTGGTAATTGGGCCTAATGACTTGGCCGATCGCTCGCTGATTTGAGCCGCCAAAGTGCGCAATGGCTTTAACCCTCGATGGGTGCCAAAGTAGATACCGAATGCGGTTAGGGGGAGGATGAAAATAACCGGAAGAATAAGATCCCATAGCAGCTTAAGCGCGGTCATCTCTGCTTTTTCAATGTTCACTCCGGCGGCAATCCACGCCTTATTAGTTTTGTTGTAGCTATAAATAATTCTCCATATCGAGTCGTCTGACTCAATACGCTTAAAAATACTGAGGTCGTCGCCGGGAGGGGGGAACTTGGGCGACTTTGCACCTAATGCTATCTGCTGGTCACCCAGCCATAAATTCATCGCCGGCATTCCCTCTACATTGAGTTCAGCATCGTTAAAACGTAATAGGTCACCGTCTCTGATCAGTCTTGACTCCAGCTCAAGTCTGCTTTCGCTATTGCCGAAATATAGAGATGACATGACATTGTGGGTGAGCGAAACAAAGGCTTCCAACTGGAAGTCAATTTGTTTCACCATAGTGGTGGTGGCGTAGATATACGTTAATACGGCGGTTATCAGCCAGCCGACAAAGACCATGCCGACAACCATGGTCACCAGCCTGTGTTTGAGGGATACCATTAGCTTTGCACCTTGTAGCCGAGGCCGCGCTTGGTTTGGATAAAATCCGTACCAAAGCGCTTACGTAGACGTGATACATACACTTCTATTGTGTTGGAGGAGATTTCCTGGCCCCAACTGTAGAGACTGTCCTCTAGTTTTTCTTTGGTGACGAAGCGATCTTTGTTGCGTAACAGTACTTCCAAAATGGCAAGTTCCCTTGCAGTCAGGTCAACGGCATCACCTGCAAAAGTAACGGAGCGATTACTACTATCAAAGTTCAGGTTGCCAGCCACCATCTCGTTGCTTGTATTATCTCCAGATCGACGTATTAGGCTGCGAATGCGAGCAAACAGTTCATCGATATCAAACGGCTTGGTGAGATAGTCATCAGCGCCGGCATCAAGACCGGAAATTCGATCGGGGATGGCGTCTCGTGCGGTGAGCATCAAAACGGGGATACGATTTCTTTTGTCTCTAAGTGCTGTGACTACTTGATAGCCGTCCATGCCGGGTAAGCCCACATCGAGCACGATAAGATCATAGGGCGTAGTCATGGTTGCGGATACTACGGTATTGCCTTCAGTCAACCAATCCACAGCATAACCTTCCAGCTGCAGGGCGCGCTGCACTGTATCACCCAGGTGTTGGTCATCCTCTACCAGTAAGAGTCTCATCGTCAGCCTTTTGTCGATATTACTGCATAGACTAGCGAATAATTGCCGTCATGTAAAAAAGCCAGCCCAATGGGCTGGCAAATACAATTGAAGCCAGGGGATGGGATTCAATATCTTACTTGGTTGCGATAGCGTTCTCAGCAGTGTCTGGCTCAACCCAGCTCCAGATATCATCCATTGTTGGCGGCGCGATGTCCGTCGTGAAATCCAGTTCTGGCATTTCGAAGGCTGGCATTTCTATCGCGGGTAATTCCAGCGTGGGTAATTCGAAGGCATTGGCGCCGGGTACAATAAATGCCAGGCTTGTTAGTACGAGTGCCATGCGGGTAATCGTTTTGGTCGTTGAGTTGTTCATAGCTATTCCTCGTCTGAGCTATTGGTTTGTCTATGGTTGTCACTATAGAAAGTGAATCTGAAACGAAGCTGAAAACACCATTCTATTTTTAGTTTTGTACCCAAGTACCTCTAGACTGCGTATTCCTCAATACGATAGATAGCTTTGAGCGATGATTTACAGTTGCATATACCGTTTAACTAGGGCTTAGTAAGCGATGTCGGCTCAATACGAATTATTCGATGAAGGAATACTGAATGAAATTCGGCTCGAATGAGTTGCTTGCCTGTTTTGTCGTGGCTACTTTACTCTCTACGGTTGCACTGGCAAAGCCGCCCATAAAAGTTAAGACGTCTATTAGTCGAGCAGAAAACCTCAATCCGGATGGACAAACCCTTATCTTGCCCTATGCTTTTAGTGCCGAATCTACCGGCCTGGTTTTTGGCGTTGGCGGTATGCGCAAAGGTTTTCATCAGGATCAGATGTCAATAGGCGGTCTTGTTTTCGCTGGCGAAGAAAGTCATGCAGCATTTGCGGGTGTGTGGGATTACCGGCTGCCCTTTAGTCAGCGTACATTTGTCTCTACCTCGGGTATGTACGGCTATTACCCAAATCATCGTGCTTATACTGCGCCCCATGATATTTATATTCCGCCTGGTCTTGAAAGGCCGGGTTCCAACGACTCAAGTGAAGATGTGTATATCGAATCCGCGGGCTACAGCAATTGGATGGATATCACCATTGAGTACGCCCTACCTATTGGTGCTAGTGCGGATAATGGTATGGTCGAGTTCAAACTGGAAAATGGTCTGTTGGTTTCTGAACCCGCAGGTGGTGAAGTCTGGAATCCCCGGCTGAGCGGTGCGACGGTTCTTGGCCTGCGGCAGTACAACCGCTATCAGACTTATGAGTCAGATGATAAATTCATCGATGGTGAACTTCATGCTTTTGAGTTGGGTCTGCTATACGACAATACCGACTTTCCTGTTAATCCCTCGCAGGGCAGTTCTCAATATATTGCTATTCATCATGATCCTGGCTGGAGTGGCTCCCGAGAAGAGTGGACATATGCGGAGTTTGAGGCGAGCAAATACTTTTCTCTGGGTAGTAGCGATTTAGCTCGCCAGCGCATTGTGGCACTAAACTTTTGGACCGCCTATTCTCCAAGTTGGGAGTTGGAGCTTAATGAAGAAGGCGCTAGCAAAGTTGTCGGAGGGCCGCCGTTTCTGGAAGGAGCTAGTCTGGGAGGGTTTTATCGAATGAGGGGCTACCGTGACAGCCGTTTTCACGATAAGGCGTCTATATATGGCAGCGCTGAGTATCGTTATACGCTGGATTATAATCCAGTTAAAAATATCGACTGGCTTCGGTTTCTGCACCTGGATTGGTTTCAATTGGTGGCTTTTGCCGAGGCAGGCCGTGTGGCACCTGAATATAAAATAGATACGCTATTGAGTGATGTTAAAACAGACCTTGGGGTGGGGATTCGCGCTATGACGGCAGGTGTCATAGTGCGTTTCGACATAGCGCATTCTGAAGAGGGCACTAACTTTTGGTTTATGGTGGGCCATCCTTTCTAGTTTTCTGTTATAAATAAAAAGGCCCTCTTAAGATATTAAGAGGGCCTTGAAGCTGAATGAAGCGCTTTCAGGTTTAGTTCAGTCGCTCTACAACCGTAGTAATACCCTGACCCAGACCGATACACATAGTGGATACGCCCAGGGTGGCATTGTGCTGTTGCATGTTATTGAGCAAGGTGCCTGTAATACGTGCGCCCGAGCAGCCAAAGGGATGGCCAAGAGCGATAGCGCCGCCCATCAGATTGACATTATCGTCCATAGTATCGAGCAGATTTAGATCTTTGAGTACGGGTATGGCTTGTGCGGCAAATGCCTCGTTAAGTTCGAACATCTCAATGTCTTCAAGGCTCAATCCCGCACGCTTTAATGCTTTGTGAGTTGAAGGTACAGGACCATAACCCATCATAGATGGATTGATGCCCGCGACTGCCATAGAGCGGATTTTGGCGATGGGCGTGATACCCAATGCCTCAGCTCTTTCTGCCGCCATAACAATCATGGCTGATGCACCGTCGCTGATTTGCGATGATGAGCCTGCTGTTACCGTACCGTGTTTTGGGTCAAAGGCGGGGCGCAATTGGGCCAGGCCTTCCAGGGTTGTTTCGGGACGGATGGTCTCATCGTGTTTTACCAGAACTTTTACACCGTCACTATCGTGACCTTCCATTGCAATGATTTCACGGTCGAAACGGCCTTCGCTAGTCGCTTTTGCCGCCAGCAAGTGCGAACGTAGGGCGAAAGCATCTTGGTCTTCCCGACTAACGCCATGCATCTTGCTAAGAAACTCTGCGGTCATGCCCATCATGCCCGCTGCCTTGGCAATTTTTTTGCTTAGCGCAGGGTTCGGGTCAACACCGTGGTTCATTGGCAGGTGGCCCATATGCTCTACGCCGCCGATGACAAACACATCACCGTTATTGGTCATGATGGATTGTGCCGCAGTATGTAGTGCACTCATCGATGAGCCGCAAAGACGGCTAACAGTCTGTGCACCAGCAGTGTGAGGTATATCGGTTAGCAGAGAAATCATGCGGGCGATATTCCAGCCTTGCTCCATAGTCTGGTTTACGCAGCCCCAGATAAGGTCTTCAATTTCTGCCGGGTCTACCAGGCTATTGCGTGCAAGCAGTGCATTGATAAGCTCTGCAGACAGACTGTCAGCTCGGGTATGACGAAATACGCCATTTTTAGAGCGGCCCATGGGGGTGCGTGCAAAATCAATGATTACAGCGTCTCTTGGATTCAGTTTCATGTCTTAATTCCTCAATTCGTTAATGCCAGGGCTCAGGCAAACAGGCTTGCATTGTTGGCAGCCATTTCTTGTAGTTTGCTACTAGGCCGATACATTGCGCCGAGCTCTGCATACTGCTCTGCGCGCGCGACAAATTCAGCAGTTCCCACGGTATCGAGATAGCGCATAGCGCCACCACGGAAGGGCGGAAAACCCACTCCAAAAACAAGTGCCATATCCAGCTCCGCTGGAGAGGCTACGATGTCATCGTCCAGGCATCTGACACATTCAAAGCAGAAAGGAATCATCAGCCGATCCATGATCTCTTCGTCGCTGAATTCACGTCCGCCTGGAGCACTATCACCCAGCAGGGCAGGTAGTGTTTCATCTATCTGTTTTTGCAGTTTGCCGCGTTTGTCTGCTTTGTGTTGATAGAAACCCACGCCGTTCTTTTGTCCCAGACGGTTGTTATCGAACAGAACCTCGAGTGCGGTTTTAAAATCGCTCTTCATTCGATCTGGAAAGCCGTCCGCCATAACTTTTGCAGCGTGCACGGCGGTATCCATACCAACCACGTCGCACAATAAGGCTGGGCCCATGGGCCAGCCAAATTTCTCAGCGGCTTTATCGATCGCCAGGTAGTCTGCGCCGTCTTTAAGTAGACCGACAAAACCGGCGAAGTAAGCGAACAGAACGCGGTTAACCAAAAACCCGGGGCAGTCGTTAACGATGACGGGTTTTTTCCCCAGGGCGACTGCATATTTGACAGTTTTTGCAATGGTGGCGTCGGAGGTTTTTTCACCGCGAATGATTTCAACCAATGGCATGCGGTCTACAGGGTTGAAAAAGTGCATGCCACAAAAGTTTTCCGGTCGCTGTAAGGATTCGGCCAGAACGCTAATAGGAATGGTCGAAGTATTTGATGCAATAACGGTATCTGCACCCACAAGCGCCTCGACCTCGGATAAAACAGCAGCCTTTACCTTGGGGTTTTCGACAACGGCTTCGACAATCATGTCGACCTTATCAAGGCTGTCATATTTCAATGTGGGGGTAATGGCGTTTAATATAGAGGCCATTTTCTCCGGTGCCAGGCGGCCACGGTTTACACGTTTGGAGAGTATTGCCGCTGCCTCACCCATGCCTTGGTCTAGCCCGGATTGTTGTATATCCTTCATGATGATGGGAGTACCGGTAGAGGCAGATTGGTAGGCAATACCGCCACCCATAATACCCGCGCCCAGTACAGCGGCGAGCTGAACCTTGTCTGCTCCCTTGGCTGTTGTCTTTGCTTTGGCCATTAATGCCTGATCTCCCATAAAGAGACCTACCATAGCTATAGCGACATCACTGCCGGCGAGCGTTGCCAGTTGCTGTCCTTCTATCTTAAGTGCCTCGTCACGTTCCAGTCGAGCATGCTTTTCCATGGTTTTCACGGCTAGCAAAGGTGCAGGCATATTCCTGCCGGCTTGCTGGCCAACCATAGCTTTACACGTCTCGAATGCCATAATAAGCTCAATGTCATCAAGCTTTACCGGCGCCTTTTTTTCAGCACGACGAGTTTGATAGTCCAGATCGCCGTTAATGGCTGACTGAAGCATCTGGATGGCAGCAGTTTGGAGATTATCGGGTTCAACGACGGCATCCACTATGCCGACTGCAAGTGCTGCAGCTGCTTTGTTTTGCTTGCCCGTGGCGATCCATTCAACCGCATTGTCTATGCCTATCAAACGAGGTGTACGAACGGTACCGCCGTAGCCGGGGAAAATGCCCAGCTGTACTTCAGGGAAACCGACCTGGGCGCTGCTCGCCAGAACGCGAAAATCTGCTGTTAGACATATCTCCAAACCGCCGCCGAGTGCTATACCGTTAATGGCAGCAATGGTGGGATAGGGTAGGTCTTCTATACGGTTAAGTGTCTGGTTTACGCCATAAACGAAATCGGCTATTTGTTCATCGGTTTGGTCAGCTAAGGCGCTGAACTCAGTTATGTCGGCGCCGACGATGAAGGTATCTTTGCCTGAACTCAAAACTAAACCCTGGATACCCTGCGTTTGCTTCAGGGCGTCAAGTGCAGAGGAAAGATCACTGATGGTCAATTTGTTTAATTTATTAACTGATTCGTTTTCGAGATCAAATACGAGATTAGCAATATTGCCGTCCAACATCGAAATTGATATAGCTTTTCCCTGATAAATCATGGGCATTATTCCTCCTGTTTAGCCGAGCCGTAACTCGGCTTGAGATAACGATTATTGAATGTTTATAAAGGGATCAACGTTGGCGCTGTCCAGATTTTCTATTCCTGAAAGCATCGTTTCCCTCAGTGTACTTGTTCTCGGTAATATGCGCTGGTAGTAGAACTGCGCAGTAAACAGTTTACTCTGATAGTAATCGGTCTCAGTGCTACCGTTATCCAGCGCCCGCTGCGCCACCAGTGCGGCGCGTGCCCACAAATAGGCGTAGGTGACGTAGCCTGAGAACATCAGGTAATCGACGCTGGCTGCGCCAATTTCATCGGGGTTCTCTAATGCCTTGGCGCCAATCTCGAAGGTCAGGTTACTCCATTCTTCAAGTAGTTCCTTCAGTTTTTTAATCATCTCGGCGACAGCGGGGTTGTGCTCATTCTGTGCGCAAAATTGACTTATTTCTTTGCCAAATACTTTTAGCGTGCGACCCTGAGTCTGGAGGATTTTCCTTCCGAGTAAGTCCAGAGCCTGTATTCCGGTGGTGCCTTCATAGATCATTGATATGCGGGCATCACGAACATTTTGTTCCATGCCCCATTCTTTAATATAGCCGTGTCCACCAAATACTTGCATACCCAAATTGGCAGCTTCGAAGCCTGTTTCAGTCATAAATGCCTTGGCTACAGGTGTCAGCAGGGCAAGTGTATCTTCCAGCCTCTGACTTTCTTCTTCGTCGGCTACTGAATTTTGGTCGCCGAGGAATGTCGCATAATAGAGCAACATTCTGGAGCCTTCAGAGAAAGCCTTTTGGGTTAGCAGCATACGGCGTACGTCAGGATGTACAATAATTGGATCGGCTGGGCCGTCCGGATTTTTAGGGCCGGAGAGGGCACGCATTTGCAGACGTTCTTGGGCATAGGTCAGAGAGTTTTGATAAGCACATTCAGCGTGGGCCAGGCCCTGAGCGGCAGTGCCAATACGGGCGGTATTCATAAAGGTAAACATGGCATTCAGGCCACGGTTTTCTTCACCAATTAAAAATCCTTTCGCAGCGTCAAAATTCATAACGCAGGTGGAGTTACCATGGATGCCCATTTTTTCTTCCAGTGAGCCACATTCCAGAGTGTTCTTTTCACCGATTTCGCCGGCGTCATTTGGCAGCACTTTGGGAACAATAAATAATGAAATGCCCTTGGTTCCTTCCGGCGCGCCGGGTAGGCGTGCCAATACGATATGGACAATATTTTCGGCCATGTCGTGATCACCCGAAGATATAAATATTTTGGTGCCAGTAATGTTATAGCTGCCATCGGCATTGGGTTCAGCTTTTGTGCGTAACATGCCTAAATCGCTACCGCAGTGGGATTCTGTAAGGCACATGGTACCTGTCCATTGACCGGACACCAGTTTGGTTAAATAAACAGATTTTTGTGAGTCTGTGCCGTGGGCTTCAACGGTATGGATCGCTCCCTGAGACAAGCCGGGATACATGCCCCATGCCCAGTTGGCGGTGCCGGTCATTTCAGTTTTCATGATGGCGACAGCGCCGGGGAGATTTTGACCTCCCATGTCTTCAGGGGCGCTTAAGGCAGGCCAGCCGCCATCGACATATTGCTGGTAGGCTTCTTTAAAACCGGTAGGTGTATAAACCTGACCATCTTTCAGAGTACAGCCTTCACTGTCGCCGACTGCATTAAGTGGAGACAATACATTTTCGCAGAATTTCGCACACTCTTCACCAATAGCGCCAACCAGTTCACTGGATACCTCGTTCCATTTTTCGGTAGATTCATAAAAGGCTGTGGTCTCCAGCAGTTCATCCATAACAAAGCGAATATCACGTAGGGGGGCTTTATATTGAGACATGGTATTTTTTCTCCATTCATTGCAGCGCTTATGCTGTAATTTGATGATGTAGAGGATGCCGTAAGCTTTAGGCGGGGACTATGTCCATTTGACTCAATCGGTATTGCATATGATCTCGGTCAAAAATGGCCCGATGGCGTTTTATGACTTATCGCGGCGCTGTTTTCTATACTCGCCAGGAGAAATTCCGGTCCATTTTTTGAAAGATCGGTAAAAGGTGCTGGGGTTTTCAAAACCCAGTAGCTCGGATATGGACTCGTTGCTCATATCCTGGCAGTTCAGGTAGTGTATCGCGGCCTCGGTCCTGTATTCATCTTTGAGGCTTTGATAGCTGGTATCTTCTTTGCTCAGGTGACGGTGCAAAGTTTGTACAGACATATTAAGTACGTCAGCGACTTCTTGTGCGGTGGGGTAGGTGTTGCCACTATTCCTGACGAGCAGCGATTTTATTCTTTGTGCAAGGCTCTCTTCACGGTTTCCCATAAACGAGTAATATGGCGCTTTGCGAATGAAGTCCTCAATATTTTCTTCGTTTTGTATAATTGGGTAATCCAGGCAGTTGACGTCGAAGGAGTAGCCGTTAAATTCCTGATTGTAAAAAGTATTTTCTGCGTTTCTATAATGGCTATCTTCCGACTCCGAAAATGAGTAATAGATGTTTTGTATGGCTATGTCCTGCCCGGTTAACCAGCAACCAAAGCCATGCCAGGCAAGTAAACTGGATTTAATAACGCTGGCGGGCGAATCGCTTATTGTGGCTTGAAATGCCACATCATCAACGCAATCGATTTTTTTAAGCCTACACAGAGCCTGATCACCAATAACTGACAAAGACTGGTTGGCGATGAAACCGCGGGCAATTTTGAAAAACTCGGCGCTGCGCTCGATTGCGTGAGCAAGGGTTCTGCAGTGCACCGTTGTTTGACATAGTAATCGTAGGGTCCCTGGTTGTACTTCACCGGTGCTTAGAAGCCCGAACCATTCATCTGATACCTGTTGAATGATGTGATGGTAGAGTTCGCCGTAGAATAATACCGGCACGTGGTGCAGTTCGTTGAGTTGCTCACGGCTGCCCCCGATGGCTATTAATAACGCGTCTATATCACAATTGCGTTGTTTCGCCATTGCCAGCATATAGTTTACGTATTGAATAGGAACTGTGGGTTGTCCGGCCATTGGAGTGATCTATACCTTTTAGGTTTTGTCCTCTAGGTCATGTTATACGAAAGCTATTGGCTCATGACAAGGGGAATTAGGTTTACTGATGCTATAGCGGCTATATTCTCGAGTATTAATCAAACTATGGGCCAAATTTTTAGCTTAAAACCCAATATATACTTGATTTACCAGGATTCTGGCGAGCCGATTCGGCCATATATCGTGCGTCTCTGGCGCTCTCGCCCCAGTGAGGTATAATTACGCCCTTTAAAAGTGTCGCAAACGACCCCATTTATCAATTATCGCCTGTAACAGGCACATTCACGGGTAGTATGATTATACACATGAGTACAGACACACAGATTGACCCAGCACGCGAAATAGTTCAGGACTTTCTCGCCAAACCTCGTTCTGATCGAGGGGCGCCCGAGTTGAGAGAGGCTTTGCGCGAGCGCATAAAGGCCGCCTTGATACGTGAAAATGCTGTCCTTGTTGCTCATTATTATACTGATCCCGAATTGCAGGTACTGGCGGAAGAAACCGGTGGTTGCGTCTCAGATTCACTGGAAATGGCACGTTTTGGTAAACAGCATGAGGCCAGTACGCTGGTGGTTGCCGGGGTTAAGTTTATGGGTGAGACCGCCAAGATTCTCAGCCCGGAAAAACGCGTATTAATGCCCACACTGGAAGCTACCTGTTCGCTTGATTTGGGCTGCCCTGTGGATGATTTTACCGCATTCTGCGATGCGCATCCTGATCGTACTGTGGTGGTTTATGCTAATACATCTGCTGCGGTAAAAGCTCGTTCGGACTGGGTTGTTACCTCCAGTATTGCCTTGGACGTGGTAGAGCATTTACATGATGAGGGAAAGAAGATTTTGTGGGCGCCAGACAAGCATTTAGGTGCCTATGTGCAACGAGAAACCGGCGCAGATATGATCTGTTGGGACAGTGCCTGTATCGTGCACGACGAATTTAAAGCCAAGGGTCTTATCGATCTCAAAGCGGTATTTCCTGAGGCAGCTGTATTAGTTCATCCTGAATCACCACTCTCAGTAGTAGAGCTGGCTGATGTTGTAGGTTCAACTACACAAATCATCAATGCTGCACGTGAGCTGCCAAACACGCAATTTATCGTGGCAACAGATCAGGGCATATTCCACAAGCTGCAGACTTTGATGCCGGATAAAGAATTCATCATTGCTCCTACGGCGGGTAATGGTGCAGCCTGTCGCAGTTGTGCAAATTGTCCGTGGATGGCCATGAATGCGCTGGAGAATCTGGCTCAGGTTCTTGATGACGGGTCTAACGAGGTTTTCGTAGACCGGGAGCTGGGCGAGAAGGCTCTAAAACCACTGGATAGAATGGTCAATTTTGCCCAGCAGGCGAAAACGGAATTAACAGGTAACGCTTGAGTTTCCTTAGAAGCTTGTAGCTATTTAGTCCATTTCCAGTTTTTCTTGCCAATCCTCTATATCGCGGATGCGCTGTTGCATCCTGGCAGTAGCCGTAATATCTGAGCGAACCATTTGCAAGGCGTAGCTGAGCTGGCGGATAGCTTGGCGAGGTGCCCCATTTAACAAGAAATACTCCGCTCTGGCTTCGTGTACACCGAGTATATCGCCTGCCAGGCCACGAATTTCAGAAAGCTGATACCAAACATTTGGATCGGTAGGTCTAAATTGTATTTGCTCGGTTAGAATTGCCTCAGCTTCTCTTATTCTGCCCAGTTGCCTCAGTACTTCTACCTGAGTTACGGAAAGAGGGTAATTATTCGGGTTGTATCGAAGCTGTCTGCTAAGTAATTCGTCAGCTCGCTCGAGCTCCTTTTGTTGTATCAATAATTCAGCCTGTGCCACGCGGAAGGTAATTCGGCTGGGGTCGCGATTAACCAGATATTCAATATGAGGCTCTGCTTCTTCCAGCCGATTGGCTCGAATGAGTGCCAGGGCGTAGCTATAACGTGCTGCTGTTGGGTCAAGTCGGTGGTCCTTCATGGCATCTCGGGCACGTGATACGGCGAAATCCGGGTTTTTTTCAAAATGTAGAGCGACCCGGGCCCGCATCAATTGGTATTCCAGGTCCGGGCGGGCCGCTGGGCTGTCCAGGTTTCGCGCGCGTGCTCTGGCATCAGCAATACGGTTTTCTGTGACGGGGTGAGTGCGCAGAAACTCGGGTATCCGGTTGGAGCTATGGTAGCGGGTTGCCTGAATCATTTGCTCAAACATATCCGCGACAGCATGGGGGTCAAGTTCGGCATTTACCATATTCTGCATGCCTATTCTGTCCGCTTCCTGCTCATTGGAGCGTGTATAGTTAATTTGCGACTGTAAGGCAGCAGCCTGAGTGCTCGATAGTACCGCCAAGCCAACGTCGCTACCGGTAGTGGCTGTTAATATCAATCCTGCCAGTAGCCCGGCCATAGTGGGGAGGTAGGCCTTTTTTTGCAGTTCTACACTGCGGGCGAAATGTCGTTGACTGATGTGCGCTAACTCGTGCGCTAGTACGGAAGCGAACTGGTCTTCGCTTTTGGCATATCGGAACATGCCATTGTGTACACCTATAATCCCGCCGGGCACAGCGAAGGCATTCATGGTTGGGTTGTCGACGACGACCAACTCGAGGCGTCTATCTTTCAGCTGGCTGTGGGTGGCGAGGAAGTAGATCAGATGCTCAAGATAGTCGGTAAGCAGGGGGTCATCGATGAGCGGAGCCTGATTTCTGAATGACATTAGCCATGCCCGCCCCAGATCATGCTCCGCCTGGGCTGAAAAGATACTTGAGCTGGCGTCTCCCAGTTCCGGCAGCTTCATTGTGCTGCTGATGGCGTTAGTCTGAGATGGCGATACCGCAAGTAACATTAATGCACAGAGAGCTGCGAAAGCGGGTTTTAGGCGTTGTTTCATTTAATTCCATGGTTGATCATTGAAGCAGGCAGAATAATCGCCAGCCGCTGCAAATTATTGGCTGCATTTCATTCCTTGTTTGGGTAGACCATCGCCACTGGCAGAAGTTCTATCCGCTGTCAGGGCTATCTCTGTGCTAGCATACCGTTTTTGGTCGATGATAAACCAGTATGAGTGAACATATTGTTGATGCTGTTGGTCTGGCGTGCCCGCTGCCTTTACTGAAAGCCAAGCAGGCCTTAAGCCTGTTACAGCCGGGTCAGCGTTTGAAAGTGCTGGCAACAGATGCGGGTTCAGTTCGTGATTTTCGTAGCTGGACAGACTTAACAGCGCATACATTGGTAGAGAGTACGCAGCAAGAGCGGGTTTTTATTTATATTATTGAGAAAGGCTGATATTTCTTCAGGGCGGGTTTTAGCAATGCTTAATGTGTTACAAAAATGGTACCAACAACTTTTCACCGACGAAGAAACCCTCATTTTGGTGTTTCTACTGGCCGTGGGCCTGATGTTGGTTGTATCAATGGGGGATATATTTGCGCCGGTTATTGCGGCGGCGATTTTTGCCTTCCTGTTACAGGGTTTACAGAGCTATTTTCGCCGATTGGGGGCTCCTGATTGGCTGGCGCTGACGGTTACTTATAGCCTGTTTTGTGGGCTTTTTCTCGCTAGTCTGATTTATTTGATGCCTCTGGTGTGGAAGCAGTTACTCAATTTGTTCAATGAATTTCCCGCTATGACTGAGGCGTTGAAACGTGCGCTGGATAACTTGCAGCAGCAATATCCGGAGTTCCTGACTGACGCTCAGCTCGATAGGTGGGCAGACGCGGCGGGTAAGGAGATGGCCAGCCTCGGTCAGTGGGCGGTATCTTTCTCGCTGGCTAATATAGGCAATGTCTTTAGCCTATTAATCTATTTAGTGTTGGTGCCTATTCTGGTGCTTTTTATGCTTAAGGATTGGAACGTAATTCTGGATTGGTTGTCTTCTTTCCTGCCAGAAAAACGTCCCTTTATGCAGCGTATTTCCTATGAGATGACGGATCAGATAGCAAACTATGCCCGAGGAAAGGCTATCGAGATAATAGTAGTTGGTGTTGCCAGCTATGTGGTTTTTGCCATTTTGGGGCTTAATTATGCCGCCTTGTTGGCGTTGTTGGTGGGCTTTTCTGTTCTAATTCCCTACATCGGAGCTGCTGCTGTGACCGTTCCGGTAACCATGGTGGCATTTATGCAGTGGGGCTGGAGCAGCGACTTCATGTATCTCTTTGTTGCCTATGCAGTCATTCAGGCCTTGGATGGGAATGTGTTAGTGCCTTTGCTATTTTCCGAAGCAGTTAATTTACACCCAGTGGCTATTATTGTCGCCGTACTGTTTTTTGGAGGCCTATGGGGCTTGTGGGGGGTGTTTTTTGCGATTCCGCTGGCCACCCTGGTGAAGGCTTTGATTCAATCCTGGCCGCGCGCAAAAATGGATGTTAAAGAAGAGCAGCTGCTCATTGAAGAGGTTTGATATTTTGTTAAAAAGTGTTTTTTTTCGTAGTCGTGTATATGGTTTTTTCCTCTGTTCGTTTTTTTTACTGGCTTGCGCCGAGTCAAACAACGCGGATTTACAGCAACCTGTTAAGAGCCCCAGTGATAGCCGCGACTATCAGTATCTGGAAATGGCCAATGGCCTGAGAGTATTATTGATATCGGACCCCGAGGCCGATAAGGCTGCGGTTAGTCTCAATGTAGAGGCAGGTAGTAAGGACGACCCGGTAGCAAGACCGGGACTGGCGCACTTCCTGGAGCACATGTTATTTCTGGGAACCACTAAGTACCCTGAGCCAGATGGCTACCAGCGTTTTATCGGCGAACACGGTGGTAGTCATAATGCCTATACGGCATTTGATAATACCAACTATTTCTTCGATATTAATGCCGATGATTTAGCAGAGGCCATTGATCGATTTGCTCAGTTTTTTCTTTCACCATTATTGCTGGAAGAATATGCCGAGCGGGAGAAAAATGCAGTTAACTCTGAGTATATGGCCTATATCAAACATGACGGGCGTCGTTATCTTGATGTTTTGAAGCAACAGATGAACCCGCAACACCCGTTTTCCAAATTTACTGTGGGCAATCTTGATACATTGGCCGAGCAGGAAGGAGAGCGCCTGCGCGATGCGGCGATGAAGTTTTATGAGCAGTATTACTCTGCCAACAGGATGACTCTTGTTGTTTTGGGTAAGGAGCCACTGGCCGAGCTAGTCTCGTACGCTGAATCGAGTTTTGGCTCGATAATCAATCGTCATCTTGAACTTTATCAAGTGTCCCAACCTTTGTTTGTTGAGGGCAGTTTGCCAAAGCTCGTTCACTATATCCCGGAGACAGAATTAAGGCAGCTATCGATTAGTTTTCCTGTGCCGGATAACAGTAATAATCGCGGGCGTGAGCCTATGTTATTGATCGGCGATACATTGGGTCATGAGGGCGAGGGTAGCCTGCTGCAGGAGCTGAAGCGCCGAGGATGGGCTGACGGTTTATCGGCAGGGCAGGGCTTAAGCTATCGGGGAGGCGGTCTATTTGGTATCACTGTAGATTTAACCGAGCAGGGGCTGGCCTCTGTAGATGATGTCATGGCGTTGATATTTGCGCAAATAGAGCTACTTCGGGCCAATGGCATAAGCGAAAGTAAGTTTAATGAGCATCGTGATATCGGAGCCATCAATTTTCGTTTTCAGGAGCAACAAAAGGGCATGGGTTATGTGACTCGTCTGAGTCGTAATATGACCAATTATTCTTCGCAGAATATTTTACGTGGGCCTTATTGGTTGGATACCTACGATGAGGCGCTAATAGGGCAGTTTCTTGATGCACTAATTATCGATAATGCCCTGGTGAGTATTTCCGCCAAAAATCTTTCTGCTGAACAAAAATCCCGCTATTACCAGGCAGAGTTTTCAGTGAAGGATTTGGATGTGACTGCCCTGCGAAGCGCAGTGGCGACAGTGAATCGAGATGCGCTGACTATGCCTGGTGTGAATGGCTTCATTCCGTCGCAGCTGGATATAGTCGAGCTGATACAAGCCGGAGAGCCAGTCCCTGTTGTAAATGACCTTGGTGTGGAGGCTTGGTTTTCCCAGTCAGAGTCGTTTGTATTACCCAGAGCCACGATGCTGTTGGAATTAGCGAGTCCGCTGGCCGCAGATACAGCGCGTCATGCGGTACTTACGGGTTTATACGCTCGCCTGGTGTCGGACAATTTGGTGGCAAAAACCTATCCGGCCATGTTGGTGGGTTTCGAGCAAGGTATTAGTCATAACCGACGTGGCTTATCGCTCTCCGTTAGCGGATTTAATGATAAACAGGATGTGCTGTTAGAGATGTTGCTAGAGCAGTTGGTTGCGCTGGATTTTGATGCGCAGCGATTTGCGGACATCAAACAGGAGATGATTGAAAACTGGCGTAATGCAGTTCACAGGGCCCCTTATAAAGTTCTCATGTCTCGTCACAAGCAGATGTTTTATCAGCCTTATTGGAGTGAGCAAGATCTACAGGCGGCAATCGCTGATGTGGAACTGGCTGATGTAGTTGATTTTGCACGAGAGTTTTTGAAAGACATCAAACCTCGCTTGTTGATACATGGTAATTATAGTGAGGCCCAGGTAAAGCGCGTATTGGAGAAGGTAGCGGCTGCTGTGCCGCTGTCGGCAGACGGGACGGGAGCGGCTCCTGCTTCTGTGTTATTGCTGCCTGAGGCCAACAATAACTGGTATGCCGAGTCGTTGCCGCATGATGACAGCGCGGTTATTTACTATTTACAGGGCGAAGGAGATACCAACGAGCAGCGAGTTCTTATGGGCTTGACCGCACAAATTGTGAAATCCGCTTTTTTTCACTCACTGCGTACTGAGCAGCAATTTGGCTATATTGTGTTTGCCAGTCCCGTCATTCTGGAGCGTACTCCGGGTATGGTGTTTGTGGTTCAGTCACCTGAGCGGTCAGTTGCCGAGATTACCGCGGCAATAGAGCTGTTTATTGAAGAGCAGCACGCCACACTGGCAGATATGACCGAGGAGGAATTTGCGCGGCACAGGCAAGCACTGATATCCGCTTTAAGCGAGCCAGCGCAGAATATAGGGCAGCAGACCGGCGATTACTGGTTTGATTTGGTACATGGCTATGCCGAGTTTGATAGCAAGCAGCAGCTCGTTTCGGCGCTCGAGTCGCTTGGCTTACAGCAATGGCAGGCCTTTTTTGGTAATTACTTTCAACCTGCGGTACAGCGAAAACTTGTCTTGTATGCGCCAGGCAAAGCAGGCTTGCCAGAAGTCGTAGATGGGGTTAAAATCGACGATTTTGATGAATTTAAGGCGAAACTAGAGGGAAAAAACTATCCGTAGCTCAAAAAGAAATATCGATTAGTGTAGAGTTGCTAAGGGTTTTTGAGGCCTGATTTGTTCTTTTAGGGCCATTGGTTTGGTCTGTAACTTGAAAAATAGTTCGATTTATGAAAGAATTTTACAAAATTTGTTCCCGTCGGTGATTCTACTAACTAATTGCCGGTGAGATGTTTTGTCTGGCGATAATCCCCGGGCGACACCATAATTCAAATCAGGCAGACCGGTTTACCCTCGGAACTGCCTTTCGTAAACACGACTGCGCGGTGACCCCCTGTGGTTGTATTTGGAACAGAGGATAGTACATGCTTGAGGATAAAGATCCCATTGAGACACGTGAGTGGCTTGAATCTCTAAAATCCGTTATGGATAGCGAAGGCGCAGAGCGCGCCGCTTTTATCATTGGTCGACTCACCGAGATGGCTATGGATGGCGGGGTTCGGCTACCGGATGCGATCACTACTTCATATACCAATACCATTGACCCTATAGATGAAAAACGCATGCCCGGCGATCTATTTATTGAGCGTCGTATACGCTCAATGATTCGCTGGAACGCATTGGCGATGGTGATGCGAGCTAACCAGAATGATGAAGGTCTGGGTGGGCATATATCGAGTTTTTCCTCCAGTGCCATGCTCTACGACATAGGTTTTAATTATTTCTTCCGCGGTGACGGTTTGGGTCAGCCGGCAGATTTGATTTATTTTCAGGGGCATGTAGCGCCAGGTATTTACGCGCGCTCCTATCTTGAAGGGCGTATTAGCGAAGATCAGCTGAATAACTTTCGCCGAGAGGTAGATGGGGAAGGTTTATCGTCATATCCTCACCCCTGGTTGATGCCCGATTACTGGCAGTTTCCTACCGTATCCATGGGGCTGGGCCCAATTCAGGCAATCTATCAAGCGCACGTAATGAAGTATCTCACCAAGCGAGAGTTGGTAGATAACAGCGATCGTAAGGTCTGGGGATTTTTGGGCGATGGCGAGTGTGATGAGCCCGAGTCACTGGGGGCTATTTCTCTTGCTGGTCGCGAGAAACTTGAAAACCTGATTTTTGTGGTCAACTGTAATTTACAGCGACTCGACGGGCCGGTTAGAGGTAATGCGAAAATAGTTCAGGAGCTTGAAGGAGTATTCCGCGGCGCAGGCTGGAACGTCATTAAGGTGTTGTGGGGTCGTCATTGGGATCCGCTACTGCAGAGAGATAAGACCGGTCTACTGAAAAAGCGCATGGATGAAGTCTGTGACGGCGAACTGCAAAACTATAAAGCTAACGGCGGCGCGTATACCCGTGAGCACTTTTTTGGTAAGTATCCTGAGTTACTGGAACTGGTCAAAGATCTTTCTGATGACGATATCATGTACCTGAATCGTGGCGGTCACGACCCGTATAAGGTCTATGCAGCTTATGAGCAGGCAATGTCACATAAAGGACAGCCGACAGTAATTCTGGCTCAAACCGTAAAAGGTTATGGCATGGGGGCTGCGGGTGAGGCTCAAAATGAAACACATTCGCTGAAAAAGCTGGATATTGAAAGTCTGAAAAGTTTCCGCACCCGTTTCAATATCCCGTTTACGGATGAACAGCTTCAGCTTCAGGATATGCCCTATTACCGACCCGATCCGCAGAGCACAGAAATGGTGTATATGCGTAATCGCAGGGAAGAGCTGGGGGGTGTTTTACCGAAGCGCCAAGCTTTAGCCACCGTATTACAAGTACCGCCTCTCGAAAGCTATAAAGCACAGTTGAAAGGCAGTGGTGAGCGTTCTATATCCACGACTATGGCGTTCGTACGGATTCTGTCTACTTTGACCAAGGACAAGTCTATAGGCGAGAGAATTGTTCCTATTGTGCCTGATGAAGCTCGTACCTTTGGTATGGAAGGCATGTTCCGTCAATTGGGTATTTATTCTTCGAAGGGACAAAATTATACACCGCACGACTCTGACCAGATCATGTTTTACAAGGAAGATGAAAAAGGCCAGATTCTGGAGGAAGGCATTAATGAAGCTGGCGCTACTTCAGCCTGGATTGCCTGTGGTACGTCTTACAGTACCAATGATTTCCCGTTGATCCCGTTTTATATCTTCTATTCCATGTTTGGTTTTCAGCGAGTGATGGATTTGTTATGGGCTGCCGGTGATAGCCAGACTAGAGGTTTTTTACTTGGTGCGACCGCAGGTAGAACAACCCTGAACGGCGAAGGTTTACAACATCAGGATGGTCATAGTCACTTGATGGCGCATATGATCCCTAACTGTATATCCTACGACCCCGCGTATTCTTACGAACTCGCGGTGATTATGCAGGATGGCTTACGTCGAATGTATGAGGAAGGCGAAAACGTTTTCTACTACATTACTTTAATGAACGAAAATTACCAGATGCCGGAGATCCCAGCCGGGGTCGAGCAAGGTATTTTGGCAGGAATGTATCCGCTGGAGAAAGCATCGGATAGTAGTAAACGGACTGTGCAGTTATTGGGTTCGGGTACTATTTTATTAGAGGTAAGAGCGGCAGCTGAGATCTTGCGCAACGAATATAATATTGATGCGGATGTATGGAGTGTTACCAGCGTTAATGAATTGGTTCGCGAAGCCCAGGATTGCCAGCGCTGGAATTTACTGCATCCGGAAGAGACCCAACGCTCACCGTATATTACGCAGATGTTAGCACCGGCGGATGGGCCAGTAGTGGCCAGTTCCGATTATATAAAAACGCATTTTAATCAGTTGGCACCTTTTGTACCGCAGAATTTCTCGGTATTGGGGACAGACGGATATGGCCGTAGTGATACACGCGGTAAACTGCGACAATTCTTCGAAGTCGATCGTCATTATGTTGTCTTGGCAGCACTAAAGGCCCTGGCTGATGAAGGTGACGTTGAGCATGCGGTAGTTAGTGCGGCGATGGCTAAGTTTGGTATCGACCCTGCAAAACCCAACCCAATGACCGTATAGCAAAATAGAAGGAATGAACGTGAGTAAACAAATAATCAATGTTCCGGATATCGGCGGCGCTGAAGACGTCGAAGTCATCGAAATTGGCGTTAGCGTTGGCGACACGGTGCTTCCAGAAGAAATTCTCGTGGTGCTGGAGTCTGACAAGGCTTCTATGGAAATACCTTGTCCAGTTGCCGGCGTGGTAACAGCCATATTATTGAAAGAAGGTGATAAGGTCGGCGAAGGCGCAGCGATGGTTGAGCTGGAGCTTGAGGGAGAATCTACAGTAGAAGGCAGTGAAAATCCTGTGGTAGAGGAACCAGTCATCGAGACTGCTCCTGAGACGCAAGCGGACAGTGCCGCCCCCGAACCAGCCGCGATCGCTGTTACTCAAGCAGCCGAAGTATTGGTTTCGGTGCCAGATATTGGCGGTAGCGAAGCTGTTGAAGTGATAGAAATATCTGTCAGCGCTGGGGATGTCCTTGAAGAAGGCGACTCCATGATCGTGCTTGAAAGCGACAAGGCTTCAATGGAGATACCAGCTCCTCAAGCGGGCACTGTTGTTGAACTGCGCATGGCAGTCGGTGATAGCTTGAGTCAGGGTGATCCCATTCTGCTACTACTCCCTCAGGCAGAAGCTGCTGCTGTCTCTGAAGTGGTTGAGGAAAGCGCACCAGCACCGCAATTAGCTGAGACTGCTCCTGCTACGCCCTCTCCCGCAATACAAGCCCCTGCGCCAGCTGAAGAATTGAGCACTGGCTCGGGCGATGGCGTACATGCCGGTCCTGCGGTACGTAAATTAGCGCGAGAGTTCGGTGTTTTACTGGCCGAGGTCAAGGGCAGTGGGCCACGTAGTAGAATTCTTAAAGAAGATATTCAGGCCCATGTTAAAGCGGCTTTGCAGGCACCACCTTCTTCAGGTGGAAGCGCAATCCCCAGCGTTCCTGCGGTAGACTTTTCGAAGTTTGGCCCAGTGCGCGAAGAAAAGTTATCCAAAATTGGCCGTGTTACTGCGACTAATATGCAGCGCAGCTGGCTCAATGTTCCCCATGTTACTCAGTTCGACGACGCGGATATTTCGGATCTCGAGGAATTTCGTGCGGCCATGAAACCAGAAGCGGCAGAGCGCGGTGTCAAGTTGACGCCGATGCCGTTCTTGTTAAAGGCTTGTGCATTGGCTCTGAAGCGCCATGAGAAAATAAATTCTTCTTTGTCTGCCGATGGTGAAGGCCTGGTATTTAAAGACTATGTTCATATAGGTATCGCTGTTGATACACCGGCAGGGCTTATGGTACCGGTGCTGCGGGATGTCGATAAAAAGTCGCTTTATGAAATTGCTGCTGAAGTCGTCGTGCTGGCAGCCAAGGCGCGGGATCGCAAACTGATGCCAGCCGATATGCAAGGGGCGTGTTTTACCATATCCAGTCTGGGCGGTATGGGCGGTAAGGGCTTCACGCCTATTGTGAATGCACCTGAAGTTGCCATCCTTGGTGTAAGTCGTCTAGAGACCAAGCCTGTCTGGAACGGTAGCGAGTTTGTGCCCCGTAAGATGTTGCCTTTGTCATTGTCTTACGATCACCGGGTGGTGAATGGAGCCGACGGTGGGCGCTTTCTGAATGAGGTGATCTCGCTGTTGAATGATGTGCGGCGTTTGTCTCTATAGGGTGGCTATCAGGGCCAAACGGCGGCTTTTAGATTGACTGTTCTAATCGTATATGCCTAAATCGGGTTTAATTTTGCCGATTAGATTAAGGTTTAGTATGCGTTATCAGATGTTGGATGTAGTGCGGACTGCGTCCCTGCCCATGGTGGCAGTCTTGCAGGCGGCCCACAAATATTCCTCTTCGGATTTACATCCGCTTTCTGATACACGTCTTGGTCGTACCCGGTCGGCGATACTGGAGTCGGCAGTACGGCTTATCAAGCACTACCCTAAGCAGGGTTTTGAGTATGGCACGATAGAGGCTGACGGCAGAAAGTATCACATAAAGGAAGATGTGGCTGTTGCCAAGCCGTTTGCAAACTTGCTGCATTTTTCTCATATCGCCTCAGAGGGCAACCCCAAGGTACTTTTTGTACCAGCACTGTCCGGTCATCACGCCACCTTGTCTGAAGATACCTTCCGCGAATTTTTACCAGATCACGATGTTTATGTGGCCGATTGGCTGGATGCCCGTGATGTGCCAGTGTCTGATGGGCGTTTTGGTTTTGAAGAATATGTTGCCTATGTGATAGAATTTTTGGAGCATATTGGTCCTGATACACATGTTATTGGATTGTGCCAGGCGTCGGTTCCTGCATTAACGGCAGTGGCATACATGGCAGCAAAAAAACACGCTTGTCGTCCACCATCGTTGACCATAATGGCAGGCCCGGTAGATACCAGTGTTAACAAAAATAGAATTAACAAGGTATCTGAATATCTGTCATCTTCTGTGTTAAACCTGAGTCATATTCATGCAGCGCCTATTGGTTATAAAGGTGTTGGGCGAAAGGTTTACCCCGGTATTATGCAGTTGGCCGGCTTTATTATGCTTAATCCGAGTCTGCACATCGATGCTCATGTTCAGTTTGCCAAGGATGTGATGGCAGGAGACCATGAGGCGGCTGATCGGCATCGGGATTTCTATGACGAATATTTTGCCATGCTGGATACCACCGCCGAATTTTATCTTGAGACGCTGGAGCGTGTCTTTTTCGATCAGCATTTAGCTAAAGGTATGATGAAGTATCAAGGCGAAACGGTGGACTGTGCTGCCATAAGTGATATCTTCCTGCTGACCGTCGAAGGTTCCAAAGACAATATGTGTAGTCCGGGACAAACTCGTGCGGCACATGATATCTGTAGCGGCCTGGCTGAAGAGTACAAGGAAGATTATATGCAGGAAGGCGTAGGGCATTACGGGGTGTTCAACGGTAGTAAATACCGACAAGAAATTGCCCCCAGAGTTAAAGCCTTTATTCAGCGCGCCGAAAAAAGCCAAAAATCGAAAGCTGCTGCTTAATTGTTCGTTGTGAGCCTGCTCCCGGCAGGCTCACATTTTTAGTGCCACCTTGTGTTTCTTGGTTAGTTCGCTCTTTGAGTGATGCCTGAATCTTTCGGCGTAAAAAGATCTCTCCAAGATACCTATCGATTGTCTGTTCCTTTCTGGCGTATATGCGTCGCGCAAAAAATGCATGGTAATTACCCTCATGTCGGTTGCTATGAGATCCTCCTGCCGTCAGTCATGTGCGGCAGATTTCGGTATTACATTTTTCTCCGTCAGCTTATATTTAATACTAGTGTATCAATTTGTTAGCGCGCCGTGACCCAATTGATCATTGCTCCTGAGCAGCTTGCCGTTATGCTGGTAGTCATTGAATCGGCAGGAGTTTCCATGAGTAACGATATAGATCTCGATATTAGTAACGGGGTGGCCTTAATCACCTTTAATCGTCCCGAAGCAATGAATACCTTCACTTCAGGCATGATGACCGGTCTTGGTGAGGCCTATCAGGCCTGTGACGCTGACGATGAGGTACGAGTCGTTGTGGTCACTGGCGCAGGCAAAGCCTTTTGCGCCGGCGCGGACCTGAGTGGTGGCGCTGAGACATTTGATGAAAAGGAAGATATGGACTTCAGTTCGTCTCCCTTGTCCTTTCAGGCTCAGCAGGTGCGCAAGCCGGTTATTGCGGCCTGTAATGGTCACGCTATTGGCGTCGGTCTGGGGATCGCCAGCCAATGTGATATGCGCATAATGGCAGCGCAAGGAAAATACGGCTTTCTTCAGGCGCAGCGCGGTGTGATTGCTGACTTCAATATCCATCACGTATTACCTCGTATGATTGGTCTTGAGGCTGCGCTTGAAATGATTCTGACGGGCAAACGCTATAGCGGCACCGAGATTGGTGAGCTGGGTTTTGCTCGTCGTGTGGCCAGCGCAGAAGATGTATTGCCGCTGGCTATGGATATGGCACGAGATATGGCTGAAAATTGCGCGCCTCTAATTACCGGGATGGCCAAGCGCATGATCTGGGACGGTCTGGATAGAACGCAGGCCCAGGCCCAGGACATCGAAACTCGCGCCTTACACCAATCGATGGGAAAGCCTGATGCTCTTGAAGGCGGGATGGCGTTTTTTGAAAAGCGCAAGCCTAATTGGACAGGCAGCGCCGGTAAAGATTGGCCTGATTGGCTCTAGGTTGCTTCGATAACGGCTTTAAATTTCTGACTTATATTTCTAAAGAGAGAGACGACTGTGAAAGTAGATACTTCTTTAATGTTTGACCCCGTAAAAGTGGGCGAGATGGCGGCCACGCTGGAAGAGGCTGGTTTTGATGGGGCCTATAGCTTTGAAGGTCAGAGTGATCCCTTCATTGGTTTGACAGTTGCTGCTATGAAAACCTCGAAGATGGACTTGATGACATCTATCGCAGTGGCTTTTGCGCGCAATCCGATGTCACTGGCTTATTTGGCAAACGACTTACAGATGGTCAGTGATGGCCGATTTATTCTCGGTCTGGGTACTCAGGTAAAAGCGCATATCGAACGTCGCTATTCTATGCCGTGGTCCAAGCCAGCTGCCCGTATGCGCGAAATGGTACAGGCGGTTCGCGCAATTTGGGACAGTTGGGAAACGGGTGAACGGCTTAATTTTCAAGGTGAATTCTACCAGCATACTCTGAT
Organism: Pseudomonadales bacterium; assembly: GCA_036960375.1. Classification (GTDB taxonomy): domain Bacteria; phylum Pseudomonadota; class Gammaproteobacteria; order Pseudomonadales; family CAWVSB01; genus CAWVSB01. Next base: position 395,091 of record JBALVY010000003.1, read on the forward strand.
GTCACCGACCTTCTCACCAGCGGCGAACCCCCATGGTTGGCCGAAGATATTTTTGGCTGGTGTCGGCCCATTAATGACTGAGGTGGCTGGTGAGGTCGGCGATGGGTATTTTTGTCATCCATTTAGCTCCACTCAGTCGCTTGATGAGTTGTCTTTGCCGGCGGTTAGCCGTGGTTTGGAAAAGGCGGGTCGGGCTCGAGAAGACTTCCAGATTTCTGCACAAATGATTGTGGCTACGGGAACCGATGAAGAGTCCTTTAAAGCGGCAGAATTTTCGGCGCGAAACCAGATAGCGTTTTACGGTTCGACACCGGCTTACAAGCCTATACTGGAGGTGCATGGATGGGGCGATATGCAAGCCAGCTGGAATCAATTATCGCGGGAAGGTAAGTGGATGGAAATGGCGGCTTCGGTGACCGATGAAATGTTACATACTTTTGCTGTGGTAGGTACCCCGCAGGAAGTTGGAGAGAAGATTATTGCGCGCTGTGCTGGTAGAGTGGATCGCGTGAGTCCGGTTATTTATCAGCCCGATACTGAGCTTTTGGTCCAATTGCTGCAAGGCATAAGACAGGCGAGTAGTGAATAAGGCTTTTTGCCGGTAGTGGTGTGCTATTGGATCGGTAGTTTGATTGTAGTCTGGAGAGAAGGGATATGAGAAGGCGAATGAAAATTGCAGCTCTCGGTCTGGCAGCGCTGCTGCTGTCGGCCTGCGATAGCGAGCCGATGCCGGACTCTGCTTTTGCCTCTCGGGACTTTAGCGAGGGAAAGACAGCGCAGCCCTGTGCTGAACATAATCCACTCAATAACGCCTATTTTGGCGATTTACATGTTCATACATCCTGGTCCAATGATGCGTATTCTTTTGATGTGAGGACCACACCGAGCGAAGCTTATGGCTATGCTTTCGGTGAGTCAGTGTATTTACCACCTCTGGATGCCGCCGGCAACGGCACTCGTGAAGTTTCCATCGATCGTCCGCTGGATTTTATGGCGGTTACTGATCATTCGGAATTTTTGGGTGAGCAAACACTGTGTCTGGACCCTTCGTCGGAAGTCTATAACGAGAAATTCTGTGGCGCTTTTCGAGAGGGCGACGGACGATCTCCCAGTTTACTAATACAGATAGTCAACCCGCGGTCTTCTCGTAATAGTGCTGTGTGTGGTGACGACGGTAAGCGTTGTGATGAGGCCATGTTAGGGAAATGGAAAGGGATTATTGACGCAGCCCAGAAGTGGCAGGACTTTAGCGATAATTGTGACAGAACTGCCTTCGTTGGATACGAATATTCATCTTTTCGCTTAGGCTCCAATTTACATCGGAACGTGATTTTTAGAAATGCCACTGTTCCTCAGCGCCCCGTAAGTTATATCGACAGACACCGGGAGTGGGATTTATGGCAGCTGTTAAAAAATGAATGTAATGATGCGGGAAATGGCTGTCAGTCTTTAGCCATTCCGCATAATTCCAATATCAGCAATGGCAGAATGTTTTCTACAGATTACGCAGAAACCAGTTCCACTGAAGAGCAGGTGGCTCGTGCCAATTTGCGCATAGAAATGGAGCCGGTTATTGAAATTATGCAGCACAAGGGTGATTCCGAATGCCGTAATGGATTGCCCGGTGTTTTGGGTGCAGAAGACGAGTTCTGCGACTACGAGAAATTCGAGAATGGTGCTTTTGAGCAGACCGCCGGGGGCGATCCGGGAGAGTGTTACGACGGCCCGCTGGCGGACTATATGCCGCATTTGGGTCCTAGTTGCCTGAGTAGGAATAGTTATGTGCGATATGCGCTTATCGAAGGATTGAGAGAAGAAGAACGTATTGGTGTTAACCCGTTTAAATTCGGTATTACAGCGAGTACCGATACACATAATGGTACCGGTGGCGGTGTAGCGGAAAAAACGTTTGCCGGCCATTTGGGTATGGGCGACGATTCTATATTGAAGCGAGCCTCGGTAGGCAATGAGTTTGCGGGCAATAGTAATAACAGTCCGGGCGGACTTATTGGTGTGTGGGCGCCGGAAAACTCACGTGCAGCGCTGTTCGATGCGATTCGTAACAAAGAAGTTTTTGGTACATCCGGGCCGCGTATTAAGCCAAGGCTATTTGGCGGTTGGAATTACGACGAGAGCCTTTGTTCTGATCCTGAATTAGTTGCCAGAGCATATGAAGGTGGGGCACCGATGGGTCAGGATCTACCGGCTAAAGCCGGCAGTTCCCCCGTGTTTATTGCCACCGCGCAAGCTGACCTTGGTTCGCCAGGTACACAGGGTATGCCTCTGCAGACCCTGCAGTTAGTTAAAGGTTGGGTAGACGATGAAGGAAATCATCAGCAGAGAGTATTCGATGTGGCAGGTGATGCAAACAACGGCGCGACCGTTGACCCCCTTACGTGTCAAACCGGCGGTGAGGGATTCGCCCAGTTGTGTGCGGTGTGGAAGGACCCCGATTTCGATGTAAGTCGCAGAGCGGTCTATTACGCTCGTGCGGTAGAAAACCCCAGCTGTCGCTACAATGCATGGCAGTGCTCGCAGTTGCCGAGTGATCAGCGACCAGCAAGTTGCGACGACACTGCCTCAGATAAGGTGATTCAGGAAAGAGCCTGGACATCGCCTATTTGGTATACCCCGCTTGGATAAGCACATTGGCCGCTGAAGCTTTGGTTGTCTCCAGCCGGCTTAGCATTCCGGCGGATGAGATAGAACTGAATGCGATTCGAGCTCAGGGTCCTGGCGGGCAAAACGTCAACAAGGTTTCTTCCGCTGTACACCTGCGTTTTGATATCAAGGCATCTTCCTTGCCTCAAGTGTACAAAGAAAAGTTATTGGCACTGAGCGATCGACGGATTAATCGTGAAGGCGTTGTGGTGATCAAAGCACAGCAGTACCGGACGCGGGAAAAAAACCAACTCGCCGCACTGGAACGATTACGTGTTTTGATCGAGACCGCGATGTTTAAGCAGAAAGCGCGCCGGCCTACCAAACCCACTAAAGGCTCGAAAACTCGACGGATGGACAGTAAAACTCAAAGAGGCAGAGTAAAGAATCTGCGCGGCAAGGTGTCTTTGGATTAGAGGTATTATTGCTATATGAAATATCTTGAATATACAGGCCATTGCCTCTGTGAAGAGGTCAGGTATCGGATCACAGGACTGGCGGGATTAAAACTTGACTCTGGATGATTTCCCTATATAATCTTGCCAGCTTGCAAGAACGTCTTATATTTATGTACACCATTTCGATGTCCTGTCTTTTGTGTCTCGGCCTGTTTTCATAAGTAGTAGAAAAACTTTCAGCCCATTGGCCCGTTAAAAGGCCTTTATTACTCATGAAAAAATAGGAAATACATTATGTCTACTACAACAGGTACTGTTAAGTGGTTTAACGAATCTAAAGGTTTTGGCTTTATCGAGCAAGAATCTGGTCCAGACGTTTTTGCCCATTTTAGCGCTATCACTGGTTCAGGTTTCAAAACCCTGACTGAAGGCCAGAAGGTAGAGTTCACTGTTACTCAGGGCCAAAAAGGTCCTCAGGCAGAGAACATCGTAGCTCTCTAATTTGAGAATGCTATATGGCTGCAGCTAATTAGCTGCGAGCCGACCAAGGGTCTCTTCGGAGACTTTCGGTAGAAGGGGCAGGGCCATCAAGGTCTTGCCCTTTTTTATTGTCTAAATAACCGCAATGTTCTATTGAAGGGCCTTACACTTGAGTCAAACCGATTTTTCAACACTGAAGCTGGGTAAATCACTATTGGAGAACCTTGATTCTCTAGGCTACAGTGAAATGACCCCTATCCAGGCTCAAAGCCTGCCATCGATTTTAAATGGCCAGGATGTTATTGCTCAGGGTAAAACCGGCTCTGGTAAAACGGCCGCTTTTGCATTGGGTTTGCTGGAAAAACTGGAGGTGAAGCGTTTTCGTGTACAGTCTCTGGTGTTATGCCCCACTCGCGAGCTGGCAGACCAGGTGGCCAAGGAAATTCGTAAGCTGGCGCGCACCATTCACAATATCAAAGTACTGACCTTGTGTGGCGGGATGCCTTTTGGACCGCAGATCGGCTCTCTGGAGCATGGGGCGCATATTGTGGTCGGAACGCCCGGACGAGTTGAAGAGCATTTGCGAAAGGGTTCGTTGAAGCTGGATAATTTAACCACATTTGTACTCGACGAAGCCGATAGAATGCTCGACATGGGATTTCAGGATGCACTGGATGCCATTGTAGAAATGACACCCAAAAAACGCCAAACGCTGCTGTTTAGTGCCACTTTCCCGAATAAAATTCAGACCATTGCCAAGCGTATTATGGTGAATCCTGTGATGGCGCAGGTCGAATCTACCCACGACAAAGAGAGTATTCAGCAGTATCTGTTTAAGATCGACAGTGATGAAGAGCGCATGACAGTCTTGCGTATGCTATTACTGGAATATCGCCCTGCTTCTGCAGTGGTTTTTTGTAATACAAAACGTGAGACGCAGGAAGTTGCAGATGAGCTATCGGCCTATGGTTTCGCGGCTTTGGCCTTGCACGGTGACTTGGAGCAGCGGGATCGTGATCAAACGATGGTGCGCTTTGCGAATCACAGCGCCTCTGTATTAGTGGCAACTGACGTTGCGGCGCGAGGACTGGATATTGAGGCATTGGATGCCGTGATTAACTATCATATTGCTCGAGACCTGGAGGTTCATGTTCACCGTATTGGTCGTACAGGCCGTGCGGGTAAAAAGGGTTTCGCTTTTTCTCTCTACAGTGGAAAAGAGAGTTTTAAGTTGGGGCTGCTGGAAGACTATCTTGGCCACCGTATTGAGCCTGAGTCTTTACCATCTCCGAGTGTTCTTAATCGATCGCCGTATCGGCCACCGATGACCACCTTGCAGATAGACGGCGGTAAACGGCAGAAGATCAGACCAGGGGATATATTAGGTGCGCTGACCGGCGAGAATGGCATCGCGGGTAATCAGGTAGGTAAAATCAATGTCGCCGACAACTGGGCTTACGTGGCAGTGAGTATAGATGTGGTTAAAACCGCTTTGGCAAAGCTGGGTGAAGGAAAGTTGAAGGGCCGCTCTTTTCGGGTTCGTCGAATCCGCTAACATACTAAGGTTTCGTGATCTGACCTGGCGAAAATCTTAAAATCGTCGCCAGGTCAGTTCTTGTTTCCTGGAGTTGCGCTTGCTAGCCGCGAGCCCCACCTCGGTTACCATTGCTATTGCCACTATGGCCGCCGCTATTGCCGCCGCTGCGGCGTGATGCGCCACCGGGCTTCGCTGCACCAGCGGTATGTCTGCGGTTTTTACCGGTGGGTTTATGGCCGCGCGCGACTTCTCCGGAACGTTGACCATCTTTATGACCGGCATTCGGTTTCTTGGGCTTTTTCGCTCTAATAGGGCGCTGGTCCAGGCGTGATTCGGGTAGCTTGTGAACGGGTTTAAATCCTTCGATTTCTTCGCGTGGAATCAGCGTCTGGATGAGACGTTCAATACCAGCAAGATCGGCAAATTCATCGGCGCAGACCAGTGATATAGCCTGCCCCGTTGAGCCTGCTCGACCCGTACGGCCAATGCGGTGTACATAATCTTCTGATATGTTGGGTAGGTCAAAGTTCACTACGTGCGGTAGTTGTTCTATATCCAGGCCGCGAGCTGCAATGTCCGTTGCGACAAGAACTTGAATTTCATTGTTTTTAAAGCCCGCCAGAGCACGGGTGCGTGCACCCTGGCTTTTGTTACCGTGAATAGCCGCGGCGTCAATGCCGGCCAACTCAAGCTGGCGGGTGAGTTTATTTGCACCGTGTTTGGTGCGGGTAAATACCAGTACCTGATACCAGCTATTGTCTTTAATTAATTGTGTTAACAGGGCCGCTTTTTGATTCTTGTCTACCGGGTATACCAGTTGTTCTACCGTTGGCGCAGCGGCATTAGCAGGGGTAACTGAAATCTCCACGGGATTGTTGATGATGCCTTTGGCCAGCTGTCGGATTTCAGCAGAAAACGTTGCGGAGAACATCAGCGTCTGACGCTGCTTCGGCAAAAAGCTCATAATCTTTCGAATATCGTGGATAAAACCCATATCCAGCATGCGGTCGGCTTCGTCTAGTATTAGTACTTCCAGCTGATCAAAACGTACGGCCTTCTGGTTGTATAGGTCCAGTAATCTGCCTGGAGTGGCTACCAGTACATCAACGCCCCTGCGAAGCTTCATCATTTGCGGGTTTATTTTTACTCCGCCGAATACTACGGTAGAGCTTAAAGGCAGGTACTTGCCATAGGTAGCAACGCTTTCAGCAACCTGAGCCGCAAGCTCGCGTGTTGGAGTTAATACCAGCGCTCGTGCCTGGTTGGCTTTGGCCGGTTCGCCTTTAGACAGACGCTCTAATAAAGGCAGGGTAAAGCCGGCTGTTTTGCCTGTGCCAGTTTGCGCTGCAGCCATCACGTCTCTGCCAGCAGTAACAGCAGGGATAGCCTCGGCTTGAATAGGTGAGGGGGTATCGTAGCCCTGTTCGGTAACGGCTTGCAGGATAGGGGCAGATAAGCCCATTGAGGCAAAGCTCATAGATTTTTCTCTTTTCGGGTCAGTAAAATTGCTGGAATAGACGGTGTGACTAGCTTGGGGATCAGCGGGCGTGCATCTTACAGCAACCGCTGTCTGTACGCTATGGCTAATATTAGAGGCGTCGGGCTTACGTCAATGCCAGGCTGTCGTGTATCACTCGTCGTATAGAATGTAGCGCGCCGGCGCGGGAGGAATGTACGCTGCTGAAATTAGCCGGACTGAAGTCCGGCGTGATGATATTAGAAGCCTCGAAGTCTTTTAGATTTAGAAAGGTTTTCGGCGCTATCTAACTGAGTTCGGGTTTCAAGTCGGCAAGGAATGCCAAAGTGCGCTCTGCCGCGCCTTCGTCTACGTCTGCAATGGCAGCGTTAAAATGGGTGACCCCTATATCGCGTAGTTGAAGAATCTTTTGACGCAGTTCTTTTTCATCTCCAATGATCGCAACATCGCCTGGACCGGCGGCGCCTTCACGGTCCAGCATGGCGCGATAGGAGGGCAGAATACCGTATATTTCCAGTGATTTATCCAGTTTTACGCGAGCTGCCTGTGATTGGGATGTTAGCGCGATAGGCAGGCCACAGACGATGCTAGGTGACGCTTTTCCAGCGTCTTTGGCGGCGTCCTGAATGGAGGGTGCAATGTGACCTTCAATTGTTTTGGGACCGGTCATCCAGGTAGTCGTGCCGTCAGCGAGGGTGCCGGCCAGTTTTAGCATCAGTGGTCCCAGCGCTGCCACCACGCAGGGTACGCTGCTAGTTCCGGCAACACGAATGCCTGCATTGACCCGATATTGATCGCCGCTATACGAGACTTGTTCGCCGCGCAGCAGGGGCATTAATACCTCAAGGTATTCGCGCATATGACGGGCCGGTTTGTCATAATTCAGGCCAAGCATGTCTTCAATGACCATCTTGTGCGACAGGCCTATTCCCAGTGTCAGTCGGTTATTGGAGGCCGCGGCTGTCGTTAGTGCCTGCTGGGCCATGGCTGTTGGGTGGCGCGGATAAGTGGGTGTTACCGCGGTGCCAAGTCCAATTTTTTCGGTGACCTGTCCAATCAGCGCAAGGCTGGTTAGGGCGTCCAAACCAAAAATATTGGCCATCCACAAATCATCGAATTTCAGTTCTTCCGCGCGGCGCGCATAATCGAGTACAGCCTTGATGCTGGCATCTGGCCATTCATCGGCCATGATCATAAGTCCAAGTCGCATGGTGATATCCTCGTATTTTGTTAAAGCGTCAGGGTGTGTTATCGGCTAGGCACTGTCAACAGAGAATTCGTATGTTGTCTGCCAATAGTTCCAGTTGGGCTATGAGCCTATTGATCTCAGTCGATTCGGGAGTCTGCAATAGGTGTTGGAACTTAGCTTGATGGATCAGATCATCAAATCCGACTGATTTCAGACCGTTGTCTCTCATCGAATGAATAAGTCGCAGGGTGGCGAGGGCGTCGAAGCCGTTATGCATATGTCGCTCAAAGGTATTTTTATCTTTGGCATGAGCAAAAGCGTGATGTAGCGTTTTTTCCAGGCCCCCGATTATTAGGGAGTGCATTAAATTGGCGGGCAGTTGTCTGTCGAGCAAGTCAAGCGCCGAAGACGGGTTTTTTTGTGCATAAATATCAGGGAAAACCTGTAGGAAATGTTTAAGTAAGGAAAAACATTCTGGCTGATAAAAAAGATATTGTTGCAGCGGAAAATCCATGTCGCCAATGCTCGAGACAGCTGGACCCGTCCCAAAAGGAGCACGATTGGAGTCACGGTCGGCGATAATAACATGCGGTTCCTTGAGTTGGATTATGGGGCCGGTCTTACTCAATTTATTCAGTATGTGGAAATCCTCGCCGCCGGAGCGGCGTGGGAAACCTCGCACCTGTGCATAATGTGCATGATGAATAGCCAGCGTGCTGCCGATACTATGGTAAGCGTAGGGTGACTCTGCGAACTGGAGGCCGGCCACGTAGTAACGTAAGGAGAGCTCATACAGTGTGATGGGTAATCCCTGTATTCCGGGTCGGGGCGAATGTTGGAACGGAAAAATTATGGCGCTGCCCTTATTGTATTGATCGAGTGCAGAAAAATAGGTCTCAGGCCAGAAAGTATCTGCGTCGCTAGTGGCTATCCAGGGCGATGTGACAATGCCTTGATGAATGAGCCGGCATGCGATATCGCAACCAATTTTTCGAGCCAGACCGACCCCTTGCTTAACAGGAATTTCCAAACCTTCGCTGAAGCGATCGACAAGCAGTATGTTGGGGTGTTTTATACTTCTTGCTGCATTGGCCAGAGCCGCGTTTTGACTTCTCTCTGCTTGCGATTCAGGTTGGTTTATTACCAGGATAATCAACACTTTTGGTGAGAGCTTTAGCCGTGTTTGTAGTCGGTCAAGCAGCGCACTGGATTCATCGCGGCACGGAATAACCAGGCAGTGACTAAAGCGATTTTTCTTGCCAGCTAATGCATGCGTGTCAGTTTCCGGCTCGCTATAGCGCTCCAGATACTTTGCAACTGTCATTAGTGTAGCGCCGCCTGAAATGGCAGCTTGCTGCAGATCTCTGCTTCGATATCCAGTAGTTCATGCATGCGTTGATCGACCGCAGTCTTATCCAGGTATAAATAGGTGAGATCGACAAAGCTGTGGTAGTGGCGTTTTTCGGAATTGGTGATGGCCTGATAAAATTCCTGCATGCGGCCGGCGGGTAGTCCTTCGGCGACAATCCCGAAGCGTTCGGCGCCGCGCGCCTCGATGATGCCTGCGACCAATAGCCTATCCATAAAATATTCATCAGTACCATTGCGAATGGCTTTGCGAAGCGCGATGACATAGGCATCTTTACGATCGCTGGCGAGTTGAGATCCGCGCTCATGAATCCATTTGATGACTTCCCGGAAATGGCTCAGTTCTTCGACTGCCAGGTCGCTCATGACGTTAACTAGTTCAGTGCGGTCAGGATAGTGAGAGATCATCGTGATGGCCATTTGTGAGGCTTTTTTTTCGGCTGAGGCGTGATCGCAGAGAAAAGTATCAAAGTCCGTCAGTACCGCTTCCAGCCAGTCGGCAGGTGTGGCAAAACGCAAGATTTCCTGGGCAGTAGCAATTGTCATAATATTCTGTCGTTATGGCTAGGCGCGATATAGTAACTAATTGACAAGAAAGTTTCCTGTTATCAAATTTCTTCGGTGTATTGCAAGGGCAACTCTGTTTTGCTAACAACTTTACGTAGAATGAAACTGGAGTGAACGCCCGAGACGCCTTCGATGCGGGTCAGGCGGCCCAGTAAGAACTCTTCGTAATACTCCATGTCTGGAAGAACCACTTTAAGTAGATAATCCCATGATTGACCAGTGACCACGCTGGCCTCAATGACTTCCGGGTATTGTTTAATATGATTTTCAAAATTATCAAATCTCTCCGGGGTGTGCCTGTCCATACTGATACCCAGAATGGCGGTCAGCTTCAAACCAAGTTTTGACTGGTTGAGCAGCGTGACGTGGCGGTCGATGATACCGGTTTCTTCCAGTTTCTTAACCCGTCTGGAGCAGGGTGTTGGTGAAAGGCCTATTTGCTCTGCAAGTTCCAGATTGCTAATGCGTCCGTTTTGTTGCATTAAGGTCAGTATTTTGTGGTCAGTACGATCGAGTTTCATGGAAATCCTAGGTGTTGTAGCCGAAGTATTTCAATATATTAGATATAAAAACTAATAATTTGTCAATTTGTAGTTATCTGTATCTGTTTTGGTGGTGTTTTTTACTATCTTTGCAATCATTCCCTATTAAGCTGGCGCTATACTGGCGCACAGCACAAAAGAACAAGTCTGTTGTTTGTTGTGATGCCGGGCTTTACAAGAGCGATGGCAGGATCAGCAAACTTTGACCTTACAAGGGTTAGGCAGTATAGGGCTCTCCCAGACTGACAGACTTAATTTATACATTATCAGGAAGCAAGCAGATGAGCGCATTCGATCACAGTAAATACACCGTTTTTCCGCCGGTATCTATGCCCGCCCGGCGTTGGCCTGATCGCGTGATCGACCACGCTCCACGTTGGTGTAGTGTGGATCTGCGCGACGGTAATCAGGCGCTTATGGAGCCAATGTCGGTAGAGCAAAAGTTGCGCTTGTTTGATCAGTTATTGGTGTGCGGTTTTAAAGAGATAGAGGTGGGTTTCCCCGCCGCATCCCAGCCCGATTTCGACTTTGTACGCAAACTGATTGAAGAGCAGCGTATTCCCGATGATGTGACGATTCAGGTATTGGTGCAAACACGAGAGCATCTAATTGAGCGAACTTTTGAGGCATTGAAGGGCGCTAAAAAGGCGATAGTACATATTTATAATTCGACCTCGACCGTACAGCGAGAGCAGGTGTTTGGGCTGGACAGAGAGAGCATTAAAAAAATAGCGGTTGATGGTGCAACTGTTACTCGACATTTTGCTTTGCAATACCCTGACACCGAATGGATGTTTCAGTATTCTCCAGAAAGCTTTACTGAGACTGAACTGGATTTCGCTGTTGAAGTTTGTAATGCGGTGATTGATGTGTGGCAACCGTCTCCTGCTGCTCCTGTGATTATTAATTTGCCGGCAACAGTTGAGGTGTCTACTCCCAATGTGTATGCCGACCAAATCGAGTGGATGTGCGACAACATTCGAAGCCGGGATAGCGTAATAATCAGTTTACATACCCATAATGACCGTGGTTGTGCGGTAGCGGCCGCGGAACTGGGTGTTATGGCAGGTGCTGATCGGGTGGAAGGGACATTGTTTGGTAATGGTGAGCGCACCGGTAATATGGATATTATTACCATGGCGATGAATTTATATAGCCGGGGAGTGGATCCTGAATTGGATTTCTCGCGTGCCGATGAAATGATTCAAACGTATAAAAGCTGCACGAATTTACCTGTGCATCCACGTCATCCCTGGATGGGAGAACTGGTGTTTACGGCTTTTTCCGGTAGTCATCAGGACGCTATTAATAAATGTTTGGCAAAATATGAACCGGGTGAAAAGTGGCGTGCCGCATATTTGCCAATAGACCCGGCAGATTTAGGCCGTTCCTATGAGGAAGTGATTCGTATCAATAGTCAGTCTGGTAAAGGCGGAGTGTCTTATGTTTTAAGGCGTGACTATGGTTTGGAGTTGCCTCGTTGGATGCAGATAGAATTTAGCTCGGTGGTGCAGAAGGCGGCCGAAGTATCTGCCAGTGAGGTTGGTCCCGAGGTGATTTACCAGCTGTTTCGCCAGACCTATCTGGAGGCCGAGCAGCCTTGGCAAATGTCAGGATATGAGTTGAGTCGCCACGATGGTCAGGATACTTTGAGTGCTGAGTTACGTAATGACAACGCCAGTGTGACGGCCATCGGTAAGGGTGCTGGCGTGGTAGAGGCATTTATTGACGCGCTTAGTGGTCAGGTTGGGCAGCCTATTGTATTGCTTGAGTATAGTGAACACGCCTTGAGTCAGTCGGCTGGTGCCGAGGCTATGGCCTATATTCAATTGAGCGTTGCTGGCCTGCGTTTCGGCGGTGCGGCATTGAGCAATGATATCGTAGCGGCTTCGCTGAAGGCGATACTGGCAGCTTATAATCGCGCCAGCGCGGCGGGTCTACAGCAAGTCGCTTAACGCTGATACAAGTACGCTACTACTCCGTCTTGGTATGAATTACATCAACTTTGGCGGAGTGGGTACTATTTGCTTTATAATGTTGTGAAATTTATTCCAAAGAAGGTATTCCGGCCGATGATTATCAAGCCACGTGTAAGAGGTTTCATGTGTATTACCACGCATCCTGTGGGCTGCGAGGAAAACGTACGCCAGCAAATGGAGTATGTTAAGAGTAAGGGCTCCATTGATAATGGACCAAAGCGAGTTCTGGTGATTGGATCCTCTACGGGCTATGGGCTTGCTTCAAGGATCACTGCGGCATTTGGTGCAGGCGCTTCTACGCTGGGATTGTTTTTTGAGAAAGAAGGTACTGAGAAGAAGCCTGGCACCGCTGGATGGTATAACTCTGCTGCCTTTCATAAGTTTGCCGAAGCCGAAGGTCATTATGCCAAGAGCATCAATGGCGATGCTTTCTCGGACGAGATAAAACAAAGGACTATTGATATTATTAAGCAGGATCTGGGTCAGGTTGACCTGGTGGTTTATAGTCTGGCCTCGCCCCGTCGACAGCATCCTAAAACCGGTGAAGTGTTTAATTCAACCCTGAAACCAATCGGTAAATCTGTTACTCAGCGCGGTATTAATACAGATAAAGAAGTGGTTCAGGACGTGACGCTGGAAGCTGCTTCACAGGAAGACATCGATAATACAATCGCGGTAATGGGCGGTGAAGATTGGCAGATGTGGATTGATGCACTGGATGAGGCCGGTGTGTTGGCTGACGGTGCTAAGACCACTGCCTATACCTATATTGGCGAAAAACTCACCTGGGATATTTATTGGCACGGCACTATTGGCCAAGCCAAAAAAGATCTGGATAATCGGGTTGTCAGTATTCGTGACAAGTTGGCCGCACACGGCGGAGACGCGCGGGTTTCTGTATTAAAGGCGGTAGTGACTCAAGCCAGTTCTGCCATCCCCATTATGCCCTTGTATCTTGCTTTGTTGTTCAAGGAAATGAAGGCCGATGGTAGTCATGAAGGCTGTATTGAGCAGGTCGATGGTCTGTTTCGTGACAGTTTGTATGGTGCGAACCCTAAGCTGGATGATGAAGGCCGCCTGCGTGCCGATGGTCTGGAGTTGCGACCCGAAATTCAGGACGCCGTAGCCAATGCTTGGGATAGGGTTAGCACCGAAAACCTGCGTGAGGTTTCAGATTTCGCCGGTTATAAAAGTGATTTTTTACGTCTGTTTGGCTTTGGTATCGAGGGTGTCGATTATGATGCCGATGTTGATACAGTGGTCAATATTACTAATATGGCATAGTGGGAATAACTGGCACTATGCAGGTAGAAATAAAAACCTTCGACCCTAGGGCGGAGGTTTTTTTCGAAGAAGGCTGTTACATCAACGAACTTTCGAATTCGCTCAACGATCCGGAATGTTCAATTGCGCGAGCTCGTGTACCAGTCGGGGTGCAGACCCGTTGGCATTACCTGGTAGATACGGTTGAGCGCTATGTTGTGCTTGAGGGCATGGGCAGCGTAGAGGTGGGCGATGAGCAACCAGTGCTAGTACAGGCTGGTGATGTTGTGCTTATTCCTGCAGGTACGCGCCAGCGTATACGTAATTGCGGTGAACAAGATCTGGTATTTCTGGCGCTGTGTACGCCACGATTTTTAGTAAAAAACTATCGCGATGATGATCTCGCGTAAATCTGTATTGTAAAATAAAGGGGTATCTCAATGGCTGATTCTACAACAGGACTGGAAGACAACGTGGCGGGGCTGCTGTGTTACTTATTTGGCTGGCTAAGCGGACTCATTTTCTTTTTGATAGAGAAAGACAGCGCCTATGTAAAATTTCATGCCTTGCAGTCCTTGATCTTCTTTGGCGGGCTCTCGGTGCTGTCGATAATTGCACCTTTTGTTCCTTTGATTGGTGGTCTGCTGGGCTTGGCTCTGGCAGTGGCAGGATTTGTAGCCTGGGTCTTGATGATGATCAAAGCCTATCAGGGCGAGAAATTTAAGCTACCTGTGGCTGGTGATATTGCCGAAGAGCAGGCAGGGTAATTTTTGCGAGCATAATTTATGCCTGAATTAACTCACGGAAAACTGGTGACACTTGCACCCAATGCGCATCGTATTACCGCGCCTAACGCGGGAGTCATGACCGGCGAGGGAACAAATACCTATTTATTTGGCAGGCGAGATATTGCCGTAGTTGATCCGGGACCGGCGCTCGATGTTCACGTGGAAGCTATTTTGGCAGGAGCCGCACAGCTCGGCGGTCAGATTCGGCGGATATTTGTCACCCATACCCATATGGATCACTCGCCGGCTTGTCATGCACTGGTTGCTCGCACTGGAGCTGAGTTGGTTGGTATGTCTTCTGCTGATGATCAATTTCAGGACACAGCATTTACGCCCGATATTAGTTGTGTGCACGAGCAGAAATTTGTCACCGATGAGTATGAATTGTTAGCTATTCATACGCCAGGTCATGTTAGCAACCACTTTTGCTATCTAGAAAAGACCAGCGGTCTGCTAATGACCGGTGATCATATAATGAATGGCTCAACCGTGGTTATTGTACCGCCCAGTGGCGATATGGCGGCTTACATAGAGTCACTGCAACTTTTACTCGCATATCCTGTTCGGCTATTGGCTCCTGGCCACGGCGATTTAATGGAAGATGCGGCAGCGGTGGTTGAGTGGCTGGTTTCGCACCGTTTGGGGCGAGAGCAGAAGGTAGTCGATGCGCTGCGTGAGCATGGTTCCGATGTATTGCACGAGCTGGTTATTCACGCTTACGATGACGTCGACGATGCCTTGCATCCCATCGCCTGTTACTCGCTGTGGGCTCATTTGATAAAACTCGAGCAGGAGGGCCGAGCAAGTGAGAGTGAGGGTGTCTGGAGCCTTGTAGTTTAACAACATATTGATGTAATGCGTAAAAATTACAATAATAAAATACGCAAATCTATTGATCACTGCCTATCTAAGCACTAGAATGGAGCACTTCTTTTAGTCGAGGTGTTTTCGTGGTGGGGTCTACCCAACAGCATACATTGTCAGCTGTACTGGCGGCTACGGTCGAAATTAGTGGTGATCAAGTCGCCATGACTGACGGTGATCGCAATTGGACGTATAGCGAGCTATCAATTGAAGCCCATCGAGTCGCACGAGCGCTTATAGCCACAGGGGTTGTGGGCGGGCAGCGCATCGCCATTTGGTCTCCCAATGTGGCCGAATGGGTACTGACTGCGATTGGCCTGCAACTGATTGGCGCAGTGCTTGTGCCTTTGAATACGCGGCTACAAAGCAACGAAGCAATCGACATTCTCGACCGCAGTGGCGCCAGTTTTCTATTCGCCTGGTCGCAGCTCGAAAAAGGCTCTGTTACTGATATGGTTCAGCTCAGTGCGCGTACAGATTTAAAAGAGATCCAGTTCTTTGACGATGGCTCTACCTGGGCCGAGTTTATAGCGCGAGGCGATGCTATTACCGAGCTAGAGCTGGATCGGCGCGTGGCCGCTGTAAAGCCTTCAGATGTCATGGATATGTTATTTACCTCGGGTACTACGGGCAAGCCTAAGGGCGTGTTATGTACTCATGAGCAGAATATTCGGGCGTTTACCGCCTGGTCTAGCACGGTTGGTCTACGTACTGATGATAAGTACCTGATTATTAATCCGTTCTTCCATAGTTTTGGCTATAAGGCCGGTTGGCTGGCTGCATTGCTGGTCGGTTGTGAAATTATTCCGGTATTTTCTTTCGATCAGGAGCGCGTGATGGCGCTGATTGAAGAGCAAAAAATCACCATGCTGCCGGGGGCTCCGTCACTTTATCAAATGATTTTATCTCATCCCCGGCGTAAAGACTTTGATCTCAGTAGTTTGCGGCTGGGGGTCACCGGCGCCGCCGCGGTGCCTGTTGCATTAGTAGAGGCAATGCGCAACGAGCTGGGATTTGAGACCGTCGTCACCGCCTATGGTTTAACCGAGACCTGCGGCGTGGTCAGTATTTGTCGTCCGGACGATGATGCCGAAACTATTGCCAATACTTCTGGCCGCGCTATCGAAGGTGTTGAATTGAAGTGTGCTAACCCAGATACCGGCGAAGAACTCGCGCGAGGCATGGAAGGCGAAATATGGGTGCGCGGTTACAACGTCATGCTGGGCTATTTCGATATGCCTGAGGCCACAGCCGAGACAATTACCACCGATGGCTGGTTGCGGACCGGTGATATTGGCGTGATGGATGAGCGCGGTTATCTGCGTATTACAGACCGTCTGAAAGACATGTACATTATGAATGGCGAAAATGTCTATCCTGCTGAAGTAGAAAAAACGATTTTCTCACTGTCAGGTGTGTCACAGGTTGCTGTTATTGGCGTTGCCAAAGCGCCCCAGGGTGAGGTGGGGATGGCTTTTGTGGTTGCCTCGCAGGGTCAGACACTAAACGCAGAACAAATAAAACATTGGTGCGGCCAGTATTTGGCCAGTTACAAAATACCGTTTTATGTGCGGTTGGTTGATAGTTTGCCTATCAATGCCTCAGGCAAGGTGGTTAAGCCTGAGTTGCGCCTGTTGGCAACTCAATTGTTGTCCGCGAAGGAGAACGACATTGTATAAAGGACTGGCTACACCTAAAGGTTCAACGGGTCAGTTGGATGACATCGATCACGGAATCGTGAGTCTGTTACGTAAAGACGGGCGAATGGCTTATCGGGCGATCGCCACAGAGCTGGGTCTCACCGAGGCTACGGTAAGGGCAAGAATTAAACGCATGGAAGAAAGCAATAGCATGCGAGTGGTAGCTGTGACTGACATTGAAGCCGCAGGCTTCGGCATTATGTTAGCGGTTGGTGTTGAAGTGGAAGGTCGATCTTCAGCAGATGTGGCGCGCGACTTTGCCGAGTTCGAAGAAGCCTTTTCGGTGAGTGTGGTGGTGGGTAGCCATGATGTTGAAATACTTGCTGTTGCCAAGGATCAGGATCAACTGGGCGATTTATTACAGCGATTTTCGGAAATTCGTGGAGTTCGTCGACTGCTGCCATCCATCGCGGTTGACGTCTTGAAAAATCAGTCTAACTGGGTGCCGTTTTAATATGAGCAAACGTCTGTTAGATGAAGTAGACAAAAGTATTCTGAGCTGGTTGTCACGCGATGCACGTACTAGCAATCGTAAGATTGCCGCAGAACTAGGTGTGACCGAAGGTACGGTGCGCGGCCGTATTCGAAAGATGGAAGACGATAAACTGATTCATATTACCGCGGTGACAAATACTGATTGTCTACCCGATGCCATGTTGGTGTTTATGTGGATTGAAGTAGAAAAAAGCTCTGATTGTGACAGCGTAGCAAAAACCCTGGCGGATCTACCTCAAATTGGATTTGTCGGAAAGATGGTGGGACGGTTCGATATTTTGGCCATTACCATGGTTCAAAATGCATTGGAATTGACCGAGTTTTTACACAGTACGATCAGTGGCATCGATGGCGTTAGAAAAACTGACTGTACTTTGGGAGTGGATTTTGTAAAACACGATTACAGTTTGAGTCGTATAGTCGATTAGAAATTTTGTTAAAACACTGGGCCGACACGGGTCTATTAGAGGAAAAATATGAACAAACAAATGACCGCAGCCGAAGTAGTCGCTGAGCTGAAAGATGGTATGACCATTGGTATTGGCGGATGGGGGCCCCGACGTAAACCCATGGCGCTGATCCGAGAAATTTTGCGCTCTGATTTGAAAGACTTGACCATTGTGTCTTATGGCGGTGCTGATGTGGGTATGCTGTGTGCAGCAGGCAAAGTGAAAAAATTAGTATTTGCGTTTGTTTCGCTGGATTTTATCCCACTTGAACCTTATTTCCGTAAAGCTCGTCAGAGCGGCTCAATTGATGTCATGGAAATCGATGAAGGCATGTTGCTATTGGGCCTTCGTGCAGCGGCATGGGGTGTACCGTTTATTCCAACTGAGGTTGGTTTGGGTACTGATATCATTAATAAAAACCCTGATATCAAATTAATTGATAGCCCTTACGATGACAAGGAATGGGTTGCCATGCCGGCATTGAAGCTTGATGCGGCTTTACTTCATGCCGATACAGCCAATGAGCGCGGTGTAGTGGGTATTTCCGGCCCCGACCATTATATGGATGATTGGTATGCTCGTGCGGCAGAAAAAACCTATGTCAGTTGTGATGAGTTGGTAGATGCGGATTACTTTAATGATCCGGATCATGCACGCACAGTGTTGTGGGAGCGTTCTGCGACCAGTGGTGTGGTACATATCCCGGGCGGTGCCCATCCGACATCGTGTGCGCCTCTGTATGGCTTTGATATACCTCATACCAAGGAATATAACGCCAGCGCGAAAGAAGGGGGTTTTACCGCCTATTTTGAAAAATATATTGAAGGCAAAACGGAACATGAATATCAGCAATTGGTTGGAGGCATTGACGCAATCAATGCACTGCCCATTCCTGCTTATTAATTTGCCTGCTGTTAATTTTAGGAGATTTACAATATGACTACTCCCGCAACTGAATACAGTTTGGCAGAGTTAATGATATGCGCCGCCGCCGAAGCGTTTCGCCCTGATGGCGAGGTTTTGGCCACGGGTATTGGTGTTATTCCGAGAATAGCCGCCAGCCTTGCAATGAAAACTTTCAATACCGATTTGATGATGACAGATTCCGAAGCCTGGATCTTGTCTGAGCCAAACCCCTTGGGTAAGAGGCCTGACGATTTTGTTCAGCGCAATGAATCCTGGATGGGTTTTTCTCGCATTTTTGATAATGTCTGGAGCGGTAAGCGCCACGCGATGTTGGGACCGGTGCAAATTGACCGCTATGGGCAAACTAATACCTCCGCCTTAGGTGGGACTTATGAACAGCCCAAAACACAGATGTTAGGTGCACGTGGTTTTCCTGGTAATTCCATTAGTCACCAGAACAGCTTTTTAGTGCCCTCTCATAACTCACGGGTTTTTGTTGAGGGAGAGTGTGATTTTGTCTCTTCGATTGGCTATAACCCTGAGCGTTTGCCCAAGGGTCGCTCGCTGGATGATGTCGACATTCGTTTAATCGTTACTGATTTGTGTGTTATGGATTTTGCTGGCCCTGATCATCAAGTTCGGCTGGTATCTTTGCATCCGGGTATTACGGTTGAGCAGGTGATAGACAATACAGGCTTCCCGGTTGATATTTCCGCAGATGTCCCAACAACGCCTGCACCGACAGAAGAGCAATTGGCAATAATCGCTGAAATGGATCCACAAAATCAGCGTTCTTTCCAGATTAAGGATAATCCTGCAGGCAACCGAGCTTAGCGAGTAAAACGCACATGTCACAGATACTT
This sequence comes from Pseudomonadales bacterium, assembly GCA_036960375.1. GTDB lineage: Bacteria > Pseudomonadota > Gammaproteobacteria > Pseudomonadales > CAWVSB01 > CAWVSB01. Next base: position 414,617 of record JBALVY010000003.1, read on the forward strand.
GATACGCGATTAACGGATTTACTGGGCTGCCAATATCCGATTATTCAAACCGCCATGGGTTGGGTTTCTGACCCGAATCTTGTAGCGGGTACTTGTAATGCCGGTGGTTTTGGGTTTCTGGCTGGGGCCACCATCCCTCCGGAAGAAATGGAAATAGATATTCTGAGAGTCAAAGACCTCACAGATAAAAATTTCGGCGTTAATTTTCATATGTACCAGCCAAATGCGGCTGAAATTATTGAGCTCGTCATCAAACATGGCGTTAAGGCGGTGAGTTATTCACGCTCTCCCGGTAAAGAGATGATTGCCCGCCTGAAAGACCACGGTGTGGTATGTATTCCTACCGTCGGATTGCCTAAACACGCTATTAAGGCGATTGAGCTTGGAGCAGATGCGGTGACCGTACAGGGCGGTGAGGGCGGCGGTCACACCGGCGCCATTCCAACAACGCTACTCATTCCACAGGTGGTTGAGGCCGTTGGCGATAAAGTCCCTGTGGTCGCTGCGGGCGGTTTTAAGGATGGTCTGGGCCTGGTCGCTGCCTTGGCGTGGGGTGCCGATGGCATCGCCATGGGAACGCGTTTCTTGATGTCCAAAGAAGCGCCAACCCCAGAGGCGACTAAGGCACGTTACATTAATTGCCATAATCCCGGTGAGATTATTGTGTCCAGAGAGATGGACGGTTTACCCCAGCGAATGATTATGAATAAGGCGCTGGCAGACCTCGAAAGATCCGGTGGATTGAAGAAGCTGATCGTCGCGTTAAGTAATGGCCTTAAGTTTCGCAAGTTTACCGGCGCCAGCATATTCGATTTACTGAAGTCGGCCCGGGCCATGACACAGAGCGGTGATGTGACATTTTCTCAAGCAATTATGTCTGCCAACGCGCCAATGATTATTCAGAAAGCGATGGTTGATGGTCTTCCTGATGAAGGGGTTTTACCCTCCGGTCAGGTGGCTGGTGTCATCGATCAGTTACTGAGTTGTGAAGAAATTGTGAGCGGGATTGCGCGTGAGGCGCAAGAGCGTCTCCATGTTTTAGCTAAGCGGGTTCGTTAAACGATGCCCAGTGAGGAAATTATGTCAAAACCATTTAGTGTCAATATCGATGGTGGTGTGGCCGAGCTGATTTTTAATGCGCCGCCAGTGAATGCCTTTGATAGCCAGGGCTGGTTTGCTATAGCCAACGAAATAACCGCACTGGGTGTTAACCCGGAGGTCTCGGTGATTATTATTGCCGCCGAAGGCAAAGGTTTTTGTGCCGGGGTTGATATTAAAGAATTGCAGGCTGATGGCGGCAAAATTGTCGATGTGAATCGCGGAAATTATGACACTTTCAAAGCCATTCATCTGAACCCCAAGCCGGTTATTGTGGCTTTACATGGTTTTGTATTAGGTGGTGGTATCGGCATCAGCGGTGCGGCAGATATTATTATTGCCTCTGAGTGCGCCCGTTTTGGCGTGCCTGAAATTGATCGTGGTGCAATGGGTGGCGGTGCGCATTTACAGCGCATGTTCCCGGTACAGAAAGTTCGCTATATGTATTACACCGGTGAATTTATTGATGCACAAGAGGCTTATCGTCTGGGTGCGGTAGAACGTGTGGTACCACGCGATCAATTGTTGAGTAGCGCGCGCGATATGGCACAAAAGATAGCGGCGAAATCACCGGCCATGGTGATGTTGGCCAAAGAGGCTTTGACCGGTATAGAAGACGGAGACCTGGAGGCGAAATATCGCTTTGAGCAGGGCTTCACTTATGAGGCTTATACGATGGAAGATTCGCAGGAATCCCGCGATGCTTTTGTCGAAAAACGTGATGCCAAATTCGATGATTAGACGCGACCGATGACTCGTTTCTCAGGAAAATATTTTATTGTTAGTGGTGCTGCATCAGGTATCGGCAGGGCGACGGCTGAGCGTCTGAGTGAGGAGGGCGCAAGCCTGGCCTTGATTGACCTTGATGCGCTATTGCTTGAGCAGGTGGCTGGCAGGCTGAGAGAAGACGGTACTGAAGTGCTCACATTTGCGTGTGATGTAAGTGATAACAACGCCTTGAAATCGGCGGTGAACAAAGCTATCGACACTTTTGGCTCTCTACATGGGGTGGTCGCCAGCGCCGGCGTGAATTTGATTGCAGACAGGGAGCCTTTAGCTCAGGCATCTTTGGAGGCATTTGATCAGGTGTTATCGATTAATCTGCGAGGTAGCTTTGTATTAATTCAGTCGGCTATGAACGCCTTGATCGAGTCACAGGGTGCGGTAGTCACTGTGTCGTCGACCGCTGGAATTCGCGGTCATGGCGCTGGCTGGGGTTATACCGCCAGTAAAGGTGCGCTGGTGGCTCTTAGTCAAATGCTGGCTCTAGAGTGCGGCAAGCAGGGCGTGAGGGTGAATTGTGTCTGTCCGGGTGCTGTTGCAAGCGAGGGCATGGGCGCATTTTTTAGTACAGAGAATGGAGCGGCGTATACACGGCATGTTCCTTTGGGGCGGCCGGGTTTACCCGAGGAGCTGGCAGGAACTGTGGTACACCTACTGAGCGAAGACAGTGCTTATACCAACGGCCAGGTTATTGCCGTAGATGGTGGGGCAACCGTGTTATAGATCTACTGTTACGGCAGTGAGAGAGAAGGTTAGGGAAATTATGGATTTATCGTATAGCGAACATCATCAGGCTTTCCGAGAGGAAATTCGAAGCTGGTTGGCGGCCAATGTACCCGCTGAGGCCTTGCCGACTTTTGATACAGCAGAAGGCTTTCAGGCACACCGTGAATGGGAGGCCAAACTGAACGAGGGCCGCTGGGGCATGGTGACCTGGCCTGAAGAGCTTGGGGGGCGGGCCTGTGACCTGATTGAATGGCTGATTTTCGAAGATGAATATTACAAGGCACGCGCACCACTGCGGGTAAACCAAAATGGTATTTTTCTACTTGGGCCTACCTTGATGGAATACGGTACCGATGAACAAAAAGCCGATATCCTGCCGAAAATGGCCAACGGCACCGAGGTGTGGGCGCAGGGTTGGTCGGAGCCTAATGCAGGCTCTGATATGGCGGCGATTCGTTCCAAAGCAGAGTTAAGCGAAGACGGTGAATACTACATTATCAACGGTCAAAAAACCTGGTCTACCCGCGCGGTGTGGGCTGATCAATGTTTTGGCATGTTCCGCACAGACCCAGAGTCAAAACGGCATCATGGTTTGACTTTTATTCTGGTACCGCTAAATCTGGAAGGGATTACTGTTAGGCCTATTCCTCAGCTGAATGGTTTGCCAGGTTTTGCTGAGATATTTTTTGATAATGTCAAAGTGCCGGTTAATCGCCGTCTTGGTGGTGAAGGTGAGGGCTGGAAAGTGGCCATGGCTACGGCAGGTTTTGAACGAGGTTTAATGCTGAGGTCGCCAGCGCGATTTCAAGAAACTGCTCGTCGATTGGTGGAGCTGTATAAAGAAAACAGGGACAGAGCGGATCGGGATCCTGCAGTACGAGATGCCGTTCTGCAGGCTTATCTTGATGCCGAGGCTTATTGCTTGACGACCTATCAAACGGCTTGTCGGTTGATAAAGGGCGGGAAAATAGGTGCCGAGTCTTCCACCAATAAAATATTTTGGTCGGAACTTGATCGAGACATGCATGCTACGGCGATGAGTATTTTGGGAGCGAGGGCAGAGTTGCTGCCACATGCCCCGGCAGCTCAGGGCGTCGGCAATTGGCTGGATGGTTGGTTGTTTGCCCAGTCCGGGCCCATTTATGCCGGTACCAACGAAGTACAGCGCAATATTATTGCGGAAAGAATGTTAGGCATGCCACGGGCTTAGGGGAGAAGATAATGGATTTTACTTTTACAGAAGATCAACTCTTGTTCCAGGACTCGGTACGGGATTTTTTGATTAACGAAGTTACGGCGGAGAAAATTCGCGGGCTGTGGGAGACCGAAACAGGTCGCAGTGATGAACTGTGGGCTCAGTTGGCAGAGCTCGGTCTCACTGGGATGACCGTCCCTGAAGAATTTGGTGGCCTGGGTATGAATGAGCTGGATTTTATTCTGCTTGCTCAAGAGTCCGGTTACGTAGCATTACCTGAGCCCTTATTAAATACTGTTCTGGTAGGCGTGCCACTGTTAATCGCTTCGGGTAGTCAACATTTACAGCAGCAATGGTTGCCAAAAATAGCGGCCGGTGAAGCCAGGATCGCAATTGGTTTGGATGAAAACCTGTTGGTAGAAGATGCCCACGTGGCAGATCTTTTATTACTGCAGTCTGGCGATGAATTACACGCACTGACCCGTGATCAGGTGGCACTGACTTTTAGTGAGTCGGTTGACCCCTCACGTCGTTTGTTTGATGTGCAGTGGACACCTACTGCAGAAACCTGTGTCGCCAGCGGCGCTGCTGGTTTGTCCTTAATTGAGAGTGCTATTAATCGTGGTGCGCTTGCCAGTGCTGCTCAGGCACTTGGTTTGACGCAACGTATGATTGATTTGTCAGTGCAGTACACCAGCGAGCGACAGCAGTTTGGCAAGCCGATAGGTTCTTTTCAGGCAGTGAAACATCATATGTCGAATGTGGCAGTTTCGTGGGAGTATGCCAAGGCGCCGGTCTATCGCGCAGCCTATGCAATTGCCTATGGACAAGAACGCGCCGGTTTATATGTATCTCATGCCAAGCTGGCAGCGACTGCGGCAGCGGATTTAGCTGCCAGGAATTGTACTCAGGTACACGGCGCGATGGGTTATACCTGGGAAGTGGATTTACATATTTTCGTGAAAAAGGCCTGGGCTTTGAATAACAGCTGGGGCGATCGAGCCTACCATAAGCAGATCGTAGCTGAATATGTGTTTGGAGATAATGCTGCGCTTGGCGCAGGGGCGACTTTCTAGGCCAACAAATTACTTAAGGAGGCAGCAATGCCAGAAGCATATATTGTAGATGCGGCGCGTAGCCCAACCGGCCGCCGCAAAGGCGGATTGGCACATGTTCATGGCGCCGACCTTGGCGCACATGTTATTAAAGCCATCGTGGAACGCAATGGAATTCCGGATAACGAATACGATGACGTGATGTTTGGCTGTGTCGACACCATAGGTCCCTTGGCAGGTGATATTGCTCGTACCTGTTGGTTAGCGGCAGGGCTTAGTGACGAGGTACCGGGCACAACGATTGACCGTCAGTGCGGCTCGTCTCAGCAAGCGGTACATTTCGCAGCTCAGGCAATTATGTCTGGCGTAAATGATGTGGTACTCGCCGGTGGCGTGCAGACCATGACTCAAATTCCGATTTCTTCAGCGATGATAGCCGCTGAGCCGCTGGGTTTTAAAGACCCGTTTACTGGTTCAAAGGGCTGGGTTGAGCGCTATGGCGATGTGCCGCCAACACAGTTTAACTCGGCGCAGATGATTGCAGATAAATGGAACTTAAGCAGACAGGAGCTGGAGGTATTCTCTCTGGAGTCTCATCGTCGTGCTCTTCAAGCGATTGCCGAAGGCAGGTTTGATCGCGAAATAGTGCCTCTTGAAGGCGTGATGATGGATGAAACGCCTCGCCACACCAGTCTTGAAAAAATGGCTCAACTGGAAGGGATTTTTGGTTGCGATAAAGTGACCGCAGCAGTATCAAGCCAGACCTGTGATGCCGCCAGCGCCATATTGATAGTGTCTGAGGACGCATTGAAACGCTACAACTTAACGCCACGTGCTCGAATTCATCATATGAGTGTGCGAGCCAATGATCCGATCTGGATGTTAACCGCACCTATTCCCGCTACTGAATATGCAATGAAGAAAACCGGTATGAGTCTGGCGGATATTGATCTAGTAGAGATTAACGAAGCCTTTGCTTCAGTGCCTATGGCCTGGTTGAAAGAGACGGGCTATGACCATGCAAATACTAATGTAAACGGCGGCGCTATTGCGCTGGGTCATCCCTTAGGGGCGAGCGGTACCAAGCTTATGACGACTTTGCTTCATGAATTGGAGCGCACCGGTGGTCGCTATGGTTTGCAGACCATGTGTGAAGGCGGTGGCCAGGCCAACGTCACAATTATAGAGCGCCTGTAGTTAAGGCCAAAAATAAAGGGAGAAGATAATGGGTATTTGTGAAGGTCGCGTAGTAATTATTACCGGTGCCGGTGGTGGTTTGGGTGCGGCTCATGCTCGAGTATTTGGGCAAGAGGGTGCGAAGGTTGTAGTTAACGATATCAATGCAGAGGCAGCGCAAGCAGTCGCGGATGAGATTGTTGCGGCAGGTGGCGAGGCAATTGTTAATACTTCTGATATTACCAATTATGATGACAGCTTAAACGCTGTTAAGCAGGCTATAGAAACCTTCGGTGATTTACACGTGGTGGTTAACAATGCCGGTGTCAATCGAGACCGAATGTTTGCGTCGATGACTGAGGCCGAGTGGGACACCATTATGGCGGTTCACTTAAAGGGTCATTTCTGTATTAGCTCTCACGCTGTTCACTACTGGCGGGCCCAGGCTAAGCAGGGCAATCTGCCAAATGCCAGGATTATTAATACTACCTCCGGTGCAGGCTTACAGGGCTCAATAGGGCAATCTAATTATGCTGCTGCCAAGGCGGGAATCGCAGCGCTTACTCTGAATCAGGCGGCTGAACTGGCGCGGTATGGCGTGACTGCCAATGCTGTGGCTCCCGCGGCGCGCACAGGCATGACTACTGCAGTAGAAGAAATGGCAACACGCATGGCGATACCCGAAGACGGTAGCTTTGATTATTTCGCTCCAGAAAATGTTTCTTCTTTATTGGTGTGGCTTGGTAGCGAAGCCTCTTCATCTATTACCGGAAGAGTATTTGAAGCCGAAGGTGGCTTTATTTGTATTGCCGACGGCTGGCGTAAGACTGAAGGTGTCGACAAGGGTGCGCGTTGGCAGCCTGCCGAGATAGGCGATGCAATGCAGCAATTGCTGGCCAAAGAGGAGCCGGCACAAAAAGTTTACGGCACTTGATAAACACTGAGGAATTTTGATGGACTTCTCGTTCACCGAAGAACAACAGATGATTCGCGATACCGCAGAGGCTTTTCTTGCTGATGTATCAAGTAGCGAAGCCGTACGTCGAGCCATGGCCCTGGAACAGGGTTATGAAGACAAGATATGGGCACGCATCTGTGGGGAAATGTATTGGCAGGCCATACATATTCCTGAGCAATATGGCGGCATGGGCCTGGGCTATGTTGAATTGGTTTCTTTATTTGAGCAAATGGGGCGTTATCTCCTGTGCTCGCCGTTTTTATCGACGGTAGGTTATGGTGTCAATGCGCTTCTTGTCGCCGGTACGGAAGCTCAACAGGCGACCTATCTTCCGCAAATAGCGGAAGGCAGCTTAACCGCGACGCTGGCCCATACTGGAACAAATGGTCGCTTTGACGCAGCGGGTGTACAGGCAACATGGCGTAAAGACGGCGATCAGCTTCTACTGAATGGCTGCTTACGCTTTGTGGCTGATGGCCACAGCGCTGATCTATTGATAATCGCGGCTCGTGAAGAAGGTAGCGAGGCTGAAGATGGCATTAGTCTTTTTGTTGTGCCGGCTCAAACTGACGGAGTGCAGCGTGAATGGCTGCCGACCATGGACCAAACCCGCAAACAGGCGCAGATTAATCTGGACCAAGTATCTTTGCCACTTGGTAGTGTTATGCAGTCTGCAGGTGAGGCCTGGCCACTACTGAGTCGTATTATTGACTTAGCCACAATTGCAGTTGCAGCAGAGCAAATGGGTGGTGGCCAACAAATACTGGATATGACTGTTGAATATACCAAGGAGCGGGTGCAGTTTAATCGCCCAATCGCGGGTTTTCAGGCAGTCAAACATATTGCTGCGGATATGATGTTGAAATCTGAGGTGTCTCGCTCAGCGATATATTACGCAGCCTGTGTTGCGAACGAAGCCTTAACCGGTGGCCCCTTAGCGGGTGAGTTGGGTGAAGCGGCCAGCGTAGCCAAGGCCTATTGTTCGGAGGCCTATTTTGATAATGCCGGCGATGCGATGCAGCTACATGGGGGCGTAGGTTTTACCTGGGAATACGACGTGCACCTGTATTTTAAACGCGCTAAATCCAGTGGGTTATTGTTAGGCAACGCGCCCTATCATCGAGAGAGAATCGCAAAGTTATTACTGGATAGCTGAGTATTGAGCGGGGTTTGAATACCGCTGTTTTGAGGAAATAATAGTGCAATTAAGTTTCAGTAAAGAAGACGAACAGTTTCGCGAAGAAGTTGCCGGTTGGTTGCGAGAGAACTTGACCGGAGATTTCGAGAAGCTGAAATTTCGCGGTGGTCCGGGGGACGAACACATGTACCCTGAGGAGCGAAAAGTCTGGGAGCAAAAACTGGCCCAGGGCGGCTGGACTTGTGTTGGCTGGGCTAAAGAACATGGTGGGCGAGCTTGCTCTATCGAGCAACAGGTAATCTTTTTTGAAGAATATGCACGAGCAGGCGCACCCGGGCGCGTTGGACATATTGGCGAGGGTTTGGCGGGGCCTACGCTCATTGCGTTTGGCAGTGACGAACAGAAACAGAAGTATTTACCCGGTATTCTGGCAGGTACAGAGTTGTGGTGTCAGGGCTATTCAGAGCCTTCTGCCGGTTCCGACCTGGCCAATGTAAAGACCAAGGCACGTTTTGATGAAGCTACGGGTAAATGGCACATCACCGGGCAGAAAGTCTGGACCTCTCTTGCACATGAATCTGACTACTGTTTTGTTATCGCACGAACAGACCCGCAATCTAAAGCTCACAAAGGTCTGGGCTTCTTTCTGATTAAAATGGATCAGGCAGGAGTAGATGTTCGTCCGATTGAACAAATAACCGGTACCTCGGAATTTAATGAGGTGTTTTTTGATGATGCCGAATGTGATGCCTCAGATATTGTGGGCGCCCCCGGCGAGGGTTGGAAAGTTGCTATGGGCCTTTTGGGTTTTGAGCGAGGTGTATCCACACTTGGCCAGCAGATGCTTTTTCAGAACGAGCTGGACGAAATAATTTCGGTGGCCAAGGCTAATGGTGCAAGTACTGATCCGGCTATCCGCCAACGTATAGCTGATGCGCATATTGGTTTGAAGATAATGCGTTATAACAGTATGCGTATGTTGTCGGGTAGTGACGACGGCAGCTTGCAAAAAGAAGCATTGATATACAAATTGTTCTGGGCCAGCTGGCACCGTGATTTAGGTGTACTGGCAATGGACATTTTGGGGCCTGAGGCAGAAATACTAGAGAGTGCGCCCTACAATCTGACACGTATGCAGTCGATGTATCTATTTGTCCGCTCGGACACTATCTACGGCGGCACCAATGAAATTCAGCGCAATATCATTGCAGAGCGTGGTCTGGGCATGCCCCGTGAAGCTAAAGTTATCTAAACCGGACGACAACCGTCCATTAGTACAGGAAATACGTTATGGCTTTAAAAGAACCACCACCCTATGTAGAGGGACATAATTTACTTGCGGGTAAATCGGTATTGGTCACGGCAGCAGCAGGTGCAGGTATTGGTTTTGCCGCTGCCTTAAAGGCCGCAGAAGAAGGCTGTCGCGGTTTGATGATCAGTGATATTCACGAAGGTCGGCTTGAAAAAGCGGTGGCGGCAATCAAGGAAAAATCTGGCCTGGATGCGGTTTACGGTAAAGTGGCAAACGTTACTCTCGAGTCTGATGTACAGGCCTTGGTTGACGAGGCCGAAGAGACCTTGGGTGGTGTTGACGTTCTTATCAACAATGCAGGACTGGGTGGTACACGACTGCTGGTTGATATGCCGGATGATGAGTGGGACAGAGTTATAGATATAACGCTAAATGGTACGATGCGTATGACGCGTGCCATGCTCAGGAAAATGCAGCCACGCGGCAAGGGCGTCATTGTTAATAATGCTTCAGTTCTGGGTTGGCGCGCGCAAAAAGAGCAGACCCATTATGCCGCAGCCAAGGCGGGTGTGATGGCACTAACGCGTTGTGCCGCGCTTGAAGCTGCTGATTATGGTGTGCGTATTAACGCGGTATCACCATCAATAGCTTTTCATGAATTCTTAAAGAAGACTACACCGATGGAGCTGCTCGAAGAGCTGGCATCCAAGGAAGCTTTTGGGCGTGCTGCAGAAGTTTGGGAAGTGGCTAATACGATGATGTTCCTGGCCTCGGATTACTCCAGTTATATGACCGGTGAAATCGTATCGGTATCGAGCCAAAGGTCGTAATTTCTTATACAAAATTTTTACTGGGCTGCAGTGACGCATCCCATGGCCCATAGGAGGCTCTTATGAGAGAAGCAGTAATAGTATCAACCGCACGCACGCCCATAGGTAAAGCATTTCGTGGAGCGTTTAACGATACCGAAGCACCTGCGATGGGTGGTCATGTGGTTAAACACGCGGTTGAGCGTGCCGGCATTGAGCCCGGTGAGGTTGATGATGTGATTTTGGGGCTGGCCGCACCACAGGGTACGCAGAGTTATAATATTGGCCGGCTGAGCGCTATGGCGGCCGGTTTACCTGAAACCGTATCAGGCTTACAGCTCGATCGTATGTGTTCATCTGGCCTTATGTCGATTGGCTATGCTGCGCGTTCTATTATTAGTGGTGATCAGGATATTATTGTCGCTGGTGGACTGGAATCTATTTCGCTGGTGCAGAATAAACATAAAAATAGTTATCGCTCAGTCTCAAAAGCCGTGTTGGCCAACTCTCCGCACATGTATATGCAGATGATGGAGACCGCAGAGCTGGTTGCTGATAAATACAATATCTCTCGCCAGGCTCAGGATGCCTTTTCACTACAGAGCCAGCAGCGTACAGCGGCGGCTCAGGCGGCGGGCAAGTTTGATGATGAAATTGTTCCAATGGCCACCACCAAGTCGGTTTTCAATAAAGAAACCAAAGCGACGACATACGAAGATGTCTGCCTGGAAAAAGACGAAGGAAATCGTGCCAGTACAACGCTTGAAAGCCTGGCTAAACTAGAGCCGGTGTGGAGTGGTGGCAAAATTATTGAGCAGGGCAGGTTTGTGACTGCCGGTAATGCCTCTCAGTTGTCTGATGGTGCCTCCGCCTGTGTCGTTATGGATTCTGTGACAGCTGAGCGCAAAGGGCTGGCACCATTGGGATATTACCGCGGTATGGCGGTGGCTGGTTGTGCGCCAGAAGAAATGGGTATCGGACCGGTTTTCGCTGTGCCCAAATTATTACAGCGAGCGGGTCTGACGGTTGATGATATTGGTTTGTGGGAGCTAAATGAGGCCTTTGCTTGTCAGGCACTCTACTGTCAGGATCAGCTAGGTATTCCCAATGAAAATCTCAATGTGAACGGCGGTGCTATTTCGATTGGTCACCCCTTTGGTATGAGTGGCTCCCGTATGGTGGGGCATGCTTTAATCGAGGGTAAGAGACGCGGTATCAAGTACGTAGTGATTACTATGTGTATTGGTGGTGGCATGGGCGCTGCTGGACTATTTGAAGTAGCCTGATTCTGAGTTCGTTGAAAAGCCGGCGATTGCCGGCTTTTTTACGTTCTACTGTTGTGGTTCTGGTAGCTCTACCAGAATGCTTAAAGCCAATTGCGATGCGAGTTCGCCCATTCCCTTTTTGCGCAGTAATCCTGCCAGTTCAAGCGCAATACGCGAAGGTAGTGGAGAGATTTTCTGCCAGTTTAATATACGCAGCCCTATTTCATCCTGAGACGCGGTTTCACTGGCTTTGACGATAAGACCTGCCCACTGCCGATGCAGCGTATGGTGGTCGAGCTGAGCAGCGGCAAGTTCCAGTTGATCCAGTGCGGCGCTGATATCGTCTTCCTGCTCATGAAGACGCGCGCTAACCAGAGTTTTTTCGATGCTGTCGGGGGTGTTGGTCAATTGAGACCGAGCGGCGTCGAGATCGTTCTGGTCGAGTAAGAGTTGCACCAGAGAGAGCGAAAAGGCGATATTGTCGGGATAGAGTAACAGGCCTTTCTCGTACAAGTCGCGGGCGACTTCAGGTCTGTCCACAGCGATCAGAGCGGTAGCGGCTTGTTGTAGTTCGGTGTTGAGTTGCTCTGTGTCCAATGAGGTCATTTTTGCCGCAAGCTGATCCGGATCACCAATCCAGGCCAGCAGCATCAAGGATACCGAGCTTAATCTATCTTGTATGTTCCCATCTTGTTGACGCAGAGAATCCCAACTTAATTGAGCCTCGCCTTTTTGGGCCTGATGCATCAACAGACCAGAGTAGAGTTGTAGTGCCCGTTCATCCTCGGGATAGCTTTTTAGATGAACGGTAATTGTGGTCAGTGCTAAAGCGGGTTGTTCTCGCTGGCTATAGGCGAGTAATAGCCCGAATTCTTCGTCATCGGGGGCTTTAAATAGCGCCTCTGTCAATAATTCTTGTGCGCGTGCAGGCTGGATACTGAGTAAATGCCGACCCAGGCTTCTGGCAAGTGTCGGCTCGTTTGGCAGCAGGGAGAGGCTGATACTCTGCAGAAGATCGTAGCTTTGTGGCGCAGTTTCATCTGCGGATCTTACCAGAACCTCAATCAAACCAATTGGTGCCAGAGAAAGATTCAACTTGGTCAGGTGGGTGAATATTTCCTGTTCGCGCCCGGACTGATGCAGTATGGAGACATAATCTGTCCAGATGCTGGAGTCCTCTGGATATTGTCTGCCAAGCTGGTCCAAAAGCCCCAATGCCTTGTCGTATTGACCATCGGCGGCCAGCTCCATGGCGGTTCTTCTGCTAGTAATGACGCTGCTGTCTAAGAGCTGATCCGGGGGTGGCACAAAGGTAAAGAGCAGCCAAACTGCGAGTGCAATTGTGCCAATGACCAATAATGGATGAAATTTGCGTCTAGCCATGAACATTAAACTGCCGGGGACCAATGGCAGAAGTTTAGCACAGCCTTGGGGATATAAATCGAGCTTGGGTATCTGGCTGTAACTTAATTACCCAAAATTAACCGGTCTCTGTATAATTCGCGGCTATTCTTAAGGTCTGTTTAAGGTCTGTCACGTATTTTGTTTTATCTATAGAGCATTAATGGAGTTCCGCGCTCGTATGAAATTTTCAGTAAAACTGTTGAAAACACCGGCAATTATTCTTCTAGGCAGCATTGCCGTGGCAGTATTGATTGTTTTTAGCAAGCCAGAACCCGTAAAGACGGAAGTGGTCATCAAACCACTATTAATTGATGCTATTGAGGTTTTTCGCACGGATATTAGGGTAAATGTTCAAACTCAGGGTGTAGTTTGGCCGCGGACAGAAACGGTATTGGCATCTGAGGTGGCGGGTAAAATCATTGAGGTAGGGCCGGCTTTCAATGTGGGTGGATTCTTCCGCGAAGGTGATCTGCTGCTAAAAATTGACGACCGAAACTATATTAGTGCTCTAAAACAGGCCGAGGCTGCAGTGGCACGCTCGGCCAGTGAGCTGGCTCAGGAGGAGGGCCGGGGCTGGGTTGCCTATAAGGAATGGAAGCAGCGCAATAACAAGAAAGATGTGAGTGAAGAGGTTCGGGCACTGGCCCAGCGTAAACCTCAGTTGGCTGAAGCAGAGGCCAATCTTGCCTCTGCTAAAGCACAGCTTTCGCGCGCCAAAAATGATTTCGAACGAACCTCAGTACGCGCACCTTATGATGGCCTAATACGCGAGAAAAATGTCGATCTGGGTCAATACGTTCAAGTAGGCAATCGTATGGGTTTGGCTTTTGCCATAGACCAGGCCGAGATTCGTCTGCCAGTACCAGAGAATCGTCTGGTATATCTCGATTTGCCTCGTGCAGGTGTAGACGATAATGCCGCCTATTTTACGCCGGTTGATCTGGCCTATCAGATCGATGATGTTGTACACCATTGGCAAGGCGAGATTAGGCGTACAGAGGGCGTTTTAGATGCCAAAAGTCGTGTATTACATACTGTGGCCACTGTCGAAGATCCCTATTTGCTGAATTTGTCCGATAAGGTTAAGGCGCCTGACCCATTGCGCGTAGGCACTTTTGTTGACGCCACCATATTGGGACGAATGATTGACGGGCTGGTTCGGCTTCCCCGTAATATCCTGTTGCCGGGAAATTTGATTTGGGTGGTTGATAGTGAAAACCGCTTACAGCCGCGTAAAGTGGAAACTCTACGTACGGGTGGAGAAGAAATGTATGTTTCGTCAGGCCTCGAAGATGGAGACATGGTTTGCCTTACCAGTGTGGGTACCGTACTGGCAGGTACTCCAGTACGGATTTCCTCGCTCAGAAGTCAGCGGGATTTACCCGCTGAACTTGATGAATCACTAATAGCTCCGGCGGAGCCAACAGTTGAAGAGCCGTTAGAGATTCAAGATCCGATAACTACTGAAGACGGAGACAACTCAGTATGAGTGAAGAGCCCCTCCAGCGCGGCGGTTTAATATCCTGGTTTGCGCATAACCACGTCGCGGCTAATCTGATGATGTTGCTGATCATCGCTTTTGGTATCTATTCTGGCATTAATATACGCAAAGAAATGATGCCTTCAATTGATACCAACATGATTCGCTTCCAGATGATTTACCCTGGTGCGGCACCCGGAGAGGTGGAAGAAGGGATCGTTTTAAAAGTTGAAGAAGCGTTGAAGGATTTGGACGGAGTCAAGCGTATTGAGTCTCGCTCGATGGAATCGGCGGCCAGTGTTGTTATTGAAATTGAAAATGGTTATGACGTCAACGAGCAGATGAATAAAATAAAAATCTCCATAGACGGTATCTCATCATTTCCCGAACAAGCCGAAAAGCCCACCATTGAAATGGTGGAAATGACGATGCAGGCCTTGATTTTACAGCTCTCCGGAAACATAGATGAAGCCTCAGGGAAAATGTTATCTGAACAAATCAAGTCTGAATTACTGTCCAAAACCGAAGCCAGTAAAATTGATATTTGGGGTGTAAGAGACTTTGAAATCACTATAGAAGTTACTGAATTAACGCTGCGTAAGTACGGTATTACCCTATCTCAAATCGCCGATAAAATCAGAGCTTCGTCAGTGGATTTACCCGCAGGTTCTATTAAGACCAATGCCGGGCAAATAATGCTGCGTACTCAGGGTCAGGCTCGTATGCAGCAAGATTTTGAAAGGCTGGTGTTATTGACAGAAGAGGACGGCACACGTATTACACTTGGCGATATAGCCATTATTAATGATGGCTTTGTTGACCAAGACGGTTTTGCAATATTTAACGGTGGCTACAGTGTGGGAATGGCTGTCTATGCTATTGGTAACCAGGATGTTATAAAAGTCGCTGAGTCGGTCAAGCAATATGTCGATGAGCGCCGTAGAACACTGCCCCAAGGGGTTGATATGGTCTATTGGGTGGA
Organism: Pseudomonadales bacterium; assembly: GCA_036960375.1. Lineage (GTDB taxonomy): Bacteria > Pseudomonadota > Gammaproteobacteria > Pseudomonadales > CAWVSB01 > CAWVSB01. The sequence continues at coordinate 429,938 of JBALVY010000003.1, forward strand.
TACCACCGATTTTCTTAACGCGCGCATGGTTATGATGTTGAAGAATTTGGGCTTGGGTGTTCTCTTGGTGCTACTGGTGCTGAGTCTTTTTATGGAGATTAAGACGGCATTCTGGGTGATGGTGGGCTTGCCTCTAACTTTTTTGGGCGCCCTGGCGGTCATGTCGATCTCTGCGATAGATATTAGTATCAACATGTTTAGTACATTCGGCTTTATCATGGTGCTGGGTATTGTGGTGGATGACGCTATCATCATCGGCGAAAGTGTAAACTCTACTACGCGAGAAAAGGGCCACAGTTTACGCTCTGTGATTGAAGGTGCACAAAAAGTTGCGACGCCTGCCACCTTCGGTGTATTAACTACCATTTGTGCCTTTATTCCCCTTTTGTTGACTGACAGCATATATAGCGCGCTACCGGCGTCTATTGGTTGGGTGGTTATATTGTCATTAATCTTCTCGTTGATTGAGTCCAAATGGATACTGCCAGCGCACTTGAGCCATATGCATACCGGGCTGTTTCGCTGGGTTCATAGTAATCGACAAGATCGTTTTCAGCAGCGTAACAACAATCGCTTACAAAAATTCATTGTTGAAATTTATCAGCCTTTTTTAAAGCGCTGCCTGGAAGCGCGTTATACCACTATGGCGGTATTTCTGGGTATGTTGATATTGGTCGGTGGCTTAGTGGGTGGCGGGCTAGTGCGTTATGTATTGATGCCGGACAGCCCAGGCAACTATCTCCAGGTCAATCTCGATATGGTGCGCGGTACGCCTGACCATAAAACTCGAGAGGCTATTGATCAAATTCACGGGTCTTTGCTGAATGTCGCTGCTGTAATTCAGGAAGAAACAGGCATAGATATTGTCAAAAACGACTTCCGTACCGGCCGCGATGGGCGCACCGGCTGGTTTATGATTGAGTTGAATGATGTAGAGGGTAGCGGTATTACCGTTGTTGATATAGCCGATAGACTACGCGAAGATATTGGCGAGGTGGTTGGGGCTAGAAGTGTTTCCGTGAGTGCCTTGGAGGGACCCGGGGGATCCGATATTAAATTCAATCTTGTGGGTCATGATAGAGATGCCTTGGATGCTGCAGCGGCTGAGTTGGAGCACAAGCTGCGCCAATATCACGGTACCTACGATGTGCGTAACGGCAGCTCAGATTTGGTTAATGAGATTCATATTGACATAAAACCTAGTGCAGAAGCTTTGGGTTTTACCCTCATGGAATTGGGTAGCCAGGTGAGAGAGGCGTTTTATGGCGCTGAGGCGCAGCGTATCCAGCGTGGCAACGAGGAAGTCAAAGTGATGGTGCGCTACCCGAAAGCACAGCGTACAAATTTGGCGGATCTTGAGGACATGTACATTCGGACCAGAGATGGCAGCGAGGTTCCGATTCTGTCGGTGGCAGAGCTTTCGGTAAAGCCCGGTGCGGCAGAGCGTATTCGAATTGATAGAGAGTCATCGGTGCCTGTTAGTGCCATGGTGTATAAAGATATACTGGAACCTAACTCTGTCGTAAATGATATCGAGAGAGATTTTTTTCCCGAGCTTTTTACTCGGTATCCTAATATCAGTTACCGGCTAGATGGAATGTCTAAAGAGGCGGTTAATATTCAGGTGCAGCTGGGCTTGGGTATGTTGGTGGCTTTGTTCGGTATTTATGGTTTATTAGCCATTCCACTGAAATCCTATAGTCAGCCAATCATTATTATGAGTGTTATTCCATTTGGTATTATCGGAGCCATTTTTGGGCATATGATACTGGGAATAGCGGTCAGTATGATGTCACTGTTTGGTGTTATAGCCTTGTCCGGCGTTGTGGTTAATGACAGTCTGATTTTGGTTGAATTTATAAACCGGGCTGTTGCCAGGGGTGAATCTGTGGAAGATGCAGTGATAGGTGCTGGCAAATTACGCTTTCGCGCGATCCTTCTGACCTCTCTTACAACCTTTTTTGGTATCTCTCCGATGTTGTTGGAAACAAGTGCGCAGGCCCAGATGCTAATACCGATGGCCGCATCTATTGCTTTTGGTATAGTGTTTGCTACTGTTATTACCTTGTTATTGGTTCCTTGTTTGTATTTGGTGCTCCATGATATGGGTGTGCTGAAGACTCCAGTCGCAAACGATGAAACACTTGATTTGAGTCCCGCGGAGGCCTAGATGAGGTTTACTTTAGGATTATTTCTGGCATTGGCTCTATTCAGGGTTGAGGCGGCGGAATTACTGTCAGTAACTGAGGTCGCGACGATTATTGATACTGATGCGGCGCCGCTTATTCTGGATGTTCGTAGCGAGGTCGAGTTTAGTTCTGGTCGGGTTCCCGGTGCCGTGAATATCCCCTTTGATCAAATTACCGCGCGCGTGTCGGAACTGGAGCCTTATCGTAATCAGGCCTTGATCGTTTATTGCCATAGCGGTCGTCGCGCCGATATTGCGATAACGTCTTTAGAGGGCTTGGGTTTTAGTCGGTTGCTTCATATGGACGGTGATTATCTAGGCTGGCAGGCGGCAGGTTTATCAGAGGATAAATAGGCGTCTTTTTTATTCTTGTTTTAGTGAAACATCCCTTATAACTAAAAATAGGGGTTTATGCTTAATTGATATAACTTTTTCGTTGATTCACACGAGTTCTTTTCATATAGTTCCGCACCCCTCAATGGGCGGCATTGAGCGACTATCAACCTTATGTGTGTTGGAAATATGGAAAACCTGGACCTGGCAGCAATTAACGAACAACTACGCGAGGCGAGCCCCGCGGAGATTGTGCGTTGGGCGCTGGATCTGCAGAAAAAGACTATTGTCACCACCAGCTTTAGTCCTAATTCCGCTGTGATGTTACATCTTGCCGCCACGTTAGACCGCAGAATGCCCGTAATATGGGTCGACAGCGGCTACAATACCCGTGATACCTATTTAGTTGCCGAACGTTTGATCAGTGACCTGCAACTGAATATGCATATCTACGCTCCTGAAATGACCAGCGCCAGACGTGACGCATTGATGGGCATTCCCGCCGCTGACGATGAAGTCCTGCACAAAGAGTTTTCACGACAAGTGAAACTGGACCCATTTGCCAAAGCGATTGCCGAGCATCTGCCAGAAATTTGGTTAAGTGGTATTCGCATGGAAGAAACTGCATTTCGTAAAACACTCGATATATTGTCGTGGGATAGTCGAGGTATTCTCAAAGTGGCGCCTTTGTTCCACTGGTCAGAGTCTCAAGTTGAAGACTATATGGAGCAATTCGATCTTCCGACCTGTCGTCGTTATTTTGATCCTACCAAGGTAGCGGATAACGTCGAATGTGGTTTGCATACCGGCGCATAGCCGATCGTTCTTAGCTGTTGTTTTTGACTTTGGCAAAGGCGATAAGTGCCTTTGCCCGTAGTGTTTGTTCCAATTTCCGCATATCCTTTTCATGCTTCCGCTTAGAAGACTTGTCCAGATTATGCCAAGCCTCAAGGCGTGGAATATGACTGGTTCGTTCCGTGATATCGTAAATTACTTGATAATCTGGCTCATAGCGAGCATCGGGGTTTATTGCATCGAGTAGTGTGCTGATTCGTATACTGGCTTCAACTATTCCTACCTGGCTATCCTTGGCAGCACTCGCGATGATAAAAAGGCTATGGCGGGTACTTGCCTGTTGTTCGGCGGCGGCGCGCAGGAATTCGCTCTGCGAATGGTCTTGTTTAGTCAGCTGATATTTCAATTTACAGGCATACAAAGCCAGTGCGATCAAGATGAGTAGGCCAAGTCCTGATAGCAGGGCTGCGGTTGAATAGACCATATCTAATATCCAATTGTTGGGAGCAGTTGAGAGAATACAAACTTCAGTCGGGTACCGGTATAGAGAGTGTTTCCTGGACAGTTTCCATCACCACAATACTGGTAGAGGAATCGACACCCGGTAGTGTTAGCAAAGTATCACCAAGAAACTCTCGGTAGGCTGCCATATTGGCTACACGCGCTTTAAGTAAATAGTCGAAGTTACCTGATACAAGATAACACTCCTGGATTTGATCCAGTTTTTTGGCTGCAATTCGAAATTCGTTAAAGTCCGCCGGGGAATTACGAGTAAGGCATATTTGTACAAATACCACGAGAGCAGCATCCAGATAACTTGGGTCAAGAACGGCTTGGTAACTCTGGATTATGCCTTGCTTTTCAAGCTTACGGACTCGTTCAGTGCAGGGCGTGGTGGTGAGTCCAACTCTGCGGGCGAGCTCTGCATAGCTTATGCGGCCATCTTCCTGCAAAATTCTCAGTATTTTACGGTCAATCTTACTAAGACTCGTGGACTTTTGTGTTTGCATGGTCGAATTACCTGTTTATTTGATATTTATCTATAGTATCACCTATCAAAACTCGAATATAAAGAAATAAAACTTTATAAACGGCTCTATCATAGCTTTTCCTTAATTCCGGACTTATCAGAGGGTCGAGCAATGTTAATAGGTGTGCCAAAAGAGATTAAGAATCACGAATACCGAGTGGGCTTAACCCCTTCATCAGCGCGTGAATTTGTAAACAATGGTCATGCGGTAATAATTCAGGCTGATGCCGGTACTTCGATTGGCTTCGACGATGATCAATATATTGCGGTCGGTGCTGAAATTGTGGCCACTGCAGAAGAAGTTTTTGATCGCGCCGAGATGATCGTTAAGGTCAAGGAGCCGCAGGCTGCTGAGTGTAAAATGCTCTCCGAAGGCCAGATCCTTTATACCTACCTACACTTGGCTCCGGACCCTGAGCAAACTAAATTGTTACTTGAGTCGGGCGCTACTTGTATCGCTTACGAAACGGTTACTGCACATGACGGCTCTTTGCCCTTGTTAGCGCCAATGTCCGAAGTGGCGGGTCGCATGTCTGTACAAGCCGGTGCTCATCACCTGGAGAAAGCGGCCGGTGGTCGTGGCGTATTGCTCGGTGGTGTACCCGGTGTTGCACCGGCCAAGGTTCTGGTTATTGGTGGCGGTGTGGTTGGTGAAAACGCGGCTAACATGGCAGTAGGTATGGGTGCTGATGTCACTATCCTTGATCGCTCTATTCCACGCTTACGTCAGCTCGACAATGATTATGCCGGTCGAGCCAAGATGGTTTACTCCACAGCGAGTGCGGTGGAAGAATATGCGCTTGAAGCTGATTTGGTTATTGGTGCAGTCTTGATTCCGGGTGCTGCGGCGCCAAAGGTACTGAATCGCGATATCATCAGCCGTATGAAGCTGGGTTCTGTTGTTGTTGATGTGGCTATCGATCAGGGCGGTTGTTTCGAAACCTCCAAGGCGACCACACACCAGGATCCTACCTATGTTGTTGACGGTGTTGTGCACTACTGTGTTGCCAATATGCCAGGTGGTGTCGCACGTACTGCGACAATGGCGCTCAACAATGCGACGCTACCTTACGGTCTGTTGATTGCGAATAAGGGCATTAAAGCTGCTGTAACCAAAGATGAGCACTTGCGCCATGGTCTCAATGTACATAAAGGCATGGTGACCTACGAGGCCGTAGCCAACGTTCTGGATTATGAGTACGTTGAAGCCTTGGCTGCTTTGGATATGTAAATTTGTTCTGTTGATATAACTTCCTTGATGCACTTGAAGTGCGCTACGTGTGTGCGTTGAGGCGGGGACTGATCGGGGGGCTTTGGCAAATAGCAACCATAACCTCACCCACCAAACTGGCCGCTACAGAACTCGGGCTTCGCCCTCAGACATACTGTAGCCGAGATCGCCAGTTTGGTGGGTGACGTTATAAGCGGGTTGAATAATTTGTCAAAGCCCCCCGATCAATCCCCTGAGCCTGAGCGAGATTTAGGTCCGCGTAATTCGCTTCGTTCATGTGTTTGCTAAAGATGGCGATTTAAATTCTGTAGAAGTTCGGTAATAGCTGTAGCTGAGGCGGTTGAGTGTGTCCATTTTTCGAACTATTCAGTCGGCTTTGACTTGTCCCAACAAGACGGCGTTTTAAGCGAAAGTATGTTTGAGCGCTTGCGCGAGTTCTTTCGCTGCCGTCTTGTTGGGACAAGTCAGACTGCAGTTCGAAAAATGGACACACTCAACCGCCTGGTTCAGATAACCATTTCTGGCATTGGTAGATTTAGAGGATAGAGTTATTTTTCCATAAATTCCTCTCAAGCCCTGGGCCCCCAAATTGAACGAATGGGAGTACTGCCCTTGATAGTGGCTTGTTTTAGCTATGAATGATCACTGTATCGATACGGAAAGGCAATCGCCGAAGGCTGCCGCTGGTTCCGGATGCGTTAGCGGCATAATACAGTTTGCCTTTAATGGTGGTTCTTCGGCACAATACAGTTGCTGCTTTGTTAATGTTGCCGCTGATAAAAATCAATCATATTGTTGGCTGCTAAGAGAGCGGTATTATCGTTCCGTCATCGAACTAAAACACTTTATATCTCAAGGATAATATGAAAAATCCAGAGCAGGTTTACTTTGATCGAAAAATTGCATCATGGCTCTTCATCTGCGCTGTCGTGATTTTTTTGATGATTCTGCTGGGTGGAATTACACGCCTGACCAATTCTGGTTTGTCGATGGTAGAGTGGAAGCCTCTGGTGGGAATTATTCCTCCGCTGAGTGAAGCGGCCTGGATAGAAGTATTTGATAAATATAAACAGTTTCCTGAATACCAGAAAATTAACAGCCATATGAACCTGGCCGAATTTAAGTCTATTTTTCTGTTTGAGTATGCACATCGTGTTTTGGGTCGACTTATCGGTATTCTATTTCTCTTACCTTTCTTGTATTTCAAGTTTACTGGAAAAATCAAGCCCGGATTGACGCCCAAGCTAGTGCTGTTGTTCTTTCTCGGTGGCATGCAAGGACTGCTCGGCTGGTATATGGTGAAAAGTGGGCTCGTGAATAATCCACATGTCAGTCAATATCGGCTGACCGCTCATCTCGGCTTGGCGGTTGTGGTTTATGGTTATATGCTTTGGGTTACTTTTGATTTACTTTTTGCAGACAGTAGGCTGACAATACGACATGATGGCTTAGCGCGTTTTTCCGTGTTACTTGTCGCATTGATATTTTTAATGATTCTTTCGGGTGGTCTGGTGGCAGGAACTCATGCTGGCTTGGCCTACAATACATGGCCCCTAATGGGTAATTCATTGGTACCTGCTGGCTTATATAGCTCCAGTTCCGTATGGCTAGATATTTTTGAAAATATTACCACCGTGCAGTTTAATCATCGTATTTTCGCCTATATATTATTCATACTGATATCGGCATTCAGCCTGATGTTATTCAAAAGTAAATTGCCAAACAGAATAAAGGCAGGCGGGGTGGCATTTCTGTCAATGTTATTACTTCAACTGACGCTGGGAATTACAACGCTGCTGTTTCACGTGCCGGTTATCCTCGGTACTGCTCATCAGGGCGGGGCGGTAGTGTTGTTTACAGCGGCCCTCTTTGTCTGCCATTGTTTGACTCGACCAAACCAGTCTCGTCAGTAATTAAATAGTCTCTACCCTCATCGATAGGTCGATGGCGATAACATCTTTGGTCAGCGCGCCTATAGAAATGTAATCAACACCCGTCTGGGCATAGACGCGTAATTTCTTTCGCGTAATACCACCGGATGCCTCCAGTTTGGCTCGGCCTGCAGCGAGTGCGACAGCTTTTTTGGTTTGCGCAATAGTGAAATTATCTAGCATGATAATGTCTGCGTTGGCAGCCAGAGCCTGCTCCAGCTCCTTCATATTTTCGACTTCGACTTCAATCGGCTTGTCGCCATGTGCCGCCCTTGCTTCACTCACTGCAGTGTTAATGCTGCCACAGGCGTTTATATGGTTCTCTTTGATCAGGAATGCATCGAATAGGCCAATACGATGATTGTGACAGCCTCCGCAGGTCACCGCATACTTCTGCGCCATACGGAGGCCAGGAACAGTTTTACGAGTGTCCAGTATTTTAACGTCGGTACCGGCAACGGCATCAGCGTAATCGCGGGCCAGGGTGGCCGTCCCAGACAGCAGTTGGAGAAAATTCAGCGCGGCGCGCTCTGCGGTCAGCAGGCTGCGTGCACAACCATGGGCTGTGAAGAGTTCGTGGCCGGGAGGCACTTGTTCGCCGTCATTACAATGCCACTCAACTCTGATTGAAGGATCGACCTGGGCGAATACTTCGTCGACCCATTGCTGCCCACAAATTACGGCTTGATCACGCGTAATGACGTGCGCCCTGGCGTGCGTATCAGTCGGTATGAGTTGAGCCGTTATGTCACCTGTACCTATGTCCTCAGCGAGGGCATGCTCGACATTCAGTTTCAGCTCGTTTAGATTTTTTTCAGCGACTCGCATGACTACAATATCCTGGTCAGTGTTCAGGCGCCGCTATTCTAGCTGGATTTAGTCGATAGTACAGCCCGTAAATTCAATTAGCGCTGAATTATGGTGAGCTGATTATTATCGTGGCGCAGTTCGGTTTGGTGAAGAGCACTCATGCCCAGAAGAATGGTCTGGTCAGGCATCGATGGATTAATCACTGCTGCTACGTTGGTTAAGTGGAGCGTACCAATTTTTAGATGATCAATGGAGGTTCGGTAGACGGTGACCAGATTGTTGGCTGTCATCGCCTGCGTGGACACGCCGCGTCGCAGACCGAGTTTTTTTTCTAAATTGGCGGGTACGACTACCTCGGTGGCTCCCGTATCAATAAGAAAGACCACTTTTTCGTCGTTAATTAAACCCGTGGCGCGGTATTGATGCTGTCGGTTAGCACGCAGAATAACCTGGGGCTTTTGGTGTTCTGAAAAAGAGCTGTTAACGTTATTGTTAGGATTGCGCCGTTGTTCCAACCATTGCTGGAACCAGATACCTACAACCAGCAGTATAAGCAGCCAGGCAATGGCAATCATCAGTAAGCCGGAACCCCGCCCCGGTTGCTCTTGTCTGTCTTTAGAGTCAGTATGTCTGCTTGAATTCATAATAATAACCTGTCTGGGAGCGGGTAGCCTTGCATAGTGGCTTAGTTGGCCATCCTCAGCCTTCGAGGCGAATAGTTTAGCAAATTAATATGGACGAAATTAGTAATATATTGGCGCAATTCCTTGAACGTAATAATCTGGAAGCTATGTTAGACTATGTTTAAATTGTAGCAATACTACGAGAACTGCTGCTTTGCAAAGTAGAGCATATGACAATAAAAGATAATATCGATGGCAGGGGAGTGAATAAGACTAGCTACGGCGCGGGATGGACCGGTCGCGACAGGCAAGTAACGCTGTCGGATATTCGTCGCAATGCACAAACCCTGTTTGAGAAGAACCTGACTGCATTTTTTGATGATGCCGATGACGCGCTATTTGATATGGCGGAGCGGGCGCATCTCAATTCTGATCAAAACATGTACTTTGAGACCATGCGAGAGCTTAGGCTGGCTCAGGGTGCCATACTCGTTAGTTACCGGATTAATTTCGATCAGCTGTTTGAGGATATGATCAGCGGCCGGAACGAAGTGGTAAATGAAGCCGAAAAATATAATCCTTCGCGTTTAGCACTTGTCGGTGATAATGAGTTGGAAGAAATGGTGGCAGTGGAGGCCATGGTGGCCCGTGCACTGCGAAGCACCGAAGATGAGATTTCTCTGTTATCCCTGCGTTTAGATCGTGTGGTACATGGCCATCTCATTGACAATCGCAACAATGCTCTTGCGCCAAAATTTATTGCCAAGGCCTATATCGATGCTTCGGCTAATGTTGACATGCTTATTAAGTCGAGATTGTTGTTATTGAAGCTTTTTGAGCAGCATGTCATGACATCTTTAGGACAGCTTTACCAGACCCTCAACCAGCAGTTGGCCGAAGCAGGCGTATTGCCCAACGTAAAACTGGCCGAATTACGCAAAAGCTCAGTGCCTAGACGCCAGCGACGACAAAATGAAGATCTGCATCGCGAACGTTCAGGGACCGCCGAGGATAAGGTTTTTAGTCAGTTACAGAGCCTGTTACAAATACGTAATTCCGGTCCGATAAATGACCAGGGATATTCACCGGGATCAGAAGGGTCTCAGGAATCTCAGGGCGGGTATCAGTCTGGTGGTGGTATTGACCACACAGAGAAGGTCGCCGAGAACGGAAATTCTGGTGGGCAGGCATCGCCTGTGGCGTCAATTCTTGATGGTGGCGCCAGCTCGGTGCGTATCTTACGACGCAATATGTTAGTCGATGTGCTGTCGTCTCTGCAGCAGCCTCAGGCGCCAAGTAGTACTGATGCCAGTGGTTATATTAATGAGCTTCCCCGTCGAGACGACATTCTGCAGCTGATTCTGCAGACCGCTGGAGGTCAGCAGCCCGAAGGTGAGTCGGTAGAGCTTGGCCGTGCTGATAGCGATGCGGTTAATATTATTCATCTGATGTTTGAATATTTGGTGCAGGAAGGTGAATTCGCCTTACCGATGAAAGCTCTGCTCGGAAAGCTGGAAATACCGATGGCCAAAGTAGCGGTAATGGACAAAAGTCTGTTTGGAGAAGATTCTCATCCAGCTAGAAAACTACTCGATGAATTGGCCAATGCAGGTGTAGGCTGGGTTCCACAAATGAACGCAGCGCGAGATTTTCTCTACAAAAAAATCCGCGAAGTTGTGGAAACATTACTCGAGGAATTTGAAGAAGATGTCAGCGTATTTCAGGAACTGCTGGCAGATTTTTTACAGTTTAGAGAAGAAGACGGGCGGCGTTGTGAAGCGAATACCCGGCGCACTCTTGATGTCGAATGTGGGAAAGCCCGTTCTGAATCGGCAACGGGGGCAGTGACTGCCGAAATTTCACTACGAATTAACGGCTTAGATGTGCCTGAGCCGATTGCCGATTTGCTTCAGGATCAATGGCACAAAGTCTTATTTATGATTTATTTGCGTGAGGGCGATAGCGGAGATAATTGGCAGGTCGCCTTGCAAGTGATCGACGAATTACTGTGGAGTATTGAGCCCAAGAGGCACGAGGCCGACCGACGTCGTTTAATGAGTTTGATTCCCAAGCTAAAACGCAGTTTGTACAATGGCTTAAGCCGTATAGGCATGAACCAGTTTGGTATCAATAAACTGTTCGATAAACTTGAACGATATCACGCAGATGCCGCCGCGGGTGTTTCTCGGCAGCTTCGCGCAGAGAAATCTGTCGCTGAGAGTATGGATAGGGCTTATGGTAGCGACGCGGACTCAGCCATAGTGAATGCTATAGAGATAGGTCGTTGGTTTGAGTTTACTGGCGTTAATGGCATGGTTCGCTGTCGTTTGGCTGCTATTGTCAATCCACCAGGTAAGTATATTTTTGTAGATCGCTTTGGTCACAAACAGCACGAGCTAATGCGTTCGGACCTCGCCAGATTAATTGCGGGTAATACTGTCAAGTTACTCAGTGATACGCAGTTATTTACTCAGGCATTGGCCACCATTCAATCTGGGCTGTCGATGCAGGAATGAGCCCGCATTCCTCCACTAATTGTAACTCCGACAACTTGCCAGGTAAGCATCGGATAGTGGATGGCTGGTTAGCTGACGCGCAGAGAATACCATCACCTAATTTTAATGTTCGGCCTCAAAATACCCCGATTTCAATGCTCGTTATTCACAACATTAGTTTACCTCCAGGTGAGTTTGGTGGCGGCTATATTGATGCATTGTTTTGTAATTGTCTCGAACCCCATGCGCATGATTTTTTTGCCCAAATCGCTCAATTGGAGGTGTCTGCGCATTTGCTAATTGATCGCCAGGGGGCGGTGACGCAATATGTGAACTTTGCCGATCGAGCTTGGCATGCGGGGCAATCTTGCTATGCGGGTGTTGATAATTGTAATGACTACTCTATTGGTATTGAGCTGGAAGGGACGGATAGCTGTCCCTATACTGATCAGCAATATGCTCGGCTACAACAAGTGACTTGGTTGTTAATGAATACTTATTCACATCTAAATGGTGAAAGGATAGTAGGGCATTGTGATATTGCCCCCGGGCGGAAAACTGATCCGGGTCCCAGTTTTGATTGGGCTCGCTATCGGCTTTCGTTGGAAAAACTGACAGGAGGTTCTCAATGAATCTGTTAGCTTTGCTGATAGTTTTTGCTCTTTGGCAGCGCTGGGGTAGTGGCGGATTTATCCAGAGAGATGGCTGGTTTTACAGTCTGGCCGACATGTTGAACAATGTCGCGCTGTTGCGGAAAAGCTTTTCCTGGCTGATTCCTTGTCTTCTGGTGCTGATACCTGGCGTTCTGCTGGTATGGCTCATCAGTGTATTTAATCACCAGTTTTTCGGACTAGCCTATTTGATTCTGGCAGTGGTGGTATTACTGTACTCATTAGGTCGCGGGCAGTTGAATGACCAGATAGAGGGCTATCTTGAGCGCTGGCGTTCCGGTGATTTACAAGGTGCTTATCATATCGCCAGTGAATTCTCTCATAAGGACGCCCTGGACCAGACTGAGGACCCTGCTAGTCTGCATCGACATGCAATAGAAGGTATTCTCTATCAGGGGCTGGAGCGCTGGTTTGCGGTCATATTCTGGTTTGCCCTGTTTGGTCCTGTCGCTGCACTTGGCTACCGTCTGCTGTATTTATATTCTGAACTCGATAATGATTTGGCCGAACGGCAAAAGCCCGTGGTGCTGCGTGTACTGCACTGGTTAGAGTGGTTGCCGGCAACGGTACTGGGCTTTAGTTTTGCTTTGGCGGGAAATTTTGGCAGCTGCTTTAAGGTTTGGGTGGGGGAGTTGTTTATTCTACCTGAGGCCATTCCTCAGGTGCTTAGTGACTATGGTATCGCGGCACTGGGTGATAACAGCGCATTGGCCTGCCAGGGCGAATGCTCTGCCGCGGACTATGAAGATATGTTGCACCATGGCTCTGTTCAAATAGAAGCAATCCAGCATTTACTTAATCGTTGCGTTATTCTTTGGTTGGTCGCTGTATCCTTGCTTTTCATGGTGCTCTAGGGCCGGTAGTCTTTGGTCATAACACCGCATGTGGAGGTTTTGCCAGCTGTATCAGAAGCTGCTGGTGGCTCGGGCAGTTTATGTCATGTACGTTTGCCTGCTGGCACAAGTATCCTGTTATGTCGTTTAATTCCGAACTCCGGCCGGCACGAAAATCCGCTAGCATAGAAGAAATATTGGTAGCAGTAGAGTCGGCTATCTGCAGAACTTTCTCTGTCAGTGCTTGTGAGCTGGTAGGGTAGCCAGCCGCTGTGGCGATCTGCGCAGCCTCCTCTGTCAGTCGTGTGATACGCTGCCGATGTTTCAATTTTATGAGTTCCCCATTGGGACAGTCATATAGCGCAGTGAGTGGATTGATAATACTGTTGATTAACAGTTTCTCCCACAATGACGGCAGGATGTTAATAGTGGTTTCAATGTCCAGCTGTTGCCCGGGTAATTCAGTTAGCAGCTCTTGTAGGCCGTCAGATGGGCAGTTGTGATACGGACCAATCACGGTTTTGCCTGTTCCCGCTCTGGTTATGCTAAAGCGACCGCTACGGTAGACACCGTCAGTTGTTATACCGCAATATAGTTGCTGCTGCGGGAACTCTTTGACGATTTGATCAGCGACGCCCATACCATTTTGTAGTAATAATATTTTGGCGTCAGGTTTCAGGAAAGGCCCCAGTGGGCGTATTGCATCGAGTGTTTGCCAGGATTTTGTGGTGATCAGCAGTTTACTTACCTCTATTTCCTGTCCAGCATAGCCTGCATCCAGTGGATAGAAATGTAGCCCGTCATCTTCATGCAGGCTGATTCCCCCGGCTTGTTGGTATTGGACTATATGTGCCTCATCGCGCAACAGTAATACGGGTTTAGCATGTTGTTTTACCCAGCTGACACCCCATAGACTGCCTATTGCGCCAGCGCCGAGGATGTACCAGATGGGATTTTCTTTGTTCATGGGACATTTATCTCTTATCAAAAGGTGATTTTAGCGGTTAAATAGTCACCTATAAAATTTTCTATTACTGAGACAGTATATGCCTTCTTTCGATGTGGTATCTGAAGTAGATATGCACCAGTTGACAAACGCCGTTGATCAAGCTCGGCGAGTGGTTGATAACCGGTTCGATTTTAAAAGCGCTGGCGCCAGATTTGAACAGGAAAAATTGGCCATTGAGTTATATGCCGAAGCGGATTTTCAGCTGGATCAAATGGTGGATGTATTACGAGGCACCTTAATTAAATGCAAAATCGACCCCAAGGCAATGGAGGTAGGTGAACCTTCGGGTTCGGGCAAAGGTGTCAGAAAGACGGTGACTTTTCTCAACGGCCTGGCTATAGAGCTGTGTAAGAAGATCGTCAAAGAGATTAAAGTAGCAAAATTAAAGGTGACTTCGGCTATTCAGGATGAACAGGTGAGAGTGACCGGTAAAAAGCGAGACGACCTGCAACAGGTTATGGCACTGCTGCGAGAAGGCCAATATGACCAGCCCTTACAGTTTACTAATTTTCGGGATTAGTCCTTAATACTTGTTTAAAGAAGCGAAATTCTATGACAGAACAGACCCAATCGTGGGCTGAGACTGCTCTTATTTACTGTAAACCCCGTGTTATCTCCATGTGTCTAATAGGCTTTGGTGCCGGTTTGCCGTTTTTATTGGTATTTTCTACCTTAAGTGCCTGGCTAAGTGACGCAGGCGTGAGTCGCAGTGAAATCGGCTTGTTTGCCTGGGTCGGTATTACCTACTCGATTAAATTCATCTGGTCGCCTGTTGTAGACCGCTTAAGACTGCCTTTACTTGGTCGTCTGGGTCAGCGAAGAAGCTGGATTTTACTGGGTCAGTTGGGCGTTGCGGGCGGTTTAATCGCGCTGGCGATGGTTGACCCTGGAGCGGACTTAACCATGGTGGCGCTCTGTTCGGTGTTAATTGCCTTTTCTTCTGCGACGCAGGACGTGGCAGTCGATGCCTACAGAATTGATGCCGTAGAGCCCAGCCTACAGGGGGCTATGTCTGCCAGTTATATCTTTGGCTATCGTCTCGCATTGTTGGTGGCCGGTGCCGGTGCATTGTTAATTGCAGATACCTATAGCTGGCGCATGGCTTACTTAAGCATGGCCGCCATAATGATGATCGCAGTAATTACTGTACTTATTGTTTCTGAGCCTGAGCGTGCAGGGCGTCCTTCTGATACCTCTTCAGCTACTGCTATGCTTGATCGCTGGCGCCATAATATCCGCACGGCAGTGGTCGAGCCATTTATGGACTTTTTCCGTCGAAACGGACGTTTAGCCTGGCTGATTCTCTTGTTTGTCGCTTTCTATCGCCTCAGTGATATCACCATGGGTATTATGGCGAACCCGTTCTATCTGGACCTGGGTTTTAGTAAAACCGAGATAGCACAGGTAGTGAAGTTTTTTGGTTTCTTTATGACCATAATTGGTTCCTTTTTGTGTGGCGGCCTGGTAGTTCGGTGGGGGTTTTACAAACCCTTATTGATAGGCGCCATTATGGTGGCTACAACAAATTTGTTGTTTGCCGCTTTGTCTCAGGTCGGGGCGGATATTCGTTGGTTGGCGGTGGTGATCAGTGCCGATAATTTGAGCGGAGGCATTGCGACTACCGCCTTTATCGCTTTTCTTTCCAGTTTGACCAATCGAACTTACACAGCGACTCAGTACGCGCTTTTTAGTTCTTTGATGACATTACCCGGCAAGTTTATTAGTGGCTTTTCGGGTTTTGTGGTTGACGACAGTGGCTATACGACATTCTTTGTATTGGCCGCAATTTTGGGAATTCCAGCTATCGTTCTTGTGATTGTATTAATGAAACGACGAGATCAAATCGAAGCCAATGCCGCGAGTGTGCATTAGGCGATTCTTGAGTAAAACAGGTATTTTTCAAATACGGTTTAGCGCCACTGATATAGACTCAGTTTGATTCTATCATTGTGAAAGCATATGCCTTCTGCTTCGAGTCTTTGGCGCTGCAGCCGGTATGCATCGCTGGCTTCGGCTAATGAGATTTTACCGCTGGCGTTTATTACCCGATGCCAGGGTAGCTGGCTATCAGAAGGAAGTTGGCTTAATACTCTGCCGACCCAGCGGGCCTGACCGGGTAATTGCGCCAACCTGGCGATTTGTCCATATGTGGCCACGGTTCCTGCGGGAATGGCAGCAACAACCAACCATACGGCTTCCTGCCTGGACGTATCAGGCATGTTGAGGGGCAAGGCGGTAGCGATAACTACCGCCTTTGAGTTTAAAGGCGAAGGCCGCCATCAAGCTCAATTACTCTACCGGTGAAATAGTCGTTTTCAACGATAAACTGCGCAGTATTGGCAATTTCTTCAGGCTGACCAAGACGACGTAACGGAATACCTGCTTTCATCTTATCCAGTGCTTCTTCCTTCATTGATGCAACCATTTCAGTGGCAATAAAACCGGGTGCAATGGCCGCAGCACGAATACCGTGGCGAGCCAGTTCTTTGGCCCAGGTGGTTGCCATCGCCGCAACGCCGGCTTTGGCTGCTGAGTAATTACTCTGTCCCATATTGCCGGCTTTGGAAATGCTGGAAATATTGATAATGACACCCTTGGTCCCGGTTTCGATCATCTTTGTAGCCGCTTCCCGGCCGCACAGGAATACTCCGGTCAGGTTTACATCAATAACGGATTGCCACTGTGCAAACGACATGCGGTCAACAATGACGCCGTCTTTGGCTTTAATCATCAGGCCGTCTCGGATGATGCCTGCATTATTAATGAGTACATGGACTGCACCGAAATCTGAAACGATTTGTGAGAATACAGATTCTACATCTTCCTCTTTAGCGACATTGGCGATGTAAGCCTTGCCGTCACCGCCTGCTTCCTTACAGAGTTGCACTGTTTTATCCAGTTTTTCCTGATCCAGATCGATGAGGGCGAGCTTAGCGCCCTTGGCTGCCATAGTTATCGCCATGGTCGCGCCCAATCCTTGGCCTCCACCGGTGATAACGATGATTTTATCTTTAATATCCATCAGGTAAGTCCTTAATTATTGGCTAGGCTTATTAAAAAAGAGGCCGAATTCTGCCCTATGCGAATGTGAAAGGCAAAATAATGCTATTTTTGAATTGTCAAACTTGAAATAGTCTTCTGTCGGCCCAATTTAATCTATTGGACTTTCCATGAGGTCGTTTTGTTATGCCGCTTCTTTTATTGTTTTTTGTTATTACCCCTGTGCTCGAAATGGTGTTGTTAATCAAGATAGGCGGCCTGATAGGCGCGCTGAACACAGTGGCTCTTGTTTTGTTAACGGCGATGGCCGGGCTGTATTTACTTAAGCGTGAAGGTCTGGCTACATTATGGCGGGCTAATCAGCGTATGGAAGCTGGTGAAATGCCGGCGCAAGAGATTCTTGAAGGTCTGGCCTTGGCCGTAGGGGGTGCATTGTTATTAACTCCCGGATTTTTTACCGATTTTATTGGCTTCTGTTTACTTATTCCTCCTGCCCGTCGTTGGTTAATACGGACGGTATTTGTTAAGGCCTTGAGAGGTGGTTCGGTTTATTTTCATCAGGCTGGAAGTTTTCATCAAGCAGATAAGCCTGAGCCAGAGGTGAAGACTTCGGTAATTGAAGGAGAATTTGAGCGTAAAGACTAATTATTCAGATCCTAGCCCTTGAAAAGCTCTTGTTTGCCCCAAAATATGAAAGCCGTAGCTGCCGAGACTATTACAGATTGAGCTTGACTCGTCGTGAATCGGCACTAGAATTAGCACTCTGGCCTTTAGAGTGCTAAATTGATAAGGCAAGTTTTAATGAATCCGCGCCCTGGCGGCGTGTATAGCAAAACCAACTGGAGAGTAATAGCAATGAAAATTCGTCCATTACGCGATCGTGTTGTGGTTCGCCGCAAGGAAGAAGAAGCCCTGTCTGCTGGCGGTATAGTTCTACCCGGATCAGCGCAGGAAAAGCCTAACCAGGGCGAAGTTGTCGCCGTCGGTACTGGCGCCATTCTTGACAATGGTGATGTTCGTCCTGTCGGTTTAAGTGTTGGAGATACAGTTATCTTCGGTCAGTACTCCGGTAATACTGTGAAGATTGATGGCGAAGAACTGATCATCATGAACGAGAGTGAAATTTTTGGTGTTGTTGAAGCCTGATCCGGCTCGCAGTATCTGTTAATCGAATTTATTTGAGGTATAGAAAATCATGGCTAAAGACGTAGCTTTTGGCGATTCCGCTCGCCAGCAAATGCTTGAAGGCGTAAACATTCTGGCAGACGCCGTAAAAATCACATTAGGCCCCAAGGGTCGTAACGTAATTCTGGATAAAGCCTTTGGCGCCCCTACCGTGACAAAAGACGGTGTTTCGGTTGCCAAAGAGATTGAGTTGAAAGACAAGTTCGCCAATATGGGCGCGCAGATGGTAAAAGAAGTGGCTTCCCAAGCTTCTGACGCTGCTGGTGACGGTACTACTACAGCGACTGTACTGGCTCAGGCTATCGTTAACGAAGGCCTGAAATCCGTTGCTGCTGGTATGAATCCTATGGATCTTAAGCGTGGTATTGATAAAGCTATCGCTGCCGCTGTAGAGCAGGTTAAAGGCTTGTCGATTCCTTGTACTGATACCAAGGCTATTGCTCAGGTCGGTACTATTTCAGCCAATAGTGACGAAGCGATCGGTGACATCATTGCTGATGCAATGGATAAAGTCGGTAAAGAAGGCGTTATCACTGTAGAAGAAGGCAGCGGTCTGGAAAATGAGCTCGACGTTGTTGAAGGTATGCAGTTCGATCGCGGTTACCTATCTCCTTACTTCATCAACAATCAGGAAGGCATGAATGTAGAGCTTGAGTCTCCCCTTATTCTGCTGGCTGACAAGAAAATCTCTAATATTCGTGAATTACTGCCATTGCTTGAGCAGGTTGCCAAAGCGGGCAAGCCCTTGTTGATAATTGCTGAAGATGTTGAGGGCGAAGCCCTGGCTACTTTGGTAGTAAACAATATGCGCGGTATCGTCAAGGTTGCAGCATGTAAGGCACCGGGTTTTGGTGATCGTCGCAAGGCGATGTTGGAAGATATTGCTGTTCTGACAGGCGGTACTGTGATTTCGGAAGAAATCGGCCTGGAACTTGAAACGGCGACTCTTGACCATCTGGGAACTGCCAAGCGGGTTTCTCTGGACAAGGACAATACTGTTCTGGTCGATGGTGCTGGCGATCCAACTACGATTGCAGCACGTGTTAATGAAGTCCGTGTACAAATCGAAAATACCAGCTCCGACTATGATCGCGAGAAGTTGCAAGAGCGTGTAGCCAAGTTAGCTGGTGGCGTTGCGGTAATCAAGGTTGGCGCTGCGACTGAAATGGAAATGAAAGAGAAGAAAGCTCGTGTTGAAGATGCTTTGCATGCAACTCGTGCGGCAGTAGAAGAGGGTGTTGTTGCTGGTGGCGGTGTTGCGCTGGTACGTGCAATCACTGCTATCAAGGATCTTGAAGGCGCCAACGAAGACCAGACTCACGGTATTAATGTGGCTCTGCGTGCAATGGAAGCGCCTTTGCGCCAGATTGTCACTAACGCGGGTGGTGAAGCCTCAGTTGTTCTTGACAAAGTACGTCAGAGCGAAGGCAATATGGGCTACAACGCTGCTACTGGCGAGTACGGAGACATGGTTGCGCAAGGTATACTTGACCCTGCCAAGGTAACTCGTACTGCTTTGCAGGCGGCTGGTTCTATCGCTGGTCTGATGATTACCACCGAGTGCATGGTGACTGAATCTGCTGCTGAAGGCGGCGCAGGTGGCGGCGGCATGGATATGGGCGGTATGGGCGGCGGTATGGGCGGTATGGGTGGCATGGGCGGCATGATGTAATTGCCCCAAACCTAGTTCTACGTTCTATAAAAAACCCGGCCTAGGCCGGGTTTTTTTGTGGCCAGTGTTTTAAGCCAGCTTTTCTGCCATAGTAGATTTAAGCTCTTTCTCAATTTTACTGGCGTACATGCCTAGCAAAATACCAAGATTGATATCAATAGTGACTTTTTCAGGGTGAATATGTAATTCGCCCGTTACGCCACTGCGTTTGAAGTGAATACTGTCTTTTCCTTGCCATTTGGCTTTCAAACCGTAGCGATTACTCAGCTTTTCTGCCACATCTCCAACTATCTCGCGTACATCCTCCAGCGGTTTATCGTGACCCTGGCTTACGTTTACTCTGCTCATAGGGGGTTATCCTCTTGTTTGGAGTCAAGATTAGCCTTTGATCGGCTTTTGGACAAGTGATGATTGATAATCCCAGGGCTTTTATTGGCGCAGCCGAGACAATTGAAAAACTGGGTGTGGTGATGATTTGGCACACTTGAGATGATTCAAGAACTGTCATTATTTAGTGCTGAAATTGACGCTTTTGGACACAAAAAAAAGGGCCGCAGATGCGGCCCTGGAGATTACTGGAAATATTTACACTAACTGCATCACTGCCAGCAATACTACAGCCAGAGCGATGGAGGAATGAATTACACCGCGTATGGTAGTGATAGGGCCGGTCTTACCAAATAGACCATTGGCCTCTACCGCCACGACAATAATAAGCGCAAGCCAGATACCCAGGCTAGGGCTGCTCGTGACTAAACTATTGGAGTGATCCAGCACACTGCCAGCGTTGCCTGCGCCATGTGGAGAACCCATCATACCCAACAACATGGGGATAGACAGCAGCGTATTGGTGCGCGAAGCAAGTCCTGCTTTGGCTGCAGAGGAAGGGCCGTCGCCTTCTTTTAAGCCGAGGACAATCTGTTGCTTGGGCCAGATAACTAGCCAAACATTCAGGAACATAAATGTACCAGCCAGCGCGCCCATCAGGATGTAGCCGTCAATACCATTGCTTTGACGAATGCCGATCAGCAATACAACACCGGTAATAAAGGTGAACATTGCACCCCAGCGGAACCACCACAAAGCGCGTGGGGCCAGCTTTTTAATTGCATCAGCTTTGGCGTCAGCCTCGGCTTCCTTGAAGTATTCTGTTTGTACGAAGTTGAAGTAATAGAGCATACCGATCCACGTCACGCCGAATAAGACGTGTGCTATACGGAAAAGTAAATCCATCGAAATAAAGTCTCCCATAAGACCCTCCTGTTTTGGGTGATATACTTGCTGTTTTTGTAGAGCTCAGGCTATATCCTGATACTGCGGATAATAGTATAGTTTTCATCAACACTACGCAGTAGTTTTTGCTGATTTCTTGCGAATAGGCCCCGATAGTGTGTTTTTAGAAGAATATCATTACAAATAGTATGCTAATTACTGAGGAAAAATAACATCATGCGAGCAGATCGCGATCACGAACCTTTGGAAAATATGTCTGCCCTGACTGCCGATAGAGGCGATGCTTCTTCATCAAGAAGACCGTCTGAGCCCGTCTCGCCCAGACCAACGGCGAGCAGCGGCAGCTGGCCTCTGCGTATCGTTATTGTCATAGCCATTTTGGCTGCCGTGGCGTTAGCCATATGGATAGCCGAACTGCAAAAGCAATTACAGACGTCGGAGTCTATGTTGGCTCAATATCAGACCAATATGGAAATGCTGGAAAAGCGTTTGTCTATTACTGATGAAAGTATGAGTCAGGCAGATTCGATGGCCGATGACAGAATTAAAATGAGCAATGATCGTATAGAAGCTCTGGACGCCGAAGTACGAAAGTTGTGGGACAATGTTTGGAAGAAGGCCAAAGCTGACCTTGCGAGTCACGACAAGGCTATTAAGCAGCTTCGCAATGGTGTAGGCGGTCTGGATAAAAACGTCAAAAAGCTGGATGGTAATATACAAAGTACAAACAAGCAGTTTGCAGCGTTTCAGCTATCGGTCAGTGCACTGGGAGAGCAGGTAGAGCTTGCCGGTGACAACGCCTCTCAAATTGCTGCGCTTCAACATAGCCTCACACAGACACGTCAGCAATTGCAAGTGGCTCGCAGTGAAAACAAAGCCTTGAAATCTACAGATCAGAAATTGGCCAAACGCTTAAAAGAGTCTGAAGAATGGGTTGATTCCTTTAATGCCTGGCGCAAGACAGTGAATCGTGATTTACAAAATATACAGGGTGGAACAACCGGCCTGCAGTAAAAATACGAAACAATTAGGTGTATAATATCCGCCCGCTTTATGCGGGCGTTATTGCATTAAAATCAGGAGTGTTCCATGACGATTATTAGCAAAGACGACATGATTACCAGTGTCGCCGATAGCCTGCAGTTTATATCCTATTATCATCCGGTAGATTTCATTCAGGCTGTTCATGCTGCCTATGAAAGAGAGGAATCGCCTGCAGCAAAAGATGCCATGGCTCAAATTCTGATTAATTCACGTATGTGCGCGGAAGGTCATCGGCCGATTTGTCAGGATACTGGTATTGTATCGGTATTTGTTAACGTGGGAATGGATGTCCAGTGGGACAGTGATATTAGTGTCGACGATATGATTAACGAAGGAGTACGCCGAGCCTATGGCTTACCGGAGAATATACTCCGTGCCTCTGTTCTCGAAGACCCTGACGGCGCGCGACGCAATACTGGCGATAATACGCCGGCCGTTATCAATTACAAAATTGTACCGGGTAATACCGTCGATGTGCATGTTGCAGCCAAAGGTGGTGGTTCCGAGGCAAAATCTAAATTTGCCATGCTTAACCCCTCTGATTCTGTGGTGGAGTGGGTGTTGAAAATGTTGCCGACCATGGGTGCAGGTTGGTGTCCACCGGGAATGCTGGGGATAGGTATTGGTGGAACGGCTGAAAAAGCGATGTTAATCGCCAAAGAATCCCTGCTGGAGCCGATTGATATTCAAGACTTACAGGCCCGAGGCGCGAGTAATCGGGCAGAGGAGCTGCGACTGGAGTTGTATGAAAAGGTGAACGCACTGGGTATTGGTGCCCAGGGTTTGGGCGGCTTAACTACCGTCGTTGATGTCAAAGTAAAAGACTTTCCTTCACATGCTGCCAATAAGGCTGTAGCCATTATTCCTAATTGTGCAGCTACACGTCACGCGCATTTTGTTCTGGATGGCTCCGGTCCTAGTCTGCAAACACCACCGAGCCTGGAAGACTGGCCAGAAATCACCTGGGAGGTTGGCGCTGCGCGCCGAGTAAACCTGGATGATATCAGCAAGGACGATATTGCTGAATGGAAATCCGGAGAGACGGTATTATTGTCCGGTAAATTGCTGACCGGTCGTGATGCCGCGCACAAACGCTTGGCGGATATGATTAGCAATGGTGAAGAGCTGCCAGTGGACTTTACCAACAGGTTTATTTATTACGTCGGTCCAGTAGACCCCATTAACGATGAGGTAGTTGGTCCTGCGGGCCCAACCACGGCTACTCGGATGGATAAATTTACTCGTATGATGCTTGAACAAACCGGTCTCATCGGTATGGTCGGCAAGGCTGAACGGGGTGATGCCGCGATAGAGGCAATTAAAGACAACAAGGCCGTCTACCTGATGGCGGTCGGCGGTTCAGCCTATTTGGTATCGAAGGCGATTAAAGCGTCTAAAGTAGTAGCCTTTGAAGACCTGGGTATGGAAGCTATTTATGAATTTGTAGTAGAGGATATGCCTGTCACTGTTGCAGTCGATGTGAATGGAGAGTCTGTTCACAAGACTGGCCCGGCAATCTGGCAGTCTATCATTGAAGAACACGCGCTGGAGGTTCAATGAACGATCTGACCGAGCAGGTGTGTGAAGCATGTCGTATCGATGCGCCGCGAGTATCGTCATCTGAGCTGTCTGCGATGCTAGAGCAAATACCCCAATGGGCAGTGGTAAAAGAAGAAGGCGTTAGTCAATTGCAAAGGGCGTATCAATTCCCCTCTTTTGTTGCTGCTTTGGACTTTACTAACCAGGTAGGAGCTTTGGCAGAAAAAGAAGATCATCATCCTGCCTTACTCACCGAATGGGGTAGGGTCACCATTCGCTGGTGGACGCATAAGATTAAGGGCCTACATAAAAACGACTTTATCTGTGCGGCAAAAACTGATGTGCTATATGCCAGTCGGCAAGACTGAAAATAGATCAGATTGGTACCATAGGGAAGGCTAGGTATGGCAACATTTTATTGGCATGATTATGAAACTTTTGGGACTGATCCTTCTCGCGATCGGCCCTGTCAATTTGCGGGTATCCGTACCGACTTCGAACTCAATATTATTGGCGAGCCCCTGGTGGAATATTGTCGACCTGCGGCCGATTTTTTGCCGCAGCCGATGGCCTGCTTGATTACTGGCATTACCCCACAGCTTGCGCTGCAGAAAGGTTTGCCAGAGGCGGATTTCATTCGCCAGATTCATCAGGAGTTATCGCAACCTGGTACCTGTGGTGTGGGTTATAACAGTATTCGTTTTGATGATGAAGTCACCCGTTATACTTTGTTTCGCAACTTCTATGACCCTTACGCAAGGGAGTGGCAAAATGGCAATTCCCGCTGGGATTTGATTGATGTAGTGCGATTGACCTACGCTTTGCGTCCAGAGGGGATCAATTGGCCGACTCGAGAAGACGGCAGTCCAAGCTTTAAATTGGAGCAGTTAACTCATGCCAATGGGATAGAGCAACAAGGAGCCCACGACGCACTGGTTGATGTTAAAGCGACCATTGAGCTGGCACGATTGATTCGCAAACATCAGCCGAAACTATTTGATTACGCACTGTCCTTGCGAAGTAAACGGGACGTTGCCGGATTGATCGATATCCCTTCGCGTAAGCCGCTATTACATATATCTTCCCGTTTCCCTGCCAGCCATGGCTGCGCAGCACTTGTCGTGCCGCTGGCTAAGCATCCCCGAAATAGTAATGGGGTGATTATGGCGAATCTCAGCCAGGATCCGGCAAGCTGGATCGGTTTATCCGTCGAGGAAATTCAGCGCCGACTATTCACGCGAAGCTCCGACTTAGCCGAGGGGGAAGAGCGGATAGGTTTAAAAACAGTACATCTAAACCGCAGTCCGATGTTGGCGCCGGCAAAAATGTTGGATGAAGTCCAGGCGCAGCGGCATCACATCGACCTAGCTGCTTGCCGCAGGCATTGGCAGGCGTGGAAAGCTATGGATGCAGGGGTTTTAGCTAAAGTGGTTGAGGCTATGGATAGCGTGCCTGTACCTCGTGCTGATGTAGACAGCCAGCTCTACGGTGATTTTATTCCAGACGCAGATAAAAATCTGCTATTACAAGTTCGACAATCGACTCCAGAAGAATTGTCGCGCGGACCTTTGCCATTCAGTGATAAACGTTTACCAGAGATTTTGTTTCGCTATCGGGCCAGGAATTGGCCCGAGACCCTCTCTGAAGAAGAGGCAGAACACTGGCAAGAGCATTGTTTTCAGCGAGTGACAGATCCGGAAGCAGGAGCAAGCATCGTGATGGATAATTTTAATGCTGAAATCGAGCAACTGCTGCAAAAGCCGGAATTGGATGACCACAGCAGGTCGGTGTTGCAAGCGCTGCAACAATATGGCGATCAACTATTGGCTTAATGCGGCTAAACCTCGCTGGCTAAGGTTCCCCACCACAGGTAATATGCTCGACAGAGATTAGTCGCAATAGGGAGAGTAGAGTGAAGTTTGCTGGCAGTCACATATTGAGCATCGAGCAGTTTCAAAAAGCAGATATTCTTCGCATTTTTGATGTCGCTGATTCGATGGAGCCCTATGCGCTGCGTCAGCGAATGACTAAGGTACTTGACGGCGCCATTTTGGGGAGCATGTTCTTTGAACCCAGCACCAGAACCCGAGTTAGCTTTGGTTGTGCTTTTAATTTATTAGGTGGAGAAGTCAGGGAAACCACCGGTTTCGAGAATACCGCCATCGCCAAAGGCGAGTCACTACATGATACTGCCAGGGTCCTAAGTGGTTATAGTGATGCTATTGTGATGCGTCATCCACAGGAGGGCTCGGTAGCCGAATTTGCCAGCGCCAGCCGGGTGCCGGTTTTGAATGGTGGTGATGGTGCAAATGAGCATCCCACCCAGGCTTTACTTGATCTTTATACTATTCGGAAAGAGTTAAAAAGTCAGGGTAAGGGCATCGATGGTTTACGTATTGCGCTTATCGGCGATTTAAAATTCGGTCGTACGGTCCATTCGATCTGTAAGCTATTGACGCTTTTTAAAAATATCCACATAACGCTGATTTCACCACAGGAGCTTGCGATGCCGGCAGTATTGGTTGAACAGTTGCGGGTAAGTGGTCATACGGTAGTAGAGTCCGAACGACTTGAAGACAGTATAGCTAAAGTAGATATAGCCTATTCTACCCGTATTCAGGAAGAGCGCTTTGGTAGTAAGGAAGAAGCAAATTTGTACCGCGGTCGCTTCCGTTTGAATCAGGCGATATATACAGAATTCTGTGATCCCAATACGGTCATCATGCATCCTCTACCAAGGGATTCGCGGCTGGAGGCAAACGAACTGGATAGCGATCTCGACAATAACCCCAATTTGGCTATATTCCGCCAGGCGGATAATGGCGTGCTGGTTAGAATGGCCTTATTTACTCTGTTGTTTGATGTAGTCGATTTGGTTGATAAATATTCCTCCGATATACATTGGTATTCTCACCGTCGATAGCACTACAGGTTTTCACTATGGATACACCTGAGTTCGAGGTATTGCAGCGTGATATTGACTACGACGGATTTTTTTAGCGTTGATAATACCCATACAATAATCGCATTACAGTGGCTTGCGTTAAATTATCAACAATTGGTGTAAGTTATTTGTTGTCCTGGCTAAGGGCATTTTACAAATCCCAGAGGACCTGGTTTGGACGATAAAGAAGTAAAAGACGCTCCTGTCGGGCTGCTGCGCTCCAGCGCTTTGGTCGGCCTGATGACTATGCTGTCGCGGGTATTGGGTTTGTTACGGGATGTGGCTTTGGCAACTTATCTTGGGGCTGCGGCCAACGCGGATGCGTTTTTTATTGCTTTCAAAATACCTAATTTTCTTCGTCGTTTGTTTGCTGAAGGTGCCTTTTCTCAAGCATTTGTGCCAGTCCTGTCGGAATATCGCACATTGCAGCCTCATGCCGCTGTTCAGTTATTGGTTAATAAGGTAGCAGCCAGTCTAGGCGGAAGTGTGCTCATGCTAACCGGGTTGGTGGTTATGGGGGCTCCGTGGGTGGTCTATGTTTTTGCTCCCGGTTTTAGTGACGAACCAGAAAAGCTCGAACTGACAGCCTCATTATTACGTATAACCTTCCCCTATCTGGCGATGATTTCTTTGGCGGGATTCGGTGGCGCCATTCTTAACAGTTACGGTCGATTTGCCATTCCGGCCATTACGCCTGTACTGCTGAACTTAAGTCTTATTGGCGCAGCAGTTTGGTTCGCACCGCACGTGACCGAGCCAACCTTTGCCCTGGCCTGGGGAGTTTTTGTCGCCGGTTGTGCGCAGTTATTATTCCAGCTGCCATTTTTGTATCGTCTGGAATTATTACCCAAACCGCAATGGGATTGGGGTGATGAGGGCGTCAAGCGTATTCTTAAGCTGATGGTTCCCGCGATGTTTGGTGTATCCGTCAGCCAAATAAACCTGCTGCTAGATACCGTATTAGCATCGTTCTTGCCTACCGGTAGCGTGTCCTGGCTATATTTTTCCGATCGTCTTTCGGAACTGCCGCTAGGCGTTTTTGCAATTGCGGTTTCCACCGTTATTCTTCCCAGCCTGTCGCGCGATCATGCTGGTGCTGACAGCAACAAGTTCAGCGCTACGCTGGATTGGGCCATTCGAATGGTGGCCCTGATAGCGCTGCCAGCGATGGTGGCGCTGGTGGTGTTGGCTGAACCCATTCTTATGACTTTGTTTCAGTATGGAGAAATGAATGGTCGCGATGTCGCCATGTCTGCACTTAGTTTACGTGCCTATGCGGTAGGGCTATTGGCGTTTATGCTGATTAAGGTTTTGGCCCCTGGATATTATTCTCGACAGGATACTGCAACACCGGTGCGTATCGGTATCTATGCTATGGCCGCCAATATGGTGCTTAATATTGTGCTGGTAGTGCCTTTGCATATGTACTACCAGGTGGGTCACGTGGGTCTCGCTTTGGCGACGTCGCTGGCAGCTTGGCTTAACGCCATATTACTGTGGCGTGGGCTAGTAAAAAAATCCTTGTATATCAGACAGCCGGGTTTTATTTCTCATTTAGGGAAGTTGCTGACGGCAGTAGTGGTTATGACTTTAGGTTTGTGGATGATGATGCCATTACTTGGCGATCTTCTAGCACAAGCGTGGTGGCAGCGCTCAATGTTATTGTTAGCCGTGTGCGCAGTAGGAGCGATAATGTATTTCCTTTGCTTGTTTATACTGGGGCTGCGCCCGCGTAATTTGTCTGCGCCTGGCTGAATACATATTCGAAACAATGTTTGAGAGAGGTCTAAGTGAAACTCAATTATCAATCGACCGGCGCTGGTGAAGTCGTTATTTTGATGCACGGTGTTTTTGGTTCTTTAAGTAACCTGGCTAGCGTGGGTAGAGCTCTGGCTACCGATTACCGTGTACTTGCAGTCGATTTACGTAACCATGGTTTATCAGCACATGATGAAGTGATGAACTATCAGGTAATGGCTGCCGACATCGTTGAGCTGATGGATGACTTATCCGTCGATAAGGCCTATTTGCTGGGTCACTCGATGGGTGGAAAAGTTGGTATGCAGATAGCACTTAATTATCCTTCCCGCGTCTCAGGGCTGATTGTAGGTGATATAGCACCTGTGACTTATGCCGCCAGCCATGATGTGGTTATAGATGGTTTGCGGGCGCTGGTAGATGCCTCGTTGGAATCTAGAAAGCAGGCAAATGAAATTCTCTCCGGCTTTGTAAAAGAAGAAGGCGTGCGCGGTTTTTTGCTAAAAAATCTATATAGAACGGAAGGCGGCTCGTTCAGTTTACGACTAAATCTGGATGCGGTAGAAGCCAGTTATTACGATTATCTAAGCTTAGCTCCTGTAGGCACTCCCTACACTGGGCCCGTGTTGTTTATTAAAGGAGAAAATTCGGCCTATATTCAGGAAAAACATCGCGAAGCCGTATCGGCATTATTTCCCCAGGCGGAATTGAAAATAATTTCTGATACGGGTCATTGGTTACACGCAGAAAAGCCGGACAGTTTTAACCGTTTGGTTGGGCAGTTTTTAAAGCAAGCTTAGGCTGGGCTTGCTAGTAGATTTGGGCTGCGCCCAGCCAGACGAAGGGTAATATCGGATAATAAATCCCAGGCATCGAGTGGGCTCATACCTTTAATGGCTAAATCGGCCTGGTGGGCGAGTTTTAATGTGTGCCGAAGTGTGTTTTCGTTCAGTCGACGGACAGCTGCGGCCACAAGCGGCTGTTGTCGTTTCCATACTCTGGCCTTTGCCATGGCGGCATTGATATTGCCATTGCCTGCCTCGCTCGCCACGCTGAGTAGTGTTCTGGTTTCCTTTGCCAATACCCATAATACCTGTGTCGCATCTGTACCTTCGGCGCGTAGGCCTCGCAGTATCCGCAGACTGCCGGCAGCATCTCCGCCAAGCATGCGCTCCACCAGGTTAAATACATCGTAACGGGCGCTGTTACCCACCGTCGCCAAAACTTGATCAAGTGTTATCTGCTGCTGGTCAGCAAGCAGCACTAATTTGTCGATTTCCTGTTGCGCGGCGAGTAAATTGCCTTCAACGCGCTCGCACAGTAAGGTCAGAGCATCTGCGTCAGCATGCAGACCCTTAGAGGCCAGTCGTGCTGATATCCAATCTGGAAATTGATTAAGCTCAACTGGCCACACTTGTACCAGAGTACAGGCGGCCTCAATTGCGGTGAAATGTTTGCCGCGCATGGTGCCGGCATCCAGTTTGGGACTGGTGATGAGGGTTAAGGTATCCGGGTTTGGATCTGTGCAGTATTGGGCAATGGCTTCACAAATTTTGGCGGCTGGTTTGCCGGTTTTAAGACGTAACTCAAGTAGTTGTCGGTCGGCGAAGAGAGAAAGGCTATTGGCGCTTTCAAATACCTGTTGCCAGTCGAAGCCTGCCTCTACGTGCCACACTTCACGGTTGCCAAACTCCTGTTTCTTCGCCGCTTCTCGAATTTGGTCGCAAGCCTCTTGAACCAGCAGGGTTTCGTCTCCGGTTACCCAGTAAATATTAGCCAGCCCACGCTTTAATTGGGCGCCTAGTTGGGGTGCGGAAATTTTCATCAGGAGGCTTGCTGACCTGAGGTCTTTACGGCCTGTAATCGACGCACAATTTGTTCGGCTAAATTGTAGTTTAGCTCTCTGCGAATAATATCCAGCTCGCTATCTGATGCGTTAACGTCGTCAATATAATGTTTATATATTCGTTCTACGTACAGATTGACAGGTCCTTGTAGCGTATTTCCTTCAGCATCTTGCAAGGCGTAAGTGACCATTAGAGACAGTTCTTTTTCCGCATCGCGGGCCAGTTTATCGACCGTAACCGTGCGAAATGATTCGCGCACTGGAGAAATAGTCACGATAAATTCAGCCGCGCTACGAGTGTCGGCGATACTGACGTTGTTGTTGCCTAAATAGGAGATGACGCGTTGCGGGATACTACTGTTTTGGCTGTCGCCGATGACCAAGACATTTTGTAAATTTGGGTCGAAACTGATATTGGTATTTTCACTACCCTTGAGCTGGAAGCCGCAGCCAGCCAACAACAGCAAAGCGCTTATCAAAGCCCCTTTTAGCATCGCTTGAGTCATTCTAATATCCTCTATCCCACCACGATATTGACGAGTTTGCCCGGTACGACGATAATTTTCCGGATCGTCTTATCGGCGGTGAATTTTTGTATATGTTCGTTAGCCAGGGCCAGTTCTTCAAGAGTCTCCTTGGAGGCGGTTGCGGCTACCTGTATTTTAGCTCGCAGTTTACCGTTAACCTGCATGACTATTTCTATATTACTTTGCTGCATGGCGGTTTCGTCAGCTTTGGGCCATTGAGTATCCAAAATGGAATCCTCGTGACCTAAAGCCAGCCAAAGGCTATGGCTTAGGTGGGGCACAATAGGAGAAATAAGTACCACTGCTGCCTCGACAGCTTCCAAGGTTACCGCACGGCTTTGCGGGTCTGTGTCTGTTAACTTGTTTATATCGTTACATAGTTCCATTACGGCAGCGATAGCGGTATTGAAAGTTTGTCTACGTCCGTAGTCGTCACTGACTTTGGTGATTGTTGTATGTGTTTTTCGACGCAGTTCTTTTTGTCTGTCGCTTAACGTGTCTACTTCTAACGGACTGGTCGGACCGCCTTCCAGTTGTTGGTAGACCAAGCGCCAAAGCCGGCGCAAGAAGCGGTGTGCGCCTGCAACCCCGTCGTTAGACCACTCCAGAGATTGTTCCGGAGGAGCAGCGAACATGGTAAATAGACGCACGGTATCGGCACCGTATTGTTCGATCAACCCCTGCGGGTCAACTGTATTGCCCTTTGATTTGGACATTTTGGTGCCGTCTTTGAGCACCATGCCCTGACAAAGTAGCCGCTTGAAAGGTTCGTCAGAGCTAAGTAGACCTTCATCACGCATGAGCTTATGGAAAAATCTGGCATATAGCAGGTGTAAAATAGCGTGTTCTATACCACCGACATACTGATCTACCGGAAGCCAGTAATTTGCAGCCACCGGATCCAGCATTCCCTTGTCGTAATCGGGACAGGTAAAGCGGGCGTAATACCAGCTGGATTCCATAAACGTATCGAAGGTATCGGTTTCGTGTTCCAGCGCTGCGCCATCGAGTTCAGCTTTCCGCCAGTTGGGGTCAGCTTTGATGGGCGAATGGATGCCATCCATTTCGACATCCTCGGGTAACAGCACAGGGAGTCGATCGGCCGGTACCGGAATTTCACCGCCCTCGGGTAAATTAAATATGGGGATGGGAGAGCCCCAATAGCGCTGGCGTGAAACACCCCAGTCGCGCAGGCGATAATTGGTAGTGACCTGGCCGCAACCCAGTTGACTTAGACGCTCGGATATCGCATCGAAGGCCGCGTTAAAATCCAGACCATCAAACTCTGCGGAATTTACCAGAATACCTTTTTCTGTGAAGGCAGCCTGTGTGATGTCACAGTCTTCGCCGTTGGCTGGAGCGATAACCTGTTCGATGGGCAGTTTATAAGCCTGAGCGAACTCGTAATCACGTTGGTCATGCGCTGGTACGGCCATAACCGCGCCGGAGCCATAATCCATTAATACATAATTAGCGACCCATACGGATACTTCACGCCCACTAATCGGGTGGATTGCCTTGATTCCGGTATCCATGCCACGTTTTTGCATAGTGGCCATGTCAGCCTCGGAAACTGATTGTGTTTTGCATTGCTGGATAAAATCTGCCAGCTCTTTGTTGTTTGTTGCCAGTGCAGCGGCAATAGGATGTTCAGCGGCCAAACTGACATAGGTTACGCCCATCAATGTATCTGGCCGAGTGGTATAGACGGCAAACTTCTCGATGCCCGCAACCGCGGTATTTAGTGCAAAGCTAAATTCCAGACCGCGACTTTTGCCTATCCAGTTGCGTTGCATAGCGCGAACTTGCTCAGGCCAACCGTCTAGTTGATCCAGGTCGTCGAGCAGTTCTTCGGCGTAGTCGGTAATTTTGATAAACCATTGAGGAATCTCACGACGCTGCACGGCTGTATCACAGCGCCAACAGCAGCCATCGATGACTTGCTCATTGGCTAATACTGTCTGGTCGTTGGGACACCAATTTACAGCGGAGGTTTTTTTATACACCAGGCCTTTCTCGTACAGGCGGGTAAAAAACCATTGCTCCCATTTATAGTAGCTGGGCTCGCAGGTGGCCAGTTCGCGGCTCCAGTCGTAGCCAAATCCCAGGCGCTTGAGTTGATCGCGCATGTAGTCGATATTTTCGTATGTCCACTTGGCCGGTGCGGTATTGTGTTTTATAGCGGCATTTTCTGCCGGCAGGCCAAAGGCATCCCACCCCATGGGTTGCAGGACATTTTTACCCTGCAGGCGTTGGTAGCGTGAAATTACATCAGCGATGGTGTAGTTGCGTACATGCCCCATATGTAATTTTCCGCTGGGGTACGGGAACATGGCCAGGCAGTAGTATTTTTCCTTGTCTGGATCAACACTGACTTCAAAGGCTTTTTGATCTTGCCATAGCTGCTGTGCAGCGGTTTCCACTGCCTGGGGGTGATACTGTTCTTGCATGAGTGTCCGGTTCTATTAACGACGTGAAATGATTGCGTAGGATACAGGAATACGGTGTTCGATGGGAGAGCTACCGGCGGCGCAGAGCCGCTATAAATAGCGCGCACAGGCATAGAAGAACCGTCGGCCAGGATCCCCAGCGAGAAAATGGAGTAATCCCCTTCATTGGCGTGGCTACGCCTGTGACCACTTCAGCAATAAATTGCCCGCCCTGGACTTGAACCTTGCCACGATGATTAATAATGGCAGATATTCCATTATTGGTACCGCGGATCATATAACGGCTATTTTCTACCGCGCGCATGCGGGCCATTTGAAAATGCTGCTTTGGGCCTAGCGAGTCACCAAACCAGCTATCATTGCTCAGGGTTAGCAGTAAGTCTGCATTGGCAGCCCGGCTGGCGACCAGATCGGGGTAGACGACTTCGTAGCAGATGGACGGGGAAATCGAGAGATTACCTGCCTGAAGCAAAGGCTGGTCTGTGTCGCCTCTACTCATGCTGGACATGGGTAAATTAAAGAAATCGATGATACCCCTGAGCAGCGAAGAAAGCGGGACGTATTCGCCAAAAGGAACCAGTCGCTGTTTGTGGTAGACCGAACTTGACTCATCGACTGCGACGACACTGTTATAGTGCAGGTTTTTCCCCTCAATGGTCTCTTGCCATATCACACCGCTGATCCAGGTGTGTCCTCCGCTAATGGCCTTTTGTTGCTCCAATTGGCTGACGTCGCTGGCATACTGATAAACCCTGGGTATTGCCGCCTCGGGCCAGATAATCAAATCCGCGGATTTCACCGATGAACTAAGTTCTTGTAATTGACTGATATTGTCTCGATAAGCCTCTGGTTCCCATTTTAATTGCTGGGCTATATTCGGTTGTATCAGCGCTACCGATATAGCCGGAGCTGATTGCCGGGTCCAGTTCACTGTGCTAAGCAGCGGGCCGGCCGCCCAAAGACTGAGACTGAAGACGATGGCTATGCTCTTTAAGCGCGAGGGTGTGGTCGTTGTTAGTAAATAGAGGCTACTGGCACTGATACCTATGAGCAGCCCGAGGCCGGTGACGCCAACTACCGGAGCCCAACCTACCGCAGGCGTATCCAATAGCGAATAGCCGGTATATAACCACGGGAAGCCGGTTAGCAACCAGCTGCGAGACCATTCGATCAACAGCCAGCAGGCAGGAAAAGCCAACCAGCGACTAAGATTTGTGTGACTAAACCAACGCGTATATAACCAGCAGGCAAAACCCGGCAGCAGGGCAAGTCCTGACACAAAAATAAAGGTTAGAAATACAGCCAGAGGTGCATCGGCATTGCCATATTCGTGGATGGATACATATACCCAGGAGGCTCCACTACCAAACAGTCCCAGTCCGAATAGCCAGCCTGTGAGAAAGCTTGTTCGGGGCGGGGTGTCATCAAGTAAGTACTGCAGCAGAGCTAGTGAGACGATAGCTAGCGGCCATAGATCGAAGGGAGCCAGTGCAAGGGTTATGCCTGCTCCAGCGAGTAAACTCAGGCCATGTGAGAAAAGACCATTTATGCGTTTTTTAGTCCTCATTAATTAATTGAAGACTAATTAGGTGGACACGACGGTTGTCCGCTTTGAGGATTTTGAAGCGGCAGCTGCCAACCGTAACTTCTTCATTGCGTTGGGGCATGTGTCCCAGTTTTCGGGTGACCAGTCCGCCGATGGTGCCGCATTCATCATCGCTTAAATGTGTGCCAAGCTCTTCGTTAAAATCGTCAATAGGTGTAAGCGCTTTGATGATGTAATCGCGGGCGGAGATTTTACGGATGAAATTGTCTTCATCGGTATCATATTCATCTTCAATTTCGCCGACAATTTCTTCCAGCACATCTTCAATTGTGACAAGCCCGGCGACATCGCCGTATTCGTCAATGACGATGACCATATGACTGCGGTTCTCGCGAAATTCACGGAGTAATACATTGAGGCGTTTGCTTTCAGGTACGATTTGCGCAGGCCGTAAAAGTGACTTCAAGTCGAAATTGTCATTACAGGTATTCATTAGCAGCGGCAATAGATCTTTTGCCAGTAATAAACCTAATAATTCATTTTTATCCTCTCCAACCACCGGAAATCTGGAGTGAGAAGACTCAACAAGGATGGGTAGTATTTCTGACAGCGGAGCATCGGATTTGATAACGGCCATTTGCGAGCGAGGTATCATAATATCCCGAGCCTGCATGTCAGCTACTTTGATTGCGCCTTCAAATATGCTGAGGGCATCTTCGTCAATGAGCTCATTTTTCTGTGCTTCGCGTAGTAGTTGTAGCAGGTCGGTGCGCGATTGCGGGCCATTCTGAAACAGGTGAGTCAGTTTGTTAAACCAGGATTTCTCATCATTTTCACCGCTGGCTTGCTCGTCGTTCATAGTTGGGTGTTTCACTCTGTTATTAGTCCTGCTCAGTGTAAGGTGCCGGGAAGTTCAGGTCGACTAGAATACGTGTTTCCAGTGCCTCCATAATCAGTGCATCCTGCTCTTCAATATGATCATAGTCCAGCAGGTGTAAAATGCCATGTACCACCATATGGGCCCAGTGGGCTGGCAGGCTTTTGCCCTGGTCTCGTGCCTCTGTCTCAACCACTGCCGTGCATATTGCAATATCGCCCAATAAGGGTATGTCCAGGCCAGGTGGCAGCTCCGCAGGAAAGGACAAAACATTAGTTGTACCTGCCTTGTTGCGAAAGCGCAGGTTCAGATCCGACATCTCAGCGGCATTGACTATTCGTAGGGTAAGCTCGGAATCGTCGGCAGCGTTAGCGGCAACAAGCGCGTGTTCAGCCCACTGTTGTAGTTTTTCAGCAGCAGGCGAGGCCAAACCAATTTCGTTTTGTACTTCGATAGAGAAGTTCATCGTTTGTTGTTTGAGTCCGCGTTACTATCTTCGAAGCGCTCATAGGCTTCGACGATTCGCTGAACCAAAGGGTGGCGAACGACGTCAGATGGTTTGAAATGGGTGAAACTGATTCCTCGCACATCGTCAAGTATTTCAATTGCGTGGTGCAGGCCAGAGTGGGTTCCACGAGGCAAATCGATTTGAGTGATATCGCCAGTAACGACTGCGGTAGAACCGAATCCTATTCTGGTCAGGAACATTTTCATTTGTTCGCGAGTGGTGTTTTGGCTTTCGTCCAGAATAATATAGGCGTTATTCAGTGTGCGGCCGCGCATGTAAGCCAGTGGTGCAACTTCAATTACACTACGCTCGATAAGCTTGCAGACGCGCTCAAAACCCAGCATCTCGTAGAGTGCGTCATACAGCGGGCGTAGATAAGGGTCGATCTTTTGTGACAGGTCGCCTGGTAAAAAACCGAGTTTCTCTCCCGCTTCAACAGCAGGTCGTACCAGCAGTATTCGGCGTACACGTTCTGTTTCCAATGCCTCCACAGCGCAGGCGACCGCCAAATAGGTTTTGCCCGTACCCGCTGGACCAATGCCGAAATTGATATCGTTATCTTTGATTCGCTTTACATAGGCTTGTTGATTATTACCTCGGGGGCGAACCATCACTTTAGGCGTGCGTATCAAACTTTGTTCGATGTCCTGTTCGCTTTCTGGCGTATCCATGCCCGATTCTTGCAGGCTAAGGTGCAGGCTTTCAGGGGATAGTTGATGGCCCTCCACCACATGGGCGTAGAGTCGTGGCAATAACTCGCAGGCCGTATTGACTGCCGTGGCGGGGCCACTGACATGAAACTGATTGCCTCTGTTGGATACTCTGACCTGCAGTCGCGATTCTATTTGCCGCAGGTGATCATCATATTGGCCACATAGAGAGGCCAGATGGACGGTATCGTTCGGTTCCAGGCTGAGTGACTGGAGAATGTGCTCATTACTGTTCAATGGCTTTGATTTACTCTGTATTGGGTCGCTGTAGACAAAGAATATTTTAACATACTAAAGGCTTGCTCAATGCGATCGGGGTTAATTGCTTGGTTGTAGTTCGCCGCGAAGAGAATTGGGCAGCGACTCGGTGATCGAGACATCAACAAAGCCACCAATGAGATCGCTATTGTCGCAGCTGAAGTTAACGACGCGATTGTTTTCGGTTCGACCCTGAAGCTGACCCGGATCTCTGCGGGAAACGCCGGTTACCAGAATGCGCTCTATATTGCCTACCATTCGGCGGCTGATATTCATGGCTTGCTGGGTAATACGTTGTTGTAACAAGCTTAATCTTTGTTTCTTCTCTTCATCAGACACTTCGTCCTCAAGCTCGGCGGCTGGAGTGCCGGGGCGGGCTGAGTAAATAAAGCTGAAAGACAGGTCAAAGCCTATTTCTGCAATCAGATCCATGGTATCGATAAAATCTTGCTCAGTTTCACCGGGAAACCCAATGATAAAGTCTGATGACAGGCTGATGTCGGGACGAATTTTTTGCAGACGACGAATTTTATCGATGTATTCTGCTCGAGTATGGTTGCGCTTCATGGCTGCAAGGATACGGTCAGAGCCGCTTTGCACAGGCAGGTGCAAATGATTCACAAGCTCTGGTACCTGCTCATAGGCGGCAATTAACCCATCGCTAAACTCCACCGGGTGAGACGTCGTGTATCGGATACGGTCAATGCCGGGTATTGCGGCAACGAAGGGCAGTAATTCCGCAAAGTCGAGAATATCCCCTTCATGATTAAGGCCTCTGTAGGCGTTCACATTTTGTCCCAGCAGGTTGACTTCCCGTACTCCCTGGGCCGCGAGCTGCGCTACTTCTGTAATCACGTCATCGAAGGGGCGACTGACTTCTTCGCCGCGGGTATAGGGCACTACGCAGAAGGTACAGTATTTACTACAGCCTTCCATAATGGAGACAAAGGCACTTGGTCCGTCGATTTTTGGCTCAGGCAGGCGATCAAATTTTTCTATTTCGGGAAAACTGACATCGACTACGGCGGTTGATGCAGTTATATCGACGGCATTTATCATCTCTGGCAGTCTATGCAATGTTTGAGGCCCAAAAATAACATCGACATAGGGCGCCCGTTTGCTGATGGCAGCACCTTCCTGAGATGCTACACAGCCTCCAACGCCAATTATCAGGTCCGGGTTTTTATCCTTGAGTTTTCTCCATCGTCCCAGCTGATGAAATACCTTTTCTTGGGCTTTTTCCCGGATCGAGCACGTGTTTAGGAGCAGTATATCGGCTTCTTCTGCGTTGTCCGTGGGCACCAGATCATGACTGATTTCCAGCAGGTCTCTCATGCGGGAAGAGTCGTATTCATTCATCTGGCAGCCGTGGGTCTGGATAAACAGCTTTTTGACGTCTTTCTTGCTCATTGTGCTCTGACTCAAAAAATGGTCGCACATCATAGCAAAATCAAGCCCCGGAGTGGGATTTTTGTCTATTGTGATCGAGCTTTCAGGTAAATCTGCGCCATATCCTTATCACCAATGGCTGTGTTATAATTTTCGGCCGATTTTTTCACCCAGAGCAGTATAGATAGTATGTCCAAGTCACCGGTTTACCGCGTCGTTTTTGTTAACCATAACAAGGTTTATGAGCTCTATGCCAAGGCGATATTTCAGAGTGATATGTATGGCTTTATTGAAATAGAGGACTTTATATTTGGAGAGCGGGCGCAGGTGATTGTAGACCCCAGTGAAGAAAAGCTGAAAAATGAATTTGCCGGAGTAAAGCGTACCTACGTGCCCATGCATAATGTATTACGTATCGACGAGGTCGAGAAGGAGGGCACAGGTAAAATTCGTGACGCGGGGTCAAGTGATAAAGTCACTGCTTTCCCACTTATGGGCAGTCGCCCGCTAAGCCCCAGTGGCGATTCCGGAGAATAATGCCTTCTATTTATCTCTTTCCTTTGGCCGGTGCTCTGGGTCACCGGCTAAAGGATCGAAATTAGTCTCTTAGCTTCTTAACTGTCGCCAGCCTAACGCAATTGATGAATACGGCCGTAGCCTGTGTAATGTCATCTACTGTCGGTACGCTGGGAGCCAATCGTATATTTCTATCTTCTGGATCATCACCGTAGGGGTAGGTGGCACCGGCAGGCGTTAGTTTGACTCCTGCTTCAGCAGCTAATGCTATTACGGCTTTGGCCAGCCCCGGTAAAGTATTAAAAGAGATGAAATAGCCTCCTTTTGGACTGAGCCAGTCACCAATTCCACTATCGCCTAGCTCCTCTTCCAGACCGCAAAGAACGGCTGAAAAGCGTGGCATCAATAATGCTGCGTGTTGGTTCATGAGCCTGGACAGATTGGCCTGATCTTTTAGGAAGCGCACATGACGCGCCTGATTCACCTTATCCGGCCCGATGGATAACATTGCGATGTGCTGTTCGAGGGCAACAAGATTCAATTTGCTGCTACCCATGAATGCGACGCCGGCGCCAGCCTGAGTTATTTTAGAGGTGGACCCGAAGATGAAAACACTGTCTTCAGTACCCTGTTGGCGGCAGGCCGCCATCAGGCTGGCGAGTTGGGGGGCATCTGGTTCCAGTATGTGCACCGCATAAGCGTTGTCATAAAATACCTTGAAATTGGGCCCTGCAATATTGCCAAGAGCGGCCAGTCTCTCTACTGTTTCATCGCTGTAGACACAGCCGGTAGGGTTGGAGAAACGAGGTACACACCAGATACCCTTAATTAACGGGTCTGCGCTAATGAGTGCTTCAACCTGGTCCATATCCGGACCGTCTGCTAGTAAGGGTACGGTAATCATTTCTATGCCGAGGTGTTGGCATACAGAAAAATGGCGGTCGTAGCCTGGCACCGGGCAAATAAATTTGATATCGCCTTCACTGGCCCACGCGCTTTCATCGCCGTTGAGTCCAAAGAGATGACAAAAAGTCATAGTTTGGTGCATTAGCGTCAGGCTGCTATTGCCGCCGATAAGTATTTCGTCTGTTGTTACATCGATAACTGGGGCGAATAGAGTTTTTGCCGAAGGCAGACCATCGAGTCCGCCATAATTGCGTAGGTCGGTACCGTCCATGGTGTAGTTACCATTGAGGATACCGTCCAGCTCCTTCGATAAGTCGAGTTGATCTGCGCTGGGCTTGCCACGCGTCAGGTCAAGGTTCAGGCCTTTCAGGCAATAAGCCTTGTGTTGTGCTTCCAGTGTGTTTTGCAGGGTGCCAAGCTTTTCCTGCGACAGTGACATGATGTTCACTACCGATTCCTTTTTGGTTTCATGAGTATTTCCCCGTTCAGGGGGGTGATAGGCGATATTATATAGAGAGAGAGGGGAATTGTAAGACATCTTAAGTCAATATCGGTATCTAAAAGCGGGTTGGAATGGTGGAATATTGACGTGTAGCAGAGTAACGAGATCAACGTATGTAGCCGGATTCACATATCGGTGTATTATATTGGGGTCTGGTGAAAATTATTGATTGAGGAGGTCGGTGATTTAACGCAAGTAATTTAGCTTAAATGTGCGCTAAATGTTGGCGATGTTGAGAAAAAGCGGCCATAATGTTAGTTGACTGCTGTTTATATTGGCTTAGGGGCTTATGCCAGGAGGATAGACCCTCTTTCAGGTCAATTGTATTTGGTCGCCAGGAAGTGTTTATTTGTGGCCAGTACGTGGCAAAGTGTATTTATATAAAATTAAGGGGAAACTATGAAATTACGTCAATTTAAAATCGCATTGGGAATGCTCCTGATCGCGCCTGCCTTGGTTGTCGCAGACGACAATATTGAAACTACGGCTGGGGTGACTCTGTCAGGTTCTCTGGGCGCGTATATGTCTGATCGCAATCGTGATCTTCACGATGAATGGTTTACTCAGTTCGGCGCAGGTTACCGCTTTAATAACGGTTTCGAAATAGAAGTTCTAGGCATGCGCTCAGATATTCAAAGTGAATCCATCTCCGCCGGTACCGATGTTGAGCTGACAGGTTATCGTGGTGATGTTACCTACAACTTTACTAATTCTGCGACTCAGCCTTATATTTCTGCCGGTTATGGCCGTCATACTTTTGAGTCAGACGTACCTGGTAGCAATTGGGAACAGAAAGAGACTCCCTGGAATGTGGGCTTGGGTGTAAAGCACTTTTTTGCACCGTCCTGGAATGTTCGCGCCGAAATGCGGGCTTTTACTGATGATGATACCGATCTGGCTATAAGTGTTGGTTTTCAGCACGTATTCGGCCAGTCGGCTCCTGTAGCTCCTGTTGTTGTAGCTGCAGCTGTTGATGGCGATAGCGACGGTGATGGCGTTCTGGATTCCATGGACGCATGTCCTGGCACCGAAGCGGGCGCCAAGGTAGATGCGCGTGGTTGTTATATCATGGTATCCGAAAACGTTGCCGTTGAGATGCTGGTTGAATTTCCCTTTGATTCCAGTGTTGTTGGTACGCAGTTCCGTGAGGAAGTGGCCAAGGTCGCAAGCTTCATGAAAAAATACGGTGATACCAACGCGGTAGTCGGCGGACACACTGATAGCGTTGGAGATGACGCTTACAATCAGGGTTTGTCAGAGCGTCGCGCAATGTCTGTTATCAAGATCCTGGTTGAAGAATTAGGTGTTGATGCTAATCGTATTCAGGCTCGTGGATATGGTGAGAGCAAGCCAATTGCCGATAACAGCACAGAAGAAGGCCGTCAGCGCAATCGTCGGGTAACCGGTGTTGTTGAAACTGAAGTCACTACTCGTCAGTAAGTAGCTGTAGTTCTAATCAAGCCCTGCAATGGTTTTGCGGGGCTTTTTATTATGTGGAGAATACTATGAATATAGAAGAGATAACCGATACGCTGTCTAGTCTGGTTTTGGTTTGGGGGCTGCAAATCATTTTTGCCCTGCTCACCCTGATTATTGGCTTGTGGCTGGCGAAAAAGATAAGTGGTTTTTTGAAGTCACGTATGGATACACGTGGCGTCGATGCGACTATTTCGCAGTTTGTGGCAAAGCTGGTGTATGTATTGATTGTTGCCTTCGTGATCATAGCTGTTCTGGGCAAGGTGGGAGTTGAAACTACATCTCTAATCGCAATCATGGGTGCGGCAGGCCTGGCAGTAGGTTTGGCTTTGCAGGGTTCCTTGTCAAACTTTGCATCTGGCGTATTATTGATTATATTTCGACCTATTCGTGCCGGAGACTTTGTCGAAGCCGCAGGCGTAAGCGGTGTGGTGGAAGAGGTATCCATGTTTTCTACTCGCTTGGTAACTGGTGACAATAAATTGGTTATCTTACCCAACACAGCTGTCGCTTCCGGTGCTATCGTAAATTACTCTGCTAAGCCTGAACGACGTGTCGATCTTATGATAGGTGTATCATATGATGCCAATCTTGCTGAAGTAAAAGCTGTGTTAAACGGCGTGGTTGAGGCCGATGAACGTGTTCTTCAGGACAAGGGTATCACCGTTGCAGTACATACCCTGGCCGATTCCTCTGTTAATCTTGTGGTTCGAGCCTGGGTTAAAACTGGTGATTATTGGCCGGTATATTTCTCTCTGACGGAGAATGTCAAAGTGAAACTTGATGAGGCTGGAATAGGCATTCCATATCCCCAGGTGGATGTGCATATGGCTAAGGCGGACTAAAGCCTGATAGCTATGCTTACTCTTAAAATGCCTCCTTAGTCGGGAGGCATTTTTCGTTTTCGAGCGTATTTGATGATACGCTTACTTTACATTTACTCGGTCACAAATGAGATTTGGAAGATGGAAGAAACAGTAAAGCAGGAATTGGCATCGGTAGAAAAGTTCTACGATTTGGCACTAAACTTTTTTGTTGAGTATGGTTTTCAGGTTGTCGGTGCAATCATCATACTTTTACTGGGTTTTTGGATAGCATCACGTGTGGGTAAGGCCGTTGTCGCCTTATGTGAGCGACGTAATGTAGACGTCACATTGAGTAAATTCACTGGATCGACTGCCCGTATTTTGATATTGGTGTGTTTTGTCATCATTAGCCTGGGTAAATTTGGCGTCAGTGTTGCTCCTTTTTTGGCGGTGTTGGGGGTGGTTGGCCTGGGTGCAGGGCTGGCTGTACAAGGGCTGCTTTCGAACTATAGTGCGGGTATCGCTATTATCCTCACCCGGCCATTTAAGGTGGGTAATACCATAACTGTTAGTGACGTCTATGGCGAGGTAATGGATATTCGACTGGCTTCCACTATTCTTCTTACTGAAGACGGGGAAGAGATTACACTGCCCAACAAACACGTGATTGGTGAGATATTAAAAAATTCCTTCGATTATCGCCTGGTAGAATCCGCAGTGGGAATCGCGTATAGCGAATCCCCGCAACAGGCGATTGAGGTGATTAGTGGGGCGATCGATCAGTTGGACTGTGTGACTAAAGAGCCTGCTTACATGGTAGGTATAGAGTCTTTTGCCGATTCGGCCATCGTTATTAGTGTGCGTTGCTGGGTGCCCACCCGCGAGCTCTATCAGTCACGCTATCGGATAAATGCAGCTATTTACCAGGCCTTACAGCAGGCAAATATCACCATTCCTTTTCCACAGCAAGATGTGTATATCAAAACTTAGTGGTGGGTTG
Source organism: Pseudomonadales bacterium (assembly GCA_036960375.1). GTDB lineage: Bacteria > Pseudomonadota > Gammaproteobacteria > Pseudomonadales > CAWVSB01 > CAWVSB01. Next base: position 473,579 of record JBALVY010000003.1, read on the forward strand.
CCGGGTATTACTGTTCTGAGTGCTGCCGTTAAGCGGGATGACGCCGCTATCTGTGACGGTGATTGAAGGCATCCAGCTTAGGGTTGTACCCAGTTTGGCACGGAGCTCATAGTGTAGCTCTTCACTTGGCTGATTCATTAATTTGGTGGCCAGTCTAATGCTGTTTATCAAGCTGGCAGCAGCGCTGACGGTAATTATTTCTTCGCTAAAGCCGGCTATTTCAGGGAGGTCTCGAGCGGTTCCACTGACGATATCCAAGCCTTCTATACTCAATGAATAATAGATACCTGACAGGTTTAGAGGGGTTGAGTTGGGATTAAGTATGCGCAATTTTATATTGAATTGCAGAGCCTGACCGCCATCGCCGGCAGGTTCTATACCAACAACATCGACTTTGGGTGAATCGTAATCCGGGCTAAGACTGGCACAGCCCTGCATGATCAGAAGGAAGGCTAGCGAGATCAAAAACACAGCGTGTCTCATGGCGGCAGGTCCGGCGATGGATTTACGTAGGTAGGAAAGTAAACCCGACTGGAAGATCAAGCCGGGTGACAGTTAGGCATTAACGGGTGGTGATCCAGAGCGCATGAATCACAGCGGGTATGAAGAATAGAAAACACAATACAATGTTAATCAGTAAGTCGGTGCCAATACCCTTTTTTATCGCGACAGCGACGGGTGGTAAAAAGATGGACAGAATGATAAGGACTATTTTGTTATCCATGAATATTCTCCAATTGTTATGCTATAGGGCAAGCAACAACTATATATAAGAATTGATAGTAATGAAATATTATTAACATCATATGAATGTCTGGCCGATCAGGGCATATTGTGAAAATTTTGAAGAGGATGTGATCGTTTCATGCTAGCAGGGCAAGATCTCGACCAACTACTGGGCAGTATCTACGAAGGGCCTTTGGAGGAGCGCCCCTGGCAGGCATTTTTGCGTCTGGTTCGCGGCTATTTGAATGCGGATATTGCGGCCTTGTTTTTGCAGCCTCCATCTCCTCAGGGCCGTCTGGTGATGTTATTGGATGGCGGGCGTTCTGAGGGAGTTGCCTCGTATGCGGAAGGTCTTTTCAGTCTTGATCCTTTTGTCGACCTTCCTGCAGGTGAAATCGTTACGCTGCGAGAGTTTGTGCCACAAAAGAGTTTGCTTGAAAGTGAGTTTTATCGTTTGAGTCTGGCACCAAATCATCTGTCAGATTTCCTCGGTGCCGACCTGTCATTGAAAGGCGAGTTTGACGTCAGGTTTAGATTGTCACGATACGATGACAAACCTTTTTTCGGCGAGCGAGAAAAACGCTTATGTGCTGAATTAATACCTCATTTGGAACGCTCAATCCGCATTCATGCTCGTCTCAATCGAATTGAATCGGAGCGCAATTTATACGCCGGGGCTGTCGAGCAGTTGGCGGTGGGTAGTATCGTACTGGATGAAACTGGCAGAGCATTGAATACCAATGATAAGGCGCTGGAGCTGCTGCAGCTCAATGATGGCTTGAGCCTGGTGGATGGCAAGCTTCATTTGGGATCGGCAACGGCCAATACCGAATTACAGCGAATGCTTGCCCTGTCACTGGATAATCAGCGCGAGGCCAGAGCGTCGGTAGTTGACGCGCTACGTGTGCCAAGACCAAGCGGGGCGGCAGATTTTGGTTTGATTGTACGACCGGTGCCGGTCAGTCAATGGTCTGAGGGCAGGAGCTCACCATCAATCGCTATATTTATTTCAGACCCTGAAAGCTCGGTAGAGGCTACAGCGAAAACACTGGTACGTTTGTTTGGCTTTACTCCCACTGAAGCGGAACTTGCCTTGCTGCTGGCCAATGGGCTCAGTCTGGATGAAGCAGCCGAAAATCTGGGTGTTAGTCGAAATACTATCCGAACGCACTTGCGCGCACTGTTCTCTAAAACCGGCGTATCGCGCCAAACTCTATTGGTTAGATTAATACTCAATAGCGTGGCGTCTTTAGCCTAGCCCTATTAACTTAAATCAATGTTCTAATCTTGACGCAAATCAATTTTAGCAGGGCTATCACTCTATCTAGTTTCTTGGGGTGAGGCCGCTGTGCCTACGCTTTATCATAATGGCGACTGAATTAGCACATCTTAGCAACTGTGGCATTTATGAGCACTTAAATGAAAGCGTCAGGCATGAGTCGATATGACAGCGGTGGAAAAGCAACAACCCTATTACGCCTACAGAAAGCTCTCTTCCTTCTGTTTGGGGGCATCGCTGGGGCCTGGCTTAGACTTCAGATAATTCAATTACCCTTCTGTAACCCCCTGCGAGTTGACGGCTCGCAAGAGTGTATCCACAATCTCCTCTTGAATTTTTATATCTCGCGGGTTAAAACCGGCTTAAACCAAGTTAATTGAGGGTAATACTATGGATATACGTAGTCTGGGCTATGTCGTGATCGAAGCAACGGATCCCGAGAAGTGGCGTGATTTTGGTACTAACGTTATCGGTATGATGGAAGCGCCTACAATGCCTGATGATGGTAATGTCTATTTGAAAATTGATGCCAGACCCTTTCGTTTTGCTATTACTGCTGGAGAGCAAGACCGTTTGCTCCTCTGTGGTTGGGAATTGCGTGATCAAGCGGATTTTGAAAAGGCCAAGCTGGATTTGGCCGATGCCGGTGTTAAGTTCGAAAAATGTTCTGCAGAAGATGCAAAAACACGTCGAGTGCAAGAGCTTATTCGATTGGACGATCCGGCAGGTAATACGCTCGAATTGTATTACGGTGCTGATCTCGATTATGCAAAATTTATATCACCCATGGGTATCGCCGGCTTTGAAACAGGTTTTAATGGTGATATGGGTTTTGGCCACGCCGTTCTGCCAGCGCCTAACCTGGAAGAAACACATGAGTTCTATCAGCATGTATTGGGCTTTAGTGATTCCGATTACATGCATTTCAAATTCAGTGATGATCCCAGCGACCCGGGTATGGGGCTCAATTTCATGCATGTCAATAACCCCCGACACCACAGTTTGGCGCTCTATCAGGCGCCGATGCCTTCCGGTTGTGTACACCTTATGCTGGAGGTCCACGATGTAGACGAAGTGGGCTACTGTCTTGATCGAGTTCAAGAGCGTGAAATACCCATCGTCTCGTCATTGGGGCGTCATACCAATGATGGAATGTTGTCTTTCTATATGGCAACACCAGGCGGATTCGCACTGGAATTTGGTTGTGACGGTCTGCAGATGAACTGGGATGAGTACACACCTACAGTAAGCACTCTACCCAGCCTTTGGGGCCATAAGTTCGGTTAGTTCTTGCGTGAAGAAAAAAGCCCTGTTTAGCGGGGTTTTTTTATGACATCTTGTTCAGGCGCAGTACACGATAATGAACTACTATGGAGCAAGTTTTTAGCCGTTGTCTGGATGACTGACCGCTCTGAGCTAATTCATCAATATTTTAGGAAAACTACTATGCGCAAATATTTACTGATTCCCTTACTCATGGTCACCATGGTGTCGGTTGGCTTTGCCGCCAGCGCAGAACAAAAAAGGCAGAAAACCCTCCAAATGCGGGCCGAAGTATTAGAGCGTCTTTATAAAGAGGAACTCAATACCCGAGACGAAGTTAAGAGCGCCGTGGGTTATGCAGTGTTCTCAAATATTGGTGTCAATGTGATATTTTTCTCGGCAGGCGGCGGCACAGGCGTTGCGCACAATAACAAGACCGGCGTTAATATCTTCATGAATATGGGTTCGGCAGGTGTCGGCCTCGGTTTAGGTTTGAAGGATTTCCGCGGCGTGTTTATTTTCCATACCTCTGAGGCATACAATAATTTTGTTGATACCGGTTGGGATTTTTCCGGCCAGGCAGATGCTGCAGCCGTATCGGGTGATAAGGGAGGCGAGGGCAGTGGCGTTGGTTCTATTGTCAACGGGGTCACTGTATATCAATTAACAGAGACAGGTTTGGCACTGCAGGCAACTTTGCAGGGCACTAAATACTGGAAAGATAAAAAACTTAACTAGCAAAAGAGGCCTGTGCTATGCGGTCGGCCTTGTTTTGTTTATGCCAGTGTAGCCACTGATTTGAGCATGAGTCGAATCAGTTCTGCCTGACGTGTTACGCCCGCCTTGGCAAAAATCGACTTAAGCTGCGCACGCGCTGTATGTGGTGATATGCCAAGTGCTTGTGACGCCTCAGCCAAAGATAAACCGCGAGCCAATTCTACCGCAAGAGTCGATTCTGCCGGAGTAAATCCAAATAGGCTGACCAGCGTTTCTCTGGATGTAGAAGTTTGCTGTTCAGGGTCAGATAGAAAGATAGCAAGACTGGGGTGGCCCTGACCTTCGGTCCATTCTGAGCGTGGTACGGGTCTTAAGACGGCCGCAAGATCAGCCTTTCCGCTGGGCCTGCGAATTCGCCGGGCCTGGGTTAAATGCGGGGTAGGTGATTCAATATTTAATAGAATCTGATCTATCAGGCCTTGGAATTCCCGGCTGGCCTCTCTATCAGCAAGAAACAAACGGCGATCTTTTATACCAATGCCATCGGCGCTGGTCAGTAAACTCTGGGCGCGGTCATTGGTTTTAATCACCCGACCCTGTTCATCCAGAATGATGGTGCCAACGGCCAATTGATTAACCGCTCCGGCATATATATCCCGCTCAGATTCAACCGTATTCAAGCGGACATGGATCTGGATCGCGCATCTGAGATGTGGCATCAGTCGAGAAAACAGCCTAATTTCTTTTTCACTAAAAGGTGATTCATCCTGGCCACGCATTGCACGCAGGCGAGCCACTAGTCCGTTAGGTTCGCGGGTATCAGCGCCGACAATATGAAATACACCAGCCGGCTCCAGATACTGTTGATAAAACACACTCTGCGTTAGTTCCGAAAGGGGGAGAAGCTCATCCAGTGTGACAACGGCACCTAAGGGTAGGTTAACGAAGGGGTCCAGGCTATAGAAGTGCTCCTTGTAGGCTGTGACCGGCCATTCATCGGTATTCGCCAGACCCTGGCTGCAATCTTTATCTTCATCAGGCAGTGCTCGGCGATGATTTAGTATTAGACCTGCGTCATCGGCCGCAGGCGGTCTTAGCACCAGAGAAATGACCTTGGCGTCCATTGCTTGACGAAATAAATTTAGAAAGCTTTCCCACGGTGTGCTCTCTATGGTTCCGGCATAGACAGACTCCACCAGGCGATCGAACTCTGTGTCTATATTATTCCGCTCAGGCAAGTTTCTATCCGTGTGAATGTATGCGATACACAGTGTAGCCAGTTTAACTTTTAGTAACCAGAGCCTGAAATTTGATCCGGATAAAGGCGAGGAACCGCTTACCCGATTTTAGTGATCAGCCTTTTAGACATCAGAGCGTTAGGACTTCTTCATTAGATAAGGGTTTCCGGGGGACTAAATCCTACGATCCGTTCTTTTAGGGTTTGTATTAGCCAGATTTAACCTAAATGGGGGATGCTCATCCCCCAAACTCATCTACAATGGTGAAAACCGCAATAAAAACGGCGGATAACCATGGAGATGACTATGAGTGAGCAAGCACAAATACGAGAGCAGCTATTAGCCAGTGCCGAGGCATTGGTTCCCGTTTTACGTGAGCGGGCGCCTGGGGCGGAGCGTCTAGGTCAATTGCAGCCGGAGACGATCGCTGATTTTCAGAAGGCGGGATTTTTCAAAATAGTCCAGCCCAAAAAGTGGGGCGGTTATGAGTGTCATCCTAATGTCTTTTTTGAAGTTCAGATGAAACTGGCAGAAGGCGATATGTCAGCAGCCTGGGTTTTGGGAGTCGTCGCCATTCATAATTGGCAGATGGCCTTGTTTGATGATCAGGCCGCCCAGGATGTCTGGGGGCAGGACCCCAGTGTGTTACTTTCATCGTCTTATATGCCCGTAGCCAAAATTGAACGTGTAGAGGGCGGTTTTAATTTTAGTGGCCGCTGGGGCTTCTCCAGTGGGTCTGAGCACTGTGATTGGGTATTTCTGGGAGGTATGATTCCACCGGAAAAAGAAGGCGGTGCGCCTGATATGCGTACTTTCCTGTTGCCCAGAAGCGACTATGAAATTGTTGAAAATTGGGATGTGATGGGGCTTAAGGCCACCGGCAGTAACGATATCGTCGTTAAAGGCGCTTTTGTGCCGGAGCATCGTACACACAAAGGCATTGACGCATTTCTTTTGCAAAGCCCTGGTAATGCAATCAATACCGATCCCCTTTATAAGATTCCTTTTGGTCAGATTTTCCCTCGCGCAGTATCCACCGCTGCCATTGGCGCGCTGCAGGGTGCGCTCAATGCCTATAACGAGGTTACAGCCGCTCGCGTAGGTAAAAATGATGGTAAGAAAACATCAACTGAGCCGGCAGCGCAGTATGTTGCAGCGGAGGCTTCGGCCACGGTTGATGAATTGAGGCTGGTCTTGTTTAGTAGCTTTGACCGCATGATGGAGGCCGCGGCAGGCGGTGAGCCTTTAACTGAAAGTGAGCGAGTCAAAATGCGTTGGGAATCGGCTGTTGTGGTACAGAAATGCTGCGAAGCGGTCGATAAGCTGATGGGTTGCTCCGGCGGATCGGCCATATTTAATGACCATCCTATGAATAAGTTTTTCCGCGATATTCATTCTGGACGTGGACATGTCGCCAATACACCAGAGAAATTCGGCCGTAACTGGGGTAGTTATCAGTTTGGTGGACCGAATACAGACTTCTTTATCTAGCCAGGACTATCTAATACAACAATGGGGGCTTATGCCCCCATTGTTGTATTAGATGTAAGTATTGGATCAATTTTCTGCGCTGATCTGCTTTTGGCAGGGCCATCCCCAGGCTTTCTGCTGTTCGATAAAACTTTGTGCTTTCTTCTCGCAGTAATTTTCACGGCTCTCGGCAGACCACATTTTTTGTTTCTTGCCGTCTTTGGTATAGACCACTTCACAGGGAGTATTGGCGGATTTTTTAGCATAATTGACACTAATTATGCGTTCTTTACCTTGATTGGAACACAGGTAGCTATAACTCTCGGCCGCAAACACGGGCGAGTTAAATAGTAATATCGCGAATATCCCAGGTGTGATCTTATACATACAAGCCTCCAGCGTTCTGGTCATAGTCTATCTAAAAATTAACAGTATCATGTAAAGAAGACAATTTTTTGATGATATAGTTTTGTTTTCGTATTTTAGTGAGTTTGACAGTATGACACGAGTATTCACAAGCCCTCATGAGCTACATGAGGCCGTAGGTGAGCAGTTGGGGAAAAGCGACTGGTTAAGCGTTGATCAGGAGAGAATAAACCTGTTTGCAGACGCCACGGGCGACCATCAATGGATTCACGTAGACCCCGAAAAAGCAAAGGAAGGCCCTTTTGGGGGCTGTATCGCGCACGGTTATCTCACTTTGTCATTGGTAAATCTGTTTTTGCCGCAAATAATCGATGTGCAAAATATCTCCATGGGAGTGAACTACGGCTGTGAGAAAGTACGTTTCCCCTCTACCGTGCCTGTGGGCTCACGCGTACGGGGTAGTGGTGAGTTGGTACAGGTTGATGATGTAAAGGGCGGAGTACAGGCGGTAGTGAGAGTGATGGTTGAGGTTGAAGGCAGTGAGCGTCCAGCTTGTGTAGTGGATACCATCAGCCGATATTTTCCCGCAGCATAAATTTGGCCTCGCGGATAAACTATATCCCGCGGTAATTCCGTAAATTACTTAATAGATTTGAACAACCACAGGCAAGCGGGTACTAATAGCATGAGCGAGATAAAACCATCAGCGACGGTTGTTCTGTTGCGGGATGTCGACGACGGTATCGAAACACTGTTATTGCAGCGCAATACGAAGTCGTCTTTTGCTGCCGGTGCCTGGGTATTTCCCGGTGGCGCGGTAGATGAATGCGACAACATTGCAGGCGAAGGAGAGGAGCACTGTGCGGCCATTTGTGCGGCGCGAGAGTGTGAAGAAGAGGCCGGGGTGACCATTTCACCAGAGGGTTTATTGGCGTTCTCGCATTGGACCACGCCCGATGTCATGCCCAAGCGTTTTTCGACCTGGTTTTTTCTCTGTCCGCTGGCCGTGGGAGCAGACGTTACCGTTGATGGGGGTGAAATTACGGATCATCGTTGGTTGAGCCCGGACCGGGCCCTGCAAGTACATCGAGCCGGGGAGGTTTCGCTTATGCCGCCGACCTATATTACTTTGCTGGAACTTGCGAGTGCCAGTAGTGTGGCTGGTGCGCTTGAGGCATATACCCAGCGCGGCATGCGTCATTATTTACCACACGTGACCAAGGACGGTGATGCGATGTGTTTTCTTTACCAAGGTGATGCCGGATACGAGCAGGTCGACCCTTCCGTTCCCGGCGCCCGCCACCGTACCCTAATGACATCTGCCGGTTATGATTTTCAATCGACACTGGATGACTGAATACATGGTGTCCGTAAGCTGAGTAAAGCTTGGCGGTTGCAGATTACTATTTTTTTCGAACTACACTGGAGAGAAGCTTATGTTGTCGCAAATGGATGATTACCCTCTGCATCAAATAGCAGATGTTATGCGCTTTGTGGGTACCAGTGATCGCAATTTCTACGATCGTTACTATTTCAATCTTCACTCCAGCAGCGGCGAACTGATGATGGTTATGGGCTTGGGGCAGTATCCCACGCTGGGAACCCAGGATTGCTTCGCCGTGGTTAGACGCGGGGATCAGCACCATGTAGTGAGAGCTTCACGGGAATTGGGTGACCGAATGGATACTTCAGTCGGACCATTTCGGTTGGAGGTCATTAAAGGCCTCGAAAAACTGAGATTCACTCTTGATGAAAGCCCTGATAACCCCATTGCGTTTGATTTAACTTGGGAGGGCGCAATACCGGCGCATCTGGAACCGCGTCAATACATTAGAAAACACGGGCGCGTGCTATTCGATTCTATGCGTTTTGCCCAAACGGGTTGTTGGACTGGCAGCCTGCGCGTTGGCGAAGAAACCTTTCAGGTGACTCCCGACAGCTGGAAAGGCAGCCGCGACCGGTCATGGGGAGTTCGACCAGTAGGTGAGTTAGAGCCGCCGGGTATTCACGCCAGTACACCGATAATGGAAGGCATGTGGAATTACGCTCCCATGCAGTTTGATGATTACTCCATATTGTATATTTGCCATGAGCACGATAACGGACACCGTCAGTTAGAAGAGGCTATGCGAGTGTGGGCCGACCCCGATAGGGAGTCCGAGTGGTTGGGGGCTCCGGTACATGAGCACAATGTTGTTGTACCGCAGGCTTATCTGACCCAAATTGATCGCTCGGTCATTCGCTTTCCCGACGCCCCGGAAGGTCCGCTGGAAATCAACGTGTCGCCATTAACCCATGTATGGGTGATGGTCGGTACCGGTTATGGACTGGAGGCAGACTGGAAACACGGCATGCATCATGGGCCGCTAAAAGTTGAAAGCTTTAGTTTGGATATGGAGACGGACAGTAGTCGAATGTTGGGTCTGGTCGATCACGCAGCGCGTTTTGAAACAAATACCGGTGATGTCGGCCATGGTTTGTTCGAATACGGTTTTTTTGGTCCATTCAAACACTACGGTATTGATTGATAAAAAGGATACAAGGTGAGTAAGGTAAAAGCAGTGTTTTTCGATTTTGGTGGCGTCTTTACCGATTCTCCTTTTCATGCAGTGCACAGTTATGGGCAGGGTATTGGTGCTACTGAAAAACAAATTATTGAAATCGTTTTTGGCGGTTATGGTGATGACGGAGCGCATCCCTGGCACAAGGTAGAGAGAGGTGAAATCAGCCTTGAGGCCACGCGTGATGAAATTCTGCTACTGGGACGCGAGCAGGGTCTTGAAGTCGATATTTACGATGTTTTTATGGCCATGGCTGCAAATGGCGGAGGGCTGCGCGATAATCTTGTGGAATATACCGCAAAGATCAAGGGCGCCGGGCTAATTACAGGAATCATTACCAATAACGTACTCGAATTTAAAGACCATTGGCGTTCAATGCTGGCGGTCGAAGAGTTATTTGATTTTGTGGTTGATAGCAGCGAAGTAGGCATGAGGAAACCCAACCCTGATATTTTTCATCATGCATTAGCACTGGCCGGAGTTGATGCAGGAGAGGCGATCTTTCTCGATGATTTCCTGGGTAACGTGCAAGCAGCCCAAGCACTGGACATTACGGCAATACATGTAGATGGCGATGGTAAAAAGACTGTGACTGATCTAGATAAGTATCTCGGCCTGCAGCGTTAAATTGTAGGTCAACGCGGTCTGAGAAACCCGTTTTTCCTGTAAATGACACGTATTTTTGACATATTGAGTACCCATTTGGGGTGCCGTTTGGCTTTCAAGGTCCAGCGGAAGATGGAAGTTGGTAGCTAAGCCAGTACTAAAAGGTGCGTTCCTTGTCGAATAGTTCGCCAGCGCGCCGCTACGCGCCTATAATGAGCGCCCATTTTACAGTGCCCATTTACCTATGCCTCTTTTACTATTAAAAAACGCCTCACTTCATTATGGCACCCGAACTCTGCTGGATAATACCGAGCTGATATTACATAAAGGCATGCGTATTGGTTTGCTGGGTCGTAATGGCGAGGGCAAAACTACCCTGCTAAAAGTGATTGCAGGTGATAATGCGCTGGATTCCGGTGAGCGCTGGTTGCGCCCGGGCATTAAGTTGGCTTGGCTAGAACAATCCCTGCCCGAGGGTGATGAGCAGAGCGTTTATGACGTGGTTGCCGATGGCCTGCCTGAAGTGGGCAAACTACTGGCGCAATACCATCATCTGATTATGGATGAAGCGGCTGATATGAATAAGCTGGCGCGTGTGCAGGGTGAATTGGAGGCGCATGATGGCTGGATGCTGCAGCAGCGAATTGAATCTATCATTGATCGTCTGCAATTACCTGCCGATAAACTCATGAAAGAGCTATCCGGTGGTTGGCGCCGTCGGGTGGCGTTGGCCCGCGCTCTGGTCGTTGAACCCGATATTTTACTACTGGATGAGCCAACCAACCATTTGGATATACCTGCCATTGAGTGGCTGGAAAGTGCTTTACGTGACTTCAAAGGTGCTTTGCTGTTTGTTACCCACGATCGGGCATTTCTGCAGAATTTAGCTAATAATATTGTTGAAATTGACCGCGGACGTTTGTCCCAGTGGCAGGGAGATTATCAGGGTTTTCTGCGCTTTCGTGACGAACAATTGGCTGCTGAAGCGAAGGCTAATTCTGAGTTTGATAAAAAACTGGCGCAGGAAGAGATCTGGATCCGGCAGGGCATTAAGGCACGCCGCACCCGCAATGAAGGTCGGGTACGTGCATTAAAAGCGTTGCGTAATGAAAGGTCGGCGCGAAGGGAAAGAACCGGTAAAGCCACCTTTAGTCTTGATGCGGCCGAGCGTTCAGGCAAGCTGGTAGCCGATCTGGAGCATGTTAGCCAAAGCTATGACGGCCAAGTTGTTATTAAGGACTTTTCCACGGTAATTATGCGCGGTGATCGTATCGGTATTATCGGCCCGAACGGTGCGGGCAAATCGACTTTGCTAAAAATCTTGTTAGGTCAGATAACGCCAGACAGCGGTATTGTAAAATTGGGCACCAAACTGGATGTGGCGTATTTCGATCAGTTGCGCGGCCATCTTGATATGGACAAGGACCTGATCGATAACGTCTGCGAAGGTCGGGATTTTATAGAAATAGATGGAAGGCGCAAACACGCCATCAGCTATTTGGGTGATTTCCTGTTTTCACCGGATCGTGTTCGTACCCCGGTTCGTGCGCTGTCGGGCGGAGAGCAGAATCGCGCAATTCTGGCCAAATTGTTTAGCAAGCCCGCCAATATTCTGGTCTTGGATGAGCCTACCAATGATCTCGATGTGGAAACGCTGGAGTTGCTGGAAGAAATTTTGCTGGAATTCAAAGGCACCGTATTGCTGGTAAGTCACGACAGAGATTTCATGGATAGCGTTGTAACCAGTACCTTTGTATTATCGGGTAATGGTCGAATTGAAGATCATGTGGGTGGTTACAGCGATTGGGTGGCCAAGGGCGGGCGGCTTCTTCCGCTGGAAGAAGATCCAAAAGCTGCCAGCGCCGCCAAGGCGGCTGCGGCTGCTCCCGTCGTCGCAAGCGCTCCGGCAGCAGTAAAGAAAAAAATGTCCTACAAGGATCAGCGGGAACTCGATGCTTTGCCTGCAACAATTGAAGCCCTGGAAAACAAGCAAGAGGCACTGGAGCAAAAAATTGCAGATCCTGATTTTTATACCAGTGATCGAGAATTAGTTGATGCCACATTGGCCGAACTGAAGGAAGTGCAGGCCGAGTTGGAAAAAGTCTATGAGCGCTGGGCAGAACTGGATGCATAACATGGCAATAGAGCTTGGAATATATCGTCATTTCAAAGGCAATCGCTACCGTGTTCATGGTATAGCGCGTCACAGCGAAACCGACGAACAAGTGGTAGTTTACGAGCCGCTCTATGGCGAAGGTGGTTTATGGGTGCGACCAATCAACATGTTTATAGAGGTGATAGAGCGAGACGGTGAGACTTTTCCTCGCTTCGCGAAGGTAGAAGATGATGGACAATAAACCGGCTATACGTCCCAGACGTTCCGTTTTGTATATGCCTGCCAGCAATATGCGGGCAATGGACAAAGCCAGAAGCCTGGCCGCAGATTGTATTGTCTTTGATCTGGAGGATGCGGTAGACCCTGATGCCAAACAGCAGGCGAGAGAACAGTTATTAGAGGCTCTTGCACAAGGCGGTTATGGAGAGCGGGAATTAATCGTTCGTGTCAACGCGCTGGGTACACCCTGGGGCGTCGATGACCTGGTGGCAGTAGCGCAAAGTGGTGCTCATAGCGTGTGTTTGCCCAAGGTGGAATCGGTGGCTTATGTGCGCAGAGTGGCTGATAAGCTTGCAGAGCACGGTGCGCCAGACATGGGGATCTGGGTGATGGCTGAAACACCGGCCGGAATTCAAAACATTGATGAGATAGCCGCAGCCCACGACCAGATCGACGTTATCCTGATGGGAACATCGGATTTGGCTAAAGAATTACGCGTGCCGCATACCCCCGAACGTACAGGTTTCCTGTACTCCCTCAGTCGATGCATTATTGCAGCACGGGCCAATGGACTGGATGCCATTGATGGAGTATATCTGGATCTGGAAGATACTACGGCTTATGAGGCGATCTGCCAGCAGGGCAGGGAGCTGGGTTTTGATGGCAAGAGTTTGATTCATCCAAAACAAATCGACTGTGCCAATGCAGTGTTTGGTCCCAGTTCTGTAGAAATAGCGCATTCTCGACGAGTACTTGAAGTGTGGCAGAAAGCCGAGGCTGCGGGTACTGCATTGGCAGTACTTGACGGAAAACTGGTAGAGATACTGCACGCGGAAGAAGCTGAAAGGGTTCTATTATTGGCAGATTCCGTTGCGCGCATGAGTGCGCTATGAAGGTGAATGAGTGGCCATCACTGACAGTGATATTATAAGTACCAATTGCTCAGGTGGGCAGCGAAGACCCTTATAAGCAATAGTGCCGAGAAAATCGTTCGCTGGAGTGAGGGTGAAAGTTAATAATTGGCATTATTTCAGTGTGTTAGTACGGTATGCAGAGGTGGCCTGTTCGGGCTATAATTCGCCGTTTATTCAACGGCTAATCCATGGAATTGATTCGCGGCTTACATAACCTGCGGCCACATCATCGCGGCTGCGTGGGGACTGTCGGTGCCTTTGATGGGGTGCACCGGGGTCATCAGGCTTTATTTGACAGTCTGATTGAGACCGGTCGTGAGTTGAATTTACCTACGGTGGCGATTTGTTTTGAGCCGCTGCCGAGAGAATATTTCTTCCCCTCTGACTCGCCGGCTCGTTTAATGAGCTTTCGAGAGAAATTTGTCGCATTACAGGCGTTGGGGCTGGATCGAGTATTACGTATACGTTTTACTGACACTTTTCGGGCGATGAGAGCGGAAGAATTTATTAAACAGGTATTTGTGGATGGCCTGGGTATTCGGCATATTGTCGTGGGTGACGATTTGCGATTTGGCGCCGGACGCAAGGGTGATGCTAACGTATTGCGTGCTGCAGGCAAGGATTTTGGTTTTGCCGTAGAGGATACTGCTTCAGTTGTGTCTGGTGATGAGCGTATCTCCAGCTCCCGTATACGTAATTGTCTTGAGCAGGCTGATTTTTCTACTGCGGAAGAACTACTAGGAAGGCCTTTTTCGCTGACTGGCAAGGTGGTTTATGGCCGACAGTTGGGGCGTACTTTAGGTGTGCCGACCGCTAATATGGAAATGCATCGTTTCCGGGCTCCGCTGGATGGAGTCTATGCAGTTGAAGTGCCGATAAATGGGCGGTTGCATCGTGGTGTCGCCAATGTCGGTACACGTCCTACTATTGGTGATAGAACCACTGCTATTCTTGAGGTTCACCTGCTAGATTACTCAGGTAATTTATACGGTAAGACAATTGATGTGGTATTCAAACATCGATTGAGAAACGAGCAAAAATTCGATTCGATTGAAGTTTTGCGAAACACCATTCACAACGATATAGCACAGTGCCGAAGCTGGTTTGGCATCGAATAACTGAAAAGATAAGAGACTCATGGCTGACTATAAACACACTTTGAATTTGCCCAAAACAGATTTCCCGATGAAGGCCAATTTGGCTAACAGGGAACCCAAGTTCCTTGAAGACTGGGAAAAAGGCGATATATACCAAAAAATTCGTCAAGTGAGTGCGGGCAGAGAGAAGTTTATTTTGCACGACGGGCCTCCCTACGCCAACGGGGATATTCATATTGGTCATGCGGTCAATAAAATACTCAAGGATATCATCGTCAAATCTAAAACGATGAGCGGCTTTGATGCGCCGTATGTGCCCGGTTGGGATTGTCATGGCTTGCCGATAGAACTGAATGTTGAAAAGAAAGTGGGCAAGGCTGGCGTAAAAGTGGATGCCTCAACATTTCGAAGCAAGTGTCGGGAATATGCGACCAAGCAGGTCAATGGTCAGCGGGAAGACTTTAAGCGCCTGGGTGTGCTCGGTGATTGGGATAATCCTTATTTAACGATGGATTTTACTTTTGAGGCCAATATTATTCGCACTTTGGGCACAATAGCGGACAAGGGCCATTTGCATCAGGGTTTCAAGCCGGTTCATTGGTGTATGGACTGTGGTTCTGCACTGGCAGAGGCCGAAGTGGAGTATCAGGACAAAACATCTCCCGCCATTGATGTCATGTTTCCAGCAATAGACCCGGATGCACTCTCGGCTGCGTTTGGCGCCAATGTAGATGCTGGCGCTTTGGTTATCTGGACCACAACACCCTGGACATTACCGGCCAACCTGGCGGTGGCCTTGCATGCTGATTTGGATTACGTTCTGGTCTCAGTACAGCGGGCAGAGGGCGATGTGGTCGTGGTATTGGCAGAGGCGCTGCTGGAATCCTGTCTTGCGCGTTATGGTGCGCAGGCGCATTCCGTATTGGGCCGCTGTAAAGGCCAAGCACTTGAAGGTCTGCAGCTGCAACATCCTTTTTTGCAGCGACATGTGCCGGTCATTTTGGGCGAGCATGTGACTACCGAGGCGGGAACTGGCGCAGTCCATACCGCTCCCGGTCACGGTGTCGATGATTTTGTAGTCGGCAAGCAGTACGGCCTGGAGGTATATAATCCGGTTGGCAGTAATGGTGTGTTTTTACCCGATACGCCTATTGTCGCTGGTCAGCATGTATTCAAGGCCAATGCGGTCATAGTAGAGCTGCTGCAGACATCCGGCATGTTGCTAAACCACAGCCCAATTGAGCACAGTTATCCACACTGTTGGCGTCATAAAACACCGATTATTTTCCGTGCCACACCGCAGTGGTTCATCAGTATGACATCGGCCGGTTTACTACCCGCTGCTATGAATGCGGTAGAGCAGGTTGAGTGGATTCCCGAGTGGGGCAAGGCACGTATAGAATCTATGATGAGCAGCCGTCCGGATTGGTGCATATCTCGTCAGCGTACCTGGGGCGTGCCCATCGCCCTGTTTATCAATAAACAAACGGCCGCATTACACCCCGAAACTCCACGTTTGATCGAGGAAGTCGCCAAGCGTGTAGAGCAGAACGGCATTGATGCATGGTTTGATCTTGAAATAGCAGAACTTTTAGGCGATGAGGCTGATCAATACGATAAAGTAACGGATACGCTGGATGTCTGGTTTGATTCCGGTGTCACTCATGCCTGTGTTTTGCGTCAACGCGAAGGCCTGAGTTTTCCAGCAGATTTATATCTCGAGGGTTCGGACCAGCACCGCGGCTGGTTTCAGTCATCCTTGTTGACTTCTGTTGCCGCTAACGGAGTTCAGCCCTATAAGCAGGTTTTAACTCACGGTTTCACGGTTGATGCCGATGGTCGCAAGATGTCCAAATCAGTGGGCAATGTGGTAGCGCCTCAGACAGTAATGAAAACACTCGGTGCCGATATTCTGCGTTTATGGGTGGCTTCTGCAGATTATCGCAACGAGATGACCGTTTCAGATGAGATATTTAAGCGCACCGCCGATTCTTATCGTCGCATTCGTAATACTGCACGTTTTTTACTGTCAAATCTTGAAGGTTTTGATCCGACTGAAAACCTGGTGCCCGCAGCGGATATGTTGGCGCTTGATCGCTGGGCGGTGGATCTGGCAGCACGCCTGCAAGACGAAATTGATGAAGCATATAACAGTTACCAATTTCACCAGATATACCAAAAAATCCATAATTTCTGTGTGGTCGAAATGGGTGGCTTTTATTTGGATATCATCAAGGATCGTCAGTACACCACCCAGACAGACAGTTTGGCGCGACGTTCTGCTCAAACCGCCTTGTATCATATCTCCGAAGCGCTGGTGCGGTGGATGACACCTATTCTGAGCTTTACCGCCGAAGAATTGTGGCAATACTTGCCTGGCCAGCGTGGTGAGTCGGTGCTGCTTGAAACCTGGTATACCGGGCTGGAACGACTGCCCGCTGAGATCGAGTTGGATGCAGCATATTGGGAGCAGGTGCAGGCGATTAAAACCGCTGTGAATAAGGAGCTGGAGGTAAAGCGCGCCGAAGGTTTGGTGAAGGGGCCGCTGACCGCCGAAGTTATTTTATATTGTGATAGTCATATTAAATCGATTCTTGAACGGCTTGAAAACGAACTACGGTTTGTTCTGATTACATCTTCTGCCGTACTGGCTGATGCCGATGCAGCACAAGATGCGGTTGAGACGGCGGTAGACGGCTTGTCTGTTTCTGTGAGAGCCTCGGAAAAACCCAAGTGCGCTCGTTGTTGGCACCAGCGCGAAGAGGTTGGTCAGAGTGAGCAGCACCCCGAGTTGTGCGGCCGTTGTATCGATAATGTCGAAGGCGAAGGGGAGCAAAGACAGTTTGCCTGAGTCTCTTTTAATGTGGCGCTACTTTGCCGTTAGCGCATTAATTATCGTTCTGGATCTGTGGAGCAAGTCGGTTGCTGTTGAGGTATTGAGCCGCGGACGAATTACCTTATTTTCCTGGTTCGATTTTGCTCTGGCCTATAATACCGGTGCCGCTTTCAGTTTTTTGAGTGACGCGGGTGGCTGGCAACGCTGGTTTTTTACCGCAATCGCTGTATTGGTGAGTATTTTCCTGGTTAACTGGATTCGCAGTTTACAAAAAGGGCAGTGGATTTTGGGTCTGGGGTTGGCTCTGGTGTTAGGCGGCGCTATAGGCAATGTCTATGATCGGCTCACCCTGGGTTATGTGGTGGATTTTGTTTCGCTGCATTACGACGGCTATTATTGGCCTGCGTTCAATATCGCTGATTCCGCCATTACTGTGGGCGCAATATTACTGGTATGGGACATGTTGGTGAACGGCAAAGAAGGTAATGAATAAAATGATGATTACCGGTGACTCAACTGTCAGTTTACGATTTTCTTTAAGCCTTGAAAACGGTCAGCTGGTTGATGGAAATATAGATGGCGATACGGCTACTTTTATTATGGGTGATGGCACCTTGCTGCCGGGTTTTGAACAGTTTTTAGTTGGGCTTGAAGTGGGCGCAGATGAAACATTTGAGGTAACGCCTGAATATGCTTTTGGTATGCCTAATCCATCCAATATTCAGGAGTTTTCACGCAGCCAGTTTGCTGGCATTGTGCTTGAACCCGGTGTGGTATTGTCTTTCGCCGATGCCAGTCAATCTGAGTTGCCTGGGGTTGTTAAAACACTTGAGGGCGATACGGTTATCGTGGATTTTAATCATCCCCTGGCTGGCAAGACGCTTAAATTCTCTGTGATTATTGAAGGTATTCAATAATGTCCACAAACGATATTCAATTAGTTATGGCGAACCCCCGTGGATTTTGTGCCGGAGTCGACCGCGCGATAGAAATTGTGAATAGAGCACTCGATATATTTGGAGCCCCTATTTATGTTCGCCATGAAGTAGTACACAACCGTTATGTGGTCGATACGCTACGTGAGCGTGGCGCGGTGTTTGTCGACGAGTTGTCAGAAGTACCCGATAACGTTATCGTGATTTTTTCTGCTCATGGCGTTAGCCAGGCGGTACGCAGTGAAGCGGGCCAGCGCGGGCTCAAAGTTTTTGACGCCACTTGCCCACTGGTTACCAAGGTACATTTGGAGGTAGCGGGTTATAGTCAGGCCGGTCGCGAATGTGTATTGATTGGTCACAAAGGTCACCCGGAAGTAGAAGGCACAATGGGCCAGTACGATCACAGTGCTGGAGGCGAGATTTATTTAGTGGAAGATGAGCAGCAAGTCGCCACACTGGTGGTTGGCAACCCTGAAAATTTAAGCTATGTGACGCAGACCACATTATCAATGGATGATACCGCCAAGGTGATCGATGCCCTGCGTCAGCGTTTCCCTGCTATTACAGGGCCCAGAAAAGATGATATATGTTATGCCACCCAAAATCGTCAGGATGCAGTAAAAACCCTGGCCGCTGATTGCGACCTGGTGTTGGTTGTGGGCTCGCCTAATAGCTCTAACTCCAACCGACTGGCGGAGCTTGCCAAGCGCATGGGTGCCGATGCCTACCTTATTGATGATGAAAGTGATATCCAGCCCCAATGGCTGGAGAACAAACATCGTGTAGGGGTTACCGCAGGAGCTTCTGCACCCGAAGTTCTGGTTGAGCGAACCATCGCTCACCTAAAGTTGCTGGGAGTGGCTGCACCTGAAGAAATGCAGGGCAGACCGGAAAACATCACTTTTAGTATGCCAAAAGAGCTGCGCTGGGTCTGATATCCAACAATAGTTCTGCCGTTCAGTCTGTCAAAACTGCCGCTTGTCTGTCGGTAGCTCAAATACTGCGATTAGTCACAGAAATCCACTGTCATTGCTTTAGAATTACTGAGTAGAAACTCAATGAGGAAGTGTGGGTGCTTAATAAAAAGACAAACAGGCAAAGTGGTTTTACCCTAGTCGAGTTAATGATTACGATCGTTATCATGGGTATCGCCTTGTCAATTGGCGTACCGCCTTTGGTGGACGCCTATAGAAAGACACAGGTCACCGCCGCTACAACCGAATTTCTTTCCGCTTTGGGCTATGCACGCAGTGAATCACTCAATTCCGGCGTAGCGGTTATTGTTTGTGCCAGTGCGGATAAATCAAGTTGTGGCGGTACAAGTTTTAAAACTGGCTGGATAGCCTTTATGGATGATGACGGTGACGATACCCTCGATTCCGGCGAACGTATATTACGTAAACGCGGTAGCCTGGGTAATACGACGGTCACCACATCACCCGCTACAACCTCTCTCACTTTTGGAGTGGGTGGTGCAACCACTCAGGCTGTAGATTTCACGTTTTGTCGAGCAGGCAGTTCGGGTAATTATGCGGGTAAAATCAAGTTGTCGGCGACGGGTCGTGCCTTGCGTATCACCGGCGCGAGTTGCTAGAGAGGATATTTAGATGCAAAGAAAACAAAGCTCTCAACAGGGCATGGGGCTCATTGAAGTACTTGTTGCGCTTATGGTGTTGGCTATTGGTTTGTTGGGCATGCTTAATATGCAGTCCAAGGGCTTACAGTTTAACCAGGCAGGTTATTATCGCTCACAGGCATTATTTCTCGCCGAAGATATTGTTGAGCGAATGCGCTCCAACCGAGACAGCATTAATTCTTATGCAGTAGATTATGCCACTGACGTCGAAGGTAATGCGGTTGGAACCGCACCGGTCGATGAAAATGGCGATGAAATTGTGATTCCTGAATGTGCGCCCGCAACACATGACCAGCCTGACGGTGGTGTTGAATCCGTTATTACCTGTGATGCCTCCGGTTATGCCTCTTCTGATATGAAGATTTGGAAAGCACTATTAGTGGATTTACTTCCCGCCGGTGATGCGGAAATTACGGTTAGTGAAGATACCGCCGGTCTATATCATGTGACGGTATCTATTCGCTATCAAATTACAGCTCACCTGGAAGAGTCCGGTGACCAGGCAGATGCCGACGTCGATACAAGCAATTATGTGCTGGAGGTTTGGATATGAATAGTGTGTGCCAGCGTAAATTCCAGGGCGGTGTTTCTTTTGTAGAAATACTGGTCTCAATGGCTGTAGGGGTAATTATTCTTGGTGGGGTAACGCAGACCCTGTTGACCAATAAAAAGAATAATGCCTGGGCCAACGAAATGGCCTATGTACAGGAGAATGCACGTTATTCGCTGGATATATTAGGGCGAGAGCTGCGCCTGGCCGGCTATTTTGGTTGTGGCTCGGGCTCGGCATCAAAAACATTTAATTCCATTAATGGCGGCGGCAATCTGGCTTTGGACTTTGGTAATACTATCCGAGGCTTTGAAGGCAGCGTAGTTGATGACATAAAAGATTCAGGGCTTGTCACGACTAACGCAGAACTGTGGGGTTATGATAATACCCCTGCTCTGGTGGCGTCCCAACCCAAGCCAGATGCCTTTATGCTGTATGGTGCCAGTACCGATTTTGACCTGACGGTAACCAAACATAATGGGCCGTCGGCGGTTATTTTTACTTCTCGAGATCCAGGCGAGGCGGGTATCGCAGATGGAGATTTTCTTGTCGTCGCGAGCCAGGATTGTACCGATGTGGGTTTATTCCAGAAAACAACAGGCGGTGGCAGTAAAACTAATCACAATGCTGGTAATTCGGTAACTCCTGGTAACTGCATAAAGGGCGTTCGCCATATAAATTCTTTCGATTGTAACAGTGACCCTGGCACTGCGCCGGGAAACCCGAGTAGTTATCTGGAGTACGGCCCAGGGGCTACTTTAATGCGGTTTAGTTCTTTTGGTTTTTATATTGGTAAATCGACAGAGAGTGATGGTATTCCAGCGCTGATGAAGCGCACGGTGATAAATAATAACGAAGCCCTCGGTTATACTTTTGAGGAGCTGATCACCGGTATTGAAGACATGCAGCTGACCTATTATATCGATACCGATGGCGATTTATATCCTAACTATACCGCGCGGGCTGATCAGGTCGGCACAGATGATTGGGGTTTGGTGGTGGCTGTGCGTCTGGAACTGGTAATGCGTTCTTACAGTGAGTTATTTGACAGTAACAAGTCAGTGAGCTTTAACGGTAAGGATTATAACGACAAGTATATGCGCCAGCTGGTCACTAAAACAGTGCAGCTGAGAAATGGCGGTTCGGTGGGTTATTTGGCCGACGGCAGTTCGGGCGGTGGCACTACGGGTACCACCGGCGACACAGGAACTGACACAGGAACTGACACAGGCACCGACACAGGCACCGACACAGGAACTGACACAGGAACTGACACAGGCACTGACACAGGAACTGACACAGGAACTGATGGAGGAACGGACGGAGATGCGGGGCCGCAAGAAGGCGATCCTTGTACTAAGTCCAATGGACGAGACGGCACTATTAATGCTGGCGGAAATTGTTCCTAGGGAGATAAATTATGAATAGTAAAACGGAATACTCCCAGCAGGGTGTGGCGTTAATCGTTAGTTTGGTCATTCTGTTGGTTCTGACGGTTGCCGGTGTGGCTGCAATGCAATCCAACGCGTTGCAGTCCAAGCTTGCCACCGTAGGTCAGGAGCGACAGCGTGCTTTTGAGGGTGCGGAAGCCGCACTGCGATTGGCAGAGCGCGCTGTAGAAGAAGACCCCAGCGGAATTTACCAAAACGAAAACCACTATAACGATTGTTCTAGTGGTCTGTGTTTCGACGAGGTGTGTAGCGGTGGCCGATGCTTTCAGGGCTGCTGGGATACCGTGAACGATCCGACAGGCTGTACCGTGGTTGTGAATAGCGATAGCTCCAGTTGCAGCAGTGTGGGCTACTCCGCCGCTGAACGGGAGCCTTGGTATGACACCACCTTGAATGTCTGGAGCAACGCCGGTAAACACGGCACGATTACAGTGCCCGGCCTGAATACAGCGGTGAAATATATTACCGAGTTTCGTTGTTTTGTGCCGATAGATGCGGCAGCCGAAATGTCCGAGAGCAATGCCACACCGCTGTATCGAGTCACCGTACGCTCAATTAGTAATTCCGGCAGAGCAGAAGTCATGCTTCAGTCAACCTATATGCGTGTTGAGAACTGATATTGGTTCAGTCAAGAATTAGAAGGTAATTATCATGAAATTATTGCGTAAAGAACCGGATAAACATACGGGCTATGGCGTTTCATTATGTCTGCTTATGTTGTCTTTCTGCGCAGGCAGTGTATCTGCCGCCACATCGACCGATTATGCGTTTGAGCCACCCTTCATTAAGAGTAGCGCAACACCCAAGGTCATGCTGAGTCTGTCTAACGATGAGCAGCTGTTCCGTAAGGCTTATAGCGACTATGAAGATATGGATCTCGATGGTGAGATAGACACGACCTATGACCACAGTCAGACTTATCGCGGTTATTTTGGCTCTAGTGTCTGTTATTCCTACGATAGTGCGGCTAGTTACTTTAGCGCCGAATCACTAGCTGAGCCCGTTGACACGGGTGTAGATGATGACGAAGGCGCGGATATTTTGACAGCAGATAATTATTGTTCTGGTACCGGCCAATGGCACGGCAACTTCCTTAATTGGGCCACAATGACCCGTATCGATATGGTGCGTCAGGCGCTCTATGGTGGCAAGCGCAGTACCGATACCGCTGCCTCTACCGTACTGGAACGCGCTTATTTACCTAATGACGGGCATAGCTTTGCCAAATACTATGCTGGCGCTGATTTATCGTATTTGACTCCGGCCTCTGTTCGTACCACTGAGGTGACCTTTTGTAATACCACCCCGGCAACAACGGGCTATTCGCAGGATGTGACTACGGCACCTATTATACGTATAGCCAAGTCTGATGAGCGCACATGGGCGATGCAAGGAGGCAAACAATGTCAGGAAAATGACGTAGCGGCAGGCGACTATGTCGGGCAGCGAGTCATCAGGGTAAACGTGTGTTCCAATACTGATGCATTGGAGGATTTTTGCCAAACCTATACCACGGATGCGGGCGACGCCAGTAGTAAGCCTGTAGGTTTGTTACAGGAACTGGGTGATGCACTGGAATTTGGTTTGTTTACTGGAAGCTATGGTAAGAACCAGTCCGGTGGTGTGCTGCGCAAGAACGTCGGTGTATTTGATGAGGTGAATGAAAATGGCACCTTTGATTCAACTGCGGCAGGTATTGTCGCTAATGTTGACGCATTACGTATTTTTGGTTACGACCATGCCAGTGGAAATTATACCGATGTATTAGAGGGCGATAGTTGTACCGATGGAGCTCAGGCTGATGCAGATGGCACCTGTGTCAACTGGGGCAACCCGCTAAGTGAAATGTTAACCGAGTGCTACCGTTATTTTGGGGGGGATAGCGCTACGGCGGATTCAAATTTCACTAGTGACGATAGTACTTTTGTTTCGGGCTTGACTAATGATGTTACCTGGACTGATCCACTGACGGCTGATACATCGTGTGCAAAACTGGCTGTAGTTGCTATTAGCGGCGATTTAAACTCTTACGATCACGACCAGATTTCTACTAGTTTGTTATCCGCTATCCAGAGTAAAACTGATGCTGTTGGTGATACAGAAGGCATTAGTGATCAAGATTATTATATCGGTTTCACCGGCCCCGATAATATCGAAAATGGTCAGTGTTCAGAAAAAAATGTTTCCGATGGCTTGAGTGAAGTTCAGGGTCTGTGTCCGTCAGGGGCAGCAATGGAGGGCGGATTTCTAGGTACAGGTTCGGCTTTTAGAGCTAAAACAGTTGATCTTCGTAGTGACCTGGATGGCGATCAGTTAGTCGATACCTACGGTATTTCTCTGGGCGGTGATGTACCGGTATTCACCATCGATGTGCCGAATAAAGACGGTTATACAGTTCATATTGTGCCCGCCTGTCACAGCTATACCCGCCAGGTTGCAGGCGATGGTCTGGCGAATTGCTCCTTACTGGATGTTCAGTTCACTGAAACACCTGCAACAGTTGATGGCGAGACGACTGCCACGGTAGCCATAGCCTGGGATAGAAACGAAAAAGGTGTGGATTTTGACCGTGATATATTTGGTTATCTTTCTGTCAGTGTGACAGCAGGTGGTGTGACTGTTACCACCAGTGGGGTAGCGGCCGATAGCAGCGATAAATTGGGTTTTGGTTACTTTATCTATGGTACCGATGCTGATGGCTTTCACGTGCCGGACAACGCAGGTATAAATAGTTTCTGCGATAGTTATGCTTGTACCGCATCAACGTCGGGCGCGGTCAGTTTCACTTATTCTGCAGAACCAACTGATATCAACTTTCTGCAACCGCTACTCTATTACGCCGCCAAGTTCGGTAACTTTGGTGATACCAATGGCAATAGCGAACCAGATCTGCAAGCAGAGTGGGACGTGCGAGATTTAGACCGCAATCCTAATGCAGACGGTATTCCCGATGGATATTTTCCAGTAAGTAATCCTACCGGGCTTAAAACTGCGCTCAGTACTGCCTTTGATGATTTGGTAGCAAGAGCCTCGTCAGGTACCGCGGTAGCGGTAACTTTAGAGCGTAGTGATGGTGTGGGCGCAACCTTTCAAGCCTATTATTATGCCGAATACGAAGATGCGGATAACAAGGTTACGTGGCTAGGTGGAATGCATGCACTGTTTCTCGATGAGAATGGTAATCTTTATGAAGATACCGTTAACGACGGTATTCTCAAGACCGGTGAGGATCTGAAGGTACAACTGAAATATGATGCCTCGGCAGGTCGCACACGGGTTTACCGGACTACGGGTATCGAAACAGAGGTCGTAGAAGTGGAAGATTTGAATCCTCTTTGGGATGCGCGCGATCGCCTGTCAAGCTTGAGCCAGTCTGCAGTCACCTCACAGCGTACCTATACAGAAACGGGCGGTCGCTATATCTTCACCTGGCTCGATGATGGCAACGGCATAGTAGAGGACGGCGAGCAGCTAGGCTTCACCTCAGCCAATTTAATTACTGATACAGAATCGACCTTTAGGCATTTTGGGCATGGTGGCGGCGCTACGGGTAAAACGAAAAGTGCACTCACATTGAACTTTATTCGTGGTTACGATACCTGGGCTACTGGCACCAATATGGACCTTCCGACGGGTATGACCAGTGCTGATATTTTGGCTCTCGGTTCTCCCAGAGATCGAACGGTAGATTTTGGCGACGGGTCAAAAACCTGGCGGTTAGGGGACATCTTGAATTCTTCACCCGTAGTTGTAGCTCGCCCTTCGGCTGATTTTGATACGAAGTTCCAGGATACATCGTATGCTGAGTATCGGGCGCATTATTATAATCGTCGCCAAGTGGTCTACATGGGTGCCAACGACGGCATGTTACACGCTTTTAATGCCGGCTTTTATATACCCGGCTCGAAGCAGTTTGCGACCCAGTTAACGACGACCGTTGATACCGGTGAGGTTGATGGTGATGGTAATGCAATAACCGCGGATGCTATCGTTGGTACGGCGCATGCTTTAGGTGACGAGTTGTGGGCCTACGTGCCGGGTAATTTGTTGCCTCACTTGCGTTGGCTTGAAGAGCTGGATTATCCACACGTTGCCTATGTTGACGGTGAGCCTCAAGTATTTGACGTGAATATTTTTGCTGACGATGATACCCATATTAACGGCTGGGGTACGATTCTTGTGGTCGGTTTCCGCTTTGGCGGAGGCGATATCAGCGTGGACTTGACCGGTGATGGTACTGCGGAAACCACTACACGATCGGCCTATGTGATTTTGGATGTTACTGATCCTGAACAGCCACCAATTTTGATTGCGGAAATTACCGACCCAAACCTTGGCTATACCACCAGCGTGCCTGCGCTGATTAGCGCTCGCCAGTCAATTTTGACAACAGATGAAAATGGCGATGCAGACGATGATTTTACGCTTGATGATGATGCCTGGTATCTGGTATTCGGTTCCGGCCCACGTGGAACCGATGCGCTGAGCAAAGGTACCAGCGATCAAACAGCGAAATTATATACCTACGATTTAGTTGCTGAGAGCTTTGTCGATCTTAACGCGGATACCGCTGGTGTCTATCACGACACCGGGATAGCTGCATCATGGATCGGTTCACCCACTGTGGCAGATTGGAACCGTAACTATGTTGATGACGTGGTGTATTACGGCTTGGTGAGAGACATACCTGCGTATACCAATACAGACGGCGATGTGGTTGATCCTGACCCGATCGGTGACCCTGGCGGTCAGCTTAATAGAATGGTACTTGATCTTGATCCGTCCGCCAATACTCACTGGGGAAATGCGGCGCATAGTGTCCTTTTTAATGATTCTGATCAGCCGTTTCAGGGCGCGCCAGTGACCTATCGCAATGCTATTACCGGTGACTTATGGATATTGGCTGGTACCGGTCGTTTTTTAGTCAATGACGATAACCTCGCAAACTACGACAATAATTATTACGGCCTAATTGAACCGTCCGAATTGTCAGATCCAAACGATTCAACTAGCTCTTTGGTGTATTCCTATTCGAATTCCGGGGCAGATATCGATATCGATGTCTTGGTTGATACAACGGGCATTCTGGTGTGGGAGGATGGCACTGTGTCAAACAGCAGTGGCAGTAGTCTCACGATAAACTCAACTTCGGTTGGTAACTTCAATACGTTGCGCAATGTGATATCTGATGCCGGCGGCTGGAAGATAGACCTGCCAAGTACAACTGATGGTGAAAAAGCGCGGAATTATACCAAGTCGATTGGTATTGGTGTCGGCGTTGCCTTTGTTGAATACTACGCCAGTCTCGAGGTCTGTGACCCTGAAGGTTTAAGCCGATTGGTTGTCGCTGATGCGAGAACCGGCACCGCCTCACCGAGCATATATTTTGGCGTCGATCCGCGAACTTTCAGTGGTAATATCACCGGTGATATTCTGGAAATGGGCACTGCGCTGGAGAAGGGTGCAGCTTCGGCTCCATCGGTATTTCGTACCAATGACGGTGATGTAAAACTTATTTGGCAGTCTTCTACGGCGGCTATTAATATCACGGATGTATTTTCGTCTAACCCGTCGAGCTATGGTCGGCAGGCATGGCGAGAATTACCGATACTCAAAGACTAGCAATATAGGTATATATGGTGAACTTAAAAGGAAGCAGAGCTCAAGGTTTTAGCCTTATCGAGTTAATGTTAGTGGTGGTGATCTTGAGTGTACTGCTGGGTATTGCAGTACCCGCCTATAGTGGATATGTGGAAAAGGCCAGGCGTTCTGATGCACGCAATGCCCTTATGGCTGCCGCTGCGGCTCAGGAGCGCTGGTTTTTCATCAATAATAGCTATACCTCCGACGAGAATAATATAGGCGGTAATTTATCACCTGACGAGCACTACGATATTGAGATAACAGTCGCTACCGGTAATACCTTTACTGTCACCGCAACAGCTGTCTCTGGTGGAAAACAAACAAGTGACTTTGTTTGCGCGAAATTCGAGGTAGACGAAACCGGCGACCGCTTAGGCTTTAACGGTGATGATGATGCAGTGGATAGCTGCTGGTAAGCTATCCACAGTTCTCAAAACCTCAAATGCATGAATTCGCTTAGCATTGCGGTTCTTTATTGCGCCCATACTCCACAATACCATCACCATCATAGTCGCGACTTAAATAGCTACGCCCAACGCGGTTTATCACCACTTGGCGGGCGTAGTCATTATTTCCGTCTTCCGGGCATAAAGTAAAACTGCCATTTTCAACAGCCAGACCTGTTGGCTCATAACGCAGATAGCCACTACCAAAACCTGACCAGCTTATTTCACTGTGCTGGTTTTCCACTCGCCAGCGTCGCAGCACTGTCTCTGTGCTGCCTGCGTATCCATCTCGGTTACTATCGACAAACATGGTGATGTCTCCAGGCCATGAGCGGGTGCATTTTGAGTCACTGTTTAACGGGCAGATATTGACTCTTAGGCCTCGGTTAAGCGCCTCGGAGCGAGCCTGATTTACCATACGCAATACTGTTTTTGAGTCGCTAACGACGCTGGTAAAGGCCACTGTGTCTTTCAATGAGGGTATAGCGACAGCCAGAGCTATGCCGAGAATGAGTAGGGTGAGAAGTAGTTCTATTAGGGTAAATCCGCGATAGGGCGACATATTGATTCCTCCATGAATACTGTGTCGAAAAGAGTTTCATCCTGAAGCTCTTGGTTTGCCGACACATCCTGTGTCAGCGGGTATTAAAATAACTGTGTTTAGCTTGGTTCGTCAAGTCCCATTTTTTGTAGCTTGTAACGCATCTGTCTGAAACTCAGGCCTAAAAGCGCTGCGGCTTCGGTTTTGTTCCCACTGGTTTTTTCAAGCGCCTGGGTGATTAACCTATGTTCCAATTCGCCGAGATAAGCCTCTAGGGAGCCATTGATATCAGCGAGATCAATAACAGAAAATTGGTTACTATCGGAAGCTCCGGATAACTGCAGGTCGGGCTCCGTGATGGTATTGCTATCGCACAGCGTTACCGCCCGTTCTAGAATGTTTTCAAGTTCTCGCACATTGCCGGGGAAGTGGTATCGACTCAGGGCTTGTTGAGCGCTTTCTTCTACGACGGGCGTGGTGATACTCCAGCTGTCGGCAAGTCTATGCAGGATGTGTCTAGTGAGACTGAGTATATCCGAACTGCGCTGGCGCAGACTGGGCACGTCTAGCTGGATGACGTTAATTCGATAAAACAAATCTGAGCGAAAAGAACCCGCCTCTACTTCTGTCGCCAGTTCTTTGTGTGACGCACTGACAATACGAATGTCTATGTTGATTTCACTATTGCTGCCGACTGGACGAATGGTTTTTTCTTGTATGGTGCGCAGCAGCTTTACCTGCATACTGATGGGTAAGTCGGCGACTTCATCGAGAAATAATGTACCACCATTTGCAGCTTGAAAAAGGCCGACCTTATCGCTGACCGCGCCAGTGAAGCTGCCTTTTTTATGGCCAAATAGTTCACTTTCCATTAAGTCACCTGGAATCGCACCGCAGTTCACTGGTACAAATGGCCCACTATTACGCGGGCTTCTGGCATGGATAAGGCGCGCAACAATTTCCTTGCCAGTGCCCGACTCGCCGGTGACAAAGACCGGAGCCTGACTTTTGGCTACCTTGTTAATTTTACTTTGCAGGGCAGTCATCGATGGGTGTTCACCAATTAAACTTGGCTCAGCTATGCCGACGTTTTTTTCGCTACGAGCGGAAAGTCGTAAAGCCGTTTGCACCAATTCTCGTAGTTGGGCCAATTTAAGCGGCTTGGATACAAAATCGAAGGCGCCAGCCTTTAATGCATTTATTGCGCTTTCAACGCTGCCGTGGGCAGTGAGTACCGCGATAGGCATATCGGGATAAAATTTTTGTGTAAGTTTTACAATTTCAATGCCATCACCATCAGGAAGACGCATATCAGTCAGGCATAAGTCATAGTGATGGTTTTCTAGAAGGGCTTTGGCACTGCTGACATCAGCAGCTTGTGTGACTTCAATGTCCATTTGCTGCAGGGTGAGTTGCAGTAGCTCGCGAATATCGGGCTCGTCGTCAATAACCAGTGCACTATGCAGATGCTTAGTCATTCGGGTTCCCTGATGTGGGTTTTATTTTGATGCGGAAAAATAAGGCGAAAACACGTTTTACCACTATCGGTAGTAAGATAATACAGCTCTATCTGGTTTGTTTCACATATTTCATGCGATATATACAAGCCCAGGCCGGTACCTGTTTTTTCAGTAGTAAAAAAAGGTTCGAATATTTTATTTCGATTCTCTTCAGCAATACCTTTTCCAATATCGATGACATCGACACAGGCCAGTTGGTTGGAGGAGTTCTGATGTAATCGAATCTCAACAAATTCGAGATCGGTGGCACGTTTGCTATAGCGCAGTCCGTTGGCAATCAGGTTTTGTAGAACCTGTTCTAGCTGGTTAGGGTCAAATTGTGATATCAATTTGGTGGCTGGAGCGTGAAACTCAATTTGGGGATTGGCGTATTCGGCTAAATGTAATCTGGATAACAGATTTTCTATGAACGCAGTTATATCCACTTCTTTCACTTGCGGTGTGTTGCGGCGCGACAGAATAAGAACATTTTCTACTATGCTATTTAGTCGCTGGCTTTGATCCTGAATTATTTCCGCGAGACGTAGATCGCTGCCAGAGAGTTTTTTTGATTCATATAACAGCTGGGCCGCATGGCTGATGGCTCCCAGCGGGTTACGTATTTCATGGGCAATGCTGCCGGTTAGCCGACCCAGTGAATCGAGTTTCATATGTTGGGCTTCTTGTTCCAGCGCTCTGCTGTCTTCAATAAAAATCAATATTTGGTGGCTATCATTGCCAACTAATGGAGCAAAATTAACCCGTAACTCGGGTCCTGAAATAGAGGTGCGTAGAGGGCGCTGACGGGCGTATTGTGCGTCTCGCCAATGCTGCAAGCGCTGTAAGATAGTGGCTGGGAGAGGGTGTATTTGACTGGTGTCGGCCATTAAATGAGGCGCTTCTAGTAATTCGCAGGCGGCCGCATTAATGATTTCTATATCGTCGTTCGCATCGGTGACTATGATGCCCGTATTCATGCGGTCTAACACCAGGCTGGTCAGGTGCTGCAGGCTGGCGATATTTCCGGCTTGTTGATCTGCCAGGGCCTCGCTACGACGTGCCCTGAGAGCCAACTGGTTGATGACTAAAAAGCTGGCGAATAAGGCTATGCCGAGAGTTGCGGCGTCTGGAAGTTCTGATACATCAGCTCCTTCATAAAGTATCGTGGTCAAGGTATACGTTAATATTGCCAACGTTGCCAAGGCCGCATTCAGTGCTGCCAGTCTAGTGGGTAACAGGGTTGATGCGACAGCGACGTCCAATATCAGGATAAGAAATAGAGAGCTACCCATCTCACCGCTGCTGGCTCGCAATAGGTAGACCACCACTATGTCCAGCAAAAATGTTGCCAGTAAACGGTCTACCGGAATGTCTTGAGTTGTTCTCAGAGAGTAGGCCATCAGAACAAACATCGGTACAAAGTAGCCCAACGCAGTAAAGCGGAATAAATTGGGAGTTTGTGAGCCTAACAGCGGTTCATCCAGCACCACCATATGCATGAGTACTAAAAGACCCAACACCATTAGGCGATAAAGGGTCAGCAGCCGCAGTGTGGTGATACTGGTATATATTCGATCGGCTGATTTTTTGTCGATTTCTGTCATAGATGATCAGCCAGTGAATGTGCGGGCTTAGTCATAGATAGTGGGAATAGCTTCCCGCTTATGTTGAGTCCTCAGAAAAATATCAATCATTCGTTGTTCTACCTGTGGGGTGATAGATTTATTCTCCAGGAAATCGTCTATTTCGTCATAGCTAACGCCCAGTGCATGTTCGTCCGCTTTTTGCGGACTAAGGCATTCAAGGTCTGCTGTGGGTGTTTTGTCTATCAGTTCCTGTGGGGCGCCCAGCGCTTTTGCTACCTGTCGCACCTGTCGTTTACTTAAGCCAAACAGCGGAGCGAGATCGCAGGCACCGTCGCCAAATTTGGTATAGAAGCCGGTAACATTCTCTGCTGAGTGGTCTGTGCCCAGTACCAGCCCACCCAGCAGGCCCGCGACGTGATATTGAACCACCATGCGTGTGCGGGCTTTTACATTGCCTTTTGCGAAATCAATTTTGTCTTCTGATGCCTGGAGTAGGCCCTTGTCCTGCAGTTCACCCAGGGTGGCTTCATTGATGCCTTCTGCGCCAGGCTTGATATTGACATGAATACTTTGGCTGGGGCGAATAAACTGTAAAGCCGCTTGAGCGTCGTGCTCATCGGCCTGTACTCCGTAGGGTAGTCGTACTGCTACAAACTGGAAGTCCTGGCTGCCAGTTTCATTATTGAGCTGCTCGACCGCCAATTGGGCCAGTCGGCCACAAGTGGAAGAATCAATCCCGCCGCTGATACCTAAAACCAGATGCTTGAGTCTCGATTCGTGCAATCGAGTTTTGATAAAAGTAATTCTGCGTTGTACTTCGATCTGGGGGTCAATTGAAGGCAGAACTTTCATTTCACTTATTATGCCAGTGCGGTCCATGAGGGTACCTGTATTAATTCGGAATTGTAAAATGCCAGTTTGAATACTAATCAGCTGTAGGGCAATGCTCAATGCCTGCACAAAGAAAAACGCCGTTGAATGTCAAATCAGCGGCGTTTTGGGCTCGGCAGTAAATATTAACAGACTCGCCTGCTAGCGGACTTCTACCTTGTTGTTTATCTCTTTAGGTCGGGTTGCGCCAAATAACCCCAGCGTCATAGTCGATAACCAGTTTTGCTTGGCACCTTTTGCGGTATAAGCAGGAATGAAATCACCATCTTTTGTCAGATTTTCGTGATCGGGATAGTTTTCTTTCAAAACGCGGAGCGAGTCGGCCGCTAAATCGTCATAACCGAGTAGCAGGTAGGACTGCACCATGATGGCAAGCCCATCTGATACTGCAGGTGTCTTGGGGTAATGCTCTACCGCATAACGGCCGCGTTTTGCCGCGGCTAAAACCGCGCCACGACGCAGATAGTAGTTGGCGACATTGATCTCGTGACGGGCGAGTAGATTGCGCAGATAAACCATGCGGGCATTGGCGTCAGGCGCGTACTCGCTATCGGGGAAGCGTCTTAGTAACTCAGAGAAATCGTTAAAAGACTGTCGCGCAGAGCCTGGATCACGTTCTGTCATGTCGGTTGCCACATAACGATCAAACATACCTTTGCCTTCGTTATAATTGGCCAGACCACGAAGGTAGTAGGCGTAATCTACGTTTGGGTGCTGTGGATGCAGACGAATAAAGCGGTTTGCCGCCTCAATGGACGCCTCATACTGGAAGCTGCGGTAATAAGCGTAGATAAGCTCAAGTTGGGCTTGTTCAGCATAGGGTCCAAATGGAAACTGAGCTTCAAGCATCTGAAAATTCTTAACGGCCTGTTCAAAATTAGAAGACTGCATTCGTTCTTCAGCGGCTTTATACAGCTGCTTTTCTGATTGGCCTGCCTCTAAGGGTGCTTCTTCGTTGGACGAACAGCCTCCCAGTAGCAGGGCGAACAGGGCTATGGCGGACAGCAAGCGCATGATTTTTTTCCGTGTTGTTTGCTTTTGATTGGGTATTTAACCACACTAGCGGCGCGAGCCCAATAGTGAATTGGAATTGGTTTTATTATGATAGAAAACATTAAAAGACGGGCCCAAATTAGCGAGGCGGAGCATGGTATTCGCCTTGATCAGGCGGCGGCCGTCTTATTTCCGGAATTCTCCCGTGCACGACTGCAGCTTTGGATCAAAAGTGGTCAGCTGTGCGTCGATGGAAAAACGGCCAAACCCAAGGAAAAAGTCTATCTAGGTAATAATTTGGTCCTTGATGCCGAGTTAGAGCAGGAAGGTGTTTGGCTGCCAATGAAGCTGGATTTGGACATCAGTTATGAAGATGAAGATATTCTGGTGCTTAATAAGCCGGCAGGTCTGGTCGTTCACCCCGCAGCAGGACATGCCAATGACACCTTATTAAATGCCTTGCTTCATCATTGCCCGGAACTGGAAACCGTGCCCAGAGCGGGGATTGTTCACCGTCTGGATAAAGATACAACGGGTTTATTGGTCATAGCCAAAAACTTGATGGCTCACAACAACTTGGTTGAGCAGCTGCAGGCACGAACGGTAAAACGTGAATACGAGGCTATTGCCTGTGGTGTGATGAGCGGTGGTGGCAAAGTTGAGAAGCCGCTGGGACGTCACCCCACGCAAAGAAAGAAGATTGCGGTTCTGGAGCGCGGTGGTAAAGAAGCGATTACCCGTTATCGGGTATTGAAGCGTTTTCTTGCGCATACGCACATTGCAGTGCAGCTGGAGACGGGGCGTACCCATCAGATTCGCGTGCATATGGCCCATCTTCGTTATCCCTTGTTGGGTGATCCCGTATACGGTGGTCGCATGCGCTTGCCTCCAGCTGCCTCGGCGGAGCTACAAGAGCGTATCAGAAGTTTTGGACGTCAGGCATTACATGCTCGGCGTTTGGGTTTGGTTCACCCTGCAAGCGGTGAAGATATGTCCTGGGAGGCTGAATTGCCCACGGATATGGCGGAAATGTTGCTCGCTTTGGCTGCACATACCGCTGGCGCATAGTTTTGCAATTATTAGAGCCCAATTGGCCAGCGCCTAAACAGGTAGTAGCTTTTTCAACCAGACGATCAGGTGGCGTCAGCCAGCCGCCTTATGACAGTCTAAATCTCGGTGATCACGTTGGAGATGACGACATTGCGGTTCGGAGCAATCGTGATCTTTTGTACAAAAAAATGGCTCCAGCCCGCATCGATTGGCTGCAGCAGGTTCATGGTAACGCCGTTGTAAGCTTGCCTGCAGCCGGCAATTCTAAGCCCATCGCTGATGGCGCCTATACATCCATACCTAATATAGCCTGTGCCGTGATGACAGCCGATTGTTTGCCTATTCTATTATGCGATGAAAGAGGCAGTTGGGTAGCGGCCATACACGCAGGCTGGCGTAGTCTGGTGGCGGGTATTGTTGAAAATACGGTCTCTGCATACGGTGGCCGTCGGCAGGATCTGATGGCTTGGCAGGGGCCAGCCATTGGCCCTTGTCACTTTGAAGTAGGGCCTGAGGTCAGAGCCAGTTTTTTGGCAGCGTCCTGGGCTCAGACTCACCCCGAAGGCGTGCGGTCCGCCTTCAATGATAGTGATAGACCGGAACACTATCTAGCTGATTTATATGCGCTTTCTCGTATTGCACTGGTCGAGGCGGGTATTAGTGCCAACTATGGCGGAGGATATTGTACCTATTGCGATAAAAAGGACTTTTACTCCTATCGTCGTGACGGCGAGACGGGTCGTATGGCTACGGGCGTATTTTTACGGACCGATACGTTTTCTTGATTTGATCGATACTTACTCCTGTCAGCACTTGAAAACCTCTGATTAAACCTCATTTATGATGCATGGAAATGTACTGGGTTATTTATGCCCGGATATCGTGAAATGAGGTGTTTTTATGCGTATTGATCGTTTTACAAATTCCCTGCAGACTGCCCTGGGTGACGCCCAGTCTTTAGCGGTAGGACAGGATCACAATCAAATTGCCCCGGCTCATTTAATGCTGGCTATGCTAGAACAGCAGGGAGGCTCCTTACGGCCGTTATTAGGTCAGTCAGGGGTTAACGTGGCCAAGCTGCGCGAGGGCCTACAGGCAGCTCTGGAGGCGCTGGCGCAGGTTAGTAATCCCACCGGTGAGGTACAGATGTCACCGGAATTGTCCAAATTGTTAAATTTGGCGGATCGCCTTAGCCAAAAAAACAACGACAAGTTTATATCCAGTGAAATGGTATTGCTGGCCGCACTTGAGGCTGGTGGCGAGCTGGGTCGTTTATTCAAGGATGCAGGTGCCGATAAGAAGCTGATTCAAGCCGCGGTTGATCGTGTGCGGGGTGGGCAGGGTGTGGATGATCCAGAAGCAGAAGGCTCCAGACAGGCGCTGGAGAAATACACTATTGATCTTACTGAGCGCGCTGAGCAGGGTAAGCTTGACCCGGTTATTGGTCGAGACGACGAAATTCGCCGCACTATTCAGGTTCTGCAGCGGCGCACCAAGAATAACCCGGTATTGATCGGAGAGCCCGGTGTGGGAAAAACGGCCATCATTGAAGGCCTCGCTCAACGGATTATCAACGGCGAGGTGCCGGAAGGTCTCAAACACAAGCGTATATTGTCGCTGGATATGGGCTCGCTATTGGCGGGTGCTAAATTTCGCGGTGAGTTCGAAGAGCGCATGAAAGCCGTATTGAATGAATTGTCCAAGGAAGAGGGCAGTGTCATCCTGTTTATTGATGAAATACATACCATGGTGGGAGCTGGCAAGGCCGAAGGTTCAATGGATGCAGGCAATATGCTCAAACCAGCGCTGGCCCGTGGTGAGTTGCATTGTGTTGGCGCGACAACTTTGAATGAATATCGCCAGTATGTTGAAAAAGATGCCGCGCTGGAGCGTCGTTTTCAAAAAGTGCTGGTGGGTGAACCAACCGAAGAAGATACGATAGCCATATTGCGTGGTCTGAAAGAGCGTTATGAGGTTCACCACGGTGTAGATATTACCGATTCAGCCATTATTGCGGCGGCTAAATTATCGCAACGCTACATTACCGATCGTCAGCTCCCCGATAAGGCTATCGATCTGGTGGATGAAGCAGCGAGTCGGATTCGTATGGAGATTGATTCCAAACCGGAGTCGATGGATCGACTGGAGCGTCGCTTGATTCAGTTAAAAATTGAACGTGAAGCGCTGAAAAAAGACGAAGATGAAACGACGCGTCAGCGGCTAAAGGGCATTGAAGCAGATATTGAAGAGGTTGAGCGCGAGTTTGCCGACCTGGAAGATATCTGGAAAGCGGAAAAAGCGATTCTTTATGGTTCGCAACAGCTAAAGACGGACTTGGAACAGGCCAGAATGGATCTGGAGGTGGCTCATCGCAGCGCTGACCTGGCTAAAATGTCGGAGCTTCAGTATGGCGTGATTCCTGCACTTGAAAAGCAGCTGGAGCAGTCGGAACAGAATGATACCGGTGCGACAATGCAGCTGTTACGCAATAAAGTGACTGAGGAAGAAATTGCCGAGGTTGTATCAAAGTGGACGGGTATACCAGTCACCAGAATGTTGGAGGGCGAGCGTGAAAAGCTGCTGCGAATGGAGGATTCATTGCATCAGCGCGTGGTAGGCCAGCAAGAAGCCGTTGTCGCCGTTTCTAATGCGGTACGGCGTTCGCGGGCAGGTTTGTCTGACCCCAATAGGCCCAATGGATCATTTTTGTTTCTGGGGCCTACCGGTGTGGGTAAAACGGAGTTATGCAAGGCTTTGGCTGAGTTTCTGTTTGATACACAGGAAGCTATGATTCGCATTGATATGTCGGAGTTCATGGAGAAGCATTCTGTTTCCCGATTGATAGGCGCACCTCCGGGTTATGTGGGTTACGAGGAAGGTGGTTATATCACCGAGGCGGTAAGGCGCAGGCCCTACTCCGTTATACTGCTTGATGAGGTAGAAAAGGCCCATCCGGATGTATTCAATATATTGTTGCAGGTACTCGAAGATGGTCGCCTGACCGATGGGCAGGGGCGTACGGTGGATTTTCGCAATACTGTCATTGTGATGACGTCCAATATGGGCTCGGACATAATCCAGGACATGGCGGCAGAGGATGATTACGACAAAATGCGCCGTGCGGTACTGGATGTTGTCGGTAATTATTTCCGCCCGGAGCTGATTAACCGTATTGATGAAACCGTTGTATTTCATCCTCTTGGTCGAGATCAGGTAGCCGGTATTGCAACTATTCAGCTGGCTATGTTGCGAAAGCGTCTGCAGGAGCGTGAACTGGATATCGAATTGTCTGATTCAGCGATGGACTTGTTGCTGGAGGCGGGTTTTGATCCGGTTTATGGTGCCAGACCCCTCAAGCGGGCAATACAGTCTGAGATTGAAAATCCGCTTGCGCAGGCCATATTGGCCGGTAAATTCGCGCCGGGATCAATGATTCAGGTAGATACTAAGGACGGCTTGCTGGAGTTTACCGCGGCCTAATGAAATAGCCCCACGGTTTGCCGTGGGGATATTTTTTATTCGCAGTAGCTATCGCGTATTTCTTGAGCTGTTTGAATGCGTTCCTGCTTCTGGTCCTCGGTGAGGATACGCTGCTTACCGTCTTCGCCGGTTTCACGAATTAACGCGTTGTTCTCCATGACGTCAAGATTGGCCAGTGCTTTTTGGCAATTTGTCTCACGAGCCTCCTTGCTAGCCTCACTTTCCTGGGCGCTGGCTTCTGGTTGTTCTTCGTTTTCGTTAGTATCGGCGTCTTCCTCGGGTGCATCGGCATCCGAGTCTTCTCCCTCATAAGCCTCAGCAAGGTTGCCCCCCTGAACGATGCCAGCGGATATCTTGACTTTGGTGGCATTTGACCCCTGTGGAGCGCTTTCGGCGTAATGGGTAACGCCTTTTTCGTCTACCCAGTGGTAAACGTCTCCGGCCTGGGCGAGGCCAACGGTAGTTATTAGAGTGACGCCAATGATGATTTTATAGATATTAGACACGGCTGTAATCCTTATTGGGATGTATAGCTAACAAAATAATGCACTTGGGGGCTTTTGACAAATTTACTTGTCAGTTTTTATGAACCGGTTCACTT
The DNA here is from genome assembly GCA_036960375.1 of Pseudomonadales bacterium. Lineage (GTDB taxonomy): Bacteria > Pseudomonadota > Gammaproteobacteria > Pseudomonadales > CAWVSB01 > CAWVSB01. Next base: position 512,289 of record JBALVY010000003.1, read on the forward strand.
GCCGAGCTGATAGCGCTGTTATCCACCTAACTCATTGACACTACAGCAACAATCAGGAAGAATATGACCCTGCGCTGAGCATAGACAGTCGGGTATTTCATCCCTTGCCGACTGATTAAGCCAATTAACACGATTGGAGAGGCTTGGCCAGAGTCCTGAGGAACGCATTGCAGACACCCCTTGCAGCAGTTCCAGGCCATATTTAACTCCTCGGCTCAGGACATGCACATTATTCAGGATTTAATTAGGCAAGACCGTGCCTGTGAGGGTTACTCCGTGAGGGGTTACCCCGACAGACATTGGTCTTTTTATGGGTTTTAAGAGGCTAAAAAAGTGAAGCTATTATCAGGCGGTGAAATGATCGCCCAGGCTCTGGAAGACGAAGGTGTTGAATTCATCTTTGGCTACCCCGGAGGCACAGTACTGCATATCTATGACGCATTATTTACACATTCTAAAATTCCTCATGTGTTGGTGCGACACGAGCAGGCAGCAACGCATGCAGCAGATGGTTATACGCGGGCAACGGGAAATACCGGGGTGGTATTGGTAACTTCTGGTCCGGGCGCTACCAACGCGATTACGGGTATTGCTACTGCGTATATGGACTCGATTCCCATGGTGGTTTTTTCCGGCCAGGTGCCAACTCACCTGATCGGAAATGATGCTTTTCAGGAAACCGATATGGTCGGTATCTCTCGACCTATCGTTAAACACAGCTTTTTGGTCACGCGTACTGAAGACCTGCCTGAAACTATCAAGAAAGCTTTCTATCTTGCCTCTACTGGTAGGCCCGGTCCGGTGGTGATTGATATACCAAAGGATATTACCGCACCTGCTGAAAAGCGCGAATATGTGTATCCAGATACGGTCAAAATGCGCTCATATACGCCGGCGGCACGGGGCCATAGCGGACAGATTCGTAAGGCTGTTAGCCTATTGTTGAATGCCAAGCGGCCGGTAATTTATACCGGTGGCGGTATCATACAAGGCAATGCTTCTGCACAGCTGACTGAATTGGCGCAATTGTTGAACTACCCGGTCACCAATACCCTGATGGGGCTGGGTGGCTATCCGGGCACTGATCGCCAGTTTTTGGGTATGTTAGGTATGCATGGGACGTATGAGTCAAATGCAGCAATGCACGATGCTGACCTGATATTGGCCTTGGGCGCACGTTTTGATGATCGTGTCACTAATACCCCGTCCAAATTTTGTCCTAATGCAAAAATTGTACATGTGGATATCGACCCGACATCGATATCCAAGACGGTACGTGCTGACGTACCGATTGTTGGTCCGGTGGCTAGCGTGCTTGACGATATGTTGACCATGGTTAAAGAAGCCCTGGCTGACAATCAAAGTTTGCCTGACACAAAAGCTATTGATAGTTGGTGGGCGCAGATTGATCAATGGCGAGAAGATCACGGTATTTACACCCAGCCGCGTTACAAACAAAATCCTGAAGGCTTGATTATGCCGCAGGATGTTATTAAGTCTCTGTTTCGTGTGACTAAAGGCGATGCCTATGTGACCTCTGATGTTGGCCAGCATCAAATGTTTGCGGCTCAATATTACTTATTCGATAAACCGCGACGCTGGATTAATTCCGGTGGTTTGGGAACTATGGGCTTTGGTTTGCCCGCGGCGATGGGTGTTAAGCTAGCAAATCAGGATGCCGATGTAGCATGTGTTACCGGTGAAGGCAGTATTCAGATGAATATTCAGGAACTGTCTACCTGTACACAATACGGTACGCCGATAAAAATAATTAATCTGAATAACCAGGCCTTGGGGATGGTTAAGCAGTGGCAGGATATGCAGTATGAAGGCCGCTATTCTCACAGCATAAGCTATAAGGATTCATTGCCTGATTTTGTCAAATTGATGGAAGCGTACGGACATGTGGGCATTCGCGTGGAGCGGCTTGATGAGCTTGATGCGGCAATGGAAAAAGCCTTTAGTTTGAAAGATAAACTGGTTTTTCTGGATGTGGTTATTGATCCGTCAGAACATGTATATCCAATGCATATAGCGCCTAACGGTTCTATGCGTGATATGTGGTTAAGTAAAACGGAGCGCACAAAATGAGGAGAATAATTTCTGTATTACTGGAAAATGAACCCGGTGCTCTGTCGCGTGTGGTAGGCCTGTTTGCGCAGCGTGGATATAATATTGAGTCATTGACTGTAGCGCCAACAGAAGATCAGACCTTGTCTCGTTTGACGGTGACAACGCTGGGTGATGAGCAGAAGATCGAGCAAATTACCAAGCATCTCAATCGATTGATAGATGTCGTTAAATTGGTTGATTTGACTGAAGGTGAGCATATTGAACGTGAACTGATGCTGGTAAAAGTCCGAGCGACAGGTGCGCAGCGCGCGGAAATAAAGCGGACTGCGGATATATTTCGCGCCCAGGTGGTTGATGTTGGTCCAACGGTTTATACGGTGCAAGTTGCCGGTACCAGTAGCAAGCTGGATGCCTTTTTAGACAGTATTGGCTCTGATAGCATTTTGGAGGTTGTACGTTCGGGTGTCAGTGGTTTGTCGCGCGGAGAGAAAGTACTTAGCGTTTAGTCGGCCTAAATCTAAAGCCTCGTAGAGTTTATTACGGGGCTTTTTTTATGGCAAAAAAATGGGTGGCATATGCCACCCATTGTTCTGATGAGAGAAATTAAACGATTTTCTTCATCGCTGTCATATAGCCGCGAAGCTTGGTACCAACAACTTCAACTGGGTGTGAACGCAGACTGGCGTTAACCGCAACCAATTCGTTATTATCTACGCCGTTGTCAGAGATATCCAAACCCTTGCCGATAACATCCGTGCCAACTTTTGTCATGAAGTCAGCCAGCAGTGGACGACAGGCGTGATCGAACAGATAACATCCATATTCAGCGGTATCAGAAATAACCACGTTCATTTCATAAAGCTTCTTGCGCGCGATGGTATTGGCGATCAGAGGCGTTTCGTGCAGCGACTCGTAGTACGCTGACTCACTGACGATACCGGCGGCTACCATAGTTTCAAAAGCCAACTCTACACCGGCTTTAACCATGGCAACCATTAAAATGCCATTGTCGTAGAATTCCTGTTCGCTGATGTCCATGCTGCCAGCGTCCGATTTCTCGAATGCGGTTTCGGCGGTGGCTGCGCGCCAGCTCAGCAGGTTAATGTCGTCATTGGCCCAGTCTGCCATCATAGTGCGTGAGAATTCACCGCTCATGATGTCATCCTGATGTTTTTCATACAGTGGACGCATAATATCTTTGAGCTCATCAGCCAAGTCAAAACACTTGATTTTGGCAGGGTTGCTGAGGCGATCCAACATGTTGGTGATACCACCGTATTTTAGGCCTTCGGTAACAACTTCCCAACCGTACTGCACTAACTTGGAGGCATAGCCGGCATCGATACCTTCTGCAATCATCTTGTCGAAGCACAGGATAGAGCCGGTTTGCAGCATGCCGCAAAGAATTGTTTGCTCTCCCATTAAGTCAGATTTAACTTCTGCAACTGGAGAGGACTCAAGAACGCCAGCGCGATCACCACCAGTGGCGGAGGCCAGAGCTTTGGCTATTTCAAGGCCGTCGCCATTGGGGTCGTTCTCACGGTGTACGGCAATTAAGGTCGGTACGCCAAATCCACGCTTGTACTCTTCGCGTACTTCGGTACCTGGGCACTTGGGCGCTACAATGATGACGGTAATATCCGAGCGGATCTGCATGCCTTCTTCAACCAGGTTAAAGCCATGTGCGTAGTCCAGACAGGCACCTTCTTTCATTAGGGGCATTATGGCCGTGACTACTGCAGTGTGCTGTTTGTCAGGTGTCAGGTTCATGACAATATCGGCAGTAGGAATCAGCTCTTCATAGGTGCCAACAGTAAAGCCGTTTTCAGTGGCATTTTTCCAGGATTGGCGTTTTTCTGCAATTGCCTGTGCACGTAAGGTATAGCTCACGTCCAGGCCGCTATCTCGCATGTTCAAGCCCTGGTTTAGGCCTTGCGCACCGCAACCTACGACAACAATTTTTTTGTTTTTGACGTATTCGCAGCCGTTGCTGAATTCACTGCTGTCCATAAAACGACATTTAGCGAGCTCTTCTAGCTGCACGCGCAGAGGCAAGGTATTGAAATAGTTAGCCATGATATTTCTCCGGGATAGTTTGGGCTGATGATCGGCGCGCAATTTAACCTATATTTATAGTTGCGTAAAATGATTTATATGGTATTAAATGTTGCGTATATCGCAATAACGATACACCGGAGCGTATTAAGATGGATATTCGGAGTCTGGACCTGTTTATTAGCTTGGCGGAGCAGCAGAATTTTGGTCGCGCGGCAAAACAGTGCCATTTAAGCCCATCAGCGGTTAGCCGTACTATAAAGAGGCTGGAGCAGGAATTGGGTGCCAGCTTGTTTGAGCGGGATAATCGTAGAGTCGCACTGACTCGAGCTGGCGAGCAGTTCCTTATATATGCCCGAGAAGCGAGTGTCGAGTGGGCTAAGGTAGTGCAGAGCTTTAAAAGACAAAGCTCTGCTCCTGAAGGTGCCTTGAATCTCTATTGTTCAGTGACCGCCTCCTATAGTGTGCTGGCCGGTATGCTGCCGGAACTGCGAAACAAACATCCGGGTATAGAATTACACGTCCATACGGGTGATCAGGCCATGGCGGTCACGCGAGTGGTAAGCGGGGAAGATGACTTGGCGATCGCTGCCCACCCTGGCCAGCTACCCGCGAAGGTGGAGTTTAAGACACTGGTACAGTCGCCTCTGCGCTTTATCGTTCCGCGTACTGACTGTCTGGTGCGTGACATGCTAAATAGCGATGGCTCAAGAGATTGGTCTACGATTCCGATGATCGTGTCGGAATCCGGCTTGGCGAGAGAAAGGCTTGATGCCTGGTTTATGGAGCGGGGTGAATCAGCGTCGATTTATGCGCAGGTTAGTGGCCATGAAGCTATTGTGAGCCTGGTAGCGCTGGGTTTTGGCATTGGTGTGGTGCCAGAGCTGGTTATAGCGGGGAGCCCACTGCAGGACCAAATTGAAATTATTGAAGATGCGCCCATCTTGGAGCCCTTTGATGTAGGCCTGGTTACCCTTACTCGGCGGCTGGAAGATCCGCTGGTGCGGGCTTTTTGGCAATTGGCGAGCCACGCGAAGTATATTTAGGCTGACATACGCGTGGTAGCCCACTACCATGTATTAGATAACTGAAATTTGGAGTTTAGGCGTTGTGACTGAAGAGCAGAAAGAGATACCGGAATCTGAAGCGGAAAAGGCGGCCGTAGCGTTGGAGGCAGTTATTCCGGTTGGGGAACATGAAGAGGAAGGCTCGGAGGACGGTCAGAAGGTAAGGCGCAAAGGAGTGTTGTTGTTGCCGAGCCTATTTACACTGGGTGCCTTATTTGCAGGTTTTTACGCCATTATAGCGGCCATGAATGGCAGGTTTGAGGCTGCAGCTATAGCCATATTTGTGGCAATGTTTCTCGATGGTCTGGATGGTCGCGTTGCTCGCATGACCCATACTCAGAGTGCCTTTGGTGCTGAGCTGGATAGTTTGTCGGACATGGTAAGTTTTGGAGTAGCACCAGCCTTGGTTGTCTTTAGTTGGGGCTTGGGCCCCTTGGGTCGGTTTGGTTGGGCGGTGGCATTTATTTATGTCGCTGGAGCTGCAATCAGGCTGGCGCGATTTAATACCCAGATAGGACAGGTGGCAAAAGAGGTTTTTATGGGTTTGGCCAGCCCGCCAGCAGCAGCATTGGTGGCCGCGATGGTTTGGTTGTGTCACCTGAATGGTTGGGGCGGAGAGAATATTCCGCTGGAACTATCTATCGTTGCTGGGCTTGTCACCGCAGCGGCGGGTTTATTGATGGTTACCAATATTCCCTATCATAGTTTTAAGGGGTTAGATGGTAGTAAGGGCCGAGTGCCTTTTATTATGGTGCTGGTGGCGGTGTTGATTATCTCGATCATAATGATTGATCCACCCTTAGTATTGCTGCTTATGGCAGCGGCTTATGCGGCATCCGGGCCCGTGATGTTTCTACTTAAAAAACCTGCAGCAAAATAAACTGAATTTATTCTGTTTGCGTAGTCTAAGTCATGTAACCAATTTTACTTGCTTGGAGCAAGGCTATGCTTATCAAAACTGGACCCTCAATTGCGTCCTCAGAAATCACCAGCGAAAGTGTCTATCTTAAGCGACGTCAGTTTATGGCTGGCGCGGCGGGGGTGGCCGGCGTGGCCGCATTCGGCCAGGCTCGCGCAGCACAAAACCCTCTTAAGTACCGAGCGGCTAGCTTAGATCATTCTGCCTATTACACCGCAGAGAAGCTTACCCCTGAATCAGACGTGACCAGCTACTGTAATTTTTACGAGTTTGGTAATGATAAGGGCGACCCTCTAAAAAATTCTGGTGATTTCAAAGCTAAACCCTGGTCGGTGACAATAGACGGTGATGTTGCCAAGCCTGGAACCTATAACCTGGAGGACATTCTGGCACCGCAAGCGCTGGAAGAGCGTATTTACCGGCTACGCTGTGTTGAAGCCTGGTCGATGGTTGTGCCTTGGGTGGGATTTTCTCTGGCAGATCTGCTGAAGCGCTTTGAGCCTTCGGGATCAGCCAAATACGTAGAGTTTACGACGCTGGAGGATAAGGCCCAGTTTCCGGCGCAAGGCAGCTTTTCTTCGGGTATTGATTGGCCTTATAGAGAAGGTTTGCGCCTCGATGAAGCCATGCACCCACTCACATTGTTGGCGGTGGGTTTATATGGAAAAGAATTACCCGCGCAAAATGGTGCTCCATTACGTCTCATTGTGCCCTGGAAGTACGGATTTAAAAGTATAAAGTCTATAGTGCGAATTCGTTTGACCAGTAAAAAACCGGCGACAACCTGGAATATGTTGGCGGCTGATGAATACGGCTTTTATGCCAATGTGAACCCCCAAGTGAGTCATCCGCGCTGGAGCCAGGCTAGCGAGCGGCGCCTGCCATCTTCGCTGTGGTCTCCCAATAGAATAGAGACAAAGATGTTTAATGGCTATCAAGATGAGGTGGCAGACCTGTATACCGGTATGAACCTGCGCCGGAACTTTTAGTTCATGCAGAAAAGGAAACGTCTCTGGCAGTTAGGTTTGTTCATTATTTGTCTGGCGCCTTTTACATATTTAGTTCGACGTATAGTGGCCAATGACCTTGGGCCCGACCCGGGTCAATTTGTTGTTGTCTGGCTGGGTTGGTCCGCACTGTCGATGTTATTTGTGACATTGTCTTCTGCGCAGGTGTCTCGCTGGCGGCCTCTGTCGCCACTTAAAAAGCATCGTCGATTGTTGGGGTTGACGACATTTTTCTACGCTTGCTGCCATATGTTGGCAATGTGGGCTTTTATTCTGGGGCGTGATATACAAGCGCTTGTTGTTGAAATTGTTGAAAGACCTTATATCACCGCCGGTCTGGCTGTAGTCATATTGTTGACTCCGCTGGCTCTTACTTCAAATCAATATTCGATGCGTAAGTTAGGCCGTCGTTGGAAGACACTTCATCTGCTTGTCTATCCGGCCGGTGCCTTGGCTTTGGTGCATTATGCATGGCAGTTACGCGGAGATTGGTTGTTATTGGGTATTTTTATCCTCTGGTTTGCACTATTGCTACTGTTCAAGTTTGTTAATAAGAGAAACGGTAGGTGAGATAGCGCCGCTGGCGTATCTAAAAAGCCTTCTCGATGTGTCAAATTGTTATAAACTTACTCAATTGAAATTACCCAACCGGCTTAAAGGCTTGTGATGAAGGTTCTACAGATTTTACCGGAGTTGATTCAGGGCGGCGTCGAGAGAGGCACCCTCGATTTAGCCCGAGAGCTGGTAAAGAGAGGGCATGACTCCCATGTGATCTCAGCCGGTGGCCCTATGGTGCAAAAATTGCTGGATGAAGGTTCGATCCACCATCTGTTGCCGGTACATAAAAAAAGCTTTTTATCGTTGAAGTATGTAAGGCCATTAAGGGCTCTGATTCTAGAACTATCACCGGATGTCATACACGTCCGGTCCAGGCTTCCCGCGTGGCTTACCAAGCTGGCACTGAGAAAAATCCCGCTGCAGAGTCGCCCTGCGCTAGTGACCACCGTACATGGTTTATATTCTGTTAATGCCTACTCTGCGGTGATGACCCAGGCTGATAGAGTAATATCTATTTCTCATACGGTGACTCAATATATTAGAGATAATTACCCTAAAGTAGCCCCGGCTAATATTAAACTTATTCATCGCTGCGTCGATCCGGACGAGTTTCCTGTTGGCTATCAACCTGATGAGCAATGGTTTGCCGATTTTTACCGCGACCACCCTCAGCTGGAGAACAAACAACTGATCCTTTTTCCGGGCAGAATTACCCGTTGGAAAGGGCACAAGTTCGTACTGGATCTCATGGCTGTGCTAAAGACGCAGGAGCATGATATTCATGCGCTTGTGGTGGGTAGCGCACATGCTAAAAAGCAGGGGTTTTATCAAGAGCTATTACAGCAAGTTGAGGAACGGGGCTTAGCTGAACACATTAGCTTCCTGGGTGCCAGGTCCGATATGAAGGAATTATATGCCGCGTCTTCATTGGCGTTGAATTTGTCTGATCAGCCGGAGCCGTTTGGTAGAACAGTGATAGAGGCGATATGTGTCGGTCTACCAGTGGTGGCATGGGATCAGGGTGGGCCCGGAGAAGTGTTGCGCTTATGTTATCCCAGGGGTTTAGTTCCCTATGCCGATATACCCGCATTAGCCAAAACCGTAACAGAAGTATTGAAAGACCCCGGTAACGTTGAGTTGTCTGACGATTTCAAACTCGATACATTGGTTGAAAAGACTTTAGCGGTTTACACAGAAGCGATGGAATCTCGCTGAGACCTATTTCCATATTGTTCAAACCAGTGGGCATAGTATAAGAGCGCATAAACAGCGTGCGCTTCTGATTTATCCATATCTTCAATTAATTTCTGAATATCTTCTGCTTTTGCAATTTCAGCAAAAGCAGGATGTTTTGGCAGGTATTCCAGAAGATATTGACGCCGGCCAGACAACCACTGGTATATAGGCAGCTTGAAACCCTGTTTTTTTGCAAAGGGTTCGGATTCAGGAAAGACGTCTTTAAGCCATTTACGAATCATCAGCTTGGCGACTTTAAAGTTGACTTTGAGGCCGTCTTTGATAGACCACATATACGGAGACATAACCTGGTCGACAAAAGGTGTTCTGCCTTCCAGCCCAAATGCCATGCTGCAGCGGTCTAATTTGGTCAGTAGGTCGTTCGGAAGCCAGAAGCATGCGTCGACCAACTGCATTTTTTGCATTTTGGAATAAGGCAGTTTGTTCAATTCTTGATACTTTCGATTAATCGGGGCGTGCCAGTCGTCGTTATCATCAATGAAATTCAACTTGTTTCGAAACAAACCTTTGTTACTGTGCTTGCTTTGCAATACCCCCCCGAGTAGTCCGGCTTTTTGGTGTCGTCGGTAGCCGGAAAAGAACTCATCACCGCCTTCTCCACAGAGTACGACTTTGACATGCTTGTTGGCGGTCTCCGCCAATTTGTATGTTGCCAGTGCCGCCGGATCAATGACAGGGTCATCAAACTCTCGAGTAACCAGCGGAAGGTAGTGCCAAAAATCCTCTTCAGTAAAGGGAATTCGGTGAATAATACAGCCCATATTCTCAGCAATTTTCAATGCCTTGGCTGTTTCATCGTGTTCTTCTGACTCAGGGAACCCCGCTATAAACAGGTGTTTCTTCTGTTTTTCCAGCTTGCTCATCCAGTAAAGGATTATTGATGAGTCTACCCCGCCGGAAAAAAACAGGCCTATATCGACGTCAGCCCTCAAGTGAACGGTCATGCTATCTTGAAAGCTGTCGGTTAAATCTTGATGAGATACATCGCGCTTAAAGTTGTCTTGCTTGGCATGCAATGATAGTGCATCAATTGTCATGTCTTGGCACAGTTTCCCGTTTTCAAAGACGAGTGTTTGACCAGGCTGTAGTCTCTTAATTTCTGAGAATACCGTGTTTTCGTCCAGGCTATATCTTGCGTGTAGAATACGCTTCGATTCTTTGGTGTCGATATCGCAGGCGACGAGGCCGGAATCGACTATTTCTTTCATTGTAGAGGCGAAGATTATTCGTCCCTGATCGTCATTGGCGTAATATAAAGGCTTAATGCCGTAGGTATCACGACTGAGTATGACCCGGTTATTTGATTGGTCATATAATGCAAATGCATACATACCGCGTAGCAGCGAAATAAATTCTAGTCCATATTTTTGATAGAGAGGCAGTATAACTTCGCAGTCCGACTCTGTTCGTAATGCAGGCAAATCCTTTTTTAACTCGATGTAGTTATAGATCTCGCCATTGGCAATGAGTATTAGATCATCGTCGTTAGAGTTGGAGCTCTTGCCTTTGAGCGGCTGAGCGCCTGTTTCCAGACCAATTATGGACAGGCGGCGATGAAACAATAAGACCTCTGAGTCAATGTAAGATCCGTGGCCATCGGGCCCACGGGAGGTCAAGGATTGTTCGAACAGTTGGAGCAACTGGTGTTGCTCTTGCTCGGTAGTGTGCCCGATAACGCCTGCGATTCCGCACATAATAAATTACATCAGCCAAAGCCGATGAGGTTAATGGATTTTTCACTAAATGGAAAGCAGTCCGCCCTTAGTTTACTCGGTTGCTGCAATGCTCTGGGCTATTAAGAGGGCTTCTGTTAGAGTTGCAGCAGTGTCCCTATATCCAAAACAAGAGTGATGACTGAGCGCATCAAGATTAAACTTATTTCTCGTAATGAGCCTGCCCGTTTCGCTCGTTATTTTCCTGATCCTCGAAACTTTGTAAATGGATTGTGTGACTTTACTCTTGATCGTGATGCGACAAAGTATGATTGGCTGGCCGTCTATGAGGATCTACCGGGCGATCATGGGCAGAGGGCGAGCAAAGGGTGTGAAGCCCTACAGTGTGCCCGGCAGAATACTTTGTTGATAACCTCTGAGCCTCATACGATCAAGGAATATGACAGGCATTACACAGAGCAATTTGGTCATGTATTAACGGCTCAGCCAGAGTCTGCACTTAAGCATCCGCATAGAATTTATTCGCAGCCGGCACTGGTATGGTTTTACGGCTTTGCCGATGGTAGTTACAGTAACATTGCCGATATAGCCAACGGAGAACCGACTAAGGATCACGATATCGCTATGGTAGGTTCTAACAAGCGCCAGCGCTTTACCGCGCATCACAAGCGTTATAGCTTGCTGCAGTCATTGATGTCGGCAATTCCCGAGATAGATGTTTATGGCAGAGGTTTTATTCCGATGCCTGATAAAGCGCAATCGATAGATCCTTACCGCTATCATATAGCGATTGAGAACTATATTGGTGTTCATCATTGGACGGAAAAATTATCGGATCCCTATTTAGGCCTGGCTATGCCGATATATGCAGGATGCCCCAATGCGGCAGACTATTTCCCTGAAGAAAGTTTCGTCGCCATTGATATAGATAACCATGAGTCATCAATAGAGACTATCAGGAAAACCCTGCGGGATAATGTTTATGAGCAAAGCTTGTTAGCTATTAGAGAAGCTCGCAGGCGTGTTCTGGAAGAATATAATTTGATTGCAGCAATTTCTCGTATTGTCGAAGAGCGGTACGTGGCGGAGGCACCCAGAGGAGGGAACTTGTTGTCCCGGCGTGGGGTGAAGATGCGTTATCCTGTGGTTAGCTTGGTTCGTGCTGCTAAATTTAAAGGCCTGCGAGTTTTTAAGAATTCTTGATTTTGTACATTTGGCAAAAAGGAGTGAATTTTGTCTATAAAAAAATTATGGTATGACGCGCTGGTATATAGAAAATACAGGACGCTTAAGCCACAAAGTGTCGTGTTGAAAGCCTCGGGAAATAAAGTTTATATCAACCCCGAAGATGGTAGGGCGTTTAAAAAGCTCGCGGTAGATACTTCCAGAGGAAGAGAGTCTTTACCCATGCAATTCTGGCGCAATCATAATGAGGCTCATCCTGAGGCTATTATGATGGATGTTGGTGCGAACTATGGTGAGTGTAGTTTTAATGCGAATTACCCGTCTGGCCAGGATATATTGGTTGAGGCGAATCCAGGATTAATTCCCTACTTGCAGCAATCCATCGATGCACATGGAGATGCTGAGAGGATTAGCTTGGTTAACTGTTTGGTCGCTTCCGAATGTGGCGAGGCAGTGGAGTTTCATTATTCCCCTGATTGGACAGGCAGTGGAGCCGCCATTAAGGATGACAAGCATACACATAGTGCGAAGGTTCGTCAGCGAAGCCTGGATGATATTTTGGCGGAAAAAAATCAACGCCCGACAGCCGAGTCTACATTAGTCTTTAAAATGGACATAGAGGGTTTCGAGCACGAGGCCTTTAAAGGTTTTTCTTGCTTGGAGTCGTTTGCTGGTTTTGTGGGTATATTAGAGTTCAGTAGCATCTACTTACGTCGTTCGGGTAGTAGCGCCGAAAGTTTTTGCACACATTTACTCAATCGAGCCAAGGTCTTTGTAGTAGAAAAAGGCCGTAAAAAGCTAAATCGAATTAGCAGTTGGGAGGATTTACCCAGAAATGCTAGCGATGAAATTCACTGCGACCTTGTCATTACCTCAGCACCGGATCTCATTGCATCTGGCTGGTTATAAATCAGCGTCGCAATCAGCCCAAATTTCACCGACCCAGAGCGCTGGCCTAGTGTATTTGTACAGCTTTTTATAGAAAATACTCTCTGGCCATTGTCCCTCTAGCGCTTCGTGAGGATTTGGGGACCCAGGAAAGGCAACTATTTTGGCAGTATCTGGTAGTGGTGGTGCTTTCCAGTATCTCTGTGGCCATGGCGGGACGCAGTGGACCTTAAACAGAAGACACCACTCGTCTGGCCAGAAACAGATGTCATTGATAGAGCGAGATATATAGGTTTGAGAATTGGAGTGTTTCTTAAACGTGCCGTCAGGGTCAGCGAGAAGATTTTCGAGTAAGTATGAGTCCGCGCCAATTCGAAATCGGTAGGCAGATGTATTGCCAATATTCAGGCCAGGTTGAGTCCAGTTATACATAACAATGAACGATTTTTCTGGCTGATATTCAAAGAAAGGCTCAAGTGCACTAGTGACCATAAGGTCCAGGTCAAGATAGAGCCAATCACCTTCTAACCCAAACAAGTGCTCACTGTTGCCGAATAAATTGACTTTGCGCCATGGCTTGTTGTTATAGGGAGGGCGAACATCCAGCGTGGGGCAGTCAAGGCATTCCACTTCTGGTCTAATGCCCTTCGGGTCGTCTGTCAGACAAACAAAACGTATGTCGCCGCTTAGGTTTTTACGAACCATGGCATAGAGTCTGTTTACAAACTCGGGGCCGTAAAGAGTGCCCCATTTCATGCAAATTACATTTTTAGTCATAGTGCAAGGCTCGTGGAGTTTTCAGTCTGTCGCTTTATGTCTGGAACCGGCGTCTGCTGGGTCGTTGATATTATCATAGTCCAAACGGTAGACCAATTTGGAAGGGTTCTTTAAGCTACTATATTCGTAGAGCTTAGCAGAAGAATCGGTAGCGTAGACCGTAAGCGCGTTTTCGAAAGAAGAGTTTTATCAGGAAAAAGAAACTTATACGGTCTCTTCGATACATAACGCTCTTAAAATACGCCCCTGTCACACCCTTTATTTCTACCTCCCATTGATTATTTTTCTCATATTCGTAATCTATAAGCTCCTCGCTGACGTTTCCGTGTAGTTGTAGCTGACCCACCAGGCGTTCTTTGTGTTGACGCCAATTCCCTATGCTGGAAGTAGTCACTTGTTCTCGATTTTTCATTGCCAGTTTTGATTCTTCCGACATATCCCCATGGAGATAATATTCAGAAAAAGGATGCTTTTGCTGTAGAAAAGGAAAAACGCGACTGATTCTCTGCTGTACTTCATTTGGGTTGAGAGTCAGGTCTTCATATTTGACAACAAGGGTTCTGGGGTTTGCGCGTAATGCTCGTGTTTGCTGGTCTACAAATTTCCACCATGCCAGGGAGGTATAGTATTGATCCAATGACCGTCCGTGAGTGCTAACCACCACATCTCTTGGATCTCTCAATACATAGATACAGTAGAGCGACGAGTTTTGGGCCATTGGCCGATCCATAAAAATGCAATCGGTAGGACGCTTGCTAATAACTGTCTCGTTTACTTCTGGCTTGGGGGTTTTATGTATAGCTCTTTCATGAGGGTAGTGTCGATCATGCTCATAGCAGGAGATCATCATTTCATGAAGTAGTGTTGTACCGCTTCGCGGGCTACAGCCGACTATGTGAACGTGTGTACCCAAGTGTGATTGCTCCTAGTGTATTGTTTACTTCTCATGACCATGATCAGTATATCGCTATCTTTAGCACTAGGGCAGTCAGAAGCGATTCAGATTGTTTGATGGAATCAGTTGATTTTGCCCGCCTTGGCTAGGATACTCTCGAATTATTCTACTATTTAGCTGTTTGGAGTGTAGGTTTGGGTAAGAAAGTTGCATTAATTACAGGCGTGACGGGTCAGGATGGCTCCTATTTGGCAGAATTACTGCTCGAGAAAGGCTACGAAGTTCATGGCATAAAGCGCCGATCTTCCAGTTTTAATACCCAGCGTGTAGATCACATTTACCAAGATCCACATATTGAGTCCCAGCACTTTTATCTCCATTACGGTGATTTGACCGATACCTCCAACCTGGTACGCCTGATGCAGCAGGTACAGCCCGACGAGGTCTATAATCTCGGCGCGCAAAGCCACGTGGCTGTGTCTTTTGAGTCACCGGAATATACTGCGGATGTTGATGGTCTCGGTACTTTGCGTCTGTTAGAGGCAATTCGTCTATTGGGCATGCAAGATAAGACGCGCTTCTATCAGGCATCTACCTCCGAGCTGTATGGCAAGGTAATGGAAATTCCGCAAAAGGAAACCACGCCTTTTTACCCTCGCTCTCCCTATGCTGTCGCGAAGATGTACGCTTATTGGATTACCATCAATTATCGTGAGTCCTACGGTATGTATGCCTGTAATGGCATTTTGTTTAATCACGAATCGCCGCGCAGAGGAGAAACCTTTGTTACCCGCAAAGTCACCAGAGCACTGTGTAATATTGCCCAAGGCTTAGAGAAAGGCCTGTATATGGGGAATATCGATGCATTGAGGGACTGGGGCCATGCCAGGGACTATGTTTACATGCAGTGGCTTATGCTGCAGCAGGAAACGGCCGAAGACTTTGTTATTGCCACGGGCGAGCAATATACCGTCCGCCAGTTTATTGAATTTTCTGCCGCAGAGATTGGCGTCACTATAGAGTGGCGTGGTGAAGGGGTTAATGAACAGGGTTATGTGGCGTCCTTGGCGAACAGTGAGGCCACACCAGCACTCAATGTAGGGCAGAAGCTGGTGTCGATTGATCCCCGGTATTTTAGACCTGCTGAAGTAGAAACCTTATTAGGTGATCCCTCGATGGCGGCTGAAAAGCTAGGCTGGAAGCCCACCACTACACTGCGTGAGATGGTGAATGAAATGATGCAGTCCGATATGGTATTAGCTAAACAGGATGCCTTGCTGCGCTCGCAGTAGTTGAGGTTTCGTTTTAAAGGATAAGGTATTCCATGAGGAAGTCTGTATTTGTCGCTGGTCATAATGGCATGGTGGGTTCCGCAATTGTCCGACAGCTTAAGCAGCAGGGTATTGAGCCTTTGGTCTGTAGTCGTGACCAGTTAGATCTGAAGGACAGTAAAGCGGTCTCTGACTTTTTGCAGGCAGAGCAGGTAGATGAGCTGTATGTGGCTGCTGCCAGAGTTGGCGGTATTCATGCCAACAATACTTACCCGGCAGATTTTATCTACGATAATTTGATGATTGAGTGTAATTTGATAGAGGCGGCATTTCGTGCAGGTGTTGCCAAATTGTTGTTCCTGGGTTCATCCTGTATATACCCCAAGTATGCGCCTCAACCGATGACTGAAGATGCTCTACTGACTGGTGTTCTAGAGCCCACCAATGAGCCGTATGCCATCGCAAAAATTGCCGGTATTAAGCTGTGTGAGTCATATAGAAGACAGCATGGTGCCGATTTTCGCAGTGCGATGCCCACCAACCTGTATGGGCCAAACGATAATTACCATCCTGAAAACTCCCACGTCATTCCTGCCTTGATCGCGCGTTTTCATCAAGCGATGCAGGATAAAGCAGAAGAAGTCGTGGTATGGGGTAGTGGTAGCCCCAAGCGTGAATTTCTTCACGTAGATGATATGGCTGCTGCCTGCTTACACGTCATGGACATGCCGGAAGAGGCTTATTGGCTGGAGGGACATGATCAGCTTTCTCATGTGAACGTAGGTACCGGGATTGATTGCTCAATACGAGAGGCCGCTGAGACCATTGCACGGGTAGTGGGTTTTGAGGGAAAGCTGACCTTTGATTCCAGTAAGCCCGATGGTGCTCCTCGAAAGCTGTTAGATGTATCTCGTTTATCTAGTATGGGTTGGTCTGCCGGAATTTCCCTCGATGATGGCCTCACAGATGCCTATCAATGGTATTTGGCCAATCAGTCAGTCGCGCGTGGGATCTAGCCTTTACTGGTTCGCCTGGCTGTGTGATCGGAACGTTGTAGTTCGCTGGTGTGAGTGACTTAAACTCCGGGACACGCGCAAGTACGTCCCTGTAAGCTCTCTTCGGCGTCCTGCCTCAGAAGGTCCCGGATCTTAAGCCACTCGCACCTGCTGGGTACGTCCTCGAGTTTTAGTTGACGAAATCGTGCTTCGTAGTCCGCTGGCGTGAGTCACTTAAGCTCCGCGACACGCGTGAATACGTCCTTGTAGGCTCTCTTCGGCGTCCTGCCTCAGAAGGTCCCTGACCTTAAGTGACTCACACCTGCTGGGTACCTCCTCGACGTCGGGTTATCGAAATCGTGCGTTGTAGTCCGCTGGCGTGAGTCACTTAAGTTCCGGGACACGCGTGAATACATCCCTGTAAGCTCTCTTCGGCGTCCTGCCTCAGAAGGTCCCGGATCTTAAGCCACTCACACCTGCTGGGCTATATCGTGTGCTGGTCACTCGTTATCGCCCGGTCTTCCCCCGATACCAGGCCGTCATGCGTCCCTACCTTCCCCAGACCGTCTGCCGCAGGGACGCGGCAGCCGAGCCTCCATGGATGGATTTACGGCGTGTCTGGGGAAGGTGGGGACGCATGGCAGCCGGCAACAGAGCTCAAAGCTCGCACTCCCCCAGCTGACTCGGTCGTTGGGTTTACCGTCCGACCTGACAACCTGCCCATAAAGTAACCACTAAACCCTTGATTTTGTGCAAATAAGCAGCAGTTTTTGGGCGGT
>JBALVY010000032.1:0-4638 GCA_036960375.1 Pseudomonadales bacterium
CAAATCGTCGATATCGTTAACAGTTTACCCAAGGTTGGCCATTAGTCGAAAAGTACAGATTACAGGCAAAACCTCTGAAGCCATCCGCGCCTGTAAGCGCCTGATCAACAACCAGCGCCAGTCCGATGTGGCTGCAGGATTGCTGATGGAGTCCGTTGAGCAGACTGCTCTGATGGGTACGGCGAATCAAATGGAGGCGGTAATGGCGAATTTTGAAAAACGGGATCCAAGATTTTCGGATCCTGCATAGAGAAATTTTTAGCGGTTCGTGGCGCGTGCAACCCTAGTTTGTTGACCGAAATTAACAACTATATGTTCGGTTTACGTAATCTTGTTTCTCTCAGTCTTGATTAGAATACTCAATGGCAATTCTGTCGGACTAAACACGTAAAGCAGGACTGGACATATGGCTATACTGGACGTACTTCGTCTCTCTCTACTCACCCTTCTCAGTATGTTTCACTCACCCGGACGTTTGATCCAGCGCCGTTGGATGACAGAGTTCGTCTGTCGCCTGGTGAAAAGAATGGTGAGCGAATCGAAGGGCAAACCCATCGACTGGTTGCGACACCGTCAGGGTGCACTGAAGATTCGTTCTCCTGCAGAAAAAAACGTCACATTCGAGACTGTGACATTGGCCGGGGTCGCCTGCCAGTGGTGCCGCCCCAAAGGCGTGCCTGAACCCCGTCATATTCTGGTGTATTTTCATGGTGGTGGTTATGTTGTCGGTTCGGTAGCGGGCTATCAGAATACCTTGGCGCAATTGGCAGAAAGCAGCGATGCGCATGTGCTGGCTGTGGATTACCGGCTGGGGCCGGAGCATCTCTACCCTGCTGCACAGCAGGACTGTCTGGCGGTGACCCGACAGGTATTGAAGTCCTTCCCCAACACGCCGGTGCTATTAAGTGGTGATTCCGCCGGTGGCGCACTGGCAGTCGCCACATCCCTGGCATTAGCTAACTCATCGGGTAACCGAAAGCCCGATGCTCTGGTACTTCTGTCTCCATGGGTACACCCGGGTTGCAGCACCGGCAGTATAAAAACCCATGCGGAAAATGATGTGCTAGACGAAGCGTTACTTCAGAGCTGGTTAACACTCTACCTGAAGGGAGACAGGCCTCGGAAGTCTCAAGGCTATAATGTGTCCAGTCTCGCTGACCTGGTTTTCACCGACGTAGACTTGGCGACCTTGCCGCCGACTTATGTGCAAGTTGCGGGAGCTGAAATATTTTTTGATCAGATCATCGCCTTTGTTGAGCGTGCCAAAGCTGCAGGAGTTGCGGTATCATTGGACGTCTTTGAGGCCCAGTTTCATGTCTTTCAGACCCTTAGTCCTCTGGTTCCGGATGCGAAGCGTGCACTGGAGATGATTGGGCGTTATATTAAAAGCGTTCCAGCACTGGGTTGCAAGCCGTAGCCGAACTTTACTATAGACTCTCGGTATGTAGTTCAAAATCGGACTAGGTCTGGAGGTTACACGGCTTTAGATGATGCCGTGTAACCTTTCAGTTAGACTCTCTGTTCTGTTTTATTTTTTAGAGCTTGGCCGCCAGTCGAGAGCCCTGACTAATCGCGTGCTTGGCATCTATCTCGTGTGCCACATCGGCGCCGCCAATCAGATGAATGGGCGCGTTATCGGCCACTTGGCTGGCCAATAGTTGATCGTAGAGGTGACGCTCTGACTCCTGTCCAGCGCAAATAACCACACTGTTGACGTCTAGAATTTTCTCTTGACCATCGATGCTGATGTGCAGGCCTTGGTCGTCAATCTGTTGATATTCAACACCCGGGATCATGTGCACCCCTTTGCGCTTCAGGCTGATCCTGTGTGCCCAACCGGTGGTCTTGCCCAGGCCTTTGCCGATCGATGTGGCTTTGCGCTGTAGCAGATAGATTTCCTTGTCCGACTTGGCTACTTCTGGGGTCACGCCGGCGACGCCGCCGCGGGGGTGATTTTCAAAATCGATGCCCCACTCGCGGGCAAAAACCTTGACGTCGAGACTGGCCGACACGCCCTTGTGGCTTGTCAATTCGGCTACGTCGAAGCCGATGCCGCCCGCGCCTATCACCGCAACCTTGTCGCCTATGGGCTTGCGGCCAAGAATAGCGTCGGTGTAACTCATTACCATCGGGTGATCGATACCGGGAATGGCTGGGGTGCGACCCTTAATACCGGTGGCGACGATGATCTCCTGCCAATCGCCGGCGCGCAGATCGGCGGCCGTCACCGGGTGATTGAGTTTGAGGTTGACACCCAGTCGCTCAATCTGCTTTTGGTAGTAGCGCAGGGTCTCATAGAACTCCTCCTTGCCGGGGATACGTTTGGCCAGATTAAAGTGTCCGCCAATTTCATCGCCTGCTTCAAAGAGGGTTACCTGGTGTCCGCACTGAGCGGCGGTTACAGCAAATGCCAGCCCGGCCGGTCCGGCACCCACCACGGCGATGCGCTTAGGCTGCTCGGTGGGCAGGTAATTGAGCTCTGTCTCATGGCAGGCCCTAGGGTTAACCAGGCAGCTGACGCGCTTGTGTTCAAAGACATGATCCAGGCAGGCCTGGTTGCAGCCGATGCAGGTGTTGATCAGCTCGGCCTGGTTGTTTCTGGCCTTGTTGGCAAACTCCGAGTCGGCCAGCATGGGCCGACCCATGGAGATGATGTCGGCGTGCCCGTCGACCAGTATTTGCTCGGCTGTTTCGGGGGTGTTGATGCGGTTGCTGGTGATCAGCGGAATGCTGAGCTCAGCGCGCAGGCGCCCGGTGACCTGGGCAAAGGCGGCGCGGGGCACACGGGTGGAAACTGTGGGAACCTGCGCCTGGTGCCAGGTGAAGTGTGTGCTGATGATATTGGCGCCCGCGGCCTCGATGGCCTTGGCGAGGGTCACCACCTCTTCCCAGCTGCTGCCATCGGCCATCATTTCCATGCTGGCCAGGCGGAAAGCCAGGATAAACTCTTGCCCCAGGGCGGCGCGCACACGGCTAACGACCTCGACGGCAAGGCGCATGCGGTTGGCGTAGCTTCCACCCCAGCGGTCGGTGCGCTGGTTGGTTTTCTCCAGCAGGAAGCAGCTGATGAGGTAACCCGCCGAACCAATAATCTCAACACCGTCATAACCCGCTTGTTGGGCCAGTTGTGCGCAGTTGACAATGTCATCGATGGTTTGCTCTACCTCGTCATCGGTGAGCTCGTGGGGCACAAAGCGGCTGATGGGTGACTGGATAGGCGAGGGGGCGACGGCCTTAGTGCCTTGGGCCAGAGGGCCTGCGTGCAGTATTTGCAGGCAGATTTTGCAGTCGCTGGCGGCTTCTTTGACCGCTTTGGTGACCAGTTGATGTTGCGGCACATGCCAGGGTTCAAACAGTGCGGCCTCTTCACAGCCTTGGAGCAGGCTGGCCTCGTTGGGGGCGGTGCCTCCGGTGATGATCATACCCACGCCGCCACTGGCACGCTCGGCGTAGTAGGCGCCGAGCTTGTTGAAACCTTGCTTGCCTTCCCCCTCCAATCCGGTGTGCATAGAGCCCATCAGTATGCGGTTTTTAAGCTGGGTAAATCCAAGGTTGAGCGGGCTAAATAGTCGCGTATAGCGAGTTGTGGCAGATGTCATGAAAACCTCAATTCTAACAATATGAAACGTAAGCTTATGACGAGTTCCACAACACCGTCATTAACCTAGATTAAGTGCTGAGATTTTCAGACCTGATCGTGTGAGTGGATTATTCCGTGGACGATAACCATTGTTTCTTATGTTTTGACAGGGCCTCCGGTGTGATGCCGAGATAGGAGGCGATGTGGTATTGGGGAATACGACCCTGGTACTCAGAGAAATTCCGATTAAATTGCAAAAATCGTTGTTTGGCCGTCATGGTCAGGAGTTCTGCTTCACGGCGTTCATTTCGGATTAGCATCATTTGACAGCCGTGATTGAACACCCCTTGCCAAGGGGGAGAGTGTATATATAACGATCGAAATTTGTTAAACGATAGCTCAATGAGTTTACAGGGTTCGAGCGTTTCTACTGAAAATCGACTGGGGTCATTTAGGATGAGCGCACTGAGATTACCGGCGATATAATTTTCGCCGTAGAAAGCTTTATTGAGTTCTTTTCCATTCCGCGTCTGATAGAACAGGCGAACCAACCCTGAAACCACAAAATAGTGATGTGTGACTGCTTCGCCGGCTCTTTGAAGGCAGTGTTTTGCTTCAACATCTATCACCTTTACACTGTCATAAATGTCTGGCCAGTCCTCAATCTCCATGCCAATCTGCCGGGAAAGCTCTTGTTGCATCTGCAGTATGTAATCTATCTCCATGGACATGGTGTCGTTTGTACTCCTGCTATTTTCAATCCATCAGTTTGCTATCGTACACTCTCCTAAAAAAATGCTTAAGTTCATGGTATTTTAGTAGAATTTTCATGGCTGAATTTATGGCTAGTGTTCTTACCTTCTGTTGCATTGCGCCTGTTTCTTTTTTCCTTATCTCTAAATCGCCACTAGCGATTAATGCGTCAATCTCAATATCCGACAGGCCAATAAGCGTGCTCATTAATTCGCGGGTATGTTCAGCAAGGGCGGGAGCGGGCTGAATTTGAGGTGGCGGAATGTTGTCACTAAAAGCGACGGGGCCATTTTCGGTTTCAATCG
>JBALVY010000033.1:0-4288 GCA_036960375.1 Pseudomonadales bacterium
AAGGCCTAACTCGATGGCCCAAACTCAGGAAAAAGCATGCAAACTAAAAAAATAGACATACCGGAAAAAGCCCAGATTGTGATTGTTGGCGGCGGCATCATTGGTTGCAGCCTTGCTTACCACCTGACTAAATTTGGCTGTAAAGATGTCGTCGTTCTAGAGCGGGAACAACTCACCTCAGGCACAACATGGCATGCAGCTGGGCTTGTTGTCTCAGGCCTTCTCAACGACGAAACCAGCACAGATATCTTCACCTATGGTCGCGACCTATATAGCCGCTTAGAAGAAGAAACAGGCCTTGCTACCGGTTTTAAATCAGTAGGTTACTTACAAGTCGCCTGTAATGAAGAAAGACTCGAAGAAATGCGTCGTTCCGCCGCCTTTATGCGTACCCGAGGCATAAATTGTAATGAAATTACTGTCGATGAAGTTCGCGAGCACTGGCCTAAAGCTAAACTTGATGATGTCATTGCTGGCTTTTTTACCCCAGAAGATGGCCGAGCTAACCCTGTTGACCTAACCATGTCTCTTGCCAAAGGTGCTAGAAATCAGGGCGCACGTATTATTGAAGGCGTTAGCGTTACTGGTGTTCATAAAGGACAGGGTCGCGTAACGGGCGTATCAACTGACCAGGGTGATATTGAAGCGCCGATTGTTGTTAACTGCGCAGGTATGTGGGCCCGCCAGTTTGGTGAAATGGCTGGCGTAAACCTGCCGCTACAGGCAGCAGAACACTATTATTTGATCACAGGTGATATGGAAGGTATGCACCGAGACCTACCTATTCTCGAAGACCCGGATAGCTATGCCTATTACCGAGAAGAAGTCGGCGGCCTAATGATCGGCCTTTTTGAGCCTGTCGCCAAAGCGTGGAATGTTGATCACATTCCTGAAAACTTCTCCTTTGGCGAGATTGATCCAGACATGGACAGAATGATGCCTTTCCTTGAAAAGGCTTATGAACGGGTGCCTGAAGCCATTGAACTGGGCATTCGTAAGTTTTTCTGTGGACCAGAGAGTTTTACCCCTGATCTGGCCCCTCTGGTAGGCGAAGCCCCCGAACTGGAAAACTACTTTGTTGCCTGCGGCCTCAACTCACTCGGCATACTCTCAGCCGGTGGTATTGGTCGCCTGCTAGCACGCTGGATTATTGATGGCCGCCCAGACTGGGATGTCAGTGGTATTAATGTTAATCGCTTCCACAACTGCCAGAGAAACCCCAAGTACCGAGAAGATCGCTTGGTTGAAGTATTGGGTAAGATGTATGAGCCCCACTTCCCCAACCTTGGCATGAGCAAAGCCAGAAATGTAAAGCAGTCTGTACTGCACGAGCGCCTATTAAAAGCGGGTGCCCATTTTAACGAAAGCGCAGGTTGGGAAATTGCTGATTGGTACGCCACTGACGGCAAACCCGGTGTTGTTGAGCGTTATAGCTGGGGCAGACAAAATTGGTTTGCCGATCATGAGGCCGAGCACCATGCCGCACGCAACGATGTCGTGCTGATGGATATGTCGTTTATGAGCAAGTTTCTTGTTCAGGGCAATGATGCCTGTAAGGTGCTCAATCAAATTTGCTGTAATGAGATTGATGTAGAAGACGGTCGCATTGTCTATACGCAATGGACTAATGAGGCTGGTGGACTCGAAGCCGATTTGACCGTCACACGATTAGCTCGAAACGAGTATATGGTTATCGCATCAGATACCACTCACGGCCACGTGAAAATGTGGATGGATCGCAATATTCCTAAAGATAGCCATGCATTTGTCACGGATGTCACATCAAGCTATACACAGTTAAACATTCACGGGCCGAAGTCACGAGAGCTATTAAAGACTCTTACCAGTGTCGATGTAAGCAATGAAGCTTTCCCATATCTAAGCAGCCAATACATAGATATAGACTATGCCAGGGTACTGGCTATTCGTGTCACCTATGTCGGTGAGCTAGGCTGGGAGTTTTATATTCCCTCTGAGCATGCCATTCAGGTTTACGATCGTGTTGTTGAAGCCGGTAAAGCCTTCAACCTCACCCATGCAGGCCTGCAAACACTCAATAGTTTGCGCTTAGAAAAGGGCTACAGAGATTACGGCCATGATATTGATAACTGCGACACACCACTTGAAGCAGGCCTTGGCTTCGCGGTAAAGCTGGATAAGCCCGACGGATTTATAGGCCGCGATGCACTCGCCGCCCAAAAAGCTGAAGGTGGTTTCAAACGCCGCTTATTACAATTCAAATTGGAAGACGCGGAGCCTCTGCTCTACCATGCTGAAGTGATTTATCACAACGGCAAATTTGCGGGTTATATTCGCGCTGGAGCCTATGGCTTTACAATAGGTGCTGCCGTGGGTCTTGGATTTGTAGAATCCGACGACATTATCACCGCTGATAATGTGAATAATGATCTGTGGGAAATCGAGATTGGCAATAAGCGATACAAGGCCCTAGCCTCACTTCGTCCATTGTTTGATCCAACAATGGAAAGAATCAAATGCTAGCCCAGGCAATCAGTGAAGCTAAATCTATTAATAAGAAGGCATAGACAATTGTGACAAACACGACTGAATATATTTTAAAGGCCACCTGCCCAGCCGCCTGCGGAATCGTCGCTGGTGTCAGCGGCTTTCTCGCCGAAAGAGGCTGCTACATTTCTGAACTCAGCCATTTTGATGACAGACAAAATGCGAATTTATTTATGCGCAGCCGTTTTCATATCGACAATGGCGATGCGACACAAGAGAGCATTCAAGAAGAGTTTCAAGCTATTGCCGATAAGTTTTCTATGGATTGGCAAATAATTCCTGCCAGCCAAACCATTCGTACATTGATTATGGTTAGCCAGTACGATCACTGCTTAGACGATTTACTCTATCGACTTCGCAAAGGCGAACTCAATATAGAAATTACTGCTGTTGTATCCAATCACCAAGGCTTGCGCCCCATGGTAGAGCGAGAAGGCATTCGCTTTATTCACTTACCCGTGACTAAAGATACTAAGCCTCAGCAGGAAGCAAGGCTGCTGGAAATTATTGAAGAGACAAACAGTGAACTCACCATTCTTGCCCGCTATATGCAAATTTTGTCAGACAAGCTATGTACTGAACTCTCAGGAAAAGTAATCAATATTCATCACTCATTCCTACCGGGTTTTAAAGGTGCCAAGCCTTATCACCAAGCATTTGATCGCGGCGTAAAACTTATTGGAGCAACCGCTCATTACGTAACAGGTGATCTTGATGAAGGGCCTATTCTTAGCCAGTCTGTACAGGAAGTTGACCACACTTACACACCTGAGATGCTTGTCGCCGTTGGCCGAGATACAGAAACCCAAGCGCTGGCTACTGCAGTAAAACTCCACACAGAACATCGAACATTTCTCGATGGTAACAAAACAATTATTTTCAAGTAAGGGGGAGAAGTAATGGCAACAATTATTGATGGAAAAGCACTCGCAGCCCTTGTTGTAGAAGAAGTAGCCAAGGACGTAGCGTCCTTCGAAAAGCAATACAATATCAAGCCAGGGCTTGCCGTAGTATTGGTAGGTGAAGACCCCGCTAGTCAAGTTTATGTTCGCAATAAAGTACTGCGAGCGAATGAGTCAGGCTTAAATTCTATTGAGAGAAAGCTACCTGCTGATGTAGACCAAGCGACCCTGAATAAGGTTGTTGATGAATTAAACCAAGACCCAGCAGTTCACGGTATTTTGGTTCAGCTGCCCTTACCCGAGCATCTGGATGAAGAGTATATTATCAACGCCATTGCTCCAGAAAAAGACGTCGACGGCTTTCACCCCGTTAATGTTGGCCGATTAAACTCTGGGCAAGAAACGCTAACACCCTGCACACCACTGGGATGTTTGATCATGCTGCAAACAGAGCTGGGTGATTTGACGGGCAAAAATGCCGTTATAATCGGCCGTTCCAACATTGTTGGTAAGCCCATGGCCGCTCTACTTCTTCAGCAGAGTTGTACCGTTACCATCGTTCACTCAAGAACTCGTGATATTGAAGAAATCGTCAAACAGGCTGATATCGTTGTCGCCGCAGTAGGCCGCCCCGAAATGGTTAAGTCCCATTGGATAAAGCCAGGCGCCGCTGTTATTGATGTAGGTATCAATGCCATAGAAGTGGATGGTAAAAGAAAGCTGGTAGGTGACGTAGACTTTGCCGATGTAGAGCCTGTAGCCGGTGCCATTACTCCCGTACCCGGTGGTGTTGGCCCTATGACCATTGCTTGCTTGATGAAAAATACCTTAACGGCAGCAACGCAGCAGTTAAGAAAATA
>JBALVY010000034.1:0-3494 GCA_036960375.1 Pseudomonadales bacterium
GGCCTGATCTATAATTCGCTTAAATATTGGATTGTCCACCGTTATTCGGCTGGGCTTCAGGTTGGCTTTAACGTATTCGCTGGAATAGCTCTCCAGCCAGCCAGGATATTCGATGATGTGACTGTCGGCATCGTGAATGACTCTGCCTTCGCGGTGTGATTGCTGTGTGCTCATTCTCTTTACTCCTTGCAGGTTTGTGTCTTCTATTATATAAATACTAAACTAAAAGTAAACAGGGTGAATGATTATATTTTGAAGCCATTGCATATACTGACCTCTTCCCCGTACCGCCAAGCACTCAATGTTGTATTTGATAACGTGCGTATATCGCTATCCAGCCAGCGGCACTCCGTGAGGCAGCATGTGGCATTCAAGAGACTCTGTCTACCAAGGCTAATCAACACCTCACTTTTGGGCATTTCGAAAAAGCGATTGTGCATTTTCACCAGAACCTGGCGAAGCACCTTGAGAAAAAAAGCAGCTAGTGCCTATTGCATAGCCCTGCTCACTATTATATATTTAGTTAAATAAGGTTTAATAATGTGTATTTCTAGTAACAGGCGAGCTGCCACCGCGCGAGATCCAAAAAGAGACATATTTTTACCAACGCTAACAATAATTCAGCCATGAATAGCGTGGCGACTCACTCAGATAAAGAGGCCTGATAATGTTTGATATCGATACTAATAGTGATGCAAGAAGCAGGGCATTGTTCCGTCGAAGCGCGTTGTTCGCAGCTGTGCTCGCGACCACTGCCGGCAGCGTTTGGGCCCAGGAGAAGAACAATTTTCTGGAAGAGGTTATTGTCTCTGCCTCCAAGCGTACTGAGACGCTGCAGGATAGTGCCGTAGCTGTTACGGTTATACCCGGCGATGTTCTGGCACAAACTCATGCCGTCGATTTGTTCGACATGTCGAGTTTGGTACCTTCTTTCAGGGCGAGACCGAGTGCAAGGGCAGGTGCTGCGATAATGACTATCCGCGGTTTTACCAGTGCTTCTGCGGCGGGGTCAGAGTCATCAATCGGCATGTTTGTTGATGGGGTTTACCGGCCACGCTCGCAATCACAAGTAATGGACTTACCGCGACTTGAGCGAATCGAAGTGCTTGCGGGGCCGCAAAGCACGCTTTTTGGCAAAAACGCTTCGGCCGGCGTCATAAGTCTGGTAACGAAGGCCCCGACGCAGGAATTTGACGCCAAGGTTTCAGCGACGCTGGGTAACTATGATCATCGCCAGGTAAAGGGTTATGTTAGTGGTGGCGTGTCGGATACCGTTGCTCTCAGCCTTTCAGGCAGCTCATACACGCGCGATGGTTACACCGAAAGCCTCACAGGACTGCAAGATCTTAACGATAAAGACCGCTGGAATTTAAGAGGCCAGGCCCTATGGCAACCCACCGATGATATATCTATCAGGGTGATAGCCGATTACGGCGAAATAGACGAAGTATGCTGCTCCGCGAGTGCGGTGCAAGTTGGTCCTACCGGTGCGATTATTGAAAGTCTTGGCGCTCAAACGCTTGATCCCGAGCGGGCCTTCGAATACGAGTCCTACCTGAATCACGATCAAACGAGCAAAATTGACGATGGTGGTATTTCAGTTCATGCAGATTTCGCCTTCGATAGCTTTTTGTTCACTTCTATCACCGCTTACCGCGAGAATAGTGTAGAGGGCGATGGTGATATTGATTACACAAGCGTAGACATAGCGCGCGGGATCTCATATCAGGAGTCGGAAATGTTCACGCAGGAACTACGTCTAACATCCACAGGTGACTCCCGGTTACAGTGGATGGCAGGGGCTTACTTCTTCCGAGAGGATATTGAGCTCGGTGGCGTTACCGAATATGGCGTAGACCTGCGTAATTATATGTTCACTTTATCAAGAGGATTCCTTGGTTTACTCGAGGCTGGCACCGGTAACGCTCCTGGCACTTTTTTCCCCGCGGGTTTGGAAATTGAAGGAGCATCCGCGCTAGAGAATGACACCTACTCATTTTTTGGTACCGCTGATTTTGATCTTACAGATCGGCTTATCGCTAGCGCGGGAATCAACTACACCAAAGATGAAAAAGAAGCGACGATTACCACTATTCAAAATGAAGACGTCTTTTCCGCCCTGGACCTTGATGAAGTATTAGGCGGCGCCTTTGCGAGGTTCGCACCATTTCAGTTTAGACCGCCCCAGTTAGGGTTGCCCAATTCGGTAGAGTCAAATGAGACGTCAGACGACGCTACCACCTGGATGGTGCGTTTGGCTTACGAGATAAATGACAATATTAATATTTATGGCAAGGTCGCAACCGGCTTTAAAGCCAGTTCGTGGGACCTGACAGGTTTTTCCAGTCCTCTGCGAGCCGATGCGGAGGCCATTGCGGAAGCCGGTCTGGAAACTCCCAATCAACAATACGGCTCTCGTTTCTCTGATCCGGAGCAGGCGTTGGTGTACGAGTTTGGGCTAAAAGCTTTTTACGACAATTTTTATGTCACTTTGGCTGTGTTCAATCAACAAATTGAAGATTTTCAGACCCGGGGCTTTGACGGTGTTCGATTTATTTCAACCAATGCTGGCGAGGTTGAGATTAAAGGAGTCGAGTTTGACCTCAACTATGCACCAGTAGAAAGCTGGGTTTTCAGATTGGCAGGAACCTATCTCGATCCGGAGTATGTTGACTATAAAAACGCACCGCCATCCAGCGGTGGGGCTGCGCCGATTGACCGGTCTGGTACCAGGCCTGGCGGTATTCCTGAATGGAGTCTGGTTGGCAGCGCCACCTATAATTTCAACGTGGGTGCTAACGCCAACGGCTTTGTCAGAGCCGACTACGTTTACGAAGAAGAAACCGAAATCAACGACAGTTTTCCTGGTGTTACGCGTGAGCTCGGTACCTTTAACGCCAGTGCCGGTATCGATTTTTCCAACGGTTTCACTGCCAGCTTATGGGGGCGTAACTTGAATGAAGATGAATATTTTCATACAGCGTTTGCCGGAGTTGCCCAGCCCGGCACTGTCAACTCCTGGCCCAGTCAGCCTCGCACTTATGGCGTCACCCTGGGGTATCGATTTCAGTAATCTTTAGCTAGAGATCACACCGCAAGAGTCTTTTTCCTGGCCGCCTTTGCCGAAATGGGTGTTGGCGACAGGTTGAATCTCCTGCATCAGGAATATAAGCTTCATCCGATTCCCATTCAGCTGTAGTGAGACCACATGGAGATAGCACGAGAACGTTTACCATTCAGGATTAAGGTAGCCTATGGAATCGGGGAAATGGGCGAGCTTGTATTCCTTGGCATGTTTAACACGTTCATCGTTATCTACTATAACCAGGCAGTTGGTCTTTCAAATTCACTGATTGGCACTGCGATCATGCTCGCTATGATCGGCGACGCGATATCTGATCCTTTGGTTGGCATGCTTTCTGATCGCTGGCGCTCTCGGCTGGGCAGGCGCCACCCCTTTCTTTTTGCCGCCCCCATTCCGCTCGCTATCTCAC
>JBALVY010000014.1:0-48566 GCA_036960375.1 Pseudomonadales bacterium
GAACTTTTTCAGTTTCTATTTTATTTTTACCAAAATAGTATAGCGCCAGCGGTCTCTGTGTTAATAAATGCAAATGGTACAGGCGAGTAGGATTTCATGAAAAATATGAAATTATGGCAGCATAATTAACATGGGCGTCTACTTTTATGGGGGTATTACAGAAAGATATAATTCGAGTGTATTGGTCAAAGGCTCTGGCTAAGTATCCTGATTTGTATTTCGAAAAACTGAGTAGGGTTAAAACTGAACCTAGATTAGGGATTGTCGTGATAAGCATGGCGGAATCCTGAGATTATTTGACTAGATCCTATTTCTGTGTGGCGTCAGCCATGATGGCTATAGTTGCGGCACATGCTCTGGGTCATCGGCAACTCGAATGATGCAGCCACCCATATTGCCGCCGGTAAACAAGCTGCCGAGTGCTGAAGGCGCGCTTTCCAAACCATCTGATACATCATCAAGCATTTTAATCTTTCCGGCTTTGTACCACTCGCGCATTTGGGCTTCCATTTCAGGAAAGCGCGCCACATGATCCCAGACCACATAGCCTTCCATTTTTGCACGTTGATAAATCAGATTGTAGTAATGTGCAGGACCAGGAGGGGGGACATCTTGATACTCTCCTGTGATCCAGCCGACCACCCCCACACGGGCATTCTTGCGAATACGTTTTAGTATCGCGTCCAATTGATAGGTACCAACACTATCCAAGGCCACATCAATGCCATCAGGGCATTCGCGGTCTAATGCTTCGCCGATATCTTCTTCTTTGTAAGAGATTGCCGCATCAAAGCCCACTTCGTTGACCAGCCAATCACATTTCTTGCGTGTGGAGGCTACACCGATGACTTTCTTCGCCCCTTTGATCTTGGCAATTTGTCCTGCCATTGATCCGACACCGCCTGCGGCAGCGGTAATAACGACCACGTCGCCTTCTTTGGTGTCGCAAACATCAACGATTCCACAAAGGGCCGTGAACGCGAGCTGTCCGAACGCGCCCAATACAGACGTTAGCGGGCGCACAGGGGTCGGAACTTTCTGAATGGTATTTACATTGCCTTTGGGGTCTGTTTTGTCATCAGGGGTTAGCACAATGTAATCCTGCCAATAGGTGTTGGCCTGAATGATTTCTCCCACGGAATAATCGGGATGGTTAGAGACAATAACTTCTGCCACACCCCGACCGCTCATGACATCGCCAATTTCCACAGCAAAATGAAATTTTCGTTCTTCGGTGATGTACATGCGTTGCGCTGGACTAGTGCCAAGCAACAAGACCTTCACCAGTATTTGCTTATCGCCTACTAATGGCATGGGTGTGGCCACCACATTGAAATGATCAGGCGACACGACTTCATCTGCTCCGACAAAACGGGTCAGTTGAACTTGGCGGTTTACAGTGGCTTTAGTCATATGAAATATCTCTCAATCTTAAGTCCCCGTATCAAACATTAGGCTGATAGGTACGCATAAAAATAAAAAAGTGTAGGTTTAACAACGAGTAACGAGTCGGAGCATAGCCTTTTAGCAAAATCATTTGTCCGTGCAAGGATTAACGAGACGGGCTTTTACAATCGCCACTATGGCATGCTCTGATTGGGAATAGTAATTCAATATCCACTTCCAGTTATGCAGACAAGGTATAGGTCTTGCCTATTATGGTAAGCCCCGTGCTTTACTCCACGAGCCGCGGTTGAGAGGTGTTCTCGCCGAGACCCGAGTAGACATACTCCATTGACAACGCGACCATTAAATACTGAGGCTCCGCTAGTACCTTCTATCTAGATAAAGCTTTGTCAAAGTGAGTTTTTACGGTCTCCAGCCAGGAAATCAACTCGGCCTATAGCGAATCAACTCACCTTCAAAATAGTCTTTTCCTTTTCCTTTTCCTTTAATGTAATTATCAATTAAGTAACCCCCCCCCTATTCAAATCGCCTAACAACTTAGAATTAGTCGGCTCACCCTTTTCTGAATCAAAGTGATATTCGACCCAAACCCTCTTCTTTGTTTATGACAGAGAGCTCTTAACTAATAGCGCCGATAGGATGAATGTTTAAATCTTTATAAAGCTTGCGTATATAGATGATGGGCAAGACCTATACCTTGTCTGCATAGCTGGAAGTGGATATTGAATTACTATTCGCAATCAGAGCATGCCATAGTGTCGATTGTAAAAGCCCGTCTCGACGGACAAATTATTTTGTTAAAAAGCTGCGCTGTACATACTAGGAGTTTCATTCATGCCCGACGATAAAGTAGAGAAAGCTTGGTGGTCAGTTTTAGGCTCCGAAGAAGGCGAGTCTCTCTGGATGCCTGAACCTGCCAATGGTCATGTGACGTTAAAGTTCACGCCCAAAATAATGCCCTATGACACCTTTGCCTCGGGTGTTCAGGACCTACCGCCGGGCAGTATTATTCCTAAGCACGCTCATGCCAAAAGCCACGAACTGATCTTTGTCTATGAAGGCACAGGACGCGCTGAGATCGAAGGAGAAACCCTGGTTTTTGGCCCCGGAACAACGTTGCTGGTTGGCCCTAATACGTGGCACATGTTTGAAAACACGGGTGATACCGTTATGCGTATGTTTTGGGTGTTTTACCCTCCCGGCTTGGATGATTGGTTTAGAGGCATTGGCAGGCCTCGTCAGCTTGGCGACGCCGTACCAGAACCGTTTCCTCGCCCAGACAACATTCAAAACTTAATGGAAAAACTACACTTTGTACCGCCCAAATCAGATTGAACGTCTGATGAATCCCTTTCAGAACACTGGGTGGATTTTAAATATTACCCTCTGTAAGCTGCGTGACTATTTCGGCCGCATGGGTATACCCACACCGACTAGATTCGACTGAGTAGTATCTATTTACCTTTTGTCTCTATAATCAATCGTCAGCACAGTTGGACATTAATGTTGACTGGGGAGCATATGCAATGATCTTGATTGAAAAACAGCGAACACATCATCACGAGGGAAACCACTTCCCCAGCATTAACATTTCAACAGGGTGTCACTACTGATGTCATACTATGATTATATCGTCGTCGGAGCAGGTTCTGCAGGGTGCGCGATAGCGGCTCGGCTTGCCGAGAAGGAAAAGTTTACGGTGCTACTACTGGAGGCCGGTGGAACCGATTGGAATCCATTAGTTCACATTCCCGCCGGTGTTGTAGGCCTAATTGGCAACAAATCCTATGATTGGGCACACCTTGCAGAGCCAGACGCGTCGCGCGGTGACTTAGTCGATCTTTGGCCGGCGGGTAAGGTGCTCGGAGGTTCTTCATCGATCAACGGTATGTTATTTGTGCGTGGTAATTCACGTGATTATGACGAATGGGCGGCCAATGGTAATCCAGGCTGGTCCTATTCTGAGGTGTTGCCGTATTTTCGCAAGCTAGAGTCAACAGAATTTGGTGAAGATAGTACGCGCGGTCGCGATGGCCCGCTTCACGTCCAGCCATTGCGCACTAAACACTGTATGAGCGAGCCATTCGAAAGAGCGGCCACCGAAGCCGGACTTGCCTATAATCCTGATTATAACGGCGAAACTCAAGATGGCGTTGGATCGCCGCAAGTCACGCAACGAACCGGGTTGCGCTGGAGTGCTAAGCGCGCATACCTATCAAAGAAGCGGAAAAATTTAACGACTGTGACACGAGCGGAAGTAGAGCGCATCATCATTGAAGATCAGCGTGCAGTTGGCGTAGTCTACCAGCGTGGTAATGCTAAAATTGAAGTCCGGGCGAGGCGGGAGGTGATCCTTTCTGCGGGGGCACTCGCTTCGCCTAAATTGTTAATGCTGTCGGGCATAGGCCCTGCCGACGATCTTAAGGAGCATGGTATCGACGTGGTTGTTGATGCCTCTGGTGTCGGTGCAAACCTGATGGATCATCCCAATGCCAATATGAGCTGGGACGTCAAGCCACGCACCTACAATGTCGAGGTCACTAGTTGGCGAGCTCCTTTTCATGCGCTTAACTGGCTGCTGCGACGTCGCGGCCCTGTAACAAGCCCATACCCACACGTGGTTGCCTTTTTTAAGTCTTCACCAGAGCTGGAATCCCCCGATATACAGCTGATGTTTGGCCCCTTTGCCTTTGCTTTTTCGCCAGAAGGTGTCGTTCCCTACAAGCGGCCAGCGGTAACCGTAGTGGCTACGCTAAACTATCCCAAAGCAAGAGGCCGGTTGAGATTGAGTTCAGCCGCCGCAAATGCCCCCCCTGTGATCGAGCATCAGCTTTTGGCCGAAGAAGAAGATATACGTCGCCTCACGCTTGCTGGTCGATTTGTGCGGAAAATTTTCGAGAGCCCTGCACTTGGCGAGGATGTGATTGGTGAACGCTTGCCCGGACTGAGTACTAGCAGCGATAGTGAGTGGGATGCCTACCTACGCACATCCACATTTCTTGGCTATCATCCGTGCGGCACCTGCGCGATGGGACCAACGGGTGTTGTCGACGAACGACTACGTGTTCGCGGTATTAAAGGCCTGCGCGTTGCCGACGCGTCAATTATGCCTTCGCCCATTTCGGGTAATACCAACGCCGCTACTATCATGATTGGCGAAAAAGCCGCCGATCTTATTATTGAAGATAGCGACGGCTAATCACCTGGTACTAATGCATGGGCATCGCCACAAGATGCGTAAGGGTTGACTGTAAATAAGGGCTGATAATGACTCAGAGTAATATCGAAATATCTCAAATACCGACGGCTCAGATTAAAGGATCTGGCGAAGTGTACGCTTGGTTTGTTGTTATTGTGCTAAGTCTGGCCAGCATTGTCAGCTATATTGATCGTCAAGTGATCAACTTGCTGGTCGGGCCGATCAAAGCTAGTCTCAATGTCACCGATACGCAGATCAGCCTATTACAGGGGTTTTCATTTGCTATTTTTTACGCCGTGTTGGCTTTGCCCATTGCCCGTCTCGCTGACACTGGCAAGCGCACTCGGTTGATTAATCTGGGGATAATAACCTGGACGCTCGCCACTTTTTCCTGTGGTCTTGCGGTCGGATTTTGGACACTCTTTCTGGCGCGTGTTTTTGTGGGTGCCGGTGAAGCTACCTTGACGCCTTCAAGCTACTCGATTATTGGTGATTACTTCTCTAAAGAGCGTTTACCACTGGCAATTAGTCTGTTTGTCGGTGCTTCTTTTGTGGGGTCAGGTGTTGCTTTGATTGTTGGTGCCTATGTTATCGATGCAGTAGAAAGCTTCGGGATCGTCAACTTGCCATTACTGGGGACCTTAGAGCCATGGCAGTTAATTTTCATGCTAGTGTCATTACCGAGCGTGTTGATCCTGTTCCTGATGCGCTTTGTTAAAGAGCCGCCTCGTAGCAATGGTGGTAGCGATCCGGAAGAGGCTAGCTACGGTCAGGTTTTTGCTCATATTACATCGAACCACCGCGTGTATATTGCAATTTTTGCCGGTTTTACGCTGATGGCATCGGCGATATTTGGAATTGGTGCCTGGGCTCCCAGTTTTTTTATTCGCACTTATGGTTGGAGTCCGTCAGAAATTGGCACGGCGCTTGGTCTTCTGACAACTATTTGCAGTACCTCTGGGGTGCTTTTCGGTGGTTGGCTCAGTAGTTACTTGGCGAGAGCAGGTGTTAGCGGCACTAATTTTTTGGTCTCCATTGGCGCAGCGTTAGCCTGTATCCCCTTCGCTATTACTTTTCCGCTGCAAAGCCAAGCCGAGATGTCGCTTGCTTTTCTCGCACCTGTTCTTTTTTTTGGTGCAATGCCCTTTGGTGCCGGTACCTCAACACTGCCACAAATTGCGCCTAACCGAATGCGTGCTCAAGTAGTGGCGATCTATCTGCTTTTCGCTAATCTGTTTGGTTTTACTGTCGGGCCAACACTTATTGCGTTAATAACGGATAATGTTTTTGGCGACCCTCTAATGATTCGATATTCTCTTGTGACTGTCGTTCCGTTTTTGCTTGTGTGCGGAGCGATTATTGTCGCGTCCGGGATACAGCAATACAAAGCCCTTTTAAATGATCAGAGTAATGCGATGGCTGACGTACGTTAAAAAACAGGCGGCCATTTTGATAGGAAATTCAGTAATGATTTATATAGGATGTATTAGTTCGAGAAACCTCAAATTAAATCCTTGCCAATTTACAATGTAAACTTTTTCGCGACCATTAATATTTTCTATGAGAGAACTCGTGCGTATTGACAATGTCAGCACAAGACAATCAAGAAATAATCAATCGACTAATTTCTAATTAGGCTTGGTTTTTGTAGGCGAACTGCGCGTTATGAAAAAACAGACAATTGATAATTCTTATTTACGTAATGACTGTGTTCTGTTTTATGGGCTGAACGATAATGAACTCGCTAAGCTAGCCACTATTGCTCAGAGCAAAGAATTAAAGAGCAGCCAATATCTTTTCCATCAGCACACACCAGCCGATGAAGTTTACAGCGTGATTTCTGGAAGTGCTTTGATTGAAAGAACACTTAGCAGTGGCCAGCGACAGATACTAAGCTTTCTTTCTCCCGGCCATTTTGTTGGCCTTACCAATTCAGATTATTTGGAGTACAGCGTAAAGAGTCTCGAGTGCGTAAAATTCTGTATGTTTAATAAAAAGCAACTCTTGGCGATGGCTGACGAGTTGCCAAGCCTTAAGTCAAATATTAGGCAGGTCAGTGCAAATGTGCTTGCCCTGGCACTGGATCAGGCCTGCATTCTAGGCAAAAAAAAATCCCATGAGAGACTTTGCTATCTCCTTATGCAATTAATTGAAGTGGATGCTGGTGCTACGTTGGGGATAATTGATTTATCGATGACTCGCGAGGATATAGCAGACTATCTGGGGTTGACAGTCGAGACGGTCAGTAGAGCATTTTCAAGATTAAAACAAATGGGTCTGATTTCAATTCCATCGCCGCAGCGAGTGCAGATTTTGTTTCTGGAAGAAGTACGATTACTGGCTTGTTTAGAATAGGGTTACCGCTTGGCCCCATATTTAATCAACCTAAACTCACTGCCATGTTGGTTCAGTAACACTTTTGTGCCTTCAGTGCACCCTCGACCACTGAGCCGGACACGAAACCCCCTGTGATCAGGAGCAGGTTCTCATCCCGAGAATGCCATTATGATTTATTCTGGAATTATCTGATTAAACCGAAATCAGCGATCGGACTGGGCCAGAACATACACAAAAAAATAGTATGCCTAGTATGCATGGCGTAAAGTTTGTATGTAATTGGAAGAGAAATCTAATGTGAAATCACGCATCACAAGAACCCTACTATTGATCTGATTGACGTGCCTCACGACGGTGACAGTGTCGGCGCAAGGTGTAGATTCCGTCTCGCCCAGTAAGCTGCTCTCCGCCGGAACGATAACTTATGACGAGATCGTAGCGAAGTACGCCGACGAGGGAGCGAAGTTTGCCATATTGGAGGGCAAAGACTACCGCGTCGTCCGCCTGGATCTACCGGCTTTTGGACTGACTGGCTCGGTGCCAAGCGGCAATTATTCTATTGACCGCTACCTGATGTTGGTCGACAGCCTGATGGATCAACTCGGTATCGAGCGTTTTGCGATCGCCGGAACCTCCTATGGTGGGCTCGTCGCATTTCGTTATGCCGGGACGCGCACCGATCGTGTGCCGCTCTTGTTTTACAGAACTCGGCAGGCATTGAGTACGGCGGCCGTAGAGGCATCGCTGAGCGTGACCGCGACCCCAATGCAGTCTTCACCCCAGCGTGTACTCGGCCCGCCGGATGGAGTTGCCCGTTGTCGTGTACACCGAACGGCTAAAGCGGCACCGCAAGTTAGAACTGGTGATGAATGGTCAAATTGTGACCCCAGAGGAGTGGCCGTCGTCGCCGTTCAACAAACTACCGCAGCCGTTGCGTGAGCACATGCCTTGGGAGATGGGTGGGGTCGCCTTGCAGGGACGCAACCCGCTAAAGGCATCGGATAACTGGTGTTCGCCAGCCAACCGTGCCGACGATATATCAATCCACGACTTTTTATTGGAGCGCGACGTGCCGGAAGAGCTGATTCGCCTCGGCTTCTCAGTGAATCCCTATTTTGGGACGTCGGCACATGACGTGTCGGCGCTCCAGTACTGCTTCAATCAGGCTTGAATTGGTGGCCAGGCGAAGATCGCTCCGCACATGTACTCAATCCTAGGAGGCACCAGCGGCTGCCCCTCTCGATGTCGGAGAAGCTAAAGCGCCCGGTAGATCTTGATCGCGAAGTCGTTGCCATCTCAAGCAATGACCAGGGTACGGAAGTACATTGCGCCGATGGCAGTCTCGACACTGTAGTGGCACAACGCTTTGGCGAGAGCGACGATGAAGTGACCACTATATCGGTGAGTCCGCGTGGTTATTGGGCCATTTTTGCGCCGGGACAGATCAGTCGGTTCGGTAACAAGATGGCGCCAATACACGGGAACGTCCATTTCTGTGGCGAATACACCGCCGTTGCAAATCGCGGCATGGAGGGAGCAATGGAGTCGGCAGAACGTGTGGCCATGATCATGATGCTCTCAATCAGCTCCAGCCCCTACTATCTGCAAGCGGGAAAACTATTTTTAAAACAAAATAACCAGCAAATGACATCACCGGCCATGCTGTTACCGTCCAATGTCGCCACTTGGTTTTATCGTTAGCCTACATTAATAAGCAGGCGCGAGCATAAAAGGCAAGTGAGCCTATAGAACAGTCGGCATGAGTGAAACGTATAGCTTTGGCATTAAGGAGTATTTGTGCTTATGGCGGTTTGTGAGGATACTTGATAAGTTCGCCAAAAAGGCCGCTACCGGAAATAAAAACACTGTAAACATCGCAAGACTAAGGGGCATCATGAGCTACACCAGAAAACTTGTCGTTACCGCCATTGTCGCTGCAATGGTTCTCGCCGCTGCTGCGGCGTTTATTATTGACTGGCAATTTTGGTATCGCTGGCAGACCATACCGGAAGATGCCGGCGAGTGGCCAGCGAGCTACTACCAGCCGGTATACGAAGTTTCAGGTAATGAGCAGCCGTTTTTTCCCGCCTCAGGTGAAGGCGAGGGCAGCATTGACGTTGCTGCACTGGAAGCAGCCGCTGTTTGGGCCGAGGCTCATAACAGTGCAGCGCTAATTGTTCTGCATCGCGGTGTGGTACAGCTAGAGCGCTATTGGCAGGGCATAGAGTCCGACTCGCTGTTTACAGGGCGTGCCATGACGCGCTCGCTGATACCACCGCTAGTCGCCATCGCAATGGAGGAGGGGGCTATCGACAGTCTCGATGATCCCGTGGGGCAGTATCTACCGGAATGGAGCGATGATCCGCGCGGTGCCATTACTATTAAGCAGTTTCTTTACAACCTGAGCGGGCTGGAGAACCCAATGCTGGCAGGGGATTCGAATCCAGACAACAAGAATACCCGCCTGGCCTTGGGAGGCGACTCCAGAAAGGCAGCCTTAGCCTTCGACCTTGAGAACACGCCCGGTGATTATTTTGCGCTCTCCAACGCCAATGCGCAGATAGTTGCTGCGGTGCTGGAATCGGCGACCGGTGAGGACTACGAGTCGTACTTCAATTCGCGTTTGTGGGCGCCGCTCGGGTCGGCACCGTCCTTCCTTTATATGGATAGCAAAAACGGGATGCCAGCGGCGTACTGCTGTTTTCGGGCAACGCCGCGAGACTGGCTCCGTTATGGTGCTGCACTCCTGAACGATGGGCGGGTCGGTGATGCACAGGTCTGGCCCAGTGGCTGGGTCGAGGAGATGACCACGCCGTCTGACTATTATTCGCTGTATGCCTACCAAATATGGGTCGGTAATCCGGAGCCCGGCGAGGCGCGCATCTACTCAGAAAATATGACGCTGACCGCTAGGCATGGTGAAGGTATTCGTGCTGACGGATTCTTCTACCTTGAGGGCGGCGGTGACCGAACGATGTATGTGTTGCCCGAGCAAGAACTGGTGATACTGCGGCTTGGTTATTACGATGCGGATTGGAAAACCTCGGCGTTGCCGAATTTTATACTGGACGGCATTCGTAGCGCTGAGACTGATGGCCCGAATTTGTAGCCGGTTTCGCGAACAGCGATTACTGCCAGACCTTTTAATGTTTAGCCTATTGGCCTAAGTTAGATTTGGTTGCGCAGTGCGCTTCTGGTCAATTATAAAGCCTAAAGAAACTTCACGAGGAGATAAGTCAATGAGTCATTTCGACAAAGATGGTAGCAAGAGCCGCTGTAACGTCCTGCTGGGTGCGGTCGCTGCCGGTGTAGTGGCAATGGTACTGGCGTCCGCAAGTTTGGCCGACAAAATGTCTATGCGTTTCGACGACCCCGAGTGGAACAGAGACGCCTATGCCCGTCTGGTGGGCACCATGGACTTTGGCAAGGTCAAGTACGGTTGGTACAGCGGAACCGTCATGGGGATGCGCGACAATGAGCCGCTAAAGCCCCTTATGGGCTTTGAAGGGTTCTCCGTCACGCGGTTAATTAATAATGGCGATGGCAGCTACCAGAAGTTGCTTCGCGAGCTAGTTTATTACACGGACCTGAAAACGGGTGAAGTCCTGGAATCTTGGCTGAACCCCTACACCAATGAAGTAGTAAACGTCGTCCCAGTCACCAACGACCCCTTCAACATCGTTATTGAAAAGTACTATCCGAAAGGCCCCAGTTATGGCGGCCTGCGCAAGCAAAAAGAAGAGCGTCGTCCGATGATCCTGCCGTTCAAAATTATCTCGGACGATACGGTGGTGCTGGCTACCGATATTCACCTTTACTACCCATCCGCGCTGCAGCCCGATGAATGGCCGCGCGAATCAGCGGGTGAGTTTGTGCGCGTCTCTGAATTGTTCCGCTATGTGATTCCCCGCGATCAACTGGAGGACCCGAGTCTAAAATCCGTCGAGTTCACCGGGGCCTGGTCACGGGTTAACCCCTGGATGCCGTGGATGCTTATGGGGCAGGCGGCGGGTAACACGATGTACATGGGTACGATGGGCGGCTACAACCACCTCGATATGCTCTCGCCGCAGGTACGTGCTTACGCAGAGAAGCATCACCCGATGTACTTCGATGCGCCGACTGAATGGAAAGACCCAAGCCTGTCGAGTCTTGAAGATTACGCGCGAACGCAGAAACCCGCGCCCGTCAAAGATTGATTCGGATGAACTATCACCCCACCCCTGGAGATGCTTAATGATTAAATCAACAGCAAAACCGGGGGCCCAGGGGGTATCCCTAGAAGCTAAGCAACGCACATGAGCCGACAGAAAACTATAAACGATCAACTCAAGCAATGGTGGACTCTTGATGCCACCAAAGAAGCGGCCAGTGCCGATAATGCGCTGACGCCTCTTGGTCCCGAGCAGCGTCGTGACACGTTACCCTTGTTATCACTGGCCTTTGGCTGGGGTTTTCTGGTGACCGGTCTGCTTACTGGCGGTGCACTCGGGCAGGGCTTGCCATTTTGGCCTGACCTGGTCATTGCCTCATTTCTCGGTAATACGATGAATTTTGTTATCGGTGCTTTAGTCGGTTTTATTGGCTATAAGACAGCCTGTAATAGCGGTCTTCTGTACCGTTTTGCTTACGGAAACATCGGCGCTTACCTACCGGTTCTATTTATTGCGTTACTGACTATTGGTTGGCAGGGTATTGTTGTTGGCGCATTTGGTTTTGCCTGGGCACAATCTTTCGATAGTCCTACCTTTTATGCGGTTGCCTTATTTGCCGGCCTGCTCTATACGGTGACCACTTATTATGGTGTCTCGGCGCTTGAGAAGGTTAGTATGCCCTCGGTGCTGATGTTGATTGTTGTGGGTGTGTACGCAACTTGGCTGAATATTGATAAGGTGGGCGGCTGGAGTAATTTCGTCGCAGTCTCTATAGAGAAGTCGGCCGAGTCGCCCTTGACGATGAAGCAAGCGATAAATCTGGTGGTAGGGTCATGGATTACCGGGGCTATCGTGATGGCGGAATATACTCGTTTTGCCAAAAAAGCGTGGGTGGCCTTGGCCATACCCTTTGTCGTTTTAATTATATCTCAGTGGTTTCTACAGATCATTGGCGCGATGGGCGGTATTGTTTCCGACACCTATGAATTTACCACCTATATGCTGGAGCAAGGCATGATCGTCGGTGGTCTGGGCCTTATTGCAATGAGTCTCGCGCTATGGACCACGGGTGATGCGAACCTGTATTTACCCTCCATTCAAACGGCTAGTGTTTTCCGTCGACCGCAAAAGGCAATGACGGTTGTCTGTGGCTTGTTGGGGACCATTCTTGGCCTAGGTATTTATCAGTATTTTCTAAACTGGATAGGCCTTCTCGCCAGTCTGGTTCCGCCTCTGATAGGTCCAGTCATTATCGACTATTATCTGGTTAACAAAATGAATTACGATCCGGACGATTTAAAAAGGCTCCCGCTGTGGAATCCGGTGGCGATTATTGCCTACCTGTTCGGTGCGATCATTGCCTATCTTGCCAGTCAGGAATTGATTGTTATTGCTGGCTTAGACTGGATTTTCCCCTCCTTACTTGGCCTGTTGGTTTCGATGTTTGCCTATATCGTTATATTTTATCTTGCCAGGTTTTTGGGTGTTACCTTTGGTCCTGCAGGTCTTAAAGTAACCGCTAACTAATGACGGCGTCACGCCAGAACTACTCTCTATAATCGGTGCAGTTACTGTTCAAGCTACACTGATTTTAATCGGGAAAATACAATGAAGTCCTTTGTTTTTAACACTAGCAAATCGATTATCAATGAGCTTGGTGCCTTGAAACGTATTGGCAATATATGCCGCGAGCAAGCTATTTCTCGTCCTCTTATTATTACCGACTCAGGTATTGTTCAGCTTGGCATGTTGAGTATGCTGGAAGACGCGCTCGATAGTGCGGATATGCCCTATTGTTCTTTTACTGGCGTTGTCGCTGACCCGCATGAAGCTATTGTTTATGAAGCGGTTGAGCAAGCAAAAAGCCAAGGGGTTGACGGCATTATTGGTTTGGGCGGTGGTAGCTCAATGGATACCGCAAAGCTGGTGGCGCTAATGGCGAAATCGGGTGAAAAATTGGCGGATATTTATGGGGTAGAACAGGTAAAAGGCCATCGTCTTCCTCTGATTTTGATACCAACGACGGCAGGCACGGGTTCAGAAGTGACTGCCGTGGCGATCGTGACCACCGGCGAGACCACTAAGATAGGGGTAGTGTCATCACAGTTATACCCCGACGTAGCGGTACTGGACGCGGAACTTACTGTCGGACTGCCACCTCATATCACCGCCATGACCGGTGTAGATGCCATGGTTCATGCTATCGAGGCATACACTAGCATCCACAAAAAGAACCTCTACTCAGATATGCTGGCTAGGGAGTCCTTACGCTTGTTGTCGGCAAACATCCAACAGGCCACCCATAACGGCACCGATATCGTCGCCCGTCAGGCAATGTTATTAGGTGCCTGTATCGCTGGACAGGCATTTGCCAACTCGCCCGTTGCAGCGGTACATGCGCTGGCCTACCCACTGGGTGGTTACTACCACCTCCCTCACGGTTTAAGCAACTCATTGATGTTGCCGAGCGTGTTGCGATTTAATGCCAGTGAGGCGAAAGACTGGTACGCTGAACTGGCAGAAATTGTTATCCCGTCGGAGAAGCTCGCCGACACAGCGGCGCTTAAGTGTGAGCAGTTTATTGATTATCTGGTTGAATTGATTGAAGATCTCAAGTTGCCCGCCACTCTCAAGGAAGCCGGAGTCTCGGAATCCGACCTACCGATGCTTGCTGAAGCTGCAATGCTACAGCAGAGGCTGCTCGTTAATAATCCAAGTCCTGTCAATGAAGGGGATGCTCTAAAAATCTATCGCGCGGCATACAAGTAGCAGATAGACCCAGAGATAAGTAGTCGATGTAACGACAACAGAACTTTATGGTAATAGATTAATTCCAATAGCCGGATTAGAAATACCCGCTGCATTCCAATTCGAATATCGGTACTTTAATGCATACGATCACCCAACTTAAACACTGTTAACTATACGGTGCGCTAACCAGGATATTTATTAATGGCAACTTCATTACTTCGTGAAAAACTCAATCGCAATGAATTCTTCTTTGCTCCGGGCATTCAAGACATGATCACCGCTGTGATAGCCAAGAAGGTTGGTCTCGACGTTGTTTATGCCTCGGGGTTCTGGCTTACTGCTTCGGCCTATGGATTGCCCGATGCTGGTATCGCCACATTTACCCAGATGCTGGATCGCGTAGCAACCCTCGTGCGCAGTAGTTCAGCAGCGGTAATCGCCGATGCTGATACCGGCTTTGGTGGTTTGCTAAATGTCCAGCATACCGTGCGCGGTTATGAAGAAGCCGGCGTTTGTGCCATACAAATTGAAGATCAGGAGTTTCCCAAAAAATGCGGGCATACGCCTAATAAACGTGTGATCACAGAACAAGAAATGGTTCAAAAAATTCGTGTGGCCGCCGATGCACGCAAAGACCCCAATATGCTTATTATTGCGCGAACTGATACACGTCAGGTAGAAGGTCTTGACGCGGCTATCGCCCGGGCGAATGCCTACCATAGCGCCGGAGCAGATGTCCTTTTTGTCGAAGCGCTGTATACCGATGATGAAATGAAGACCGCCTGCGAACAAGTCAATGGACCCATGATGGCCAATATGTCCAATGGCGGTTTGACCCCAATGCGCGATGCCAGGCAATTACAAGCGCTGGGTTATGCTGCG
This sequence comes from Pseudomonadales bacterium, assembly GCA_036960375.1. Classification (GTDB taxonomy): domain Bacteria; phylum Pseudomonadota; class Gammaproteobacteria; order Pseudomonadales; family CAWVSB01; genus CAWVSB01. The sequence continues at coordinate 14,731 of JBALVY010000014.1, forward strand.
GCAATTTACCCAGCATTGACCAGCGTCGTTGCCGCTGCAGCTGTAGAAGATGCCCTGACTAAAATGGTGCAGCAAAATGGTAGCCCCGAGCCCGAGGGCGTTCCCATCTTTGACTTCAAGGAGTTTTGTTCACTCATCGGATTTGAAGAAGTTTGGGAGTTTGAAAAGAAATGGGCTGACAAATAAAAGGGCGCGATTCACTAAACGTCATAAAACCAAAGAGGCTGCTTGCAAATAAACGGGCTATTATCCCTGCTTTTGTCAGCGAGGTCCTGCCCCGTGAGCAGCACGAGTGCTTTGGGTGCTACGCATTTTTCAAATATCCTATGCACGCCAATAAATTGCACATCTTTTTCACACCCAACTGCGGTTTCTAGGTTAATTCAACGGGCTACGATCTATTCTGCAATTATCTGACTCAACGATGGCAACGGGCCAGAACATGCAAAATGTAAAATGCATAGCATCAAGCTTATATGTAATTGGAACTTATGATTTTTGGTGGCTATTCTTTGTGTCACTTGAAGTATTAATGGCTGATGGTTTTCTCGCCAGTAGTCAGGATATTGAGCGTCCTCGCCACCCTAAGTTTATTGAGGAAATTGAACAATGTATAGTTGAAAACGGTTGCTAATTACCCCGCGTGGTCTCTATGACGTGCTTGGCTCACCTTGGTGGGCCTTTTTTATGCGCGATTATTGTCATTGGGATAGTGAGCATCGTCGAGATAAGCCGTAAGGGTTTATGCTGGAATTATCGAATTAAACCGGGATCAGCGATCAGCAGGGTCCAAGATATGCACAAAAAACATTAAGTACATAGCATGCATAGCATGCATAGCATAAAGCGTATATGTTATTGGAACTTATGATGGGTGCTGGTTACTGTCTTAAATGACTTACTGCAAGTAGATTGCGTCAAATGGACCGACTAAAGAGCATAAGAATAAGACCAATAATTGAAGACTGCTAGTCCAGCAGGGGCGGGGATATCTTGGATCTTACCGCTTGGTTCAACGGCACGGACGTGGAGAGGCTTGATGCGATTCCAGCGGCTAACCTCCAACTTCTTATTATTGAGGAGCTGAGAAAAATACTAGCTGAATCAAAAAGTGCAATGAGAACCTCCTTATGGCAGGAGCGATGGGCTCAGGTGGGCATTACATTAACGTAGAGGGTCCTCAGGCAACCGCTCTCGCTGCGGACTAAAGTGTTGAAAACCCCTCCTGCAGAATGTATGCAGGGATGTGCGGATTCAGTGTCGGAGTAAAAATTTGGGCCGCATTTTTTAAAATCACGGTAATACAGAACATGTCATGCTACTAATGGAGACACAGCAATGAGTAAAGGCACAAAGAGCCGCCGCGACGCACTAAAGACTGGCGCTGCAGTCGGTGTAGGGCTGATGCTGGGTTCAGGTCAGGCATCGGCAATGTCGTCAATGCCAAAGCCGAGCACCAAGAATCGAATTCCGGTAAGGTTTGATGATCCTAAATGGAACCGGGATGCAAGAGCGCGTATGGAAGCGTATATCGATGACCCGAGTAAATTTTCCTACGGCTTTGGTGAGGGGGTTGTCAGTGCTGTGCTCGACAATCAAAAAGTGCGTGAGCTGATGCGATTTGAGATATTCAGTACTAAACGTATCGTCCCACAACCCGATGGCAGCTATCAACGTTTACTTCGTGAGTTAGTATTCTATCGTGATCTCGAAACTAATGAAATTATGGATGAATGGAACAATCCCCTTACAGGAGAGCGGGTTCGTGTTGTCGATGTTGCTAACGATCCCTTTAACTACGTGATTTCAGAGTTCAGGGCGCCCCCGCCCGACTATGGCGGCCTCAATAAAGAGAAGCCAGCTAAGATTCCATTGCTTCTCAATTGGAGGCATCTAAGCGATGACATTATATCGTTGGAGGCGGATATTCATTTGCATTACCCCAGCGCACTTCAGCCGGAGGAATGGCCAAGAGAATCACCGGGTTCAATGTCTCGTGTATCAGAACTATTTCGTTTCTTTTGTCGTCGCGAAGATTTAGAAAATCCAGATCTTAAGCATGTACCTAGTCACGGTTGTTGGAGTCGGATTACACCTTGGTTTCCCTGGATGTTAATGGATCAGGCACCGGGGCATATCACCTATATGGGTACCATGTCTTCACGCCAATCGCTTGATCAGTATCCTAAAGATACGCTTGAGCGCGTCAAGGCTCGTTACCCGGAATATTTGGAAGCGCCTACGACGTGGGAAGAACCTAGTCTCTCCAGCCTGGAGCGCTATGCCTTGGAGCAGAAGCCAGCACCGCGCAAGAAAGACCTCTAGGGCTCTCTGAGAGGTCCTATTGTCTTTTCAATACTTATAAATACTAGGGTTAGTCATATGCAAGCAAGATACAAAGAGTTTTCTTTCGGATGGCGCATTGTGCTGTCTTCCGCGTTGGGAATTGGGCTTGGCATGGCCCCGCTCCCGTTTTATACTCTGGGTGTGTTTGCTGGGCCTTTGTCTCAAGAGTTCGGTTGGGGGGTCGACAAAATTTTCATCGCCTTATTGGTCACTACTCTTTGTTCTTTATTGCTTAGCCCGGTGATTGGATTGATTGTTGATCGGGTAGGGGCTAGAAAAGTCGTCGTGCCTTCGGTGCTGACCTTTGGGCTGGCTTTGATGCTTCATGCTTTGAATCCGGGTTCCTTTGCCTTATACATAGCTATATGGGTGGTTATTGGCGTCGTGGGCGTGGGTACTTTGCCAATAACCTGGACGCGAGTTATCAACAACTGGTTCAGTGAATGTCGAGGGTTGGCTTTGGGGCTGGCCCTTGTTTCCACCGGAATTACGGGTGTTTGTGCCAAATTTTGGGTGGCTTATCTAATAGGGGAGTTTGGCTGGCGCTGGGCCTTCGTGGGCTTGGGCCTGTTTCCATTGCTTATCGCTCTGCCAGTGGTTTATCTGTTATTTCGCGATACTGATGATCCTACGCTGAGCCAAGACGTGCTACCTCATAGTAAGCGCGAGGGTGCTGTCGCTGTGGAGGTGACTGGCATGAGTGCACCTCAGGCATTCCGTGATTGGCGCTTCTGGTTATTAGGTATTTGTTTTGTGGCCGTCTCATTTGGTATTGGTGGCACGCTGCCTAATCTTGAAACTTTATTTGGCTCAAAGGGCTTCAGCACAAGCGATGCCGTTACCCTTGCCAGCCTTGTCGGTGTCTCCGTGGTGGCGGGTCGTCTTGGCGGTGGTTTTTTGATAGATTATTTTTGGGCACCCGCAGTCGCTTTTGTGCTGCTGATATTACCGGCAATTTCCTGTTTTTTGCTGGCTGGTGCGAGCCTTAATTTTGCCATAGCTGCCTGCGCTGTATTGCTGGTTGGCTTGGCGGCTGGGGCCGAGCAGGATCTTATGGCATTTTTGGTGGTGCGCTACTATGGCATGAAGAGTTATGGCGTGATCTACGGTATTTTGTACAGTGCTTTTGCGCTGGGTGCAGGTATCGGGCCATGGGTATTTGCTACGATTTTTGAGTCGACGGGAACCTATGATGATGTGCTCAGATATGCGGGTGTAGCCTTTATTTTAGGTGCTATTCCGCTATTAATGCTGGGTAAGTATCGTGATTTTGAACCAGCACCGAAGCTGGATGTCGGTGCAACTAGTAATGACGTTGATGCCTAGCTCATTTAGGCTGCTGTGTGGTTTGATAGATCAATCATTTGGCGAACTATTTTTCTGAATTTAAATGAAATCTCACCCATCGTACAATTCACGTGGGTGTAAATACGCGCTTTTATAAAATAGAAAAAGGGCCGTGCTTGTTATCCGATTATTTTACCGGCTAGACGTTTTTTGTGACTCATTTTTTGAGGGGGTTTTTAATGAAAAGTCCCTTGATTGTGGCTTTATTCGAATTAGAGTGGGCTCGTTCATTATCGGACTCGCGAAAACAAGAGAGCAATAGCACCTTGACAGGACCTATACCTTGTCTGCATGGCCGGCAGTGAACATTGCATTATAATTTACAATCAGAGAGTGCAATAGTGTCAATCGTAACAAGTCGTCTCGTTAATAGTTTTAGAGACGTATCATTTTTCTAAAAAATACTACGTATAGCGCAAGATCAATAATCAATGATATAACAATGTTAGTTCTGGGTTGGGTGTTATAGAAATATAGGTTACCACTACTACTATTAATAATGATGAGAGGTTAACAATGGAAAAGTCTAAAAAGAATTTCTTGGCTGCAATGATCGGATTTATCGTAAGTGGGGGTGTTGTTGTCCAAGATGTTTCGGCGGCACCGGATAATGGAGAGAGAGCAACTGTACTGGAAGAGGTTATAGTATCTGCCCGCAAGCGGAATGAGTCACTCCAAGACGTGCCAATTGCCATCTCTGTTTTTGATGCGAATGACCTAAGGGAGCGTTCAATCACACAATTGGAAGATGTAGCGGCTATGACGCCAGGTCTGAACTTTGAAGACTTCAGCAACGGCGGTTATGGTGTTCCTGTTATACGCGGCGCGTCTCAGCAAGATATTACAATCTTGGAGCAAAATGTTTCGACCTTCTTTGATGGGATCTATATCCCGCGGTCTTATGCCGTTGACATTGGTGTGGTGAATACTATAGAGCGGATTGAAGTTGTTAAGGGGCCTCAGAGTGCCCTTTATGGACAGAATGCTTTTATGGGCGCGATCAACTATGTCACTAGGCAACCTAGTGCAGAGTTTGGTGGGGATTTAAAGATGACCTATGGCTCCGACGAGAGAAAAGATTTGGGTGGTTCGATCAATATTCCTCTGGTTGAAGATAAGTTGTTTGTCCGGATTTCGGCAACCCAATCTGAATTTGATGGTTCTTGGGAGAACCATCATCCCAATGCGAATGTTGGTATTTATCCAGGCACTAACGGAAATACAGGCGGTTATGAGAAAGACTATTACGCAACTCAGGTTCTTTTTACGCCGACTGAAACCTTGGAACTGAGCCTTGACTATCACAAATTTGAAACGGAGGCCGAAAACGGTACGCCTTTCGTTCGTTCCAGAAAGTTGCAACAGTTGAATTGTAGTCCAAGGTCGTGGGACGGTACAAACCTTTTATGGTGTGGCGATCTCACCCAGATAGGTGGGGCGGAAATGAATATTGATCCCCGGACCTATGGCCTACTGCAAGAATCTGACGTTCTCAAGTTTGGTGTGGACTGGGATGTCGGTGATTCCATTTTCCTGAGCTATATTTATGGTAAAATGACCTCTGAAGTCGCCTCCAACGGGTCACCTAGTTTTGACCAGGTAAATGGTGATGCTGGTTCGTTCCCGATTCGCTTCACCAATAGCCCGGTTGGTAGCTTTGATTACGTATCGCATGAACTGCGCGCTGATTTTGATAATGGCGGCCCTTTCACGGGAACGGTTGGTGCTTTCTTCTCTGATGGTGATGACTTTACGAAAGATGATGCTCTTTTGTTTGAAGAAGTTGGGGGTACGGAGCCTATTAGGCCAGATTATTACCTCGAAAATGGGTTTTATAATGCGGACGCCATCCAGACTAACACGGACGTGCGTTCAATCTTTGGCTCGGTCTCCTATGAAGTAAATGATCGTCTTCGCGTGAGCGCAGAGGGTCGTTATACGGAAGAAGAAAAGACCGTGATCCAGTCAAATGCCTCAGTGGATTACGTTGAATCCAGCTATTTTACACCGCGTTTTACTGTGGAGTGGGATGCCTCTGAGAGCACGCTTGTTTATGGTTCTATTGCTAAAGGTGTCAAAGCTGCCGGGATCAATGCAGAAGACTCAACAGGTTTCTATGACCCTTCGGAAAAATTCTTTGATGAAGATGAAAACTGGACCTATGAAGTAGGGACCAAGAGCACTTTATGGGATCAGCGATTGCAATTGAATGCTGCGGCCTATTACATCGATTGGTCGAATCTACAAGCACGTTCATCTCGGACAATGGACCCAGAGGTTCCGCCACCCTATTTTGCGCCAGCCGCAATCACACTCAATCAAGGGGATGCCACGATCTATGGTGCTGAAGTGTCTGGGATTTTGCTGGTCACAGAAAACTTTACGGCTAATTTTGGTTTCTCCTACACTGTGCCAGAATATGATGATGGTCTGATTTCAGGTACATTTTTGAGAGCAGGTCTTTGTGATGGCACAGTGTGCCCTGCCGACGCTGATATTGGCGGCAACACTCTCCCGCGGACCGCTAACACACAGGCTAACGTGGGCGGCATATGGGAAGGAGACCTGGGCAGTCTCGACCTGGGGTATTATCTCCAAGGGGATTGGACTTACCAATCTGAGATGTTTATGGAGGAAATGAATGTTGGTACGATACCGGCACGCACAATAACGAATCTGAGTGCGGCTATCACCAGCGAGAACTGGAGTGTGCGTCTGTGGGCTAAGAATGTGTTTGACAAAGAGTATGTCTCAAACTCTTTCTTTATCGCGAACCCGTTTGACGTGGTGTATATTGGCGCTTACGGTCCAAAGAGAACCTTTGGGCTTACAGTCGAAGCGAATTTCTAGTCGGTGACCCCGATGTTTTTCGACGACATCTATGTGCCGCGGCAGTTATCTGCCGCGGCAGTACATTGCCAACTGGCGGTAGCCTCAACCGTGACAAGCGATTGCCAATGGTGGGTTGTTTAGAGCACTTTTAGGATGGCATGAGACGTTTATTCTCCCTCTACTCTGTGGCGAGTAATAGATTCAATGAGTGGAGAAGTACAAGTTTTCGTCTTGAACAGACTTCAAAAGGTCGCAAATTCCCCCCGTTCCCGCTAATCAGCGGATTTTGGAGACATCGGAATGAAGATCTCGACCGCAAGTGTGCGAAAGTGGCATAGAAAACTCGCCATTGTTCTTGGCCTGTTTTTTATGTTTCAAGCTCTGACCGGAATAATCGCGCAGAATAGTTATAGCTTGAATCGGCTTACTGCTCCTGAATTACACAAGGTTTCGGGGCTTGTCGCAGATCGCATTCTGGATGCTGAGTGGTTTCACATTATGGTGGCAGCGCCGTCGGCGCAGAAAGCCTAATGTGGCAAAATGAGCGTCGATGCTCATTTCTCATGGCCGTCCCTATCGAAGTGATCGCGACGCCGCGGATGACCGACATCGCGAAGATTGATTTTGGAGCCAATCCGGATTCGGGTCGATCCGGCTTTGGGGACGCTCTCTAAGAGCCCAGAGCTGCTTAATGCCACCATTTTGCATTTACGCCAAACCCCTGAAATGTCTAATTTTGCGGTGAATTTAAAGCATTTGGGCGCTGAGGGAACCGCTCGAAGGTTTCAATGCCGGTGTATAGTCAGTGATGGGGTGTTACGGTCTGCTGAAAATGGCCAGATTGAAACGGTATCGAATGTAAGTGTTGTCGTCGAACGGCGGCAGCGAAACAGTAAAACGAAATTTTCTCGTTTATGGACGGGTACTAACTTGGAGAAATGTGATGAAAGATAAAACCCAAAAAGTTTGCAAGAGTCGTCGCGACGTTGTGTTGGGTGCTCTTGCGGCCGGTGCTGGCGCTGCCATGATGCCCAATGCCATGGCGCAATCCGTTATGCCGGTGCTGCCGGTGCCGCAAAAACATGGGGTCGCTAAGGTGACATCCGAATTTCTGAAGTTTGATGATCCGGTTGCCAAGCTGCACGCACACTTGAGGATGGAGCGCGATCTTGCCGAGCAAAGCGACACTCTCACTTGGTATAACTGGATAGTCTTTATGGTGCCGATTACAAAGGCTCCGATCCCGCTGGTGCGCTATGAAGGAATAGAGTTTAGTTACCTGCGCCATCTAGGCGATAACAACTTTCGCATCCATGCCCATAACCTCTCGTATGCCCGCGATCTGGAGTCCGGCCAGTTTACCAACTCCGTCAAGAATCCAGTGACCGGCGAGTTGATCACGGTTTCACCTTCTGTACTGCTCAGTGATCCCGGCACAGTTCACAACCCCATTGGCTTTAGAAATGTGAACGGCAATGGCGCCTACCAGAAGCCTTATTCCATGTTTCGGCGTGAAGACGAGCTGATTAAACTCGACAGTGTTCGCGGCGCGCCACCTGAAATGCCGGTAACCCATCAGGAAAACTCCTGTGCGTGGTGTCCTTTTGATGAGTTCACCAACTCATCGATCACATCGCTACCCCAGCATTTCGTTGGCAGCTACCTCTACGAATACCCAAAATGGCTAAATATGGGTGAGCGCCCGGGCCATCTCATGGCCATGTTCGACGGCAAGAAAGTGAGCTCTGTCGAAGAGTTGCCAGACGAGTTTCTTGATCGCACTCGGCGAGAGTATCCCGATCTGTTGAGGCCGCGCTGGGAGGACTTTAAAAAGCCGTTGTCATTTAAACTTTAGAGTATCTGGCGCTTTAACTCGGTTAAGTAGGCCCAACGATTACTGAGCATGCTGGCCGCCAGTAGCTGAGTTTAATAACCACCGCAGCAATGATGCTGAAGTCGAGTTAAATATCATGCCTATCGAATAAATAAGTCAATTAACAGATTGGGATGCATGGCAATTGGCACATCGATAAACAAGATTAAATAAGGTATTCAAGATGGCTAGTTTGAAACAAAAACTCGGTGGTTTTTTAGAGCAACTAAGTCTGTTTTTTGCTGTCGTTTTTTATGTATTGTTTGCCTGGCACCTATGGTGGTCTGGTGTATCGCCGCGTTTGATACGAGGCAGTGTAGAACGAGAAGCCATTCATCATGCTCATTTAAGTGTTGGCGCAACACTCTTTGTGTTGTTGTTATTGATGTTTGCAGTTTGGCTACTGCGCCCTGGTGCAACAATGGGTGAGCGCTTAATACGCGCTTTTTCCAACGTAGCCAATACGGCGATTTCGCTATTCTTCGTCTTTATGTTTTTTAACATATTAAACGGTTTGGCCCAAGCATGGTCAAAAGGTGAAGAGACTGCCGTTTTAGGGGTGTTCAACCTGCCACATTTTCTTGCTTGGTCCTGGGGTAGTGCCGGTTATTATCACTCTGCTTTATCTAATATTGTATCGGCTTTGTTCTCTGGCATGGTGTTCGTTTACTTGTTTTTACATCTCAGTAAATATGTCAAGCCCGGTGTGGCTGTTGCACTATTAATACTATTACATTTATTGGTGAACTTACCTAAGCCTCCGTCTGTACACCCCATAGCGGCCTTTGGTGCCTACGTTTTAACACCCAGCTATTACTTGATTGGTTTGGCGCTTTATTGCTGGGCTAAGGATCGCAGGCTGGTCTATTGGCCAGTATTTGTATTATTCATCGGCTTATTTATGTACCTGCCTTATTTCGCTTTCAAGGTGCTACCACCGTGGCACCAAAAAGCCGCCGCAGAAATTGTGTTAGTAGAATCCAATGAGGCCCTTATCTCTGCAAGACCTCAAACCGATATTTTTAATAATCCTGAAAGCTTGGCTGCGGCCAAGGCAACGGCGGCTTGGTGTACTCAATGTCACCATGTTACCCCCAGCGAAACGCATTTACTTGGACCAAATTTAGTCGGTGTCTACAATCGCCAAGCGGGAACCGTTGAAGGCTATGGTCGTTATTCAAGTGGTATGGTTAAAAAAGGCTTGGCAGGTACGTTCTGGAGTCGAGAAAATTTGTCTGAGTACTTTACCCATGGCCAAGAATTTATTCCAGGCAACCTAATGAATCAACAGACTGACTTATCTGACCCCGTTAAGTTGAATCAAGTGATAGATTATCTTGAATATATATCGTCGGAATAATACGGCGTGCGATAAGAGATGGTGGATTATTTAAGACGGCTTGACGAGAAAAAATCCGGGTCTTCACGGCGCAGTCGTTGCCGCAACTCCGGTGGGTAGTCAGCGGGGCCATCCAGCTTGGCACCGGACACATGCCACCAGAGTGTTCCAGCGGGCTGCTCCCCGGGTACCATATTCATCCATTCGCGCCACGTTTCTACCGCTGAGAAATTCAGGCGAGAAGGAATTCTTTTGAGATTGTGGTCCGCTAACTGCTGCCAGTCACCGGAATACGTCATCATATCCGCTTTTGGAAACAGCGGCATTCCAGGTGCTGGCGATATAATCTCTCGCTGTATATGCGCAACGCTTCCCAGCTTAAACCATGGACGTTTACCACCTGACGCTTCCTGAGTAACCATGGTGACCGGCAAAATTTGATCACCTAGTATGCGTACCTCACCGGGACCATAGCGCGTAACCGGAACGTCGCATTTTTTACCCGTGTAGGGATTAGTCCATTGATCAAGGGGCTGCTCCGTCTCCCAGTCTAGAAACATGCCGATGTAACGTGTCTCAGCTCGGTATTCGAGTGGGGAGTGGCGGGAATAAATGGAACAGCCGGCGCCTATCGTTTTGAATAGTGGCATCGCTGGTTGACCGGCAACTAGACTGTAAACACTGCCGCGTACAATGTCGTAAACAGGCTCGCTGTCCAGACTGCCGGTCAGCTTGATAAAAGCTTGCAGATTGGCGACAGGATCGTCCAGGTTTAGGTCGTATGCTGTTGCTGTTGCTGTTGCTGTTGCAGGTGAAACGGGTGGTGACGCTACAACGAAATTCGATGCAGCCAAACCAGCCATGCCCGCAAGGAAGTCACGTCGCCGAGTCAAAGGAAGCCCCTTATTTCGTCGCGAAGGATTTTCTTAGTTAACATAGTTTGACTCCATTATGAGGTGTGGCCAGATAGACTCGCCGTCTTCCTAGCTTAAAACTAACCACTAAGCTTTCACTACCATAGCGCCGGACGGGTGTGAGGCTTCTGTATGCAACGCATAGCTTTTTTATGTAACATAATGTGTCCGTGCAGCGATTAACGCGACGGGTTTTTATGCTCGCTACTATCGCATGCTCTGACTGTGAGTAGTCATTCAATATCCTCTGTCAGCCATGCAAGTAAGGTATAGGTCTTGCCCATGATGGGGCATACGCAATGGAAATCAGTAGCAAAAAGGCATGAGAGATATTAGGCGCTCGATATCTGCCTGATACAGGTCAGATTCGGCTTTGCTTAAAAACTCTGCTTGAAAATGTCGAACATCAGAAAGCTTGCACCAGCCCAATTACCCTTAAGTACTAGTGTTCACGCTGCGGGATCAGCTGCACACCTGTCGCCTCACTTAGCTCGCGCAATATTCGGTTGGGAAGCACGCTGTTATCCCAGGCCTGATCCTTAGGTGGAGCAGCGCCCACTCGCAGCACGACTAGGTCATGCTTAGGGATAATGTAGATCACCTGATTGGCGTTCCCATCGAAGAGATACAGGTCTCTGTCTAGGTAGGGCTCGGCGTGTTTGGTCTTGCCATACTGGTAATCGGGGTTACCGGCGCCCCGTCCCTCGACGTAGGGACCCGCCACATAGGCGCCCATACCTGCGTGGGGATTGGTCGCGGTGGGTGTGACTATCTGTTGTACATAACCTTCAGGTAAAAGGCGCTCACCCTGCCAGATACCATCTTGTAACTGCAGCAGAGCGAGCCGCAAATAAGTCTCAGCCGGCAGCCGGGCGCAACAGCCCGAGTGCGCCGTGCCACCGATTCGGTTTACCCATATATCGCCCCCCGCGGCACCGAGTGGTCTGAGCACTGCTTCACTCAACCATTGCTCATAGCGACGGCCCGTAGCACGCTCAATGATGGGTGCAATGAGTTCGGCGTTAGCGTTTGAGTAGTCGTAGCGGGTTCCTGGTTGGGTCACCAATGGGTACTCCTGGAGGATCACATCAATATGGTACGGGTGCAGGTAAGCACGATTCATAACATCGTCTGGCTGAGCGGAATTAGCCTGGGGGGCTAGGCCCGAACGCATCTGCAATAGCTGCCTCAGAGTGATCTCCGCCTTATCAGTGTCCTGCCATTCTTGCAGGTATCTTGAAGCAGTTTGGTCGAGGTTCTCGATAAAACCTTGTTGGATTGCTCGGCCCACTGCGATCACCGATAACGGTTTGGAGAGCGAGCGGGAGACCACCAGCGAAGTTGGGTCGGTCTGCTTGAAATACTCCTCGAAAATAACTTCGCTCTGGTGCCACACCATCAGCGCCTGAGTATTACTGCTAGCACCCAGCTCACTAAGCCAGCTGCGGGTTTCCTCATCCAGCCACGCTGCCTTGCTGCGAGCTAGCTTTTGTACTTCATTGGCGCCCAGTACCGGAACCATCGGGTCGTAGCCAGACAAGCCTGAACCATCGCGTGCCTGACGTAATAATTGTTCGAAGCGCTGATTGTAGACCCCTTCGGAAGCCTCTTTCGCATAAGCCTTGCGACTACTTTGAGCGTTGGCGTCGATCAAGCCGCGCAACAGTGTATTGACAATAATAGAGTCGTCATAGTCCATATCAATCTCACCAAAACGAGCAACCACCAGACCCGCCGAGGGCACGACATAGACGCGCTGGCCGCCGAAGCCATCGAAGAACACCACATCGGGGGCCAGATAAGGCTCAGCATGTGGAACAGTCATCGCGGTAGTCGGACCATAGCGACGCCCGGGCTGCCAATTGCCACCGAGCCATACATTAAGTCCGTAGCCCGCGTTGAGATCACTAGGAGCACTGAATGCTGCCAAGCTCTCCTGCGAGAGCACTTGCTCGCCGCTTCCCGCCAGCATAATCCCAATGCGCAGCCAGTCCGCAAGGCCTGCATGCAGGCCAGCGAAGTAGCGAGGGCTGCCGCCTTCGTCATCCAGCCAGAGACTGGCCTCGTTATTGTTCAAGGGACGCCACAGACGTTTAGACAGATACTCTGCGTAGGTTCGCCCGGAACGCTGGAGCGCCTGTTCCAGTAGCATACCTGCAAGCTGCGCGTTCACGTTGTTGTAGTTGAAGTGAGTACCTGGCGGGTGTGTCAGTGGAAACTGCAGCGCCGTCTTGTTGATAGCGGAAGACAATCCCAGCGCTGCGGCTCTGGGGTCGCCCGAGCTAAAGGTGTAGTGAGCAAGCCCACTGCTTTGCTGCAGAAGTTGTCTGAGTGTGATCTCACCACGTGGATCGTCTTTCCAAGGACTCAGGTAGCGACCGATGGGGTCGTCCAAACTGCCAATAATGCCGTCTTCAATCGCCGCAAGCACGGTCAGTGCAAGAACGCTTTTGTGCATGGAAAAGCCTGAAAAATGCGTGTTATCCGTTATGTTTTCTGCAAAATGGCGAGCGACCAGCTGGCCGTTATACCAGACCAGAAGGCCCTTGCCACCGTGAGCATCAGAATAATCCTGTACCGCGGTGAGAGCTGCGGTTGAGGGAAAATGTTTTTGGTTAATATCGGCAAATACCGCATTATTTCCAGCCACAGCGGCTCTCGGCTGACGCCAGGCCAAATCTGTCATGGCGTGCGTCGCTGCGGCCGCCTTCATGTTGCGGGCCATTACCGGATCTGTGGCCGGCGTCGGTACACTATACGGGACGGTATAGGCGTGCAGGGCAAGCAGTGCCAGTAAAGTTCCGGTAAAAACCCGAGCGAGATTCGTCATTGTGAACACTATTTTCATCATCGGTAAAAACTCTGCCTTGGCTTTAAACATCTTGTGAGCAGGAGGGGGACTTTGAGAACGTACTCGCTGTCGACAATGACTCGCAATTTATTACACCAATTAGTGGTTAAAGATTGGGTTTAAACGCTATTTTCATTGTTCATAAGTTGCCTCTCTGGGGCGCTATACGCCGCCAGAACCAACATTAACCCTATGAGTGAATTATCCTACAAGAGCTTAAAAAATAAAGATATGCCATTAGTTATTGCTTTAGTTTCGGTTGCTATGATTTTTACTTATAGATCGGCTTGACGTATGCAATAGAAACTGTCGAATGTTCAGACTAGAGTGGTGCCTGCTAAGGCGCTAGTAGCACCTTTGACGATGAGGCTAATTACTGGCAGTAAAGTCATGATAGTCACGAACTGATCTTTGCCTATGAAGGCACAGGACGCGCTGATATCGAAGGGGAAATACTGTTTTTCGGGCCCGGAACAGTATTGCTGCTGGGTTGCAATTTTTAATCTATTGATAAAACAATATATCCAATTTAAAGCCGATAAAACAGTAAGGAATTTTTGATGACAACCGAAGATCAAACAGAGACGTTATTTGAGCGTTTAGTTTCCATTGTAGGTCAGCAGTATTTGTTGACTGACGAAAAGTCATGCGTCCTATATGCGCAGGATATTTTCACCAAAGGGTTACCTGCGCTGGCAGTTGTTCAACCAGAGAATGCCGAGGAGCTGGCTGCTGTGGTTAAGGTGGCTATAGCTGCAGGCTATGTGGTGATTCCTCGCGGTGGGGGTATGTCTTATACCAGCGGTTATGTTCCTGCATTGCCTGATTCCGTTATGATTGATACTCGTCGAATGAACAAAATATTGGAAATCAACAAGGAGGATATGTTCGTAACGGTGGAGAGTGGCTGTACTTGGAAAGTGCTGTCTGAAGCCCTTAGCGGCACTGATCTGCGGACGCCATACTGGGGCCCATTTTCAGGTGCAGTAGCCACTGTAGGGGGTGCTGTCTCTCAGCACTCGATCTTCTGGGGGTCGGGTCAGTATGGTTCTTCTGCTGACTCCGTATTAGGGTTGGAGGTAGTGTTGGCGGATGGTTCACTGCTTAAAACTGGTTCGGGATCGCAGATCAATAGCTCTCCGTTCTATCGCCATTACGGCCCTGACCTGACGGGTATCTTTACCGGTGATACCGGCGCTCTTGGATTCAAGACAGCGATAACATTGCGCTTGACCCCTGATTTTCCAGCCAAACAGTTTGTCGCTTTTGATTTTAAAACGGCCGACGATGCTTTAAATGCAATGAGTGAAATTTCACGCCGTGGTTTAGCCATGGAATGTTTTGGCTTTGATCCGCATGTTCAGTCTCAGCGCCTTAAGCGTGAGAGTTTGGTTACCGATGTGAAGGCGCTTACGGGTGTGATGAAGTCGGCGGGTTCCGTGCTAGGCGCTATTAAAGAGGGCGCAAAGGTGGCTCTGGCGGGTCGCCGATTTATGAATGATGTGGACTACTCGGTGCAAATAATTATTGAGGATCGCAATGTGGCAGGGGCTGAGGCTGTTGCAAACGATGTTCGCGCTGTGGGTAAACAGTTTGACGGGCGAGAAATTGAGAACAGTATTCCCAAGATTACTCGGGCTAATCCCTTCGCGGCCATTAATAATATGCTGGGGCCGCAAGGTGAGCGTTGGGTTCCGGTGCATGGTCTGGTTCCCCACTCGAAAATCAAACAAGCCCATGCCGCGCTAGAGGGGCTATTTGACAAGTACCAAGCATTAATGAGCGAGCATAACATCACCGTGGGCTATTTATTTACCACCGTGTCTACTAATGCGTTTGCTCTGGAACCTGTTTTCTATTGGCAGGATGCCATAACTGAGATTCATCGTGACAGCGTTGATCCTAGTCATCTCGCCAGGCTAAAAGGCTTTCCTGAGAACCTGGAAGCACGCTCAGTCATGCAGAAAATTCGTGACGAGCTGGCGGAGCTGTTTTGCGAGTTGGGGGCGGTGCATCAGCAAATTGGTAAAGACTACCTCTACCGTGAAGGCTTGCAACCCGAGGCATGGAAGTTGATACAGGCGATCAAGAATACCGTAGATCCTGATGGCAAAGTCAATCCAAAATCTCTGGGTCTTGAGTCGACGGGTGATCCGTCGTAGATCTGCTTGAAAAAAAACAGGCGATAAAAGCTGTCTATAAACCCTAATCATTCGGTTCTTGTTCGCTGAGCTCATCTGGTGCGCCAAGGATATCAGGCAACCCATTGAAGCATTCAGAATTCCCCTTGTGTTGGAACACTTCCATGATGGGTTCCATGGCATTGCGCAGTTCCGCCATCTCCCGTGCCGTTTCTGTGGACTCAAAACCTGCAATGTAAGACGGAAACATGGCGCCTGAACTCAGGTTCGAATTGTGGGGAATGGCGAGCATGTCACAGCCTTCGACGCCCTCGAAACATTGCTCCGTCAATTGCGCCCATAGATCCCAGTCCGTCAGTGTTTCTATGTAGGAAATCGCATGTTCGGGAACCTTGTCGTTCCGGAAGATGAGGTTGCGATGATAATTGTTGGAGTTGGGCGTACCTGTATGTTCGTAGCCAACGAAACTGGTGAATTCACAACTGGATGTACGGTTGTAGGCCGCCTAGGCCATGTCCTGCGTGGTTTCCGTACCGCGCGGGCGGGCATCGTAGGAGTAGGCCGTGTGAATATGCAGATCGCCAAAGTAAGCGTTTCTATTGGCATCGCGGTCTAGACAGACCTCTCTAGGGTTTATTCTACCAAGGGTGGCCTTTTTCGTAACCGCCTTCGATGCTGATATCTTGATCCAGCATGTTGCGGGTGAAGACCGGATTGCGCAGAAGGCTGTGTGGGAAGCCCAAAACCGGGTTGCTGATCTCGGTAAGTTTGGCCATATGATCTGCAGACAATTCAAAGTCCAAGGCAGCAACATTGTCTTCAAAATGAGACATCTTGCGCGCTCCGACAATGGGCAGGCAGGAGAAGTCTTGCTGTAACAACCAACGCAGGGCCACCTGGGACGGGGACTGCCCGATGTCTTTGGCAATCGCAATCACCTTGTCGGCAATCGCCATGGAGCGTTGGTTGACCAAGCCAGTGCGAATGTTTTGTTGTTTGCGGCCATTACCATCGGCAGGCTTGCCCAAATCGGCAGAGCTGTATTGACCCGACAACAGCCCCATTTTTAGCGGCGACCATGGCATAACGGTCATGCCCATTTCAGAGGCCATAGGGATTAAGTCCGCTTCGGCGGACCGATCGATCAAATTATATTCCGATTGCATGGCGATGAATTTGGTCCAGCCGCGCAATTCGGCCATGGTCTGGCCTTGGGCTGCACGCCAAGCGGGGGTGTCAGAGATTGCAATATATTGCACTTTGCCGGACCGGATAAGATCATCCAAGCCACGCATCACTTCGTCGATGGGGGTGCGGTCCTCCCATACATGCACATAAAAAATATCCAGGTAATCGGTTTGCAGCTGTTGCAGGCTGTGTTCCAGCGACTGGACCATATTTTTACGGTGGTTACCCGACGAATTGGGGTCACCTTTGCGAAAGCCCATGGTGTATTTGGATGCCACCACAAGTTCGTCACGACTGCCTTTCATGAAGCGGCCGAGTAATTCTTCACATTCGCCAAAACCATAACCAATGGCGGTATCAATGAAGTTGCCGCCACGCCCCACATAAGCGTCAAAAATTTCGCGTGCGGTGTCTTCGTCAGCGCCAAAAGGCACATTGTTACCAAAGATCATAGTGCCCAAAGCCAGAGGGGATACGCGCAGGCCAGAACGGCCCAACAAGGTGTAATTGTCTAATGCCATAAGTGATGCTCCGGGTATAGGAAGGATTAACCCCCGCCTCTATCTACTGTTAAGATGCTGGTGACTAGAGCAACGCCTTGATTTCATCGAGCGCGGCCGGGTCTTCGATGGTCGAAGGCACCACATAGTCATCGCCATCGACCATCGCCCGCAGGGTTTTACGTAATATCTTACCCGAGCGTGTCTTGGGTAGACGTTCGACCACCACCGCCTCTTTAAACGCGGCAACTGCGCCGATGTTTTGGCGCACCTGAGCAACAAGTTCCTGCACTATTTGATCGGGTCTGGCACCCTCGGTGTTTTTCAGGACCACGAATCCCATAGGCAGCTGGCCCTTGAGTTCGTCACGGCGCCCGATGACGGCACATTCAGCCACCATAGGATGCCTGCCAACGACTTCTTCCATTTCGCCGGTGGAAAGTCGATGCCCTGCAACGTTAATGACATCGTCAATACGGCCCATGATAAAAAGATAGCCATCATCATCGAAATAGCCGCCATCGCCGGTTGTGAAATAACCGGGGTAAGTGTCCAGGTAGCTCGATTTAAAACGTTCGACATCGCCCCAGATCGTGGTCAGACAGCCCGGTGGTAAGGGTAGCTTAATCGAGATAAAACCCTGTTCATTAGGCGGTAGTTGCTTGCCTGCTTCATCCAGAATTTTCACATTGAAGCCCGGTACTGGCATCGTCGATGAACCGGATTTGACCGGCATGGATTCAAGACCGTGCAGATTCGCCGCTATGGACCACCCGGTTTCGGTCTGCCACCAATGATCGAGAACCGGCAGCTCGAATGTCTCTGCCAACCATTCATAGGTTGGTGGATCGAGACGCTCACCCGCAGCAAAGATAGTTTGCAGGCATGACAGGTCGTATTGCTGGGCAAGTTTTGCTTGCGGATCTTCCTTCTTGATGGCTCGAAATGCGGTGGGTGCGGTGAATAATACTTTGACGCTGTGTTCGCTGATGATACGCCAGAAAGCGCCGGCGTCAGGCGTCATGATGGGTTTTCCTTCGTATAGCACCGTGGTGCAGCCATGAATGAGAGGGCCATAGACTATATAGGAGTGACCGACGACCCAGCCGACATCGGAAGCGGCCCAGTACACCTCACCAGGCTCGATGTCATAGATGGCGCTCATGCTGTACTTCATGGCAACCGCGTGCCCGCCGTTTTCACGCACGACGCCCTTGGGTTTACCTGTGGTACCCGAGGTGTAGAGTATGTAAAGCGGATCGGTTCCCTTGACGGGTACACAGGCCGCAGGTTCGGCGTCAGTGATCGCTTGTTGCCAGTCTAAATCGCGCCCTGTTTGCATGCTTGCCGTTGCCTGCGGTCGTTGCAGTACTATGCAGCTGCTGGGTTTATGGTCTGCCAACTCGATAGCTTCATCGACAATGGGTTTGTATTCGATAACCCGATTGATCTCGATACCACAGGACGCGGTCAACAGAACTTTCGGCGTCGCGTCATCGAGACGTACCGCGAGCTCTGGCGATGCGAAGCCGCCAAACACCACCGAGTGCACCGCGCCGAGGCGTGCACAGGCCAGCATCGAAATGAGTGCCTCGGGAATCATCGGCAGGTAAATTACGACGCGATCACCTTTTTCGACCCCGTGGGTCTTGAGCATGCCTGCACACAATGCGACCTCGTCGCGCAATTCGCGGTAAGTAAATTTCTTTTGCTGGTTGGTGACCGGGGAATCGTAGATTAATGCGGTCTGCTCGGCGCGTCCGTTGTCGACATGGTAGTCGAGTGCAAGATAGCAGGTGTTCAGCTCGCCATCGGCAAACCAGCGATCGATACCATTTTCATCGACGCTGAGTACATTGGTGGGAAGTTTATACCATTCGATCTGACTAGCCTTTTCTGCCCAGAAAGCGGCAGGATTATCTATCGATGCCTGATACTCGTCTTGATATGCCATTACTTATCCCGTCAATTGAGCAGATTTACTGATAGTTAAACTATTTACCGTATTAGATTACTTCACAATTATTGGTGTTATCTTCTATGCAAAAAAACGCTTTATATATTGTCAGTCTACTATTTACTAAGCTTGCTGTTTTATGTTTTTGGCCTACGATTTTAAGTAATAGATAACAACAAAACAACATAACAAAATGTATAGCAATGCCGTATATCTGCTTTAAAAGTTATGGGAAGGGTTGCTAATTATATTGTCACCGGCGCCATCCCGAATAGCGAATAACTCGTCAGAATTAGTTTTTTGTGTTAACCGCTATGCTCCGCAAAATACAGACTACTGACTTAGATTTTATTGTGATTGTTGCGGCAGAATCGCTGTGTAATGACTATGAAGGGTGTGGTGACTGATAGCGAGCGGCCCCAGTGTTACAGCAGCGGGGCCTGACAAGGGATGGCTATTCTTTTCCGCGCTTTTGATCAACGGATAGCCTATCGTCCGCCTTAAAGGCAATAAGAACAAGGCTGGCAAAAAATAAGGTCCAAGAAGGGAAGAAGGTCAACCTACCTGGCGCTTCAACCAGAAACAGGGCCAGTGGGTCCAACAGAAAATCAATAATGGGTACGATACCTATAGCGTACCAAATGGCCTGACCCCAATAGGCATAAGTCCGAAAAATTCCTAAAACCACTAGAAGCCCAAGCAAAACTTGAACACCGCCAATCCCCATGCTGAGAGTCGCATCACTGATTGTGCCGCCGTAGAAGTGGTCCGATACTCTCGCCGCTTTGTCGGCATTGAATTTTAAAATCCCCCAAAGAATGAGATAAATCCCCGTCGAACACCTTAGTAGTAAGAGACTCATTGACTTCATGCTTTTCCTCGTTAAGCGGCAGGCAGAAATATAGTATACAACGTCAGATTTTCCGCAAGTCAAATTTCAGCTAGATGACATGCATGGCATCTATGGGTCATGCCTAAAGATTTATTGGATCCCATTCGCTAAATCCATTAGATTAACTCATACAAGGTAATAGTATTGTTTAGTAAAAAAAGGGCTTAATTTTGGCAATGAATAAAGAACCACTTAACTCGGTCACTGCTGCGGATATCGACACCTATAATCGTGATGGTGTTGTTTGCCTGCGCGGTGTGCTGAATAGTGAATGGATAGACAAACTGCTTCCACTTGCCCGTCGTTTGGTGGTGGAAAAGGAAGACTTTGGATTATTGCCTTCATTTCCAGGTCGCAATATGGCGCGTACTATTTCAGAGTATCGTCGCTTGGTATTTGAATCCCCCATCGCTCAGGTTTGTGGGCAGTTGTTGGGTTCCAAAGAAATGCGCTTCTTTTTTGATGAGGTGTTTGCTAAGCCACCTCAATCTGACGCCAAGACCATATGGCATACGGACCATATGGGATGGCCTGTTTCCGGTACCATGGTGCCTTCGCTATGGTTGCCGCTTACCCCTATTACAAAAGCGAATAGTCTTGAATGTATCGCCGGCTCACAAGTACAGGATACACGGTATTGGCTGTTCTCATCGAATGCTCGAAAAATGATTAAACCCGATGACCGAGTGCCTCATCCCGATTGCGAGGCATTGCGTAATGATGGTTCTACCCAATTTCTGAGCTGGGATATGGAGCCCGGTGACCTTTTAGTGGTGCACCCCCGTACCTTACATTATTCCGCGGGGAATCCTGCTGATGATTGGCGTGTTGCTGTATCTCTGCGCATGTTTGGCGATGACATCCGCTGGGCGCCCCGACCAGATTGCGTCAATGTAGCCGGTGTGAGTTTTGATGAGATGTTGGAGGGAGAAAAACCTATGGGTTCGCATTTCCCTCTATTGTGGTCCGAGGATGGGCGTCGGGATACAGATGCCGATTACCCTCGTTCGTTTGCCACCACCTGGCCGCGCCGCGAAATGACCGGTGTCAATGAATATGACACCTTTAAAACTTTCAAGGAAAAAGAAGATCGCAACGAACTATCCGGTAAGACTATCACTGAGTAAGAGTAGCTCTGGCTGGGTGTTTCGAGGAAAGGACAACATTAGAACTTGAACTTGAGCGTGGCTGGCAAGAAAATTGTGTCCCTTTGATTGCCGTGATGGAATCCGCTCAAGCCTTGCAAAAGCTGCAACATGGCAGCAGCGGACTAGCTGCTTTATTTTTCGGGACTGAAGGTTTTTGCCTTGATACGGCAATGCAAGCGACCCCGGAAAATCTATTTGTCCCGCTCAACAGCTCGGCCTTGCGGCTAAATCTATAGGGGTAACAGCTTTTGAGTAAGTGCAGGGCTTAGGTAAAGCTGCCCTTCATGCTTAATAAGAAAGATTTACATGAGTACCCAATTACCCAGTCTGATTACACTAAAGCATTTTTTGACATCGAAGGAAAATTTTCCATGCATATCGAGTTAAAGTCAGTTTCAGCCACTAATGAAGGTGCTAAAGCATTTCTTCGTTCGCCGAACAAGAAGATGTTGCTGAACAATGAATGGGTCGATGCGGCCAACGGTGGCTGTATTGACTCTACTGACCCTGCCACCGGGCAGGTATTAACGTCTTTCCCAAAAGGCTCAGCGGTAGATGTTGACGCTGCGGTGTTATCAGCGAGAGTCGCTTTTGAATCCGGTATTTGGCGGGATATGTTGCCGGCAGAGCGAGCGAAAGTTCTCTGGAAAATTGGTGAACTGATTGATGCCAATATTGAAGAGCTTGCGGAATTGGAAACTCTGGATCAAGGCAAGCCCATAGGGGTGGGTCGCTGGGCCGAAATCCCAGCTGCCGCTGAGCAGTTTCGTTATTTTGCTGGGCTTTGTACCAAACTCGAAAGTACCGTTATTCCGAGTTCAATCGGCTATCAGCCGCCGGGCAAACGTATTCATTCCTACACTTTGAAAGAACCCATCGGTGTCGTAGCAGCTATTACGCCGTGGAATAGTCCTTTGATATTAGCAGCGATGAAATTAGCACCAGCACTTTGTGTGGGTTGCAGTGTCGTGTTGAAACCGGCAGAGGATACGTCATTAACGGCCATACGTTTGGGTGAGCTTTGTATCGAAGCGGGTCTGCCGGCCGGTGTGCTCAATATAGTGACGGGCTATGGTCATGAAGTGGGTCAAGCGCTGGCGGAACATGACGGGGTCGACAAGGTCACTTTTACCGGTTCTACCCAGACCGGGCGTAAGATATTGGACGCTGCCAAAGGTAATTTAAAGCGGGTAACACTTGAGCTGGGTGGTAAGTCACCGATGATCGTTATGGATGATGCCGATTTGGAGTTGGCGATTCCCGGTGTAGCAAATGCTATATTTTTTAATGCTGGTCAAGTCTGTGTTGCTGGCACTCGTTTGTATGTTCACAACACCATTGCGGATCAACTCTTTGCAGGTATTGCGGATATAGCCAAAGGTATGTCACTGGGGCACGGGCTCGATCAAAGCACTCAAATGGGTCCCTTGGTCAACGCTGCTCAGGCTGAAAAGGTTGATGCTTATATTAAAGGTGGCGTAGCTGCTGGGGCGACACTTATTGCGGGTGGTGGGCGAGGTGGTCCGGCGGGCACGTTTATCGAACCAGCCATTTTGACTGGCTGTAATAATTCGATGAGTATCGTTCGTGAGGAGGTGTTTGGCCCCGTGTTGAGCTGCGTAAACTTTGATAGCCTGGATGAAGCTTTAGTACTCGCGAATGATTCAGATTATGGTCTGGCATCCAGCGTATGGACTGAAAATCTTAGCCATGCACATCGCCTGGCAGCCGACCTTCAGGCTGGTACGGTCTGGATAAATTCACATCTTATGTTTGACCCTTCATTACCTATCGGTGGCTATAAGCAATCCGGTTGGGGGCGTGAGAGTGGGTTGGGTGCTGTAGAAAATTATCTTGAAACCAAAACAGTTTGTGCAGTGATTTAGTCACTCGAGTAGCAAGTTTAACAACGCATAAGCATCTCTGTGGATAGGTGTTTGGAAAACATAGCTCAGAAAATAAAAAATTTCATGTGCAACCGTTTGTGCTGAACCCTAACTGCTTTTAAAACACAGATAGAAGGGAAATAACTCAGATGAATTACAGCTATTCAGCCATGCCGACGCGTGGGAAAATACAGTTTCCGAACGGTGCAAAGGTTGCGCTGATTGTTACCGCCAACCTCGAATACTGGGATTTGGTCAAAGAAACAGATAAGCCTTATTACGCTGGAGGGCCGGCCATTCTTCCTGACATATTGCCCGGTAATGTTCCTGACTTTCCCAATTTTACCTGGCGAGAATATGGTCAGCGGGTGGGAATTTGGCGTTTGTTTAATTGCTTTAAGAAAATGGGCGTACCCTTAAGCTGCACGATGAACGCCAAAATGGCACTGGAAATACCTGAGATTGTTAATGAGGTAAAAGCGCAAGGATGGGAATTGCTTGCCCATAACTACGAACAAGGTGAACTTTTAAGCACGCTGGCTCACGATCCTGAAAAAGAACGTGAGGTTATTAAAGCAACCCTGGACGTGTATCAAGACTTTATGGGCAAGCCGGCAAAAGGCTGGCTCTCCTCATCATTGCGCGGAACGCTGAATACCTGCAATATCATCAAGGAAAATGGCCTGCTGTTTTACTGCGATATCATGAATGATGACCAGCCCTATTTGATCGAAACGGAGAATGGGCCCTTGGTTTCCATACCGTATTCCAACGAGATTAACGACTTTACCCTATTTACACGTCGTGCCCATACCAACGACGAGTTTGTCGATATTCTTAAATGTGAGCTGAGTGAATTATTAAGTGAATCTAACGAATCCGGAAGCAGCCGTATGATGAATTTAGGTCTGCACCCGCATGTTTCTGGCAGAGCCTATCGAATGCCTGCTATTCGTGAGTTTTTAGACTTTGCTAAATCGCAAGAAGGGGTCTGGTTCGCGACCCGGGAAGAAATTGCCACTTGGTATATGGATAATCACGAAGGGCATATCAATCCTCGTCGGTAAATCTCAGCTCTTTTCGATGGGCAGTTCGGCCATGTAGGTCACCGCCCATCATCTGGAGGGCCTATGGGGGCTGTGAAGGCGAATTAATCCAGTACTCAAAACCAAGAAAGCTACTGAGTATCTGGACCCGCTATGGATCTATGTCAATAAGCTTTAAATTCGGTTGCTATGCTTTTTACTTATAGATCGGATCGACGTATGCAATAGAAGCTGTCGAGTGTTTAGGCTAAATTGGTGTCTGCTAAGGCGCTGGTAGCACCTTTGACGAACTTCGATATATTTCAAAAACAGAAATAGGGGTGACATTGATTCAGCTTGAGTGTGCTCCCAATGATATAAATTATATGACGATAGGATTATAGATGAGTCAGGAAGCCTATAGTTTTCTTGAGCAACAGCACCAGATTTGGATCGATGGGGATTGGGTTAAATCTTCATCTCATCGCTCAATCGATGTTTTTAATCCGGCCACAGGAAAGACTATTTCAGCTATCAGCGATGCTGATCCCGAAGATCTTGATAGGTGTGTAACGGCTGCACGTAATGCATTTGAGGCCCCTACATGGCGTGACATGAAACCATCCCAACGGGCGCGGATTATTCACAAAATCGCCGATTTGATGGAAGATAACCTTGAAGAGCTGGCCCATCTTGAAACACTTGATAACGGTAAACCTCTCTCGATGTCCAGGGCAGTTGATGTGCCTGCTGCGGTTGGTGCCCTACGTTACTATGCAGGTTGGGCGGATAAGATAAACGGTACTACGGTTAACGTTTCTATGCCGGGTGAGTACCATGCATACACTCTTAGAGAACCTGTGGGAGTCGTTGGCCTGATTGTGCCCTGGAACTTTCCGTTGGTGATGGCCGCAGCGAAACTTGGTCCTGCGCTCGCAGCGGGTTGCACCTGTATTCTAAAGCCTGCCGAAGATACTTCACTTTCCGTGTTAAGGCTGGCCGAGCTAACAGCTGAGGCGGGGTTGCCTGACGGCGTGCTCAATGTGATCACGGGCCGCGGAGATAATGTCGGAGCCGCTATTGCCGCACATTCGGGCATTGATAAAGTGTCCTTCACTGGGTCAATTGCTACGGGTAAAGCAATTGTTAACGCTAGCTCAGGCAATCTAAAAAAGCTCACCTTGGAGCTGGGTGGTAAGGCGCCCAACATAATTCTTGCTGATGCTGACCTTCAGAAAGCCATTGCTGGTTCGGCAATGGGTATTTTCTTTAACTCGGGACAAGTGTGTACTGCAGCTTCGCGTTTGTATGTGCATGAAGCTGTTTATGACGAGGTCGTAGCAGGTATTACCGCGATTGCTAAAAACCTAAAAATGGGTACGGGTCTTGATCCGGAAACAGAGTTAGGACCGCTCATTTCGGATAGGCAATTACAACGGGTAATGCGCTATATAGAAACAGCCCGTGAAGAGGGGGCTGAGATAGTTGCGGGCGGGGAAAGATGGGGCGACACGGGCTACTTCGTTGAACCAACCGTCATCACCAATACCAATAACGCTATGACCGTAGTGCGTGAAGAAATTTTTGGCCCGGTACTCGTAGTTCAATCATTTAGTCATACGGACGAAGTGGTAGCCCTGGCTAATGATTCAGATTTTGGATTATCAGCGGTAATCTGGACTCAACAATTGGCAGAGGCACATCGTTTAGCCAAACGCATTCGAGCGGGTAACGTGAGCATAAATGTTGCGTCTTCCGCTGACTGGGATCTGCCCATGGGCGGTTTCAAACAGTCGGGATGGGGTCGCGAAAATGGGGAAGAAGGTCTGCTAAATTATACGCAAACAAAAGCGGTAGTTGCAGCCCTTGATTAGAATTGTAAACGTTGAAAGTGTCATGCCTTCTGTTGCTCTTTATTAGGGCAGGGGTCCACATTGTGAATGAAATATGAAGGAAAAAATATGCCTCTTATAGCAGTAGATGACGTGGAGATCTATACGGAGATTCATGGTAGTGGACCTGATCTCTTATTAGTAGCGGGTCTGGGTGGGCGTCACGAGTTCTGGGCACAGCAGGTGCCATTTTTGTCTCAGTATTTTCGTGTAGTAGTGCATGACCACCGCGGCGTTGGTCGCAGTACCCCTGACAAGGTGATACTAGGTGCCGAACATATGGCAGATGACCTGATCCAGCTGATGGACGCACTGGATATTGAGAAGGCTCATTTATTAGGCCATTCAACAGGCGGTGCGATTGGACAACACATTGCACTAAAGGCTCCAGAGCGTTTGGATAAATTGGTACTAAGCAGCAGTTGGGCTGGTCCAGCCGCATACCTCATACAACTATTCAATACTCGTCGGGAGGTGCTAATTAATTGTGGTCCAGCTGCATATCTCACTATGGGTACCTATTTGGGCACGCCGTCTTGGGTTTTACAGGATCAAATTAAATCGCCTCGTTCGTTTCTAGAAGAGAGACTTAAAGCGTTCCCGGGGATTGAGGTAGAGCTTAGTAGGCTGGCGGCAGTTCAGGCCCATGATTTACGTTCCAAAGTCCAGAATATTACCCACACTACCCTGGCCATCGGCGCCAAAGACGATCAGATTACCCCCTTTAGTTTTACCCAAGAGCTGGCGCATATAATACCCGGCGCTGAGTTATTTATGTTGGAACACGGGGGGCATTTTGCTCCGATGAGCGTTTCTGAGCAATACAATGAAAAGGTCCTGAGTTTTCTCCAGCAAGACAACGTATAGAGCGCGTCCAGCAACATGTCGGCGCGAATGCAGCCACTGGAGTTAGGCCAGTGATAATGTTGTGACAATGTCTACAACCGTCAAAGCAGGCGGCAGCGGTGTACAGAAAAGCACGTTATCCTCCCGGCTTGGATGATTGGTTTAGAGGAATCGGCAAGCCTCGTCAGCGTGGCGATTCCGTACCAGAACCGTTTCCTCGTCCAGACAACATTCAATGCTTAATGGAAAAACTACAGTTTGCACCGCCCAAGTCAGGCTCAACGTCTGATAAATAAGGGGTCACATCTCAACAATAAACCATAGAATAGATACTAAATATCCGTTCTTGAGGGAGAACAAATCACCATGTTGGTATTAAATCAAGCGGCAGTAGCGGAAAGTTTGAGCCACGCTGAAACTATAGACGCACTTTTCGATACGATGCAGAGTGTCTCCGCCGGGGACGTTATTCTGCCTTTACGGCAATTTATGCCAATCCCCAAGACCGCCGGAAAATTCACCTTGATGCCTGGTTATCTGGGCAGCCCAAGGAGTTTTGGGGTGAAAATTGTCAGTAAATTTCCTCGTCAACCTGACAGCCCTTATGGCAGCCATGCGGGCGCGGTGATGATCTTCGATGCTGAGATCGGGATACCTCTGGCACTGCTTGACGGCGGAGAGCTAACCGCTATAAGAACGGCTGCCGCCAGTGGGTTAGCCACACGTGAGCTTGCGCGAAAAAATGCTGAAACGCTGGTGTTGCTCGGTTGTGGCGAAGCGGCACACCATCACCTTCAGGCGATGCTGGCGGTGAGAACACTTAAGAAGGTTATTGTCTGGGGGCGGTCAGTTGAGCGCGCCCAAGCCTTTGTCGAGGCCCAACAATTGCCGCTCTCGATAGAGATACTCGCCGAAGCAGATGCCGAAACGGCAGTTGCCTCTGCGGATATTATCTGTACCGTCACTTCTGCGACGACACCCATACTCAAAGGTGAGTGGATTCAGCCGGGCACCCATATTAATCTCGTGGGGGCGGCTGTGCGTACCTCTGCAGAAGCTGATACTGATGTTGTGAAACGCTCGCGCTTCTACATTGACTACCGAGCTTCCGCAATGGCTCAGGCCGGAGAGTTGCTCAACGCGATTGATGAAGGCATAATCACCGCCGATCATATCATTGGCGAAATCGGCGAGGTATTAGCTCAGGAGAAACCCGGCCGCCAATCGGCGACCGAAATTACCGTATACAAATCACTAGGAGTAGCCGCTCAGGATCTTGCAGCAGCGAGTTGCGCGTTTAATAATGCCTTGGAACGAGGTAAGGGGATAAATGTTGAGTGGTAGTTTATCCAAAAAATGTCAGATTCGTGGCGTAAATTCTAAAGGTAGACTGAATTGAAAGTCGATTCTTTTAGCCCCTGAAATTTAGGGTTCGCTGACAGGACGGACGAGGCCGCAGCCCATTGTCCTAGCGCCCGGCCAATTCACACGACCAAGGATCGCGAGTCACCGATAGTTGCGCAAGGGTATTCGGACCTTATGCGCGAACTGGATGCGACGTGCTGTCATAGTCGCACTCGAGTGAGCAATGACAATCCGTCTAGCGAAAGTCCATTCAAGGCGCAAATGCCAACCTCACTATCCAAGACGGCATCACGGATGCCTTTATGCCAGACCTTAGTCTGACGCTTACTTTTTTGGGAGCAACGTTGACTGCTTTACAGTGCTGGCATGATGTACTCGTTCTTAGTACACTGCCAGTTAGCCTGACACTGTGTGCAATGTATAAGTGTAATATTTTTTTCTTGCACCAATAATGTTAAGCATATTGCAAGAAGATGACCTTCGTGATGTCAATTTTGATCAATATATATATATTCTCTCGTTACAATGGGTGGTCTCTCAATGGAAATTCGTCAATTACGGCATTTAGTCGCGGCTATAGATGAAGGTACTTTGATACTTGCTGCTGACGCTGTATTCATAACACAGCCAGCGTTGACCAGGAGCTTGCAAAACCTCGAGCACGAGCTTGGTATTGAATTATTGCAGCGCCTGCCGCGCGGAGTCGCGCCAACGGCTGCTGGTGACTTGGTTTATAGACATGCCAAACTTATTTTAAACGAAGTCAATAGTATTAAAACTGAAGCTCCCTTGGTTGCTCAGGGGGTTACCGGTAAATTAACAATAGGTGTGGGTGCTCTGTTTGAGAGTTACATAGTGGATGATATCGTTTGGCAGTTGGCTACTAACCACTCAGAGCTGAATATGGATATTGAAATCGGTCTCTTTGAAGGGTTGGTTGAGCATTTAGTAGACGGCAATCTGGATATTGTAGTTTCAAATTTGCCTTCAGTTGATGTGCCAGTGAGTCTTGTTGTTGAGCCTTTAGGTGTTTTAACGGTGGTGTTTGTTGCACGCCATGATCACCCTCTAGCCCAAAAAGACACTTGTGAATTAAAAGATCTTGAGTCTGCTCGCTGGGCCATTATGGATCAGCCCCATTCCTATCAGATGTTTAAGCATCTTTTTAACTCGGAAGGTATTGCAACACCGGCTAATTTGGTACGCACAAACTCCCTTGGTTTATTAATTTCGTTTCTAAGAAAAGGCGGATTTGTTAGTGTTCTGCCGAAACATTTGCTGAAAGACTCCTTTGAAACTGAGGGTCTCGTCGAACTCAATATTCAGGCACCCGCAATCACCCGTCGAATTGGTCTTATCTATCGCGAAGATATTGCAGGCAGGCCCTTGCTAGAGACTTTTTGTTCAGCCATGAGACAGGCCTACGCTTTAAATGAATCGGGATCACTTTGATAAAACACGCGCTCTACATTCAATGGTCTGTGGGTATAACCGGGCGAGATTTGCCCCCTTATTTTGTCAGTTTTCGTTGCTTTCCTCTTGATATAATCAGCATTCAATCAAGGTAAACGCAGCATAAAGCTTTTGCTTTGGTCTGATCTACCCGGTTCGATGAGCACTTACAATAGCGTGTCATCCCGATGATAATAAAAATGGTTACGATTAAGGTCTTTGTCGCTGCTCATAAAAAAATGTTAGTCAAAGTTGTTTAGTATGCTTCATGGTCTACTCCCGACGGAACCGGTGCTCTGCGTGTGGCGGGCGCATTTATTAACACCTGCACCCCAGGGGCAACTATCTGGGTGAGCAACCCCACTTGGGCGAATCATCAGAGCGTGTTTACCGCTGCTGGTCTGAATGTAAAAACCTACCCCTATTACGACTATGAAAATAGATGTCTGGATTTCGCGGGCATGGTTGAAGTCCTGAAACAAATACCCAAAGAGGACACCGTGTTACTGCATGCGCGCTGCCATAATCCCAGCGGTATGGATTTGAATCAGCAGCAATGGCAGGAAGTTGCCGATATTGCCAAGCAAGTGGGTTTTACTCCCGTTATTGATATGGCCTATCAAAGCTTTGGATGCGTATGCCTATGCCTATGGTTTGAGGTTGATGGCCGACACTGTAGACGAGCTGATTCTGTG
The DNA here is from genome assembly GCA_036960375.1 of Pseudomonadales bacterium. Classification (GTDB taxonomy): domain Bacteria; phylum Pseudomonadota; class Gammaproteobacteria; order Pseudomonadales; family CAWVSB01; genus CAWVSB01. Next base: position 45,220 of record JBALVY010000014.1, read on the forward strand.
TGGCTCCTGCTCATGGGGCCGCGCAGGCAGCGGCATCATCAGCATAGTTGATACCACCCAACCCAGAAGTCATGAATAGCAGTCTATGTCCTGATGTAGAATAGCCTTCCATAGGGGGTCTTTTAGACTGCTTATATTAAATAATTTGATTGAAAAGGTTCATTGAAAATGAAAGCACATACTTGGCAGTTTGCAGCATACGGTTCTCTTCCCGAGGCCCTAGAGTATGTAGAGCAAGAACTTCCCGAGCCGGGACCAGGCCAAGCCCTGATTAAAGTAACGGCAACAGGGGTGAATCGCTCTGAATTTAGCTATGTGCAAGGAAAATATATCCCAGCAAGAGAATTTCCCAGTGCACTTGGGCAGGAAGTTGTGGGCGAGATTGTAGCGTTGGGGCCGGAGGGTGATGCTAAGCCTTATCCCGGAACTTCGTTGGAAATTGGTGCTCGTGTAGCGGTAACTCCCGGAAAAATAGATATGTGTGGAACCGGTACTTATCGCGATTATGGTATCTATGATCAGGCAGCGTTAATTCCGGTTCCTGAGGGCTACTCAGACCAGGAAGCAGCCTCTCTATGGATGGCTGTGTTGACGGCGGGTGGTTGTTTTCAAACAGCCGGTTTAACCCCTGAAAATGCTGCCGGAAAAACAGTGCTGATTACAGCAGCTTCCAGCAGTATCGGAGTATTGGCGCTTAAAATGGCTAAAGCCTGGGGCGCAAAAACAATCGCAACGACGCGTAGCGCCGAAAAAGGCGCCGAGCTTGAAGCTTTGGCAGACCATGTCGTAGTCTGTGGCGATAGCGAGGTTTTAGGCCCGCAGGTAACTGAGCTAGGTGGATTTGATGTGGCCATTGACCCGGTCGGTGCCGCCTTTATTCCCGGGATGATCGCCGCTGCTTCATACGGTGCCACCATTGTTAGTTATGAAATGATTACTGGCCCTCAGGGTGAGTATTCAATTCCGCAGCTGCTAATTAAAGATGTCACCCTCAAGGGTTTCGCTCTGTTTAATCTATTCAGAACGGCCGGACTGTGTGAGCTGTTAGTTGATCAAGGTATGGAATATGCTGAGCAAATTCGACCTATCATCGCTAAGACTTTCCCGTTGTCGGAAGCTGCGAATGCCTTAGCTGAGATGGGTGACTCTAATCACCTGGGTAAGTTTGTATTAATACCATAAACACGAGTGCCCTGAACAGAAGACTAATCACCCCTTAAGAGATTGTGCTATGAGTTTTGCTAAAGATTATGGTGTTGGTGGATATCGGGAAGCGGTGTTACATGTCGACAAGTTTGACCAGTTAGAGAACGTGATGACCAATGTACTTCAGTACTCGGTCAGGTATCGTGGTCAGTCCAGTGATGGACAAGCCGCTTTTTGGGAGGCCCCGGAAGCGTCATCAATTGATGAAGTTTTAGTGGGTCCTGAAGATGTAGATTTTGGGCTGGTACGAATCGTTAGAATGAATGGTGTTGAAAATCAGCCGATTCGTCCAGCGGGTAAGCCATGGGAAGCTGGCGGTATTTATGATTTGGACATTCGAGTGCGCGATGTTCAGAAAGTCTATGACCAGTTAGAAGATGCCGGTTGGACCGGGATTCATACGCCATTTCAATACACCATGGGTACAGCTACGGTCAAACATTGTGAGTTGTTTGGTCCCGATAGAATTGTGTTGGCGTTAATTGAACGGGTTGATCCACCACTGGGCCCCGATGCTGGTTTTGATCAGATATCCAATGCATTTAATTCTACCCAGTTACTCTATGAAGATGAGTTAGAAGAACATCACCGTTTTTATCAGGACGTACTAGGTTTTGAGTGTTTGGTTGAAACGGAAATACATTGGGCAGCGCCTGGAGAAAATGTTTTCGGCCTGCCTTACAGTGTGGCGATGGAAAGTCCGGCGCCGGTCTATATTTATCATCCCACTGGTCAGATGGCTGGTTCACTTGAAACCTGTGCGATCAGAGGTTTAACCGGTGAGCATTATGGCAAATTCGCGAGTCCCCGTAATCGAGGCACAACGACGCTTCGTTTTCCGGTAAAAGATATCGAGGGTTACGCGGCAAAAATTCAACAGCAAGGTCATTCGCTGACGCAGCCGATGACTTCGTTGACGATAGCACCTTACGGCGAAACCCGGGTGTTTGCGGTTAAAACCGGAGCCGGTACCTGGTTGGAATTTTTCGAAGAGAAATAGACGCCTGTAAACAGTGTGTCGTGCCCGAACAAGAAGTGCCGGAGCAATAAATTTTTTTCTGAGCCAGTATTTTAGGCAGCAACAACGATAATGAACAAAGCCCCGTTAATATCGGGACTATTTAGGAGTATTCAATGGAAATTCAGGAACTAGGCACACTGCGTTGGTTGCATATTGTCGCGATGGTTTATTGGCTGGGTGGCGAATGGGGTGTTTTCCAAACAGCTTATAATGTTATGAACCCAGAGGTGGGTATGGATGAGCGCAAACGTCATCTTGAAACCGCCTACCGCATCGATATTCTGGCTCGTACCGGTATCATCGCTTTGCTACCGCTAGGTTTACATATGGGTTATATCTGGGGTATTCAGCCCTATGGTGGTGGTTGGATCACGGCGATGTGGATTTCTTTCATTCCTTGGTTCCTATTGTGCTGGGCTGCTTTCTACTATCGTGAGACTGACCGAGGTATCAAACTGACTCTTTGGGATGAGCGTATCCGCTATGTTGTCATCCCTGTATTGATGATTTCTGCTATTACCTCACTGTTGGGTTATGGCCCATTCAATGCCGGTCCTATGCAGAAGTGGTTCTCTATTAAAGTGTTCTTGTATAGTTTCACGCTGATTATCGGCTTGCACCTGCGTTTTGTTATGCGTGAGTGGACTATGATGTTCCGCCGTATGATAACTGAACCTGAAAGCAAAGATGAAATCGAAGGTATTCTGCAAAAACGTGGGGTGTGGACTCGCCGCGAGGCTTATGTGTATTGGGTTACTATCATCTCGATCGGATTTTTATGTGCGACCAAACCGCTGTAATTTTAGAGTTTTTTAATTCACCTAGCACCCAGTGGTTTTTTGATCTTGCTTTCTGAGTTTGTACTATGGGGCCGTTTTCAAGTACGGCCTTAAGGGTGTTTCCTCTTTGTTAGTTAGTTTTTTATCCTACTAAGATAAGATGGTGTCCATTTTGTCGGAGGAAGATCATAATGGTGGTGCCTGCAACTACTCCGGCCGCGATCCTGCCAGCATCAAGTCGTTTATATTGCCGCGCATGCAGAAAGTTTACCCGCAGCTAAAGGACGTACGCATTGACTACGAGTGGGGCGGGAAAATAGGTATTGTGCTGCGCAGAATTC